>JAGVKB010000060.1 GCA_020050835.1 Candidatus Obscuribacterales bacterium | reverse complement strand
TTGCAAAAAGCGACCAGAACAGGTCGCCATTTGCAATTGCTAAGATGGTCTTGGTCAGGGCTGGTCGACGAAGATCAACGACACCCAGGACATCCCCATGAAAAAGGTCGGAGACCGGAAATGGCCAAAGAATTCGGCCACTTCCGGTCTCCGTACACGGAAAAATCAGTTAGTGCTCGTGCCGGTGCGATTTCGCTCGTTCGTGTGCTGGCTTGGCTTTCTTGCGAGAGAAAGCCGGCAGCAGTCGAGCTGAATTGAGGATGAACACCGATTCAGAGGTGACGTGAATGAAAGCGGCGAACAGCGGGTTGAGCAATCCGCACGCTGCCAGAACGACGCCCAATCCGTCAACCACAAGAGTGCCAACGAAATTGGCGATGATCACGCGACGACATTTGCGGGCGATCTTGATCGCTTCGACCAGCTTTAGCAGGTCGTTGCCGATCAAGACGGCATCGGCGCTTTCTCTGGCAACATCCGTACCCGAGCCGACGGCCACTCCGACCAGAGCTTCCATCAAGGCAGGCGCGTCGTTGATGCCGTCTCCCACCATCGCTACTCTCTTGCCGGAAGCTGTCAGAGCGGCGATTTGCTGCCGTTTGTCGTCCGGTCGAAGAGCGGCGGCATATTGCTCGATGCCGAGCTGTCCAGCCACAGCTTCGGCGATTGCGTGGGAATCACCGGTCATGAGAATTGGCTTGATGCCGAGACTCTTAAGAGCGGCGATCGCTTGCTTGGCTTCCGGGCGAATCGTGTCAGCGACCTGAATTTGGCCCAGGACCGCGCCGTTTTTTGCTACGAAAACTTGCGATACATGGTTGACTTCGGGGTCCGTCAGGGTCAGACCGCGTTCGGCGAAAAACTTGCGACTGCCAATCGTAATCTCGTCGCTGCCGGCGTTGCAGACGATGCCGCGACCGGGCAGGTAGTTGAATGCCGTCGGTGATACCACCGGCAGAGACAGATCCTTGGCTCGGCGAACGATCGCCTTGCCGAGCGGGTGTTCGGAGACAAGTTCGGCGGTAGCAGCTGCCGACAAAAGCTCATCGGCCGTCGCCGGTGCCTCTGGCAGAACGGAGGTTACTCGAGGCGAGCCGGTAGTGAGCGTACCGGTCTTGTCGAAAACTACTGTATCGACTGTGCCGAGCTGCTCCAGGTAAAGTCCGCCTTTGATAATCGTTCCGCTTTGGGCTGCGCTGCCAATCGCTCCGAGAATCGCCAACGGCGTGCCGGCTGCCAATCCACAAGCTCCGGTCACCAGGATGACAGAGATGGTGGCACGCAGGTCGCCGGTGACCAGGAAGGTAAAGGCTGCGCAGATGAGCGCGAAATACACCAACTGACCGGCCATGCGGTCGGAAGTCTTTTGAATCGAGGCTCGTGCTCGCTCTGCTTCTTCGACGGTGGCGATGATCTTGCCGTAGGCGGTATCTGGTCCGACGCGCGTGGTTTCTACCTGGAGCGCTCCGGATTGATTGATGGTGCCGGCGTAAACCAGCGAACCAGGCAACTTTTCCACAGCGAGAGCCTCACCGGTGATCGCCGCTTCATTGACGAATGAACTGCCGGCCAGGACCTTGCCATCGACCGGCACGGCTGCTCCCGGTCTGACAATGACGATGTCACCGGCGGACAACTTGTCTACCGGCAGCGGTTCAATCGTTCCGGCGCGAAACACATTGGCTGTCGATGGCAGCGTCTGAAGCAGCCGTTTGATCGAGCGTCTTCCACGTGCAAGTGTGTGCTTCTCAATCTCTTGCGCCAGAAGAACAAAGAACACGATCACCAGCGCGCTGAACACTTCAGAGATAGCCAGCGCAGCCAGCAGAGCGATTGTCATCGACAGCTCCATGGTCATGCGCTTGGCTTTGATTTGGAAGAATGCCTGACGGTAAATCGGAAAGCCGCAAATGAGAGTCGCAGCTACACCGAGCAGGCTGATCGATTCCAATGGCTCCCAGACTTTCAGCCAAACCAGCGCGATGGAGACCGCGGTAACAATGATGCGGATCAGGTCAGGCCAGGAGAATACCTGGTCTCCGGCAGACGATACCTGAGCCGTACAGCAGCAGGAGCAGGCTTCGTGCCCACACCGTTTGTTATCTTTTTGCATGTAAGGTCTCCTCCCTATTTCAAAGGAGCAGCTCAGCCTAGATGGGTGAGTGGTTTTAAAGAGATGCCAAAAAGTAGCAAAAGGAAATGGGAGTGGAGGGGGTTGCCGGCCTGAGCCGACTACGCTTCCACTCGAATGGTTGTTTACGAGCGACAACGCTCTTCTTCGCGATCTGCCGGGAGGTTCGACTACTGGGCGAAAGAGCAGCGGCACGAACTGTTCGTGCCGCTGCTCGAGAATTGTTGGCTGCGTGTCTCGACTACTCGTTGGGATTGACGATCGAGCCCAGGAAGAGGATGGTGTCGGTGTTGTTGTCGCGGATCGCGCAGACGAACGGGCGATCGACCGCCATATAGAAGCGCTTGGGCGGGATCATGACCGAGGTGGTGCGCACCATCTCGATGGCCGTGACGGCGGCCGCTTCGGTGCCTTCCTCGTTGACTTCGACGAAGGTCTTGTGCTTCACCTTGCTGATCGACACGTTCTCGCCGGGGCGGACCGGGCAGATTCCCTTGAAGTTGGCGTCCCGGTCATCGAAGGCGATGCCCATGCCGAGCTTGCAGAGCGCGTCCTTGAGCTCGATCTTGTACTCGAGCTTGAACTTGGGAAGCGCGATGTCGCCTTCGGCGCTGCGCATCTGGCTGGTCAGGCGGGACCAGGCGTCGGCCGACAGACTGGAGGCGAACTTCTTGGAGTCGACGGTTTTGGGCAGCAGCACCATCATGCTGTAGCGCCCGTCGCCGTACGGCAGGCTGATCGCCTGGCAGTCCTTGTCCTCGTAGTAGTCGTAGTCGCCGGACTGCAACATCATGTCGGTCTTGATCTTCTTGCCGTCCAGCTGGCGGAAGTCGCGCGGGCGGGTCTGCTTCTTGTCGAAGGTGTGTTTCCACGGGCCGTAGAAGTAGATGGCGTTGACCAGGTAGAGGATGGCGTCGGCGTTGATCTCGTCGAGGATCGAGTCGATCTTGCCCTTGGTCTTTTCGGCGACCCAGCCGTTGATCCGCTTGAGCGAGCCGGCCTCGTCGCCTTCGAAGTCGAGCGTCTCGACCTCGGCCTTGTGAAACTGCTTGTTGCGGTTGAGGAAGGTCTGCTTGAAGTCGACGCCCTGCTTGCCCCAGAGCGAATTGGCGATTTCGAGGGTGACCTTGGGGTCGCCCTTGGCCAGCGTCTCGAGGAGCTGCGCGCAGGCAGCGTTGAGCTGCTTGACGGTGGCGCGCGGCGGCAGTCCGAGCGTGCGCAGCATCGCCTTGCGGGTCTCGCCCTGAGCGCCGTTGAGCGTCATGGCCAGAGCCAGCGACACGCTTGCCGGCGAGATGAAGACGTTCTTGCCGGCGTCGGTCTTGAGCGCTTCGGCGAAGAGACCGAAGGCGAACTGATTGGTGGAAGCGGCGAGTTGGGTCATGGGATTAGCTCCTTAGCTCTGAACTGTGGTCGAACCGTTTCAAGTCGCCCGGCACTGTGCTGAAGCGACCGAGCAAAGAGATCGGCTGCCGGTCTTTCCGGTGCCGATCTCCGTGAAAGTTGGCTTGTGGCGTCTCTTACGCCTTCGAGAGGACGAAGTTGAAGGTGCCGACCTGCGTCTGCTTGCCGTGCGGAACGGCCGGCGCCAGGTGCACTACCAGCTCGGGCTGGAAGAAGTCGTCCTCGCGTCCGTCCTTGATGTCCCTGGTGTTCCAATAGTCGTCGGGCATGTAGATCTGGGTGACCAGGCTCTTGTAGCCGGGCGCTTCGATCAGCACGTGCAGGTGCGCGGGCCGTTTCTGGCTGCCGCCCGGTACCAGCGGGTAGTTGCCTGGACGCAGGAAGATCCAGCGGTAGCAGCCGTTCTTGTTGGTGTGCTGCCGACCGCGCAGCTTGTGCTGGCTGGGATCGAGCTGGGACGGCGCGCCGCTATCCAGCTGGTTGTCGTACCGGCCGCTGGGATCGGCTACCCAGAGATGGACGATCGCCCCGGCGATGGTGTTGCCGGCGGTATTGAGCACCTGGCCGCTGAGGACCATCTTCTGACCGGTCAGCTCCTTGGGGATGAGCTTCCGCCGGAAAGGGCTGTTGGCGAGGAAGTAGGGTCCTTTGACTTGCTGGGGAGTGGGAATCAGCTCTCGTTCATTACTCATGATGCGAACACCGTCCTGTTCATTTGTTTTGCTGCGTGGCAGTGCCAAAGCAGCAGTAGTGCCAGCGCGCCTGAGTTGCATCGCAGCCCTGGTCTCGCCGGCATGAAGGCACCAGCCGGCAAGCAGATTGACAGTGCTTGCCGGTCGAAAGAGCAAAGCGTCGGAGTCAACCGGTCGTGAGTTTCATGCGACGTTGATCGCGAAGCAGTTTGGCCTGGCGCGCGGCCTGCTGAACCGACCGGCTAGAGTCGGATTGCGCAGCGTTGAGCAGCTTCTCCGCGTCATTGTGATTGAAACGCGCGGCGGCGGTGGCGATCGCCCGGCGAACAGACTCATCCGGCTCAAGTGACAACGCTTTTGAAAGAGCGGTGACCATCCTCTCTTCATTTGGTCCCGGTTCGATGCCCTTGGCCTGCTTGGCGGCAATCTGGGCGAACGTGGTAGCAATCGCTCCACGCACGAGTGGATCGGTATCCGAAACCAGGGACTCGGTCAGCTGGGATTGAGTCTGGCTCGTCACAATTTCTGCATGCGAGGCGATCGTTACGACCGCTTGCAGACGGACGCTGACTTCTTTGCTGTGCTGAAGCTTGCGTACGGCTGCCCGAATCATGGACTGGTTCTCAGATTCGCCGTTCGGCTGCGCGAGAGCCGAACAGAAGCTGATCACGAGGAACGGCGCAGCTAACGCGAAGACCAGGAGCGACGACAAACCAAATCGTTCTTTTGAGGTCATGTAGATCGGTTCCTTGAAAGGAGGTTGTGCGGCTGCGCCTTCGCAGGCACAGCACTTTGTTGGCAATGAGTTGCTGAGACGGCGGGACTGTTCGCCTATCTCCACGGTTTGCTCGGGAAGGGTCCGAGCGGCTTGGTTTGCAGGGAGCTGGCCCTGTTGTTCTGTGTGGCCCCATGGTGGCAAATCACCGTGCCGACAGCGATCGAGATGATCAAAATGAGGGCGATCACGATCGACACGATAATTTCGCTGGACCAGCCTTTGGGCTCCTTCATCAAACTCTCCAATCTTCCGCAAGGGAACAGTCGTAGCGCCACCATCGCAAGTGCGCTTTATGATCGGGCGGATATTGCAATCAGCAGCAGTCGATGCGGAACACAAAACTCTGCTGATCACCAACCTCGATTAGAGGGCGAGCTTTTTAGAGCTTTTGGTTGCAAAAGGTTTGTGTAAAGCGACTACCTGCTGACTGACTGTTATCTAAAGATCAAGAATTAGAACTTAGAAAAAAGGAGCAGTAATCCTCAACTGGAAAGGGACACTTGTTAAGTGAGTTTTTCGAAAGCTCGTAGTTGTGCGAGTTTTGCTAACGAGCAAGACAACCTGTCCAATGCTTCGTTTGAGCGCTTGGAGAAGAAGTGCAGTGAAATTGAATTCTTGCGCTAGGTAGCGTTAAGAATTTGTGGAGTTCTTCTTGACATTTAGCCAGGGGGCTAATTCTAGCGACGTCGGCGCTTCTTCTTCGATTTGGTCGGCTCTTCCGCTTTCGGTTGTGGTTTCACATGCGGTGCTCCCAGCCCGATCACTTCAACCACTTGCCCGTAACCTTCGATCAGTCTGCAGGAGATGGTGCAGGCGAATTCTCGTTTCTGATCGGGCTTTCCTTTTGCCTTTGCCGTTTCTACTCCGGTTAGCTGAAAGGTAACTAAATCCTTGTCGAGGTCTCCGACCGGTTTGATCGAAGTCACTTCGATCACATTGCTGGTTCCGGCTTCCTGCGCTTCCTGGATGATCTTCAATACTCCCAGCTCGGTTTCGGGCAGAACATCCTCACTTTGCATCTTCTCAAAGACACCTTCGGTAAGCTCTTCGCGTTGCAAGTGTGTGATTGATTCACGAATGGTATCTGGATTGTGGTCCAGCAAGTGCTTCACAGCACCGATGCAAAACTTTTCCATGGCTGCTTGTTTGGCTTTGCGCTTTTGCTCCGGGCTTTGACAGCAGGTAAGACTTAAGACGCAAAACATAATTGCAAGAATCGAAAAAAACTTGAGTGCTGAGTTGCTTGCAAATGGATTGTGGCGCACGACTTGCGAAGGCAAGCTCGGATGGTTGATTAGCTGCATGTAAGTGTGCCTGGGAAGGGTTGCTCTTGGTAAGGTTCGAGATATTCAAAGCCAAATTGAACCACGAATTCAGTGTCGTGGATGCGTTCGCGAAACAAGACTTTGGAACTATTTTATTTCCAAGAGGCTGAGGCTGGTTGAGTTGATTGGTGCCTGTCCCTTAGGCTAAGTCGTTAATTGCATCTCCACAACCAAGCGAAAACTCAGCCGAACACAAGTATTCCCAACGGATCGAACACAACCGGACGTGTTTTTTTTGCCGAAAGGCAAACGTTGAGGTACAGGCTGAACTTGCTTTGCTCAAACTTCAGCGCTCAGGCGTCGGCTTTCAGCTGTTCGCCAAGCGCAATCAACAGGCGAAGCAAACTTGTGCTTCGCCTCGTGTCAAAGGAGCTTTCCATCATGAGTCTTGATATCAAGCGAGCTTTCCAGAACAGCTTTCGAGGAGACCGTTGGATCGAGAAGATCCTGATCGGCAGCGTAATCATGCTCGCTGTCTCTGCTGTTTCGCTCATCCCACAGATCGGCTGGCTGTTCAAACTCCTCTTGGCTTCTATCACCCTTGGCTACTCCGTGCGGGTGATGCGCCAGGAGAGCAACGCGAGTCCGACCGCCCTGCCCACAGCCATTCCGGAATGGAGCGACTGGTCCGGGCTGGTTCAGGACGGGTTGCTGCTGACGGCTGCAAACATGATCTACGCTTTCGTTCTGGGCGGACTTTTCATCATCTCCACTGCCGTGCTCGGTGCGTCGGCCTTGCTCAGCGAGGCGATGGCCGGTCAAGCGGTGACGGTACCGGGGGCGGTGCTGGCGGTCTGGGTCATGTTCGCACTGGCGGCTTTCTTCCTGTTCGTACTGTTCGTGCCGCTCATGTCCGCGCACTACGCTCACAAGCAAAGCTTCGTGGCTTGCTTCGAGGTTGGCACCATTGTGAGCAAGCTCGCCGCCAATCCCGGCAACGTGATCCTGGCGGTCCTCAGCCTGATTGGCCTGACCATTCTGGCCGGATTGCTGTCGTTCACGATCATCTTGCAGCCGACAGCCGCCTTCCTGGCGCATGTGATCGCTGCCAGCATCTGGGCGCAAGTCTACCGCACCGCAGCCTGACAGTTGCATTGTTGACTGCTGAATTGGACTGTCGGTGCCTTCGATAGCATCACTCATCCAATAGTTTTTGCGAGACGAGCAAAACCGGCTCTCGGTCTGGCTCGCCTCGCTTTTTCTTTGCTTGGTGATACTACAGCAAGAAGTAGAGCGCCGAAACTTTGAATTGAGCGGGCAGTCGCAAGCTCTGGCGATCTTTATCGCTGCATGACGTTCAATTGGAAAGCGTGCGGCTGATCTCTGCTGCTCTTGCCTCCAGCCGCTCGGCTTTCAAGGGACGGTCCAATTTTCTGAGGACGGCTGCATAGTCACGCAAGACGCGTTCAACTTCGGGGTGCTCACTGCCCAGAAGATCTTCCCAGATTTGCAGCGCTCGTTTGCAGAGTGGCTCAGCCTCCCGGTAGCGGTCTTGTTCGATAAACCAGCTGGCCAACCCGGAAAGGGCCTGCGCGACGAACGGGTGATCGGGAAAGGACGCCTCTTCTGCCAGCAGGAGAGAATATCTGAAAAGCAATTCGGCTTTGTCGAGTTGTGACTGGCTGTAAAAGGCTTGCGCCAGCTTACTCAAGCTCTCGGCTGTGCCAGGATAGCCGCAACCAGGTTGCTTCCGGTTGATCTCGGCGCTACGCTGAAAGTAACTTTCGGCCTCTTCAGCCTTGTTTTGACGCTGGCAAAGAATGGCCAGAGCCAACAAAGCCAGCGCTACATTGTGGTGCTCCGGACCGAGCGCTGATTCATAGATGTCCAGCGACCGGATTACAATTGTCTCTGCCAGCGCATAGTTACGGTTTGCGTTGTAGGCGCCGGCCAGATAGTTAAGTCTGGTCGCGACGCGCAGGTCGGTTGGGCCAAAATTCTGCTCGGCTAACAGTAATGCTCTTGTGTACAACCCTGCTGCCTGCTCGTTCTTCTCGAGCGCTCGACAAACCAGCGCCAATTTATGAACGCTTACAATCAGGTCCGGATGAGCCGGACCAAGCAAGTCCTCGTAGGCAAGAAGGGCCTGCCGGTAAGTTTGCTCCGCGCGTTTATAATCACCCTGAGCGCAATGCAGTTGAGCTAAATCACTCAAACTGGTGGCTTTAGATAACTCCTTTTCGTGCTGTTTTTCAGCTTCGCCGGCGGGTCGTTTCGACATTGCTTTTGTCCGAAGAAGGCGTAACTCCTCTTTGGTTATTCCCGGTAAATTGGAGCGCTCGAACAATCAGCAACACGTGTTACTTGAATCATGGGTTTGATTAAAATCACTATAGGAGCTAATAGAAACCTCCAAAAATATATGTGTCTGAAGCCTGAATGGCTGGAGGTTGGTAGCTCTGCCTGTTTCAACAACGAGGGAGGCAGAGCTACCAACCAAAACGCAGCCGTCAGGCGCGTACGAATCGAGTTTTCCGGGCCAGATTCTGATACCAGGCTTCGTCGGGCTCGCTGGAGACGCTGAGCTCCTGACCGTTCGGCAGCATCAAGGAGAGCTTCTTCCCGTTCCAGCGCAAGATCAGCCGCTCCATCTCCGTCTGTTTCCGTCCGCCCAGATAGCGCCAGAAGGAAGGAGCGCTGCGAATAACCGTCACTGCTTGCCCCGGCGACAGCGACAGCAAGAAGCTCTTGCGACTGTCTCCTTCCTCGGTGCTGTCAATGATTGAATCGGGCGGAGCCTCGACCTTCAAGAACTGATGCTTCCCGAGACCGGGGCGCAGGCTGATCAGGGCGTTCTCCTGGTCGGAATCCGCTTCCGGTAGCAGGCTGTACCCCTTTCCGTCACGTTTGAGCGTGGCGTGGAGCAGAAAGTGATCGCGCATCGTCACGCCGTAGGGCGTGTGATCGTAGGTGACGGTGCGGAAGGCTTCCTTCTTCTCAAAGGCCGCTTTGTCGACCGGGATAACCGGCAGTCCGGCTCGAAGCCAAGCAAATGCTTCGGTTTCGTAATTGCTACAGGGAAAGTCCGGATAAATGGTTGGGTACTCGTCCTCCGTGGGCGGGAGAAAGAGCTCCAGAAAGCCGTTGGGACGATAGATTTTGGTGGCGACTTCGAAACAGCGCATCGGAACTCCTTATTCTGCCGGACTTTGTCTTCCGGCGCAGCATTGTGCTGAACAACACTTGGGAGCCCCGGCAACTAGCTGCCGGGGCTCCCGACGAACACGGTTGAGGCTGCGGCGTACTCACCTGCGGCAGCCGTTACTCGGACTTCATCCGCTGCGGCAAAAGGGCCCGGCGGCCGAACATGGCGATGTTGCCGGTCACAAAGGCCAGCACCACCACGCTCAGGACAAGCACTGCACCGGCCAGGAGCGGGCTGGTCACCGTCAACCAGGCCGGCGCTAGAGCGCCGAGTACCTTGAAGACGAGGCTGCCGATCAGCCAGAAGGCGCTGATTTCAATTACGCGCCCGGACTGGCTGAGCTTGAAGATCTGGCGGGTGGCGATCAAGCTGGCGACGCCGGCCACCAGGGTGACGAAGCCGACAGCTGCCGCCAGCGGAACGGCCATGAGCAACGATCCATTGAGGTGCGCTCCGGCGCCGAGAAGCAACGTCGCGACAGCGGCGAAGCAAGCGTAAATGAGGACTTTCACGAAATGGTTCATGGGAGTGTTTCCTTTCGGATTTCATTCCTTGGTGTTTTTGTCGGAACCGTCACGATCTGTCTTGCCGGCCTGATCGTCTTTCGTCCGATCCGGCGAATTCTTTTCACCGGGTCGACGCTTGCCGAGGCGCAGCATCGGTACAAGCAGGAAGGCGGCCAGTGTGACTACGGACGACACCACAATCAACGGTGTCAGCACGTGGTTAAACATGCGCACGTACATGTACGCTCCAACGTTGGCGGAAAGCTGCGATGCCAGGTTGTTGAGCGACATGAGGAGGGCATAGCTAAACCCTTCCGAGCCATCCGGACAGTAGTCGGCGGCAAGCGTCAGCGAGGCAACCAGCGCGATCATGCCGATGATGCCGTTGATCAGGTTGACGACGACAGCAATGGCGACGGAATGAGCGCTGAGGTCCAGAGTGAAAGCGCCGACTTGAATCGTGCCCAGGCAGAGCAGCACGAATGTAGCCTGACTAAGCGCTCCCAGAATGATGCTCAGATTGAGCAATCCCTTCATGGTCATGCGTTTTTGCAACCACATGTAGGCGAATGAGCCCAAGATCGCTCCGACACCTGACACGGAGCCGAGCACACCGATGAAGGTTTGATCGAACTTGAGCACATCTGTCATATGGACGAACAACGGTGTGCCGAATCCCGGGGAGAAGTTGTAGAAGAACAGGAACAATCCCACCAGCCAGAGCGTTTTCGACTTGAGCGCTTTCCAGAGGCTGCCGCTGGAGGCCTTCAGACCGACCAGGTTGATCTGAGTTTTCTCCTCCTGGATCAAGAACCAACATCCGACCATCACGCCGACAGGTGAGACGGCGACGATCAACGCCGCGATTTGCATGGCCGCTTGCGGTGAAGGACTGATGCTAATCAGCCAGCCTCCCAGAAAGGAGGTGATAATGGAGGCGATGTAGAACCAGAGCCATTGCTGGTTGACAAAGCTGCCGCTCAAGCCGGTGCGTTTGCCGTTCTCGACCATTACTGCGCCGCACAAAGTGCTGGAGATGGCCATGCCGAAAGCGGTGAGCATAAGCGCAATCAGGATCTGGCTCGGGGCGGTCAGCCCGGTCAGCCAGAGATATCCGCCTACAGCCAAACCGTTGGCCAGGAAGAGATATGTCCGGCGGCGGTAGCCGAAGAGCGGGATGAAGTCTGAAATCAGCCCGTAGAGAGGCTTAATCACCCAGGGGAAGGTGAGCACGGCCAGGAATTCGGCGATTTTGTCCGCTTCCCAGCCGAGCCCTTTGACGAGGAAGTAATTGAGCGGCTGGTGGATCAGCCCACCGACTTGCCCTAGTCCCTCGGCGATGTAGACCAATGCGAAGAAAATCATCAGACGCCGGACATTTTTCTTCTGTTCGTCCGGCGTCGGGGTGGGTGCATTCATTGTTCGATTCCCTTTCCAGGGAGAACCGGCGCGAGGTGAATCCAGTTAGAAGCGCTTTTAAAATGCGCTTCTGCTCGTCCGGTTAATTTGACTTCCAGCGCGGTAGCAACCTATGGCGATCGGGCGGCGCAGCTTCAGCTGCTCGCCATCGTCGTGTTGCGCTGCGTTCTGGTCCAACGGTGGCTTGCTAAACGACTAGTTGCTCTTGTGCCAACCGATAAAGAAAACTACAGAAGATGACGTGAAAAGTGGTCGCGGAAGCACTTGAGCCGGGCTCGAGCTCACCGCCGATCGACGGTGAGCTCAGCCATTCGATTACGGCTGCTGCCCGGCCGGCACGCCTGGAGTAGCCGCTGGTGGCACGTGCGAGATGGTGGTGTTGACCAGCTTGTTGCCAGTAAAGAGCTTGTGTACCGGGCATTTCGGCGCCAGGGCAAGCAGTCTTTGAACCTGGTTTGGAGCAAGGTTGCCTTTGGTCTGGATCTGCTCGTCGAGACGCGGAATCTTCTGTCCTGGTTGATTCGGGTCGTCGACCAGCGTTTCCGTGATCGTAACCGAGAGCTCCTGGAGATCCCAGCTCTTCAGCACGGCGTGCATCCAGAGGGTGTCAGCGATGCAACCGGCGATGCCGCCGAGAAACATCTCGTGGGGGGTCATGCCGGTGTTTTTGCCGCCCAGCTTGAGCGGCACATCGGACACGATCAGGTGTCCGCGTGCCGCGATTTCCAGCTGGTATGGGCTTCCCGGCCTGGCAGTGGCGGTGGCGCTATTCATACGGAGGTTTCCTCCTGATTGTCCATCGAAAATGGGCGATTGAGTCGCCACTAAATCTGCTGGGAAGCGCTGTAACCGGCTTGAAATCAGCTCTTTTCGCTGGCTTCCTGCCGGCGCTTCTTCTCCTGCTTGGCCCGTTTCTTGAGCTTGTCCGCGATCTTCTTCAGCTTGGTGCCAGACGCGATCGCGCTCACCAGCTCGTCGCCGAGAACCTGGCGGAGCTTGTCGTTCTCCTGGGTTTCGGCGGTCTGCTTCTGGCAGCGGAGCTTGTCGCGTTCGCGCTGTCTCTCGCGCTTCTCGCGCTCTTCCTTGTCGATTTCGGCGATCACGTTCTCGAGCTTCTTGCCTTGCAAGATCTTGCGGAGCAGCTTGTCGCCGAGGACTTCGCGCAGCTTCTTCTCGGTGAGCGACTCGCTGATCTTCTCCTGAGTCATGATGCGACCGAGCAGCCGGCGCATGACTTTGATCAGCCGCTTGGCGCTCATGATCTGCCCGAGCAGCTCGACGAGGCGCTTGACCAGCTCCGGTTCGCCGAGTTCGTCGCGCAGCCGTTCGATGATCGCCTGGTTGGCCACCTGCAGGACAGTCACTCGACTGTACTTCTTGCTCTCGCTCGAGATGACGTGCCAGGGGGCGAACTGGGTGCCGGTTCGGTAGAACATCTCGTTGATGGCGTTCCGATACTCGGCGACGTGCTTCCGCTCCTCCATGTCGGCCGGATTCCATTTCCAGGGGTTGCTCTTGAGGCGCTTTTCCAGGCGCTTCAGCTGCTTCTTCTGCGTGACGTCCATCCAGATGTTGATCATGATGGCGCCGCGGCTGGAAAGCCCCTGTTGGAAGGAGCGAATCTCCTCGTAGGACCGGCGAATCAGCTTGCCGTCGGTCAGCTCTTCGACCTTCTCGATCATCAGCCGCTCGAACCAGCTGCGGTCGAAGCAGCTGACCTGACCGACGCGCGGCATCCGGTCGTTGTCGTAGAAGCGCCAGAGGTGATCGTGCTTCTTGTCGTCGTCGGTGGGCGGGCCGATCGGGATCCACTTGATGATCTTGGGATCGTGTCCGGTGGCACCCACCAGGCGCGTGATGGCGCCGCTCTTGCCGGCACCGTTCCAACCCTGGAAGGCGAAGATCACCGAGAGTTTGGCTCCTTCCAGGAGCCGGACGAGCGCGTTGAATTCGAGCTGCTGGCGCGCTTCCATCTTCTCGTAGACCTTGGTGCTGGCGATGCGCTGCCCGTGATCGACCGCGCCGAGGATGTCGGGGATCTGCTCTTCCTGGTACGGGACGAGCAGATTGTCGAACTGGCGGCGGACGAAGACGACGCCGTTGTCGAGGCGCTGATAGTCTTTGCCTGCTTCGGCTTTCCTGAATTTCTTGTCTGACATGTTGTCCTTTTCCTTTGAAGTTGTGGTCATGAACGTAACGAGGCGCTCCCGGTTTGAATGCCGGGAGCGCCAGTAGCCGGTGGCCGGCTGGACGGAGTTTTACTTCCGCCCAAACCGGTCGAACATGTAGAACTCGCTTATCACTGCAGAGTCGTCGAGCGAACTCAGCCGACGCACTTCGATTGCAACGCCGAACTGGTTGAACCGCTCGAGAGTGACGACCTGTCCGGCGCCCGGATCAGAGCCGCCTGCCACCGTCACTCTGGTCAGCATGCGCTGATAACCGTCGAGACGCCGCAACCGAATCGTCTTGCCGGCGCTGTCGTACTCGTAGACGAAGCGACTGACAAACAGGTTGGGAGCCTTGAACTGGTCGACCCAGACGTAATTGCCGAACTGAGAGTAGGTGATGATCCATTGCTGGCTGAATGCCAGGTTGGGACCATACTCCTGCCTGTTCAGCAACAGTCTGGTGCCGCTGCTGTCCTGATACCAGCATTCGAGCGTCGCTCCCTGGCAATCAGGCAGGTAGGTTACGACATACTCCGTTGCTCTCTGCCGAACCTGGTTGTGCAGGTAAGGCAGGGTAAATTTAGGAGCGTCGCCCGACCGCACCGTTCCGGTCGGGCAGGGATCCGCAGGCGGAGGGAAAGTGCCGGACGGCACTACCGGTGGTACTAACACTGGCGGTACAACCGGCGGCTTGACCGGTCCGGGTGGATCAGGGTTCACCACCACCGGTGGCGGACACGGCTTCTTCACCCAGGGCTGGTACCACCAGAGCGCTGTGGCTCCTCCGACCAACAGCAGAGCGACCACAACGCCGAGGAGCAGTGTGATCAAACCGAGCCACCACTCGCTCGACCGGCGCGGAGGAGGTGGCGGTGGAGGAGGTGGCGGCGGTGGAGGAGGCGGCGGAGGTGGTGGAGGAGGCGGCGGAGGTGGTGGAGGAGGTGGCGGCGGCGGTGGTGGCGGCGGCGTGCACTTGCAACCACAGTCGGGTTGGCAGGCGCAAGCAACTCGGCAGGTCTTGCCGCAACCGCAGCTGCAGTCACCGGGTGGCGGTGAGTGGCAATTGTCGCCGCTGTTCTTAACCGACATGAGCACTCGCACGAGCAGCTCGCTGCCGGCCAGCGACTTGGAGCCGTCCGGTCCGACTTTGTCCGCGGTGGCTTCGATGGCGACATGCGCGTCGGCTTGCTTATGGCAAGTCGTCGCGATGTCTCCCATCTTGTCCAGAGCATCGTCGGTGGCCAGAGCCGCTCCACGCCTGAGCAGATCGCGATATTGCTCGTTGCGCGACTTCCGCTCTGCGCCCGGCGTGCCAGTCGGCTGATTGGCGACGGCCAGAGCAAGCGGAGTGACGCAGCACTGACAGTGGTCGTCTTCGCAGATGATCAGACGACTCTCCTTCTGCGAAGCCCGGGCAAGCGCGATGCAGTGTTCTACCTGCTTGCCGGTCTCCTCCTTGGTGCCGGAGTTGTCGATCTTGCGATGGGACAGAGCGGCTTTCGCCTTCTGCGGCCACAGTTTGCCGATGCGGAAAAGCGCCTCCTGCTCCGAGACTTCGTCGCGTTCCATCAGGCGCTTGACCTGCACCGCGAGCGAAGAGACGACCGCCCAGATCTCATCGAACATCGACTCGAGGTTCGATTCATGGAGCAGCGGCATCTCGACCGCAACGATTGCCTGCCCGGCCGCTGCGTGCTTCCGGAGAAGTTCTTCGGTGAGGACAAGGATGGCTGGATGCAGGATCGCCTCCAGGTCCGCCTTGCTCTGAGCATCTGCAAAAGCGGCTTTCCGCAATTTGCTGCGGTCGATCTTGCCGGTGTGGGCATCGACGAGATCAGAACCGAATCGTTGGATTACCTTCTGGTAAGCCGAGTTGGGATCGGAGCTTGGCGTGTCGAGCAACGAGTGAGAGATCTTGTCGGTGTCTTCCACCGGGATCCCAGCCGCTCGCGCGCAATCCGCAATCAAACCCTTTCCGCAGGCGATGCTGCCTGTAATGCCGAGGACATAGGGCCGCCCGGGGGCGCCCGCCTCTGTCAGCCCGGCTCGGGCTGAAGACTTTGTCTCGTTCATAGAAAGGTTCCTTTGTGTAGGTGCTCCGACGTCAGCAATGCTTGACGCCTTTGCGTTTTTGGAACGCACAGAGGTCGACGGCGTCTAACCGTCGTAGCCGTGCTGAACGTAGGAGTGACATTGAAATCGTGCTCCGGCGGCGGCTTTCCGTTGAGGCAAGCGAGCGCTTGAGCACCATTGCGTGAGGTCAAGGAATTCCCAGCCTGCGCGTGGACCCAGTCTGATGGGTACGCGAAAGCAAGTAATGCTGGTCGCCAAATCGGTGGCGTAAGTGGCTCTCTGGTGCTGCCTGTAAAATCTCCTGCTGCTCGTGCTGTTGAAGCTGGAGCTCTGGAAAGTCTTATGGTGAGCGCTAGAGAGTATTGTTACGCTTGTTTGGTGAGACGTGCCGTGTGGTTAGGAAACAGATGTAAATAACTCTATTAAGACCTTTTGGCTGAAATCAACCATAATGGTTAACTTATTTTCCTGTCATGAGCGGTGATCTCTGCCGATTAACAACCCCGGAATTAACCGACACCAGGGTTGTCAAATGATTTGAGCAGAGATTGTTCTTGTAGTTGGTTCTTGGTTACTGGTTAACAGACGTGAATGGCGCAGGTGCGCGAGACAAGCGTATTAGCCCAGATGAAGACTGATTCGGCCGGTCCATTTTAGACACGCTGTCAGCGGCCGATTTTGCATCGTGCTTCGGACGAACCGATCTTTTCAGGAGATGATTACGACGTCGCCGCCCCGTTGTGTGCCGGTTTCCAGAGCTAAAATCGCCTTGGTAATCAGTTCGTTGGGTTCTCGAGCGTGAGCCGGAAAGGAAGCACAGCCTAGACTTGCTGTAATGTAAACGGCTTCGCCGCCAATATCGGTCACTTGATTGCGAATCTTCTGACGAATACGTTCAGCGGGAACCTTGACGCCGTTGGAATTGGTTTCCGGAAAGATAATGGCCAACACTTCGGCTGAATAGCGAGCTGCATAGTCAACATCTCTCACCGATCCAAGGATCGCATCTGCCGCCAGCTTTACCAATTTCTCTCCGGTCGGTGCTCCGTACATCTTCTTCACTTCTTTCGTGCCGTCCACTGAAATCATGCATAAAGCCACCGGGCGTTTGTAACGCATCCCGCGCTTCAGCTCGTATTCCAGTTTCTTGAGAAACTGCCGAGAGTTGAGGAGACCGGTTTGAGAGTCTAGCAAGGCCTGCGCTTCGAGGTCTTCCGGTCTGGTCTGAGCCAGGCTCTGTTGAGTGTCACGCAATAAGGCGCTTGGGTCTATCGAGTGGGTCTGATGCTGATTGGTCGGTGCTGTTCGCCCCGGTGTGGCGCCGCCCGAATAGGCGTCGCTGCGTAGATTGGCAAGCTTGCGCTGAAAGGGTGATTCCCTCCCAGACCATGCCCATTCTTCGTCCTTTGGATTCTTAGCCATAACCCAACTCACTTACAAGGCGCCCACTACATCCATTCTATTCCCAGAGGATTGGAGTGATAAGCAGATTTTTTATCTGCGATTGTCGAAACGGTTGCCAGGGCTGCACGCTGTGTCGCTGCAGTGCAAAAATGTCGACCGGCCGCGCGCTACCGCTGCTTAAATCAAGGCTTCAAATTGCCTGTCCGTCTAGCCGGATGGCATGTTGGTGAACTGGTAATTAACGTCCACCCAGCAACAAAACCAGCAAACTACGACCACGATTGCAAATACAATCCAGAACCACTGCACAAATGTGAGCTCTTCCGGATCCAACATTAGGTAGCACCAAATCCGACACTCAACCGTCCTGGTAGCAAAATATCATGCAAACCGACTTGAAGCCAGGGATGGCACAGCCGTTCGTCCGCCGGTTATCGTCCCGTATAATCAGGGGAGCTCACTTAGGAGGTTTGGCAAGAACTTGAGTAAATCCGACCGTCCACAAGTTATCGGAATCATTCTTTGCGAAAGAGTGCTGCAAGATGTTCTGCGCAGAGATGCCATCTCCTGCATCAACATACAC
Source organism: Candidatus Obscuribacterales bacterium (assembly GCA_020050835.1). GTDB lineage: Bacteria > Cyanobacteriota > Vampirovibrionia > Obscuribacterales > Obscuribacteraceae > JAGVKB01. Next base: position 28,437 of record JAGVKB010000060.1, on the reverse strand, counting down.
AACGGCGTCTCGGTTCATACCTTTCCTGCTGTCATTCCGCTCGTCTATGCTTTCGCGCAGCTGACCGGGTCTCACAGTGAATTTAGTTATCAGTTTCGGATTGTCGATCGGCAGGGACAGATCATCGCCAACTCGCCCGTTGCAAAGGTCGAGCCTCTGCCAAACCGGAATATGACCCATAAAATCATCAGCGCTTTCACCGGGCTTACCTTTCGCGAAGAAGGAATGTACAACATAGTGCTTGCTCTGGAAGGCGAAGACTCAGGCAGCCTGCCATTTCAAGTCGTGCAAATCTCTCCGGAAGCTGTCTGCTAACAAGCCGGTGATTAGCTGGTCTGTGCTAAGCGATCAGCTGCCGGCGACGGAATTGGCAATCGGGAGCAGAGTTGGAGTTTGGTATCATAGCTGGTGAAGATTCGGCAGCCTGGTTGTCGGCAACTAAGAAGCAGTCGGCAGGCTATTTCGGTTTCACGCTAGCGGCTGCTTTCTTGACAGCAGGAGCTGATTTTTGTCCAGCAATCGCTAAGACCTCGGGGGAATCTCCATAGTAATGCTTGAGCTGGTTGATGACCAGGTACTGCATGCGTGAATTGTTCTGAGCTTTGGAAAGCTCGTATTGACTCCAGAGCGCTCGCCAGTTGGAGGGATCGAGCATTAAGGCTTGGTCGAGCGTCTTTTCGGCCATTTCCAAGTTGTTAGCTTTCAACAACATTGCTCCCAGCCAGACGAAAACAGTCGCATCGGTGGGGGCGGTCGCCGCCGCTTGCTGCAAAAGGCTGCGTGCCGAGAGTAAATCGGAGGGGCTCTTAGCGTTGGAAAGATAGTAACCGGCCCACTGCGCCATAACGTTGCCGCTGATTTCTTTATCGTTGGCTTGCCTGGCCAGGGACGAGGCGCGCGCGTATTCGCGACCGGCAAGCGACAGCCAGAGCGGATTTTTTGTCAGCGTGCTCTTATCCATGTAGTACCCGGCGAGCGCGGCCAGACCGAGCGCTTCGGTGCCGTATTCATATTTGGGATGAGCGTCACTCACGATCTCTTCGCATGCCTTAATTGCCAGATCGATATTCCTTCCTCTGTGAAAAGCCCGCTCAATCGCTCTGAGCTTGGCATTGGTTGCGAGATTTTTGGTTCTAGTAGCGATCGGCTCGAGAATCAGCCTTTCATTTCGATAGTCGATTGTCATTCGAAATTGACTCCAGATAGGAGTGCCAAGGATTCCCATCGAACCGGCCGTAAAGAGACCGGAGCCACCGGTTGTACTGGCGCCTTCGGGGGAGAGCGCAAAGACCGGGTCTTTAAGTTGTAGAGCGCCGAGCTTCAATGTGCTCAATCGAATCGACCCGATATCTTGCTTCTTGCCGTCGATACCGAAGATTTGGCCGACCGGCAAGAGCGGTACGGAATTGATCGGTTTTACAGCTGTCTGGGGAAGATTGCTGAAGCTGGCACCGGTATCGACCAGGAAGTTCAAAGACAGCTTGTCGTCTAGCTTTCCTGGGATAACCAGAGCGGTAGCACCGTAAACTGGAGATGTTTTTATGACGGTGGCTCCTTCCGGGATGGAGACTTTATGCGGATCTGCAAAGACGAGCTTCTTGTCTCGGAAGTCGATCGTAATTAAGAATCTCCTGAGAATGTTGGCTCCAAGCAACCCAGCTGGGCGTTCTCCGATCGCCTTGGCGAAGGATGAGAGGTCGGTAACGAGCGCCGGGACACTATTGAGAGTAATATCACCAATGGTGAGACTCGGCACAGTCAAATAGCTGAGAGGGACCGCTTTGGAACCGGCCGTGATTGAGAAATCGGCCTGCGAAACGGAGCCGATCGTCGAGGCGACCGACTTGTCAATGACTGACTGACTGGCACCGGTATCGAGAATCAATTTGTAATCGGAAGAGCCGATCTTGACCTTAACGATGATCTCGTTGGCTATGAAGTCGAACGGGACAGTGACTGGTCCTTCTTTGACTCGAGCTACTTCTGATTCGGCCGGCATCTCGAAAAGTTTGTCATCGACGGTCAAGCCAATCTCAATTGCATCGAGCACTGTCTCGGAAGTCTTCTTCTGCCCGGTATATTCGACTGTTTTGTAGGGCGTTACCGTGCCGGCGATCGGGCGATAATCGAAATACTCTACCGCCTGCAGAGCCGGCACGCCCTGTTCATGGTCGACTCCGATGAATTCGCTGCGCAAGACCAGATGCGTGGCTTGATCGCAGTAAAATGTGGATGGTTTACCGTCATCTGCGTAGACCATCAAAACGTAGCAAGTTTTTCCTTGTACCGCCTTCTTGCCGGTGAGCTCAAGCCGGCGCTGGGGATCGCTTATGTCAGCCAGAAGATTGAGTCCATGCCTGATTTCGTCTGAGAGCCTTTTGACGGTTGTCTCGGTGCTCGGATTTACCCAGTCGCCAAATTGAGTCCAGCTGTCCTTTCCGTTGAACCCCAAGATCATCTCCTGGCCAATCAATCTCGTCTCCAGCCGAATTTTGTCTCCCTGCCCGACGATGCTGCAAACCAACGAGTTTGATGCGCCGGAAACGCCGGAGACGACTGAATGAGTGCCGTGACTCTTGTAAGCAAGATTCTTCAGCTCCTTCAGTCGAGCGGCGCCGCCATATGCTGTCACTATCTTGGCTGCGAGATCTTTTGCTGCCTCGGATTGGGTGGATTGGACCGCGGTCTCCGGCGGCGAGTTTCTCTCGGCGGCTGGCTGAGCAGACTTTGCTGGGAGCTGGCCCAAGTTAATCACGCTTAGACATAAGAGCCCCGTCACAATGCATGTTTGACGGGTGCATAGCCCGTGTCGTCGCGACAGGCTACCGTATGACATGGAACTTCTCCAATAACAAACTTAGAGCATGAACAGGACATTATCCCAAAAAACTATATCTGTTGGGTGAGTTACTCTCTGTTTTCAGTTATCTTTTCTGGCTTCTAATAGCCCTACCAGTTCTCACTCCCTAACTTGTGCTAATTACCATATTGTCCCCGTTGGATTTCAAAAGAAGTGGATGCCTAGTAGTTGCTAGGTATCCCTACCGAAGGACTTCAAAAGTGACAACCGAAAAGGATTTTCTTTCGGGTGTATCTGTCAATCAGAGGCTTGCACACAGATGGTAAGTTATCCGTCTTCCAGGCTAAAGGTAACAGTGAGCGGTAAGCGCGTCTTCGTTCTCAAGAAAGACTCACGCACACCAAAAATTGTTAGTCAAGCACGAGGCGCTTCGATTGAAGCGGCAGCTTTGTTGAACAATGGTATCAATCCAGGTAAGCAAAGATGGTAGGAACAGGAAAGTAAGATGGAAAGGCAGCAACCTTTCCAATCAGGCGAAGTATGAGTTTGGAAGCAAGTGCAGGACCCCGATTGAGCCCATGTAGTTTCTAGTTCGTATGAAGGGTGGCAAGATTCAACGTTGAGCGATTTCGTTCACATCCTGTTCACCTGGCACGAAGAGGGCAAGTCAAACTGAGTAAGATCAGACGAAGCGGGTAGCGCTGCCAATTCTCAAGCAATAGGAGAAGTCACACAGTCTACTGCAGACACATAGAAAGAGGTGGCGCTGCTAACTATTTACAAACTTTAACGCTTGTCAGGGGGATGTTTGGCGCGTATCCGGCGGTGGTAATTTCTGCTGCTCAAGCGGATGTGGTTTGTGGGCGTTAAAGATATTGTCTTTGTATTCGATCGATCTCAGAAGTATTTCCTGACACAGTGTTAAAACGGTGGCAAAAGGGTGTATATATATAGTGTTCTCAACCTAGAGTTGTAGAACCAACAAAGGCTTGACCGCTGGGCCCGCTCTAGAAGCGATCAGCGGTAACTTTTCCCACTTCTGGCATTAGTTTTCCGGATGGAACATGACCTAGTGTCACTGTCCCAGCAAAGGCTTGACCGCTGAGCCCGCCCAAAGAGGCGATCAGCGGTATTTTTATGGCTTGTTAAAACCCTTCCAAAGCGGACTTAGCCTGATCTTAGCCAATGTTGGATTATCAGCGAAGAAGTGTGTGACTATGAACGCTTTTGTGTCAGACAGTAATTGAATGACTACGACATAATTTCCTTCGGCAACAACTAATCGTCTAGTTGGGTCATAGCGCTTGTGTTTGTTATTCCACCCCTGGTAGTGAGTTGCAGAAAAATCTTGCAGTGCTTGCTTAATCCAGTTGATGTGCTCTGCTCTTTGCCATGAAAACTGGTCTTTGTTGCCATCACGGTCGTTGTCCTCGTAGAACAGATGATAAAAGTGCGCTCCTTCAAATTTGACTACTACGCCATCCCAAGTCCGAACTTCAACCTTAGAGTAATTCGCCCTGTAATGCAGGATGTAATCCTTCACTGCGGGCAGCCTCAGGAGTGGAGGATAAGTCACTACCAACCTCCTGTCAGATCAATTTGAAACACGTTGAACTTCTGTTCATGTGGTCCAGTTCCTGCAATTTTGCGACCAATGCGAGCTTCAATACTTCGAACTAGCCCTTCCTTTGCAGAGGTAGGTCTTAGGCGTTCATTCAAAGCTGCTGATGCTGCACCTGTAAGGACGTCTGCAGTTTGTACCAGCACTGATTGAGATGATTCAATCGGCTGAGCGCGATGGATCACCGATGCAAGATTGGAAGATTGCAGGCATCGATGTAGCACGTGCAATCGGCTCCGGTCGCGGTTCTTCTTGAAGTCCGTGAAAATTGAGTACTCGTTGAAATCACTAATCCAGTGATGAATAAGCTGATAGTAAAACTTGTAAAAACCCAGCTCTTGGTCATCGTTGTGGTAGGAAACCAAATCAACTTTATCGTGTTCCACGGCGATGCAACGGAAGCGAACTTGAGTACCAAATGCGAAAAACAGGCCTACAAGCTCATCATAGAAGGCGAGTTTGTTTTTTGACACTTTGCCCCATTTAAATTCCGGACCAATATTGTGCTTGTGTCGTAGCTCATGAATTTCCTCTTTCAGCTTGCTGCGAATGTCGGCCTCGAGCCAAAGGCTGCCGATAACCAGATACTTCACGGGTGGCTTCTGAGATGAGAGAAGGTCTGGATATGATTCATCGCAATAGACTTCGAACTTCACAAGACGTCCTCAAGTTTAACTATCCGGCAAATCCTCCGGTAGTTCATTACCGGCAGACTTACCAAGCTTCAGTCTTGCTTGGCACATCAAAGTTAACAGCCTGGTCTAGGATTTGCAAGGCATGAGTTGCTTGAAACGCTGAGCAGATCTGGATCTACGCTAGATAGAGTGCGGATACACGCCGAATACACCAAGGGGCTCTAGGGTGTATAACTAAGGGGCGATCGTTGTATGTCGAAAATATTTTCAAGAAGGTCTGTGGGGATATCGTTTGACTGCTGCGGAAACACTGTATACGTCCAATTGCGTAATCCGCATGAGGAGTAGCGAGAATAGGCTTGGCAAGTCCTCAGCAAAACGAACTTGTACAAGTCTCTCTAAAATCAAGTACTAGTCTTGTTTGTGTCTACAATGAGCAAATTGCACAGAGTTGAGTCGTGGGGCGAGCTGAGAAGATGCTGAGTTGAGATCGTAGCTCGCTAGCTCGTGAGCGTACCGGTATGCTCATTGATCGAAGAGCCAAAGCATAATTGCCTTGCAGATTGAAGAAAATGTGTGCCAGGTTGGGGCTGTCAAGCTGGGGCTGGTCTTACTCATTTAGCAGTCGATCCGGTCGCCATTTGTTTGCTTGAAAGTTGCTTGGGCTTCAGTTGACCAAGACTTATCGTGCTTAGTTGTCTGTTTTATTAACTACCAAATCGATCGGCGCCCTTGTGTTTTGTGGTCCGTCCAGATACTCTAGCTCCCAATTTACCCAGCAAAACATTCATTTTTACCGGAAAGGGGTCGAACTTTTCGGCTGGTCACGGTAATCTGATCGCTAGTTTTCAGCTGGCTGGAAGGATTGCCCCGGAGGTTGAAGGTGAAATCAGCGGTTGCTATCGAATGTTTCTCGAAGATTAGTGAATTGAAGACTTGGCGAGCCGAACTCGCCTTTAACTGCGCCTCCGGAGCGAAACCGGTACTGGGTCTTGTGCCGACGATGGGAGCGTTGCATGAAGGACATATGTCGCTCGTTAAACAGGCGCAGGTTGAGTGCCAAAATGTGATCGTTTCCGTCTTCGTCAATCCACTACAGTTCGGACCGACCGAAGATCTGGCGAAGTATCCCAGAACATTGCAATCTGATATTGAGCTCTGTCGAGATGCTGGAGTTCATGCGATCTTTCACCCAAGCGACAGCGAAATGTACCCAGCCGGACGTGTGGGTACAACAGTCATTGTTCCACCGGCCGAACTGACCGAGCGCCTGTGCGGGTCGTTCCGTCCCGGCCATTTCGCCGGTGTGGCGACGGTTGTAACCAAGTTGTTTTCGCTTGTTCAGCCTGATGTCGGCTACTTCGGCGAAAAGGACTTTCAGCAGTTGGCAGTGATCAAACGAATGGTAAAAGATCTCAATACTGCCGTGAAAGTCGTAGGTGTGCCGACGGTCAGAGAACCGGATGGATTGGCGCTCAGCTCCAGGAATGTTTATCTGACTGCAGAGCAGCGCAAGCAGGCGCCGATTCTGTTTGAGACTTTGCGCCAGGTTCAAGCGCGAGCGAAGTCAGCCAAAGTGTCTATTTTGGAGGCTCTCGAAGAAGGCCGCCAGACTTTAGCAAAACTTCCGGGAGTGAAACTTCAATACCTCGAAGCATGCGATCTCGATACACTCAAGCCTGTGGACACTGCCGATCGGCCGTTTGTCGTTCTGGTCGCCGCTAAATTTGGCGATGTAAGATTGATCGACAACCTGCCTGTGCGCTAAAGCGAAAAGCTCGGACAGATCGACAGATTGGCTTGTAAATGTTCGGACAGCACAGGTAGAAAATTTCGTAGGGGCGGCTCTGGCAGCCGCCTGCTGCGTGTCTCCGCCCAACCACCTGCTTTCATGCCAGTACCTGTACTGACCGAATGCTTACATTGGTTTGTTGATATACTAAACTTTCCAGTATAAGCAGTTTGAGATAGGGTTATAGTCTCAGTTCAGCATATTGCATGGGAGCCGCGAAGGAAGCGGCTTTGAGGAGGCTAGTCCAGAGTGTTTCTTCCGAGTCGCGGCGATTCCAACGGAACGCGAACTCGCTCAGGTAGAGCTGCAAGTACTTAGAGCTAACACCATGGTATGTGCCAATGAGAAAGCGTTGTGGACCCTTCTTGTCGTCGTCGTTTTTTTTGCGCCGTCCAGTTTCTCGTGCATGCGGACCGATGACAGCTTCGTCCAGTTCGATGAAACCAGCAAGTGTAATGGATTCATCGCGGCGCCCCATTGCATGGCGCAGCTTCTGCAGTTGATTCCAATCGGTGCTCTGAAAACCGCAAAGCTGTTTGGCCAGCCTGGAAGCAGACGCGCCCCCCTTATCCTGGGTCATCTGATAGATCATCCAGAACCACTTTCGCAAGGGTGTTCTGGTCTTATGAAAGATTGTGCCGGCTGTCACAGAAGTCTGCCTGCGGCATACAGAACATTGATAGAGACTACCATCTTTTAATTCGTAGGCAAAGTCATGTCCGCAGTTCGGACAAATGAAACCATTTGGTCATCTGAGTTGTCGGATATATTCCAAGCAATCCTTTTCCGTTCTGAATCGATCTTGAAATTCGAGTGCGCTCATTGGTTCTAGCATTAACTCTGCACCTCCGCATGTTATGTGGATATACCATATTCTATCGTTAACATACCCCGAAAACGAAAGGGCTAAACGCGTTTCGGAGCTAACGCGATAGCCCAAAGTTTGAAAAAGTGAAGAAGAACAGGCGTTTGGCTGTTTGGGCCTCGCGCCTGTTCCCTTCCCACTTCTACAGTTGACCGGTCTAGCCGCTCATTGCCTATTGAACGTCGCTGTCAGGCGGTGGGATGTTGATCTGGCTGTTGGGGTGAACAGACACCAATTGCGGGTGGGCAGGCGGCTGCGTAGCATACCCGGCGACGATGAAGGTGTCGGTGTTGCAAGGTATCGGCTCCCCATCCCGGGGGGTGAAGCCGGCAATGGACTGCGCGATCAAAGTTGCTTCATCGGCGCTGGCAGCCCGAATCTCCAGCAGAACATCGCCGATCTTGGGGGCGACATAGCCCATTGCTGGGTAGCGCGGCACCGGCTTGTTGAGCTCATTGAGCTCATCGGCCGTCAGCTGCTTTTCGAGGGCGGCTACCAGCTCGTCGTGACATTTGCGACCGAGCCATTGCCAGACGACGTCGCCGCCGGCTTTGATGATGCCGTACAGGCAGGCTGGCGAGTCGTAGCCCTGGTTGGTAATCTTCTCTTTCTCTTCATCCGTGAGTGGTAGCGATTCGAGGTAGCTGTAGGGACGTTGTGGCATGATAAACCTTCCTTTTGGATTGGCGGTAGACGAACAGGGCGGCGACAAGAGCCGCCCCGGCACTGAGAAAGCCGAGGGGAGTTCCCAAGTCCTTCTACAAACTAAGCGCTGGTTGCTAATTGCCTTGGACCGACGCCTGACTGCCGCGGGTCGTCCTTGCTTACCGAATGGTTGATTTAAACGGGTTGGCAAGGAGCGGTTCGGGTTCGCGCTGCGCTTCTCCTCGGATAAACGTGCCGCACTGTTCCGGCAAGCGGGAGAGGGTGGCAATGCTCTTGCCGTAGACGTTGACGATCAGCGGGCCGATGACCGTCACGCGCAGACCGGGGAATTGCTTGCGGAGTTCGGCTGCGCACTGCTCGGTAATCCTCTTGTGCTCAGCGATTCGCTGGGAACGAAGCTTCGCGCCCATGCCGCGCTTGAGCGGCTGCTCCCCGGTGGTCTGGTGGAGGTAGGAGAGGTAGTAGCCGCGGCGCCTGGGTTCAGGGATGCTTGGGTGACCGGCCGGCTGGCCACCAGGCTGAAGGTTCGGTGGTTGCGGGATGCTCTTGAAAGTAGTGCCGCAGCGCTGGCAGCGACCGCTCTTTTCGCAGCAGTTGTAACAGAACTTCAGGGCGCGGTCGATACCGGCGGTGAAGCGAGTCGCTCGGCAGTCTGCGGATTCGCAGTTCTTTCGCAGACAGCCGCCGAAGAGCGGCAAATCGCTGCAATTCGGGCAGAGTTGAAGACGAGCTTCGAGTTGCGCGACCATGCTGCGCAGCAGCGGGTCCAGCTTCCCGAGGTTGCTCCGCAGGAAGCCGACTACCAGCCGATGCTCGACCGGCTTGGATAGGATGCCGGCCACGCCGAAGATACCGTCCTGAATGAGATCGGGCTGCCTTGACTGGTTCGGCGCGAAGCCCTCAAGGCTGGCGGCCAGGGAGAGAGCCTCGGCGGCGGTGGCCGCTGAGATTGCCAGTGTTACTTCAAGGTTCATGGCTGTGTTCTCCTTTAATTGTTCGTTTTGAAAAGTTCGAGCATTGTTGTTTGGGGCTCTTTGTGGGGCCAGGCGGAACGACGGCGGGCGGACAGAGCCAGCCAAGCGGTGCGATCAGCTCTCGATGAAGCGCAGCTGACGACCGTCCCAGCGCACAGTCAGCCGTTCCGGCGTCTGGATGGTGCGCTGGGAATAGAGGTTGGGAAACCAGCGTTCCAAGAGCGATGGTGGCGTATCCGAGCGCACGACAGTGACTTCCTCTCCGACCGCCATGATGACTGCAATTCCTTCTTTGCGCCCTTTCTTGGTCGGGGTGTAGCCGTGGGCAAAGACCCGGTCCGGCTCGTACTCAAAAGAGACGTTGTCGTACGGGCCGGAATCGACGTCGAAAATAGCCATTATGTAGTCAGCGGTCAGGTGTTCGCAGCCGACATGGTATGGCGTGCCATCGTCGTTGTGAGGGAACAGCCACCAGCGGTCTCTCTGCTCCCAGAGGCAGCAGCTGCCGAGATAGTCGCCGTACAGCTCGCGATGAATCGCCAGTTCGTTGGATCGCCGGACGCCAGGGACGTCGCGGATCGGATACTGGCCGACCACGATTAATGACGGGCGCGTGTAGCGCAGAGCCGCACCATCTGTGGTGGTTTTATAACCAATGGTTTTGATGCGCATGGAGAATCTCCGGGACTCTTGAACAACTGAGACCGGCAGCAACCTCTTGTTGCCGCAAGTCTCAGCCGGTACTCGTAGCCGTATTAGCAAAGTGTTCTAGACGACACCATCCGGTGTAGCCTGAGCGGATGAGCGTGCTGACTACGCCTATAGTCAACGACTCGTATTAGCTGTTGATCTCAAATCGCACGCAAGACAGAGTCGACAGTTTTACTGCAAACATCGAGATGTGAAGTTGAATCAATCAGGTAAAGCGGTCGAGCGGCTGTCTCCGCGATTGAGAAAGGACAATTGAACACTTGGAACTTAACGCTTAAGAGTGCTCCAAGCAAAGAAATATATTGTGAAATTGAAAGAGATTCTGTTTGGACAAGCAGGCCTGGTAAGCTCTTGAATTCAAGCTGCGACAGGTGTTTCGCGCTGCTGAGGTCGAAGTGTGGACCAATGGATGCTTAGATTCTTTGCAAAGTCGATCGAGCGCATTTGCTAGCGAGGCGCAGTCATCTTGATTTCGTTTCGATCGGAGTTAGAAGTCAAGAGTGGTTCGCAGTTCCCTTCCGACTCGAGCGATCTGAGAGTGTTTTTCTGAGCGCAAAAGGTCTTTGATGGTCGGCGAGCCGGCAGCTGCTTCATCTAGAAAGAGCTTACCGAACTTTCCCGATTCAATTCGGTCGAGTAGTTTTCGCAATTGATGTCTGGTGGAAGAATTGATCAGCTCTGGACCGCTGATTGCCGAACCGTATTTCGCCGTATTGGAAATTGCTTCTCTCATGCCGTCGATTCCCCTTTCGAAGAGAAGGTCGGCGATTAGTTTTACTTCTTTCAAACAAGAGATGTAAGCGAGTTCTGGTTGATATCCTTTCTCGACGAGAGTGTCGAAGCTAGCTTTTATGAGCTCCGGAAGACCGCCACAAAGGACTGATTGTTCGCAGTAGAGATCGGTAATAGTCTCTTCGGAAAACGTTGTTTCAATTCCACCGGCGCGCAGGCAGCCGATCGCTCTTGCATAAGCAAGACAGCGATTCCAAGCTAAGCCCGATGCGTTCTGTTCGACTGCCAGCAGCGCTGGTAATCCGGCCCCTTCCAGATAGAGCGAGCGCACCTGGCGTCCGGGTCCGGTCGGAGCAACCAGCACTATGTCTGCATCATCCGGCAGTCTGATTGTTTTGTGGTAGACCGTGAATCCATGCGCGAATACGAAAGTATCATGCGCTTCGAGATAAGGCTCGATCGACTCTGCATAAACATGAGGAATTGCCTCGTCAGGCAGCATGATCGCCAGCACTTCGCAGTTGTTCGCCACCGCTTCGACTGTGTTAACAGCAAAACCGTCCTTTAACGACTGTTCGCGCGATCGGCTGCCGTCTCTAGTCCCGACTTGTACAGTCAGCCCGCTGTCCCTGAGATTGAGTGCGTGAGCGCGCCCCTGATTGCCGTAACCGATAACGCCTATGGAACATTGTGAGAGCGGATCTAGGTCAGCGTCGTTTTCCAAAAAGACTTTTGCCATTGTTTCTCCTGAGCTTCTCTGGATGACTAAATTCGAGAAGTAGGATACGAATTCTACTATCGCCGGTTGTGTCTAATCGAGATTAAAGATTCGTTGTGAAGCTTGCAATCCCGATCAATCTTGACTATCCTTTGTGAACCCGAACTAATTTGCCCGGTGGTGACCAGCTTTGGATTAGCTGATTGAGCCGGTTTTGTAAAAAAATATAGCGCTTCAGATATCCGATATCCCTTAAGTTATCCAGCGTGCATATGCCTGTTCCAGTCCATACTATTCAATCGGCCTCCACCCCGGTATCGCCGCCGGAACTAGCCATCATCGGCGATGGCAAAGTCAGTCTGGCGATCGCTTCTATGCTTGCTGCTTCCGGGCAGGCAGTGAGGCTTTGGTCGAGCGATGGTTCGGCGCCGGAAGAGTGCGAGGTGCGCGAGCGCAATGCCCGGGTTGGACACGTTCGAGGGCGGACCAGGTTTACTTTAGTATCGGACCAGATCGGTAATGTTCTCAAGGGAGCTCCGGTTGTGCTGCTATCAGTGCCCGCCATCGAATACGGTGCGACTCTCAGCGCTCTTGCTCCTCAAATTTCCAGTGGACAAACGATTTTACTGGCCGAAGCTCCGTTGGGAGCAGCTCTGCAGTTTACGCGCCTGCTCAATGTTGCCAGGCCGGGAATGCAGGTAAATGTGCTCGAAATGGGAAGACTATACGACTCGGTGAAAATCGAGGGCAGCGTAGCGCTCTTGATAGGTCCTCGTAAGCGAGTCAGCATTTGTGGTTTATCTAGAAACGAAACCCACCGAGGATTGTTGGTTGTCAGCAGCTTGTGGGGAGGGTTGGTCCCTGCTTCCAATGTTTTGGAGCGAGGATTCGCAGAAGTGGAAAGATTGATTCGAACTGCCTTGAGACTCTTCAGAATCGTCTCTCCCAAGGGAGCGGAGACCCCGAAATCGGCCGGACTGATGACACCGGCGATGGTATCGATTATCTCGGCGCTGGCAGGAGAGCTCCAAGCGGTCGCCAGGGAGTTTGCCGTACCGCTGCCAGGATTGGCGCAAACACTGGTCGATTACACCGGAGCTGCTGGCAGTTCGCTGAGCGAAATGCTCTCCGGTTTGGCTGACTTTATGTTGGAAGATGGCTCGACGCGACAATCAGTCGATAGTTTGCGCAAGAAATTGCGAAGAGACGTCACTGAGACGTTTGTACTGATCGAGGAGTTTGCACGTCTGGCTCGGCTTCCCGTACCGGTCATCGATTCCATCATTCAGCTTGCTTCCGTAGTAACTGAATGTGATCTGCGAAAAGATGGGCGTGGACTGAGCGATCTCGGATTGGTCGGAGTTGATGTTCGCGAATTAATTGACGTTGTCAACGGGTGAGTGTGGGCCGCTCATTTCAGAAGAGCAGTCAAGGCTCTTTTTACCAGCTCGGTTAGTTGCGCCAATGGCTAAGGCTTGACAAATCGATCAACTGGGTACGAATCGGTCTTCCTGAGAGACTGTTTACTTGTTGAGCATTAGAAGGCTTAAAAGCTATTGCTGCTGCTCTTGAATGAGCCAGGCGATCAAGCATAGGCTCTAAAACACACGTTTCTTTTTTACAAGAAGGATATCTACCCCGCAAGGTTTGACTCCTGGAGATTTCGACAAACAGCTCCTTCACTTTGTGAATGGCGTTTTGTGCCGAATGTACTTCTTGGGTTTGCCAATCGGGCGAACTGTTAGCCACGGGTGGCTGGCAGCTCATTCTTCGAGGCTTCTGCGCTGAAGGCGTTGGCTGTTCTGCAGCCGTCCAACGCATTTCAAGTAAGACTGCAGCAAGAAGGAAGTGATTGCAATGATGAAATTCCTGCAGCACGATCCCAAGGCTCTCGCCAGGCAGACGCCGGTAGCGGAGATCACCGACGAGCAAGTTTGGAACATGCTCGTCACTCCGGTGGTGAAAGCCCTCCTTGGTCCGTTTCGCTCTTCGGACGGCCCGCGACTCAGGGATGATGCGGCCCTGGAGATTCCGGAGGACACGGTGTTCAACCTCAACGGACACGTGATCGACGGCAAGACGGACAAGGCTCGCTATCCCTACTTCCACACGGTTTACCGGTTCAAGCGGGGCAAGCTGATCATCCGCCGCGACGGCATCAAGCTCGAGGTGTTCGCTGCCTACGGCGACGCCCGCGCCAAGCAGCACCAGCTGATCTGGAAGGTGGCGCTGCGTGACCGCCGCTACGACGGCACCAAGGAAGCTGACGACTGTGCTCTCGAGCACTTTCCGTACAGCGACGCCAAGCTCAACGGCAACTTCTTCCCGGAGGCGAAGACCGTCGAGTTGTACTTGTTCTGCTACTCGCCGGGCTCCACCGTCAGTGGTGCCTGTGGCGACAAGGAGCTGGAGGCGTTCGACGCGAACCCTTACAAGTTCGCCGACCGTCCGGAGCTCTTCCTCAAGTTGTTTGCCCGGGCGTGGGATTCCGAACGTGCGCCGGGTCAGTGGGCCGAGCCGATTCAGGATGCGGCCGACCTGATGGAGGAGAACTTCACCCAGCTCTGCCAGACCATGGGCTACGACATCATGGAAGTCGCAGCCAGCCATTTCCACGTGGCGAAGTGGTGCGAGGCGTCGGGATACCGGTATACCATTCCCGACCAGGATAAGAACATGGCCGACCTGACGGCCGGCATCGCCCGGGTCAAGGCTGCCGGAGCCAAACTGACGCGTCGCCAGGAGTCCTGGATTACCGCTCTCCAGAGCCTGCCGCAAAAGCACATTCCCCAGGAGTACAACCTGGGTGGTGCCAAGTGGCAGCAGGACAATATCACCTTGCCGAATCTCTGGCTGTGGAAGCCCCTGAATGACAAGGCTCGCGCCATGAAGCCGACGCTGTACTCCTGAGTCGAGGCTCGGGAGGCGGTGATTGACCACGTAAAATCGGTTAGCCGGCGGTCTTGGCATTGATTTCAATTGGGGCAGCAGGGGTGATTTAAATATCGCCTCTGCCCCCCTTTTTTTGAGTTAATACGAGTAGATGTAGTAAGCGTAAAAGGTAAGAGCAAGCGAGCGCTTTCTGGTTTGACTCTCAAAATAGTCCGATCGTTAGCGCTAACTTAGCTGGAGCCGGACCGTATACGCTATGGCACGAACAATGCTCGTTTTGACCGCAAGCCGGTCAGAACTTCGAGGTGGGCGGCAGTCTTACCGGTGAAACCACGAGTGACATGAACTATCTGGCGGTGTAACATTCTCAGTTTCCCGGACTGTCAGGAGCGCTCAGTCGTGCCAGTTGCCTCGAACGAAGTTATCAAAGAAGGCCCATCGAGCAAGTCTGCTGTAGTCGAGACCGCTCAAATTGGCGCCAATATGAAAGTGGGCATTAGCCCATTTGGCGCATGGATGCTGGGAGTCGGGTCCATTATCGGTTCGATGGCGTGGCTCATCCACGGTCCGATGATCGCTAAAGCCGGTCCGTTGGCCGCGCTCACCGCCTGGGGGCTGTCTTGCCTGATGACCTTGCCTTTAGCGTTGATCCTGGCTGAGCTGTCATCGATGTTTCCCGCTGCCGGCGGCCCTTATGTCTACAAGTATTATGCGTTCAAGCGCATGATTCCCGGAGCCGGAGAGATGATCGGTTTTTTGACCGGCTGGCTTTTCTGGATAGCGATGCTGACCGGTTTGAGCTGCATGTCTAACGGTCTGGCCGATCTGTTGACGAGCGCCTATTGGGGCAATCCCAGCGGTGCGCCACTCTGGTTCGGTCCCGTCGTAATCGTCGGATTGTTTGCAACGACGACAGTGCTCAATCTGATGAATGTCGGGCAGGCGACGACGCTCAACAATGTAATAACACTGATTAAGTTGTTTGCGGCAGTGGCATTTGGAGCGCTGGTGTTCCAGGCACCATCGACCTCTCTAGCTAATTTGATGCATGCCCAGGCTCCGTCGGGCGATGCCGATTTCTGGTCCAATGTGGCTGGAGTGCTGATGCTTGCTGTAGCTGGATACGGTGGAGTGGAGTTAGCTGGATGCACTTCGTCCGAAACGGCGAATGCTCAAAAGACGGTTCCACGGGCGATTCTATCGACGCTGTTTGCGGTAGGAATCATTTACATGGCGATGTGCTTTTGTGTCAGCGTCGCCTCCCCTTACGTCTTGAGCGCCGACAAAACCACGATGGTAATTGCTGGAACCGGTGTTCAAGCCAATTGTGCTGCGCTGGCGGGATTTCTCGGCGGCAAGCTGGCCGGAACTCTGATGTTCGCTGCTGTGGTCGTTTCAATCGTTGGCTGCAGTTTCACGTGCTTGCTGACCTGTGCCAGGGTCGGTTTCTCCATGGCAAAGACAGGATTGTTTCCCGCTCAATTCGGGCGTCTTAATGAGCGTACTAAAGTGCCGAGTTATACGCTCTGGTTCCAATTCTGGTGTTTGTGCGGCATCGGTGTCGGCGCGAATCTATTGGCTCGCACCGGATATTGTCCGGACGCATACTCATTCTTGTGCGAAGTGTTCGGGTTTATTTATGCATTTGCGGCGATGCTGTACGGCTTTTGTCTGATCGGTCTTCGATACACAGATCCTGAGATGCCTCGTCCGTTTCGTCTGGGGAGCAAAGGCAATGCCGTCGCCTGGTTAATGACAGTTTTCACGACTCTGGTTTACGGCTTTGCAGCTTTCATTTGCGCCGGGCGCATGCATCAACTAACCGGGATTCTCCTGTTGGCGGCCGGCGTGCCGATTTATTGGTGGTATCGCTCGCAAGTCGATCAAGCTAAGCAATAAGAGGCCTTGCCTCACAGGACAAGCAGCTCGAGTTGTTGTCAAGTGATTGACTGCCGACCTCCTTCATTACAGCTAGCGCACATGTAGATCTTAATGTCTGGCAGTAGCTCTTGATTCTCAAGAGGCTATTTCTCTAGCTTGGTACAGTACCTGCATTTTTTTGAGTTTGAAAGGAGTCATAACTAGTCCTGGCTGGAAAAAAGTCGCTGAGTTAACTGATTCCTTCGGGGCGCAATTGCGCTCTCGTTGTAGTCCACCTTTCTGATGTCTTCGGTTCGTGAGCCGGGGACATTCGCTTTTAAAAGGGGTCAATTCACATGAGCATGAAAAGTCTCTTTCGTCGCAAGACGCTCGACCACCTGCAAGGTGGTGATGACACCGCTGACGGTCCGCAGCTGAAGAAAGTGCTGACCGCGCGCAGTCTGATCTCGATGGGTGTGGCCGGCATCATCGGTACTGGACTGTTCGTCCTGACCGGCCCGGCCATCTTGAATGTGGACCACCCGGAACTCTCGGCTGGTCCGTCGATCATCATGTCCTTCCTGCTGTGCGGGCTGGCGCTTCTGCTGGTGGCATTCGCCTTTGGCGAGCTGTCCGCATTGATTCCAGCGTCGGGATCCTCCTACACGTACGTCTATGCCACGCTGGGTGAGCTGCCGGCCTGGATCATCGGCTGGGACCTGATTCTGGAGTATGCCTTCGGCGCTTCGGCGGTCGCTGTTGGGTGGAGCTCATACCTGCAAGGCATTCTGGCAGTCGTTGGGATTCACCTGCCCGACTATCTCTCGCACGCACCGAAAGTGGTGCCCTGGGGCAGCATGGTTCTCGCGCTGATCATGCTGACAGTCGGTGTGGCAGTGACGTTGAGGTCGATTGCTGAATTGCGCCATCCAAACGCCGCCGATAAGAGCCGCGTCAAGACGGTGACCGCCCTGGTCGCCTCGCTGATCGCACTGGTCTGCGGTGGTGTGATGGCCTTCGACGTATTCCGCCACCTGACCAGCATTGATCTCTGCGCAATCGGCATCGTGGTGGCGCTCAACTTCCTGCTCGTGAAGGGGATGGAGCACACCGCCAAGGTGACGAGCATTTTCGTGGTCGTCAAACTGGCCGTGATTGCGCTTTTCGTCATGCTGGGCATCTGGCATTTCGACCCGGTCAACTTGCATCCGTTCATGCCCAATGGGCTGCGCGGCATGATGGCCGGTGCCGGGGCGATCTTCTTCGCCTTCATCGGCTTCGATGCGTTGACCTGTCACGCCGAGGAGTGTCGCGACCCGCAGAACGACATGAAATGGGGCATCCTGGGCAGTCTGGGCATCAGCACCTTCGTTTACGTGCTGGTGGCGGTCACGATCATCGGTGCCGTTTCCTGGACTACGCTGGCGGTACCCGGTCAGCCGCAGCAAGAAGGAGCGGCGTTCATCACCATTCTGGACCGTCTCGGCTATCACTGGGCAGTGCCCGTGCTGGCCGTCGGCGTGATCGCCAGCATCACTTCGGTGCTCCTCCTGTCGCTGTCTTCGCAGGCTCGCATCATGATGCGCATGTCGAAGGACGGGCTGGTTGTGCCCTTCTTCAGCAAGGTACATCCGCAGTATCAGACTCCTTACCGGTCGATCTGGTGTTGCGGAGCCGTGATTGCCCTTCTGGCGGCGCTGCTGCCGATCGGTGAGCTCGCCGAGCTGACCAGCATCGGAACGCTGGCTGCCTTCGTCCTTGTCTGCGTGGGCGTGATCGTCCTGCGCAAGCTGGAGCCGGATCGTCCCCGCAAGTTCCGCTGCCCGGATGCCCCATACGTTCCCATTTTGTTGGGAGTCGGAGGCGGTATCGCCGCTGGTGTCATGCAGCTGAACGGCATTGACAGCCTCTGGGTGCTGGTCACTGGTGGTATGGCTGCCGGCAGCATTGTTCTCTGGCTTATGCAGCGCTTCCTCGGCATCCCCTGGATTCCGGCCGGAGGCGCCGCGATCAGCCTGGCGCTCATGCTCTCGTTGCCCTGGGTAACCTGGGTTCGCTTTATCGCCTGGCTGGCGATCGGTGCGGGCATCTATTTCATCTACGGGCGCTATCACAGCAAGCTTCGCGAGTCGGATGATTCGAAGAAGTAAGTACGGCGCTTGAGTTGGACCAAGCAGGGCCGGCCGGTCTGAAAACGTCCGGCCCTGCCGTCTAAACAAACAGCAGCTTTAGATTCGCTCCCACCTGGTTGCAAAGGATCTCATGATGTCGCTGAAAGATAACCTCATCAAGGTCAAGAGCTGGTTTCTGGAGGCGTTCGGGGCGACAACCTCGTTCGTTTTCGGAATCGCCTGGGCTCTTTTGACCTTCGCGCTGGCCTACTACACGTTCACCTGGATTTGGGCCAGCAGCAATCGCTTGCTCGACCAGATTCTCTTCTTCGTGCCGGACAATATGCTGGCACTGGCCACGCTCCTGCTGGCGCTGGTTGCTACACCACTGATTCTGGTAGTTCTGATGGTCGTGGCGATTCTGGTGTTGGCTTTCCTGGCCTGGGTAGTCGTCTCAATCTGGGTTGGCACTATCTCGCTCGTGAAAAGAATCTTCGGGCGCAGATAGACTGTCGCCGGTATAACACCGCCTGTCTCAAGCTTCGGCAGAGCGCCTGGAAGCAGCGGGGATATCCCAAGTGGATAACCTCGCTGCTTCAGGCCCTGTCACTTTTTCTCTTTTGATAGATACGATAAGAAGTAGTATAACAATTCAAGCCAGCATTGAATCTTAAGACGGGCTGATGGACAGAGCTTGGCAGCTATAATACTGCCTTGCGTGAAATGCCTGGAGCAGGTGTTGGCAGAGGCGGCAAGGTTTTATTGCTCTGTATTCCGTAATTGGGAACCGGATCTACGATGACGAATGAAGTACGAAGCGAACCAAGAGTCAGACCGACCAGGTTGCCAGATGGGGTTGTGCTGCGCGATCTGGCGATGCACAAAGATGCGCGCGGTGCCGTCACCGAGATCTTTCGAGCGGAATGGGGAGCTCGGGTCGAGCCTATCCAGTGGAACACAGTAGTCTCGAGCCCGCGTGTGCTGCGGGGCGTACACCTGCATCTCAAGCACAGTGACTATTTGTTGTTGCTGCAGGGGCGAATGAGCCTTGGTTTGGTTGACTTGCGCTCCGGTTCAGCAACCGAGCGTCTCGCTTGCAGCGTCGAGCTGACTGGTGAAAGGCTGACGGCGGTAGAAATACCACCGGGAGTCGCGCACGGTT
Organism: Candidatus Obscuribacterales bacterium; assembly: GCA_020050835.1. Lineage (GTDB taxonomy): Bacteria > Cyanobacteriota > Vampirovibrionia > Obscuribacterales > Obscuribacteraceae > JAGVKB01. Next base: position 8,898 of record JAGVKB010000060.1, on the reverse strand, counting down.
TTTATTATCACGAGCAGTCGATACACATTTATGCTGTCGACCATTATTGGGATTTAGCAGACGAACTCGGCTGCTATTGGGCTGATCCCGAGCTTGGGCTTGCCTGGCCGGAACCGGAAGCGATAGTCTCCGAGCGGGACGGCTGCTTGCCACCACTGTCCGTGCTAATCAAGACGCTGGAAGGAGTACAGTTCTAACGGCTGATTGGGATGAGCTCTGCAGCTTGTGGACTTGAGTTATCGCGCGAGAGCTGCAGGCTCGAGTCCGGCCAATTGTCTGAGTTCGGCCAGCACTGACACTATCATCGCCCCTTCGGCGACGCTGCTGCGAGGAGGAGGACCACCTTGTAGGTGCTCGACAAATGCTCGCAACTCTCTTAAAAGAGGAAACTCGCCGGAAAGCTCTCTTAATTCCGGCTCGGGCTCCTGAGTGGTTCGAACAGAGCTCGAACGATAAATTTGAAGGCTCTCCGCGTATCCATCGTCCAGCACGGCGATGCCATCGCGACAGTGCAAACGCACTTCGCGCCTATACCTCGGGTGCCGGCCAGAGGTTTCGATCACGCACCAGGGCTTGTCGCCCATCACCGCCGTCAGGCTGGTTGCCTGGCCATCAATCAACTCTCCAGCAGCCGCTTTCGGCTTGGGAATGACACCGAGAATTTCCAGGCAGATGGAGAGATCATGTGGTGCCAGGATCCAAACATCGTCGACGTCTGTATGCGGTGTAGTCCACTGCATGCGGGTAAGTCTCAGTCCGAGCACCGGCCCCAGCTCCTGGCTTGTGGCTAGGTCTCGCAACGCTTCGATGCCGTGATGATATCGCCACTTATCCATGACGAAAACGCGATCCGGAGCCGCTGCCGCGATACTGCGAGCGCGTGCTGCATCGGCTGTGATCGGTTTCTCGACGAAAATCGGTATGTTTAGATCGAGCAGGGATTCGACCACATCGGCGTGTGTCGAGGTTGGTGTAGCCACGACGATGCCATCAACCTGGCCAAGCTCGTCTGCGGAGCTTACAATCTTAGCGGCGCCACCACTTTTTGCGCGCTCCAGCGTCTGATCGGAAACGGCGACTACCACGACCTCGCAGTCGAGTTGATTGAGGTCTCGCAAACAGTATGCGCCCCATCGACCGCAGCCGACAAGTCCCACTCTGGTCTTTCGTTTCATCTTTTTCACTCCCGGCGAGATCTGTAGCGAGCTGGAATCTTAATGCTGACGGTATCGCCTTCTTGTCTGTTGGGCACCACCAGCGGTAGCATCTGAAATGGTTATTCAAATCGGATAAATGATCTTGATTGTCGTCGAAGGATGGGGCCGGCAGCCCGAGCGATCTTGGCTACCAGGGGAGCAGCCAGCAGTTTGGCGCGTGCCTTCAGCAACGGACTGCTTTCAAGCGCTGTCAATCTCTGCTCGAGCGCCCGATGTCCTTCTTCCCAGTTGCGCGCTAACTGCTCCTGGGTTTGATGCGAGTCCAGCCAAAGTTGCAATTGCTCACGCACTAACGCTAATTCGCCTACCTCCTGAGCGGCTGACTTAACGGCGTACTGCAGGCATGAGCTTCTTATCTGCTCTCGTTCAAACGGGTCTAGCAATCGCTCCAGCCAGCGCTGCAGCTCTGCCAGCCGTTCGGGAGGCTCGACGGTCGAGCGCGACGGGGCTGGAAATCCTAGCACCGTTGGCAGAAAGCTGCTCACGGCTCGACAATTCGGCTGAGAAAGGCACTGGCGCCACATGTACTGATCGGTCCAGGTGCCGGCGGGAGTCGTGCGCCAACCGTAGGGCAGAGTTCGATAAAAGTCGATGGTGTGAGCGGCAAATGATAGTCCGAAGCGAGCGATCGAGCCGTCGGCAACTCGGCTGAGGTTAGATGCCTGAGTCAGGTCGACGGAGTTGATGGTAAGCGTTTCTCCTTCATGTCTGAGCGGCAATGCGTTGACGAAATCGGCATTCTCCAGCAGCCGGAGCATATGCTCAACATGATCTGGAAAGTAAAGGTCGTCATCGGATAGGTAGCAAACAATCTTTCCTCTGGCATTCTGCAGCGCCTGATGCCTGTAAAGCTCACCGGTTCTTGGACTTTTCGGACGATCGAGAAAAGTCACTCTGGAATCCGACTGGAGGTCGCGGACTATCCGCCTGGTTACATCCTGAACTCCATCTCCGATGATTATTACTTCGATCGCTTGCACCGTTTGAAGAAGAGCGGATTTGACCGATGCATAAAGCGTATCGGCGTGATCGTGCGTGGGAATGATGATCGTTGCTGAAAGTTCTGACAAGGCAACTTGACTCGGAGAGCCTGATTTTGAGAGAGGAGAGGATTTTAAATGGGAGTCTTCCCGGAGGATAATCATAACCGTTGCTGTCTGTCTGATGCTTAGCGATCGATCAGCGGTTTTGAGCGATAACGCGGACAAGCTTGGGCCGATGAAGAGCCGGTAATTGACGCAATTCTCGCTGAATGAGCAGCCAGTCTGTTCTAATATGATGTCTTAAGAATCGCTCTGTTAGCCACAGTTAAACCTGTGCTAGCGCACTTGACCTAGGTCGTGACAAGTGGCTCGACTGCTGATATTTACGTCTGGCGGCGGACTTGTCCTGTTGTAAACAGGGCGCCGCCAACAGCGCCACAAAATGAAATGCCTGGTTGCAACGGTTCCGGCTGGCGTCTTAGGTTTTAAGGGCTTTCCAGACATCCGCATTTTCAAGAAAACCAACTAGAACCCAAGCCGCTCTGTAATCTCAATAAACCGCTCGCTTCCGACCTCTCCTTCCCGGACTGGAAGGTATTTGTTACGGAAGAAGCGCCTGAGCCAGAGCAACGGATGAAGGAAAGTGACTTTTCACGCCGGTCTGATGGCGTGTTGTGTGTTCGACGTCTCGGACACACTGACTAAAAGGAATCTCATGATGAAAAGCTTCTGGAAGTTCGGAGTCGCAACGGTTCTCTTCGCGATGTTGATCGCGATGGCCAGTGTCGGGCTGCGCTCGGCAGAGGCCGCGGAGCCGCCCAAGAACGCCGCAGCCGCTGCGGATGAGGGCTTGGTCAGAGCGCAACGGGCAAGCAGCGTGGACGTCACCATCTACGGCAACCGCTTTGCGCAGATCGAAGAGACCCGCCGCGTGCATCTGCAGGCTGGCGACAATCGCATCCTGCTTGATGGCATCGCTGCGCATTACCGCCCGGACTCGCTGCGCGTTGTCGACGCAAAGCTTGTCAGAACGAATGTTCTCAATCCGAAGTCGGCCAATCCTGCCGCCGGCGGACCGAAAGCGTTCAGCTATCTGTCTGCAACTTATCGGCCGGCCAATCTCACTCCGGACAAGTTGCTGGCCGGCTCCGTCGGCAAGCGCGTGACGATCAAGAATGCGTCCGGTGCTGGCAGCGCCGATATCGAGGGAGTGCTCGTAAACATCACCGGTGGCATGGCGGTCATTCAAACGGATGACGGCAAGACTTCCATCTTGCCTGCTTACAATGCGACTCTTGCCAGCGCGCCCAAGGGGCTGTCCAACACCGCGGCGCTGGTGCTCGAAGTCTGGGCTGCGGTCGAAGGTGATTACGACCTTAACTTCCTCTACGACACCGACGGCATCACCTGGAACGCCAAGCACTCGCTCATCTACGATGATGAGAAGAGCAACGTCGAGAGCTGGGAGAGCTCGGTTGCGATCGACAACAACTCCGGCACCACCTTCGAGAAAGCCACCGTTCGCTTGCTGTCCTCCAGCGTTGCTGACGCCGGCGGCGAAGGCAAGATGTATCGCGCCGGGCCGATGGCGGAAAGCGCCGGATTGCGCGACGCGTCCGTCGAGAGCGTGGGCGACCAGAAGTCCTACACGCTGCCGGGCGAAGTCGCCCTGGTGGAAGGACAGTCGCGTCAGGTACCGCTGTTCCGGGCGGCCAATGTTCCGGTCAAGCGCGAGTACTACATTGCTTCCGACAACGGTTACTACCGGACCGGTAAGCAGGAAGTCTCCATCCGCCTCGAGGTGGACAATTGCGAGGCCAAGAATCTCGGAAAGGCATTGCCTTCGGGATCCGTGAAGATCTACCAGCGCAATAAGGCAGGCAAGCTCCAGCTCACCGGCAGCGCTCGCATCGGGCATAAGGCCGTCGATGAAATTTTCCAGATGGTGATCGGCACGTCGTCCGACATCAAATGGGAGCGGCTGCTGGTCGACCGGCAGGAAGTCGCCAGCCCCAACGGCGCAGGAGCTGCCGGTCCCAAAACCGGGCGCGCTGCCCCGGCTCAGCCGAACAATGAAGAGGTCTGGGAGCTCAAGACTTACAAGTTCGTGGTCTCCAACTTCAAGCGCGACCGAGACGTCGAAGTGGTGATCGAGGTCTATTTCCCGACCAATCAAACGGTCGGAGCGCCCTGGAAGCTGAAGGACAGCATCGAGCAGGCTCGCACGACTCTCTCGGTGCCCAAGAGCGGCCAGTCCGAGGTCAAACTCTCGGTCAAGGAGCGCGTCCGCTAAAGACGGACCGGCAATGAGTAGCGGTTTCGCCCCCACGTTTCACGAATACAGTTAATAGCTGCGAGTCGAAACAGAATGAACGGAGCGTGCCATGCTGCGTAAGATCTTGCGCGCATTGCTGGGAGCGGCGCTTTTCTGCGCAAAGCTCCTGGCGACCACCGCCGCTGTCATCGAGTTGCATTTTCACTATCACGCTGCCTAGCGCCGGTGATTTGCAGGCTCGATTGAGGTCGGTGCGTTAACAATCCAAAGGGAAGATGCCGCCAGCGCTTGTCGCTGTGGCATCTTCCCGCTTTTCTATGATCGCTTGCTGCAAGGCAAAACCAGGGCTCAAGCATCTGTTTGCAAAGATCCACATGATAGGCTTTTTTGATTTCGGGTGGTACTAGATTGATTAGTGGAATCCTCGGTTGCAGCCAGCGCGCATTACCGGTGGTATCACACCGCTCCCATCTTCTGCGGGGTAAGGTACCTTTGCAGGCGTTGCTTTTCGGTCGCTTTCAAGTAAGCGTCGTGCGGATCGGCTTTGCCGTCTCGGCAGAGTTTTTCCAGGGATTCGTCCATCAGCTGCATGCCACGAGTTCCGCCTGATTGAATAATCGTCTTGATCATATTGATGTTGCCGTCACGAATGGCATTGGAAAGAGCCGGGCTTGCTAGCAGTATCTCATTTGCGCAGCAGCGGCCAGCGCCGTTAGCCGTCTTGATCAAGAGTTGCGATGCGATTGCGGCCAGCGAGCCGCCCAGCATTGTTCTCACCGCTGATTGCATGGTTTCTGGAAAGACATCGACAATTCTGTCGACTGTTTTGGAAGCCGAATTGGTGTGGAGAGTGCCGAAGACCAGGAAACCCATTTCAGCAGCGGTGAGCGCCAGCCGGATAGTTTCGAGATCTCTCATCTCACCGACCAGTATCACGTCGGGATCTTCTCTCACGGCTGCTCGCAAGGCCGACTCGAAACTGAGACAGTGTTGCCCGACCTCGCGGTGAGTGATGAGCGCCTTTTTGGGCTGATGGACGAATTCGACCGGATCTTCGATCGTGACGATATGCTTGGCGTGTCTCTCGTTGATCTCGTTGATGATTGCGGCAAGCGTTGTGGATTTGCCGCTTCCGGTCGGTCCGGTCACGAGGATCAATCCTCGCTCCAGGTCGGCTAGCTGTCCTAAAACAGGTGGTAAGGACAGCTCTTTGAGAGCGACGATTTTTTCCGGAATCATGCGAAAGACAGCGGCCGGCCCGGAGTTTTGTACGAAGTAATTGCAGCGGAATCGACCGACGCCAGGCAGCGCATAGGCAAAGTCGATGTCGCGATCGGAGCTGTAAGCTTTGAGTTGATCTTCTCTCAGGATCTCCACCAGCCACTCGCGCAAGCTTTGAGCGGCAAAGACCTCGGAGTTGGGAACATCAATAATTGTTCCATGCACACGCATCTTAGGGCGTTGCCCGACCACCAGGTGAAGGTCGGATCCCTGGACTTCTTTGATTTGATTGAACAGTGTATCCAGTTTCGCCATTGTCCCTCTGCACCGCCTTACATGTAGGCATCCTCGACGTACTTTTTCGCTACTTCTCGACTGACCCGGCCGTTGCGAACGAGATCGGCGATTGAAAGGCCAAGAGTCATCATTCCCTGAGCCCGTCCAATCTGCATTACCTGTGGAATTTGAAATGTCTTGCGATCTTTGATCATGTTGGCAATAGCGGCGTTGACGAACAAGAGTTCGTAGGCCAAAGCCCGAGACTTTCCATCAATCGTCGGCAGCAGGAGCTGGCTGAAGACGGCTTGCAACGATTCCGCCAACATGGTCCTGATTTGAGCTTGCTTGTCCGGCGGAAAGCTATCGACAATCCGTGTGATTGATTTCACGGCATCGGTGGTGTGCATGGTAGCGATCACCAGGTGACCGGTTTCAGCTGCGGTCATAGCCAAGCTGATCGTCTCCGCATCGCGCATCTCGCCGACCACTATGACATCGGGATCTTCACGCAGAGCCGCTCTCATCGCCCGCGCGTAACTCTCAGTGTGAAGCGGGACCTGGCGCTGATTGACGATGCAGCCTCTGTGGCGATGAATGATCTCGATTGGATCCTCCAGCGTCAAAATGTGACTGCCCTGGTGCTGTTCGTTGATCAAATTTATGAGCGCCGCTAAAGTAGTGCTTTTGCCGCTGCCGGCAGGCCCGGTGACCAGCAAGAGTCCGTGGTGAAACTGAGTGAATCTGGCAAGCTCTGCCGGCAAGCTGAGCGCTTCCAGAGTCGAGGCTTCGGGCGCAAGAATTCTGAAATTGGCATTGATGCCCGATTGACCGATGAACAAGCTGCCACGGTAGCGACCGGTGCCTGGTATCTCGAAGGTAAAGTCGACATCCTTTCTCTCTAGAAAGGTCTGTTTCTCAGAGTCATTCAGGATCGGCAAGATCTCGGAGCGCAACAAAGCGTCCGTTAAAAGCTCATTACTAATCGGAGTAATATTGCCGTTCAGCCGGAACAGTGGCGGATAACCGGTATGAAAGTGAGCATCGCTGGCGTGCAGTTGAGTGGCTCTGGTTAGCCAATCAGTCAGGATAAACATGGTTGCAGTCGGTGCTGTTGCCATTCCTTGTGTCACGTTTCGCGCCCTCGCATCGCTGGAAAGTAAGCACAGCCATAAGTTCGGGTAGCCGAGCCGACTACAATCAGTGAAATCGGTTGGCTGCCAAATTGATCCTTACCACTGTTTCTAACTGTTTTAAACTCATACTATCCCCGCCAGTATAAGTTTGCCAATAACAGTATGGGTGGCGAATCAACAAGGCCCATCCCAGGGATTTATAGTTGGCACACCAAGAGCAACAAAAGGCGCCGTATCGCGGCTCGCCACGGTGAAGCTGCGCACGCTTGCAATAGCGCCGATCTGTCCATCTGGCATGGATACAGTCTTTCCGGCGGTCCTGGCGGCACCGACGAGAGCACCGTAGGCTATTGCAGCCTCCCGGTCAAAAGGCAATATACGCGAGCCGAAAAGCTTTGCGAGCAGATCGCTAAGACCTGCGCTAAGTCCGTCCTTTCGCTTACCAGCTGGCAGAATTTCAACTCCTACCGAAAGTTCTGATAGGCTGGTTGCCGTCAAATACAGGGTTTGGGCTGATTGCCGGTCGAGCCACGCCACTACTGCCGGGTCTCTGCCGACCCTCATAGCCTCCGATACGACGTTTGTATCAAGAATAATCATTCAAAAGTTGCTATACGAATGGGTTCTCTATCTCTTATGATTTCCAGGTCCAGCTCAAATTTGTCTCCGAAGGCGGCAAGCTCGGAGCCGATCTTTAGCCGCTCTTTCGGTCTAACTGCCTCTTCCAAGATTGCGCGGATCTCTGCTTCTGTGCTGCGCCCATGTTGAGCCGCGCGTACCCGCAAGGCTCTGTGTGTTTCATCAGGCAAATTTCGTACTGTGATTGATGCCATGATTGCACCTCCATAACTATGCATTCAATGCTAGCATTTTGATGGCAGTGATATCAAGAAATTCTTTTATCCATTTTCGAAGTGAGACCGTTCCAGAAGCGCCCATATAACCAGATTCTTGTTTTTGGCACTTTTTGTGGTCCATAATGCCATCGCTTACGGTGGCATTCAAAAAAATCACATCCGACGCATAAGTGCTGCCTTTGCTTCCGGGTCCATCACCTTACCAGCGGTCGAATTAGGTGGGCGCGGACGCGGCAGTCATCGGGTGAAATCGGGCGGATTTACGGGTGGACAATCGGGTGATAATACGGGTGGAGTCAATCAGATGCTGAAAACAGATACCATCCAGATAACGCCGGGTTTGCTGGCGTTGCTGACTGAAATCGACGAGTTCAAAGGTGCCTGGCGCGCCCTAGGTAGCCTTGCGCCCGATCGGCTCATGGCTCTCCGCCGTGTTGCCACCATTGAAAGCATCGGCTCCTCCACCCGCATCGAGGGCAGCATGCTGACCGACCGCGAGGTCGAGCGGTTGCTAGCCGACCTAGAAATCAAGAAATTCGAGAGCTGCGACGAGCAGGAAGTAGCTGGTTACGCCGGAGTCATGGAAACCGTCTTTGACGCCTGGCAGCACATTCCCATCAACGAAAACCATATCAAGCAGCTTCACCGCGACCTTCTGCGCTACAGCGAAAAGGACGATCGGCACCGTGGCGAATACAAAAAACTGTCCAACAGCGTTGCCGCCTTCGATGAGGAGGGCAAACAGATTGGCATTGTGTTCGAGACGGCGACGCCTTTCGACACGCCGCGCCTTATAGCTGAGCTGGTCGCTTGGCTTGCAGAAGCTCGCGACCTGTGCCGGCTACATCCCTTGCTCATTGTTGCTGTGTTCACTGTCGTGTTCCTGGAAATTCATCCTTTCCAGGACGGCAACGGTCGCTTGAGCCGCATTCT
>JAGVKB010000125.1 GCA_020050835.1 Candidatus Obscuribacterales bacterium | reverse complement strand
GCACGGCTGTTCCGCTGCCGGTATCGTCAGCGTGTATCCGCAGCACGGCTGCTCCGCTGCCGGTATCGTCAGCGTGTATCCGCAGCACGGTTGCTCCGCTGCCGGTATCGTCAGCGTGTACCCGCAGCACGGCTGCTCCGCTGCCGGTATCGTCAGCGTGTATCCGCAGCACTGACGTTGGAACGGAATGACAAAACAGCAACCTTCCTCAGTCTTCGGCAGCTCGATTGGAAACTCGCAGCAGCCTAAAGGCGATTCGGGCAGTTCTAGCCTGTACTCACAACACATCGGAAGTTGAGTTGTAATTGTGCAGCACAATGGCAGTTCAATCCGATAGTCACAACACTCCTTCTTCTTGGGAGTAACCTCAATCCAGTAAGCACAACACAGCGCCCAGTCGTCCTTCGGCGGCGGTATGTCTATCCAGTACTTGCAACAATGCTCCGATTCCGGTGGAATGTCTATCCAAAACTTACAGCAATGCTCAGTTTCCGGTGGAATGTCTATCCAATACTTACAGCAATGCTCAGTTTCCGGCGGTATATCTATCCAATACTTGCAGCACTGCTCCTTCGGTTTATACCAGGATGGCGGAACCTTCCCAGTCATCTCGAATATGAACCGCCCTGGGGCGTATCCTGCCATTTCAAAATAGGAATAAGTGGTGTCCCAGATTTCTTCATACTTGACCTCCCACTTTTGTTCTTCGCCGACTTGAATTGCCCCCTTCTCCGGTCCACTTACCTTTTCCATATTGGGATTTGCGGCCTTAAATGCTCTCTCCGCAGCAGCCTGGGCGTTATTTGCATCCTGTCTTGCCTTTTCGGCCTTCTTTGTCAAAGCCTCGTTGAGTTCCTTAGTCCGAGCGGCTCTTTCTTCTTGAAGCGCTGCAAGCATCTGTGCAACCGCCGCCTGCACCTGAGCGGCAGCGGCATATGCCGCTTTCTCCGCTTCCTTTGCACGATTGGCCGCCTCTGCCGCACGAGCAGCTGCCGCCTTGGCGGCGCCGTAATCACCTCTTGCGGCGGCGGCCGCGGCCTCACTAGCTGCTGCGCCAGCCTGAGTTGCGGCGGCATTAGCTTGACCGGCAGCCGCATAACCTTGATTGGAGGCGTTCTGTGCTTGCGTTTGGGCATTCGCTACCGCGGCTGCTTGTGCGATAAGCACCCGGTCATCTTTACGGTCATCATCAACTCGCTCACCACTTCCGCTACTGTTATCAACTTGCTCATCTTCTACAGGGGCACCAGCACTCTGCTGGCGTATATCCGCAAGAGAAAACATCTGCGAATCGGGAAGCGGTTCAACCAGATAGGCTCCTAACAGCTCAAGTCCGATACCCTGGTGCCTCAGAACTGAAGACAGAACTGGCAGGTACGACGAAAAACCGGTCTCACTTCCGAGCCGCACTGGAGACCGCCCAGGAAGAATGCCAGACTGATTGTTCCGATCGCCACCAGCACGCTCCTTACCGAACGGAGTTACATTACAGCTTCCCTCCCAGTAGGTTATGCCAGTAGTAAACAACTCCTGATTGGCGACCGTAGGCGTTACCAGCACGTTTATGCCTTTCTTGGGAACAGACACATGCCACTTGGCTGGATAAGTTGCGCTCGTTACTGGACTAGTCCAAAATGCAAGCGGTTGCATTTTGTAGTCCTCAAGCTTCAGATGCTCGGTAGTGCCGTCAGCATTTACGAATGTGCCTGAAGACATGGGATCAGGCTTACCATCAAACCTTCGAATGTGATAGAGCATCACCTCTGTGTTATTGGGAAACTGGAGGCAATTCCAGTCCCAACCCAACCAACCATCTTTCCATCCTTGCCTGGTACCCCATTCGTGGTCGAACCAACTAACGCCGGTTACAGGCATCGATTTGCCACCGACATTCAGCCTCCCTTCCGTGAACAAGCGCGTAAACGAGTAATAGTGCGTTGCACAGCCAACACAATCCTGCTTTTGATACACGCCATTTTGACCGTGTAGTGCCGGCGGTTTCAGCGGCGTCAAAACCAGATCAACACCAAGCGTCTGTCCCCCAGTCTTAATATGGAACTGTCCATCCTTGAACTCGCCGAACCAATCGCCGTGAGTAACATGAAAGTTTTTGTCGCTGGCGTCGCAGCCTTCGCTACCCTCAACATTGAATCTTTGACGAAACTCGAATCGTTTCTTGTGTTCATCCGTTACGGCAAAGTGGACCATGTGAAGGTCTAGAGGCGGCTTCGTCGAAGAGAATGCCGGATTTACGCCCTGCCGAAAGAATGTGACTTCAAAACCAAAGGTCTTTCCCTCATTGCTCTTGAGGTGCCCGGTGACATACCACCACTCGGTCTGATAATCAGCATGTGCACCATGGTCTCGCGGAAAGGCGAATTTGTAAGGACCAAGCGCCGAACGGAAGGGATAATTTTCAATTGGACCGGAACGCCACCCCCTGCGCCCAATTACTTGCGTTGGAGCACTCGGCACGGATCCTTGTCGTAACAAGGATGGTACGGCAGTCTTTGCCGGCGGTCCTTTTGCCGCCAACTGTACAACCCGATCAAAAGTCTCTTTCGGTGGAACATCGGGTTGCGATTCCGCCACAAAGGACTCCGCCTGGGAGACCACAGAGCTCTCAACAGAACGCTCGAACGGAGCCTCCGCCAGCAAAGGCAACTCAGCTTCAGGTTTCGGAGACAGCTCCAGACGATCGTTAAGACCATTAGACAGCTGGCCGTTCAAGCCAGGAGTACAACACTCAGCCAGAGGCGGAGCACTCAAAGCTTGGGAGGAGAGATTCAGTCTTATAGAATCGGCTGCGCCCGTAGAACTTGTAGAATCGGTCAAGTCCGAGTTCTGCGGAAGTTGAGAAACCGGTAGAGCTATCGAAATGTGCGAGCTCACTTGCTCCTTTGGCAGTTCTGGTCGATCAGATATTGGCACCATCGTCAGCAGTGGTAAGTTGAGCGATGCATCAACACCGTCGGTAATTCCTTCAGTCCGGTTCGACGGATTCAAGCGGTAATCAGGTGCTACAACAGCTAACTGAGGGCTGAGGACAACTCTCGAAGAGAATGGTAGAGCTGGAACCGCTGGCTCTGGAGGCAATTGAATTCGAGGCAGTTTGGTCTGGCGACTATTCGATGAACCGGTCTCATCGGATTTAGCCCCAGAGCCATCAGCCCCACGTATGGAAATCACACGGTCCGGCGACTTCTGAAAGGCCTGCGCCAAGAGCCGGTACCTTTCTACAGACTGGTGAGAACCTTCGAATGCCTGCTTCTCGCTTGCTGTCTCAAGAAGCGAATTTGCGCTTACACCGGTACCCGAACCGTTACGTAGAACCTCCAGACCCGGACCGAACTCTTCTGCGGCTAGGCTGGTGCTACGCACAACCGCCTGCCCTTCGGCCGGCTGTGCTTTTTGCCGCTTCAACTCCTCTGCGCTAACGGAGAGGGTCCAGCCACATGCTGCCCAGATCTGCATTAAGGCCAACACAGCACAAACAGCGCGCCGGCTCCACTGCCCCGGCACGCTCGACTTTCCGCCTGCTACCGGGCGTCGCATAAATCCGAAGACATGCGAAGCCCAGCCGCCTGCTGCTGGCGGTCCGCGCCCTCGTCCGATCCTTCTCAGTCTCTTCTTATTGCCCAGGTCCGCCAAATTGTGCATGATTGCTCTCTTGAATTTCCTTCCTCGTTCGCGAGTGAAGCCGGCGTTACAGCGCTACAAACTTGCAGCGAGTCCGCTCGGCCCGAAATCGTGAGGAACATTCGTACGCACATGTGCTCAAAATCAATTGCCAGCGCTGTTGCATCGTTTTTCCAGCCCGCAATTGCAAACTTGTCAGCAATCGAGTGCTCAGGAAGAGCGAATCAAGAATTTTTAGACAAACAGCGGTCCGTCCATCGCTCTTCGCCTCATAACAGCAACGATGTGTAATTAAACCAAGCCGCTTGCATGCCACCATACTGCCAACTCCAATCCAAATCGAGCGCCAAATTACTCAAGGATTCTCTCTAAGACTAGGCACCATATACAGTGACGACTAAGTTGCGATTGGTATTCCGCCCAAAAGCGACCAAGCCGAGAAGTCTTCAGCTTCTTACCCTGTTTTTTTGTGAATATATCTATAAACAAAGATCAGATCTAATTGTTATAAAGATGCTGAATCTTGGTAAGAAAGAATATTGGACTACTACTGTGCTTTCAAAAGGAGTATTATCACGCACATTTAGAAACTGCCGAACGCCTGATAAACTGCACGCACGAGCTTAAGTTTGCTGTCAAAGCTTTGCATGCTTTTAGCATGAGTATTCTTACTGCTTCCAAGAGCAGTACTTTGGCGTTCACCACATGTAGTTGCGCTTCGCGCGCTCCCGTTTCTAACTCGGCTGAACGATTTTATTCAGCCCAACTTGAAAACACATTCTTCTACGACAAACCAACGACACTTTCGGAAGATTGTTGGGAATAGAGGTAGAGGCAAGCAACTGTTTCGTACCGAGGAATTAGATCCATGCAAATGGGACTAAAAGTCGAGATACCGATAATTGCTTGCATACTCGCGGTGACGGCTATGAGTCCTTGTAGCTATGCGCAACCGGTCGAAGAGAACGCAGGATCGAACAAGGCAAATGGAGGAAGAGTTAGATTCAAACTGTGCCCGCCGGATGAGTCAAGCAACGGCAAGTGCAGAATTTGTGCCATCGCCACATCGAAAGACGTGACTATTACTCCGGATGACCATCCAAACCAGGGAACCATTACCTTCTGGATCGATGGCAAGAAATGCAGTTGCAAATACAAAGCGATTTGCCAGAAACCAAGCTGCACCATAAGTGTTGACTGCGGAGCTGACGCCAATTTATTTGATCTTCGACTTGGTGACTGGGATAAGGATCCGCCTCAAAATTGGCCAGCCGATTTAATGCCGAAAGAGTGACCTAATCTATCCTGTCCTGAATTTTCAGAGGAGGTTGTTATCTAAACTCCTGCTCCGGAGGTTGGCTGCTGTTTGCGTTAGTCTTGAATCGCTTTTCGATTTCAGGATCACCACAGCGTATGTATTCAAACTCACAGGGCATCTTACAACCCTTGACCTTGTAAGTGCAGTTTAGTTGCTTGCCTCCATACTTGAAGGAAAAGTGCCCTTCAAGTGGCCCATCCGGTCCCCAGGTAAAGTTCTCCACGTCACCAGCGTCTTTAGGTGCATTGTTAAACTTTAGCTTGCACTCACCTGGTTTATCCGGGTCTGGACAAACTACAAAGCGAATGCGGGCCGGCTTCTTCTCTCCTTGCCCTGGGTTTTCGTCGGCAGCAGCTGGAGAATTGAGAATTAGAGTACCAAGTCCCCACAAGAGAAGAAATAGTCTTGCCCCAACCGCCATTCGATTTCCCCATTGCAAAACGAATTCTTTCATTTTGTTCCCAGTTTAGTGACTATTACTTCAAATTGCTTCTGTCCGTAAATTATCGCATTCTAGTCATCTGAAGCATGCATGAATCACCGTCACTAGCTTTCTGTAGCGTATAGGAATGACTTGCACCGGCAACACTTATAATTCCAGTCCGACTATCCGGGTCAGGAACCAATTCAGCGTTGAAACTGCCTGACGGAGCAGAGAGCTTGAAGCTATCCCTTGTTCGCGAAATGTTTAGCCTTTCAACTACGGCGCCATTCACATCTTCAATGCATGCATCATAGATTTCCATGTCAGAAGCGCCACCACTTCCAGTTGCTTCCGGCGTAGACCTCATCTTGAATGAAAGCATCACCACCCAGGCCTGCACGCGGATCGGCTGGACGGTAGGAAGTGACAGCTTTCTATCCTGTGATAGAAAAGCATTTCCGGCAGGCATTACCGATTTAGCAGGCTCCGGCGGCGGTACCAGGACAGTACTTTTGCCTGAATTTTGCGAAGGTGCCTGTTGCTGCTGCGGAGAAGTTGTCCGCTTCCGGAACAGCTGAGCAGCTCTAGATGCACCACGCAAAACGGTCGGCGCTAGCGACTGTATAGAGGACTGAACATTTTGCTGAGCATCCGCTTGCGGCAAGAATGCAAACAATAATGCGACCAGACCGACATTGAATGAGGTCAGTAATCCTACCTGGAGCCAGGCAGCTTTGTCACACCGAACTGAAATTTTGATGCTAAGCATTGAGTTGTGAGGTTTACTTTCTCCTGTGGTTCGACTGCCACTGGAATCTCTAAGATTCTGTGTTCCACTACAGATTGATGCCTAAACAATTTCCTCATCAGCCAGTACTCGAATCATTATTTTTTTGTACTAACCAAGCAATTACCGGCCATAGGAGGTCAAATGTCGGTCCATCTACAAGGCTGGATTACGCTTCGGGACAACTTGACTTGAAGCTGAATGGTCTCGACTCAAATTGTCTAGTTGGGCGACTGCATTGCCAGGCTTGTTTGGCAAACTGGACTTCACTGCTGTCCGGTCAATTCCAACATAATTCGCAAGTTCAGAAGATCCAAATACCTCTCTCACCATTTCTTCACCGGCCATCTGCCTAACTAGCGCTTGAGCACTAGCAAGCAATACAGAATTGTCCGCCATCAAGGCCGCGTTGTAGGCGTCTACAGCCATGCGCGCCTTATCAGTTATCATCCGCGTGCGACTCTCTAAGCGCTTCGACAGGTACATTTCGCGAAGCAGCTTATCCTGCTCAGGTCCACCCGTTGACATAACGAGAAGGAAGCTTGCCGTCTCTGCAGCCGGAGCCGCGAAAGTCGGCGTGAAAGCAGCCACATGTAGTGCAGCTTGTAGAGCACCCATGCTTCGAAGCAACACTTTTCCATGACGATTATAGCGGTGGACAGTCTTCTTCAGGTCAGTTATCACAGGATCGCAGGCGAGAGCTGATTGAACAATTCTGTCCACCTTCCCGGCTCGATCGCCTAGTGTCCATAGTCCGTGCGATTGAACTGCTCCAGACAAACGCTCTGCTTCTCGAAGCGATTTCAGAGTTTTCAAAATCTCGTCCGTCTCGCTGTCGCCAACAAGAGCACGCAAGGCTGTGAGACTTGCATTCGTCATTCTTCTAACGTCGATGCTGTCTGATGTTCCAAGCCCCATCCCAAGTTGCAAGATGTTAGACACCGTCATCAAGTGTCCTTGATCAACTTCTTGCTGAAGGTAGTACTTCTTAGCATCAGCGCTCTTCAATTTTGAATGCTCATCTAAAATGAGATCCGCCGCCTCAGCCGAAGGGCCGAAGGCACGGTAACCCAGCATGTAATTCAACATGCTCTTGCTCTTATAAATAGCGCCTTCTTTGGCGGACTTGTGCCTTCCAGTCCTGGGAGTTTCGGGCGCGGCAACTACGGTATTCTCAAAAAGCTTGTCTAGTGCAATCCACGAGGATTCCGCCGCTTCAGGCAGAAAGATTGATTCATGCATAGTGACAAAAATGGGTATGCTGCTATCGATAGGATCGGCTAAGAAGCTGCCTGAATTGCTATTGGAGGTCTCGTCGCCTCCTGCACTTTGTCTTCTGGAGCCAAAGCTCGAAGTGTCACCATTTTGCTTCTGGACGCGACCGCGCAGGTACGTTTTACCATTGAGCTCAAAGGACCGTGCGGAACCGGAAACTACAACGTTTTTCAGACCTTCTTCTGCTACAACAACTGCGTTGTTTGACTCTTGTTCTGCATTAACACAAGGCTGGCTAGCAACCACTAGAAAAACAGATACCGCAAGAGATAGTGTCAGGCTAAATGACCTCACCAACCCTCGACCTCCGTGACGGCAAACTCCCCTCTGCAATTTACCCAGCTATTTGTCGCCTAAGCGCACGGCGCTTGTCAAGCGACTTTGGTATTGTGCTTTCGATACTTCAATTCAACACAAGGACAATATTGAATCACAGTCCATCAGCAATCTTGAGTCATAACTTTAGAACATGTAGGTGCTATTTAATGTCGGATCGTTAAAGAAATGGCTGCCATTGAGTTCCATGCTTTGGGGCGATAAATTCCGTCACTGGGCGGCTCGTCTTCTCAATTACTACTACGTACGGATACATGTGGACCGAATGAATTTGCGACTGAAATTGAGTTGGGCTGCAAGCCAGCTCTTGTCCAGGTTTAACACCAAATTGATTCAAATTCTGGCAAAATCCGTTGATGTATTGCGCAAACTGATTAAATGAACCATGCACATCTTCGCAGATATATACTCCACCAGGACGCAAGTGTGAAATTAGTTCTTCTAAAGTAACTATCTGCTGCCTAGGTGCGTGCCCACCATCATCAATTATGATATCCAAGGATGGAACATTCTTCTTAAAGTGGCTCCAAAATTGGCGATCAGCCTGATCTCCAATAAAGATATTTACCGCCTCACTCTCATACGCGCGACATGCTTCCTCGATATCTACGCCATAGATTTGGCACTCTGGACCCAAGTAGTGCTGCCACATTTGAAGGCTTCCACCACTGTAGATACCGACTTCGAGCAGGTGAACGTCTTGCCCAATAAACTTGTGTAGGTGGCGATGGTAGATTTCGAAATAGTGTCGCCACTTCCAAATACCTGGTCCCTCAGTGACTTCATCAAAATACTGCTCAAGTACATTAGCGGCTACGGACTCAGCTTGGACATTGGACTTCTGTGCCTCTAAGTAACAGGCTGAGTTCAAGGCTCGGGCAGCCCAAAAACCGCGGGCGCTGCTGAATGATCCGAGCACGCAACGAATGCTGGACAAGATCTGCTTCTTAGATAAGGACGCGAAGATTTCAATCATTTGATTTAGTTTGCCTCATTATCGCATTTGATGCGTGGTGATCCTCCTATGTTTCTGGAAGTGAACAGTGGAGTGTCCGATTCCTGTAAAAGCCATGTCCGACAAAAAATGCCAAACATCACAATTCAAAAACAACCTAACAACTCTCATCGCCGTTGCCATACTGTGGTCTGCTTTGTGAGGCTTCCTGCATGACAGACTATCTCCCAGTCTTCCGGAACGCCCCACCCATCCAAAGTGGGAAGCCACAAGCTGTCATCAAGTATCAATAGTCCTCCAACTTTTAGTTTTCCAATAGCTGCCCTAATACACTCCTCTCGGAAATGTCCATCAACTAACACATAGTCAAAAAACTCATCACGGAAATCCGATATTTGCCGCACATAGACCGATCGTGCGCGCTGATCTGACGAAGTACATTCGTCTGATAGCGCTGGATCAATCCGCGTCAAACGCAGATCTACATTATTCAAACATTTCTCGGCCAATCTACTATTTACATAGCGGTGCCAATCTGAATTATCTTCCACACTTGTTACATGTTTAGTACGCTCGGCGAACCACACAGTACTACCGCCACTCCCCCACTCAAAACCGGTCCAATCTGGTTGTATAGTATGTCCCAGAAATTCAATCACTGTTGGGACAAGCAGCGGGCAATCTTTATGCCGCGATTCCCACCAACGATCGGCACAAATAGAGAAGGCCTCAAGTGGATGGCTCAAAAGATAGAATGTTCGACCGCTAAACAACACAGTCAGAAGACGCTTACAAAAGCTCTTTTCAATACGCGGATCGCTTGGACGCTTGTTCGATGCCAATTTTGGTGTATCTCAATTTCTCTGAAACTATACACGAGCCCTAACTTCTTTCATTCATCCAACACCGACCTGAAGGCCAGCCTATATTGTTCAGCAGCCGAAGACCAGGACAATTCGGAAGCTCGTACAATCCCAGACGCCTCTAACATTGTTCTAGTCTTCGAATTTTGCAAAAGCTCTAAGACCGCGGAGCTGAATGAAGCATCTTGGACAATCATGCCAAATCGACCGTTACATAACACTCTTGCGGCACCTTCATTTGGAGAGCAAACGATCGCAGTTCCGCTTGCTAGAGCTTCAGAATACGCTAGTCCAAAGCCTTCATACAGACTCGGATAGGCAAAGACCCAAGCTTCACGATAAAGTTGAGCTAGCTTTTCGTCAGAAGGAAACATCTCAATAATCACGTTCGGATGCGGCGGGCAGTAGTCGCAAACCATACAAAGCTCCGCATCCGGTAACTGTGGAAGGATGTCCTTCAGAAACGACTCATACACAAATCTACCTCTTTTCCTACCTTGCCATGTTCCAACAAACATTATACGTGGGTGCCTTACCTTCTTTCCGGGGAAGAACACTCCTGTGTCTACTCCATTATCTACAATCGATTCAGCTCCGAAGAGCTTTGCAGTTCCGCTTCCCACACACACAACCTTAGTGGAAAGGCGTACGGCAAGGCGTTCCAACTGATAGACAAACAGTGATCCAAGCTTTCGCTGTATAGACGTTGCTGTGCGCGACTCCATGAGTGCTGAGCCATGAAAAGTGCGGACAGTTGGACAGGTTCGAAAAAAGTAGAACCAATCATCGCCGTGAAGACTCAACACATCAAATTGATCGAATCTTAGAAAGTTCAGCAATATGGGCGTAATCGTCAGCCTAGATTTCTTATTGGCCAGCCAACTCATCCCCCGAAAAAGTGTGCTGTGCTCATAAAGAGAATCTGGAATTGAGGGGGATACAGTGAAGACCGTGACATGATCGACCTTTGCCAACTCATTGGCAAGTCGATGAACAACCACGTCAACTCCCCCGAACTTGCGTCCAGGTTCCGGTAACGTGACGGAGACGATAGCAATTTTCAAGGGGTGGACTATCATGCAGCAATAGCGATTAGTCTGTTTTGCAGCTAAAATTCGCGATTTGTATATTCCGCTGCGTCATTTCTCATTCTACACCAGAGCCTCAGACGCGTGGATTAGCAGTGCATGTGGGGAACAATACCTTCGCGTCTGCGACTTCAAATCGAAGTGATTGCCATCTGGAACAAGCCAGCTCTGCGTTTTATACAAGCTACGGGAGAGCCTTGAAATTACTAGCGGACTTACAGTCGTAAATAGGACAGGATCTCCTGTGCAACGGTCCATTCATAACCGGTTTGTACTCGTATGCATTCTTTTCTACTGGGCAATAGTCTTTGACGGCGCGATTAGAAAGTGGTTTTTGCCTGACGCCCAGATTTTCATCTACTTCGCGAAGGACACATTAGTCATTTACGCGTACTATCTGGCATTTCGTCACCGATTGTGGCCAAAGCTCTCTGGCCCTTTCTTAGCAGGAGTTACGCTCAGTATTCTCTTTATCCCGCTTATCTTTCTGCAGGTAGTGCTACAACATTTCGATCCAGTCATAGGAGCTTACGGATGGAGAATGTACTTTTTCTACGTTCCATTTGCCTTTCTAATGGGGCACAACCTGAAAGGCCCTGATATAGCGCGCGTGATGAAGCATGCGTTAGTAATTTCGGTCCTGTTGCTGCCACTAGTGTACATTCAATTTCACTCGCCGAAGGATGCATGGATCAACCGTACATATGATGAAAACTTGAAACCAGAAGCCATGACAAAAGATATCACTCGGCCAGCAGCAACGTTTAGCAACGCAGGACAAGAAGCCCACTATCTAGGAAGCTTATGGCCAATGTGTCTACTTTTATGGCTCTACAAGAAACCTAAAACACTTGCTCATCCGGTCTTCAAAATAATTTTCACTGGTGCGACAGTCTTGCTGCTTTTCTATAACGGTCACCGCCTCGCATACTTACTTGCCGCTTCGAGTGTTTTGGGCGCAATTGTAAGTTCATTCTTCCTTCCAGAAAAGCAAACTCTGCAGAGAACTCTGATCGTTATCAGCCTAATATCGTGTGCCGGATTTACATTCTTTCTTACGGCCCCGGAATCATTCGAGGCCATAAAGTATAGATTTGTAGCAGGCGAACAGAGTCCATACAACTCTCTCGGAACCAGGGTAACAAGAGGATTCACAGCTCTGGCAGCCTCGGTGCAAAATACTACATTGCTGGGACATGGAATTGGACTGGGGAGCGGCGGTGCTGCTCGTTACCGCAGAATTCTAACTTGGGAGCTAAGCGAGGACGAGTGGGCATGCCTTGTCGATGAAGCCGGGTTATTCGGACTGGTCTACCTTGCATACAAGTTCTGGCTTATATTCTGGCTGTCAGAGAAAGCAATATCCGCAACGAAGCGAACGCAGAGTCCGCTTCCAATACTCCTGATTAGCTATACAGGTATACTGCTGGGATACGCTCAGATGACCATCAATGGCACAATTTGCACCCTTGGCTGGTTCTTTACGGGCTTGAACATCGCAGCAAACAACTTGCCCCCCAACAAGACGAGCCGAAGCATATGAGCAACTCTAAGGTAGTTCAAATAGAATTCAAGCCCAAGCCTTCTTGCCTAGAACACCCGTTTGCCGGAACAAACAGGATTTAGACCGGCTGTTAAGGGTATATCTTGTTAGATGACCAGTTTGCACAACCACCTGAGCCACTTCAGGAATCAATACGAAGCCAACAACACGTGTGTTTCTTATATTCCGGCACTCGAACTCTTATTGTGCAAGCAAGCCGGGTAGGACCGCGAAGGAGCCTAACCATTGAACGGCGATCTTGAGTATATGCAACACCTGTACGAGACTTCTAGCGAGAAGGTCCGAAGAATGGACTTAACCGAACAGAAAGCCTTGGAGTGTTACAGCGATTACCTTGAATTTATCAAAAAAGAACAACTACCGCCCGCTAGGATTCTTGATATTGGCTGTGGAACTGGTTGGTCCGCTTGGGTGCTTGCAAACGCCGGATACAGTGTTGTCGGCGCCGATTTGAACCCAGAAGCTTTCGAAGTTGCACCAATGCCAAACATGAAGCTACAGAAAGCCAACATTATGTCACTTCCTTTTCAGAGCGAGTCTTTCGACATCGTGGCATGCTACCAACTATTGGAACACATTCCTAAGCCTGAGCAAGCCTTGCGAGAGATGCTGCGTATGGTAAGGCCAAACGGAATGATAGTTGTGGTCGGACCAAACTTATTAGGGCTGCTTGGACATCTGAGAATGCTGTTCGTACATGTGTGGCGCAATCGCCCCATGCGTACTATTCTTGTGCGCTCAGCAGAGATGCCCCAGCATCCCTTTGGCAATACCTTTCCAGAGATAGTTGCAAGCATGGCAATGGCCTCTTACCATCTACTTCAAAAGTCCTTGTGCCCTATTCCAAAGTTCGTGATGCGAGTCCCTGATTCTACCCCCCCTTTTCATGGTGATAATGATTCCTGCTATATGTGCAACCCCATCGACCTAGTTAAGTTCTTTCGATTCAACAATTGTCGAATCCTTCGCAACGGGAAGCACGGACGCCCACCGCTAACCTGGCCATTTGTGACTGGAACTTACGTAGCAGTTCAAAAAAAGTGAGACAACTATTTTTCACAAATCAGAAGACAATCACATCCAACTCAAATCCTCGAACATCAAGTTCAATCAAGAGCTTTAGTCTACCTGCAAAAGAGGAGAACCTCTTGAAGAAGAGGTAGTGGATTCTCTATGAAACCTAGTTTTGCTAACCCCTGTCGCATATTAACAACCCCAGCTACGCCAAAGTATTCCGCTAACTCGTAGAAAAGACGTCTTAGTGCATCAAGCCTACTCTTCGTAATCCGAAACCCAGACTGTCGAAAATAATCCAACAACTGAATATACTTCTCCGAACCTAATCTCTCCGCATGAACTTCGATTAACACCCTCTCAACACTGTCGAGTTTTGAGTTAGCGCCGACTAGTAAATCGTATTCACCACCCTCAATATCGATGATCAACATTGTGGGAGAAATACGACTCAATTCATCCTCAAACAAGCGTATTGGCACGGTTACAACCGTAGCCTCCGGTATCGGAAGCGATGAAGAGTATCTAAAATCGTTGACTCGATAAAACGAGACAGGGTCACTATGATTACTTAACATGCACATGTTGAGTTCTGGGCTGACCTGATTCGCGCGATAAAGGCGTTCTATATGTGGCTTCAGCTCCGGATCTGCTTCGAAAGTGTACACTCGGTCAGAACCTATACGCTGTGCACAGACGGCAGACAAAACACCCAATCCCGTCCCCAACTCCATTACAATGTCATCATTGGTCAAGCCTAGATCAAGCGCATCTAGTTCCGCACCTTCGTATGTTCCACCTTCCAGTTCCCTGCGGACAATGTCTGGAATATGGGAGCCTAATGGAACCATAAGGGAGCGGAAGGCTATGTAATCCTCTGTACGCAATTTGACTCGTCTCATTTATGTTGATGACTGGTTATCGGTCAACTAAAGTGAACCTCTAGAGGCAGCGTATACTTTAGTATATCAACTTAAGCATGCTGAATTTCTTCGCGGAAGACACTGCAATTACTCACACAGATTTATGCAGTTTATCAATGAATCTCTTTGGGCTTAGAGCCTGTAAGGAACGGCAGCCGCATACCATGCCCGGTATCATGCACAGCTAGTATGGACGTAATTGAAATTAGCAATGACCATCAATATTCTCTGTATTGTTACTTCTCCAAATGACGAAACTAGAGCACGGAAGCTAACTTTTGGAATGAGTGCAAATGTCACTTACTGCAATGTAGATAAATCCGTATCTCGGTATCACTCTATTTTAGAAGTATGGAAAGTTCTGAACTCACAGAAATGGGACCTGGTGTATCTAGAAGGAACGGGTCTAGCTGGAGGAGTCAATGTCATACGTTCCCACTTTGGCTGGAAGCAGCGTTACATAGTATCTTCCGGAGACCCAATTTCCGGCTATTTCGAGGTGACGGCCGGCCTGCCTTTAGCGTTCATTAGCGGACTTTACGAGCGACTCCTTTATTCAACCTGCTCTGGCTTTATCGGTTGGACACCATACCTTACAGGGATGGCTCTCAAACTAGGCGCGCGGCGAGCGGTCACAATCGCAAGCGTTGATCTTGAACGATTTCATCCATACGAAGCAATTGATCGTGAGTCTGCCCGCAGTCGATTCGGTATTAAGCCTGGACAGCTGGTCCTAGGCGTAGTAGGCTCGTTGAACTGGAGAAAACAAAGTTCATATTGCTACGGGCTAGAGCTGATCGCTTCGCTAAAACTCATCAGTCGCCAGGATGTTACAGTGCTGATAGTCGGTGATGGCTCTGGTCTTAAGCTTCTCCAAAACCTCGTCCCCGATAACCTACGGTCCAAAGTTATCTTTACTGGCAAGCTGGGTGCGGGCGATGTGGTTGCAAGCATCAACGCCATGGACATAGGCTTTGTTACTCAATTCCCAAACAACCTTGGTAACTACCGCCTAACTACAAAGCTTCCCGAATACTTAGCTTGCGGAGTACCTGTTGCGATGACCCCAGTCCCAGGCTTTTTTGACTTCGCAGCACCAGCCGGCTGGGCCCTCCCGCCGGGGCTTCCTACCAGCGAGCTTTTTCATAACAAATGTGCAAGGTGGATTACCAAACTCAGTCGCGACGACATCAACGCTAAAGCAAGCCGGGCACGCGAGATAGCAATCAAGCACTTCGATGATGAAATTGCGTGTCAGAAATTTCACGATTTCACGACATTCATTCTGTCTGATGAAGAAATCATCTCAACATAGCAAGCACACTACGAACGCGGCACTAATGCTACCTAATTTTGACTTACTCCAGGCAAAAGGAAGTAATTGCATTCTCCGATAATCACGTCACGGACTAGAATGTTGATGTTGACTGGTCAATTGAGAGCGCGTTGACAAAATCTCGTTTACCGAAAGTTACTGATGAATCCCATGCAGGACAACTCAAACACTTATAGCACGGTAGTAATGATACCTACGTACAGGCGCGTGAGCGAACTTGAGCGCTGTCTGCGAGCAGTCAACAATCAGACACACTCTCCGGACAGCGTCATTGTCATCGTAAGGGACAAGGATATTGAAACTCATGAATTTATCAAGACAGCCAAGTTTGGTTTCGCACTCAAAGTCATTGTGGTAAGCAGCCCCGGTGTTATTCATGCATTGAACGCTGGACTATTGGCGGCAAATGAAGACATCATCGCCATCACCGATGATGATGCCGCACCCCGGACAGATTGGTTAATGCAGATTTGGCAACACTTTGTCGAAAACCCTGACGTAGCTGGAGTGGGCGGAAGAGATTGGGTCCATCAAGGGGGAATCGTGCAATCAGGCTCGGTGGATCGAGTAGGCAAATTGCTCACGCATGGTCAATTCATTGGCAACCATCATCTTGGTACAGGACCGGCAAGAGATGTCGATTTCTTGAAGGGGGTAAACTGTGCCTACCGGTCCTCAATTGTCAAAGAGATTGGATTCGATACGCGTTTACGAGGATTCGGAGCACAGCCTCATTACGAACTCGCGCTGGGATTGAAGCTTAGTGCAGCGGGTTGGAGACTCGTCTATGATCCTCAGATTGCTGTCGACCACTACCCAGCCAAACGCTGGGAACGCAGCCAGCGCGAAGAATTTGACTGGGAGAATTGCATCGACGCGGTGCACAATGAAACTCTCGCTCTGATGGAAAGTCCGAAAGTTAACCGAGTGATCTTTCTGATTTGGGCCGCACTTGTTGGAAGCAGAAGATCCTATGGCTTTCTTCAAATGTTGAGGTTCTTACCTTCGACTGGTGCTGTGGCTATTAGGCGATTTGTAGCTAGCATGTTTGGGCGGATTCTCGGGTGTCGAGCTTGGCTATGCCATGGACAGCACTGATATGTTCTCTTGGTGCGGCAGCTGCCAATCAAATCGTCAACAGGCAATAATCTCACCTTACCTATTGAGAAATGCAATCTTAGACGGGAGAATGAGGAAGTCACCCGTGTACACTTAAAGCCAAGAGATTACATGAGTTCACGAATTTCGCTACCGCCCGCGGTTTTGATGAAAGCGCTTCGCAAGCTTAAGAACTCTCTACTCCCAGGAGGCTTCAAGTTTAGGAGGGTTCTGGCAGGGCCAGCTGCCGGGTGCTTACTTCGAATTAACTTTCACTATCACATGCCTCTTTTTCTCGGATATTACGAATGTGAGCTAAATTCCCACATCAAGCAGCTCGTGCGACCGGGTTTCAAGTGTTTCGACGTCGGGTCACAACATGGCTATGAAGCACTTATCTTTGCAAGATTGACTGGACAACAGGTTCTCTCAATCGACTGCGATCCAGCGGCCGTCACAAACATGCGCGAGACAGTTGTCTTGAATCATAGTCCAATAGAAGTCCTTCAGGCATTTGTGTGCGACCGAAGCGGGACAGGCCAGGTCACTATAGACGACCTGGCAGAACAGAAATTCACTCCAGACTTCATCAAGGTCGACATTGAAGGAGCTGAAGCAATTGCGTTGTCAGGTGCCCACAGTGTTCTAGCTCGACGGAAACCGCATTTGATCATAGAAACTCATGGACTATCAGCCGAAACGGAATGCATTGACATATTGTCTAGTTTTGGCTATGAGCCCAAAATAGTAAATCCTCGACGACTCTGGCCTGACCGCCGTTTGCTTAACCATAATCGATGGCTAATTTGCACAGGAAATGAACCAGATCAATCGAAGTCTCAATCGAAATAGTGGAGGGTCAATGTCAGATCATCAAGACCGAGTCGCTATCAACAAGATTCGGAAAGGTGTTACCTGCGTGATTTGTTGCCATAATAGCGCGAAGCGGTTACCACCAACCCTGAAGCACCTTTCAGAGCAAGAAGTTCAACTAGAGTGTCCGTGGGAAGTACTCGTGATAGACAATTGCTCAAACGACGACACTACTCAGGTTGCACTGAAAATTTGGGAAGAAAAACCTGCCGCTCCAATGCGAATCGTTCGAGAGAGCCAGCTTGGACTGACGCACGCTCGCTCTCGCGGGTTCAGCGAAGCGCGATTTGAGTATGTTTCCTTCGTAGATGATGATAACTGGGTTAACCATGACTGGGTGAGTCGTGTGTACGAAATCATGCAGCAGAATACAAACATCGGAGCTTGCGGAGGCTATAACGAAGCTGCCTTTGAATCAACGCCACCTATCTGGTTCGATCACTTTAAGGGCTGCTACGCGGTGGGTCCGCAATCCGCAAAAGCTGGACAAATAGAGAGTCGCGACTGTCTTTGGGGCGCCGGTTTGACAGTTCGCAAGTCGGCCTGGTTGCAACTTCTTGCAAATGGATTCCAATATCGCACCATCGACCGCTATGGAGAAGAGCTGAGTTCAGGAGGGGATACAGAACTAGTTTTAGCCTTGAGATTGAACGACTGGGAATTGTGGTATGACCCAGAGCTGAGGCTACGCCATTTCATCCCTATTAGTCGATTGCAACTTAGCTACCTGCGAAGCCTTCGTCGCGCTATCGGAGCCGCCGGAGTTCTGGTCGAACCTTATCGAATCGCATATAAAATGGAATCACAAACACCAACGTCAAGACTAAGGAGTAACTGGCTGCTAAAGTGCATTGGAGCATTTTTTCGATTGCTTTACTATCAGCTCAGAGCTCGTCTCAACTGCTGCATTAGCAAGAAGAAGCTTGAAGACGAAGATTTCTGGTCACTCTATTCTGAACTGACGATTGGTAGACTGAACCTGCTAACTAGAGCCCGTGGGAACATAGAGAAGTCCTTCGAAGAAGTAAGGCGGCTGAGTACAACTGCGCCCAGAGATAACTTCTGAACATCCAGGATCGCGCCCGAAAGCTGCTTCAAGGTAGCTTGATTCTCTCGACTATTACAAGTTCACAAGATACTGAAGAGCGGGAAGTACTCTTACTTACCACTCAAAATCGTCCGAAACATACTCAAGTATTCTTCGACTGCATTGTCGGGACGAAACTGCTGGACACGCTCTAGAGACGCTTCCATTAGCTGATGCTGCAACACAAGATTACCGCGCAATATTGTCATCGTTTCGGCAAGGATCGAAACATTGCCATTTGGTACTTTTAGAGCTGCCGGACCAGTGCATTCGGACAACCCACCTACTTGTGAGACAATAAGCGGTTTGCCAGCAGCCATGAGTTCCAGACCAACAATTCCCATCGGTTCTTCCCAGATTGATGGCAAAACAAAGATACCAGACTTGCGCACCTCAGCGACAAGTTCATCTCCCGTCTTCAATCCAGAAAAAACCACTTGTCCATTCAATCCAAGTTCGGCAACCAACTGCTCAAGTCGGAGACGATCTGGCCCATCTCCAATTATTTTTAAGCGCGCTCGTTGGTCGCAAATAGTGGCAAATGCGCGCACCAGATCAAATATTCCCTTTCCCGAAACGAGCCTTCCGAGGAAGGCAAAGGTGCAATCAGAATTAGCCAAGTCCTCCTTTGCCTGGGATAAGCTAGTTCTACCAAAGCTATCCATCTCAAACGGATTATAAATTACCACTTGCCTCGGAAGGCATTGCCGTGAGTCAAGGTGCGCTGATACAGCCACATTGACATCAACAACCTGAGCCGTCAGGCGTCGAAGAAAGAGATTTTTCGCAGCCTTTAGCGTATTAACAAGACCGGCGTGTGGAAAGTGGAATAACAAAGATGCGAGCGGTGCCAACGGTGCAGGCTGGTCTTCGTACCAACCGAACCCGTCGACTGCTTGAATGAACATACACTGATGGGTCCACACAACTGGCCTGCGAATCAACTTAGCAGACAAAGCACATTTGACATTGGGAATGCTCTCACCATTCACCCACACTAGATTTGATTCCCTGATCAAGGAACTTAGCTGCCCACTTGTTGGGCGATATACTACGCGATACGGGAAATGCGTATTGGCAAAGGCGGCCTCAGTTGCAACTGTAACTCGAAAGCCTTTCTGCTGCCAGGCCCTAGCAAGGAAGTCCGTAGCAACAACTATTCCATCGACCTGTGGAAGGAAGTTTTGAGAGTGTATAAGAATTCGCAAGATTGACCTCGCAAAGGCAAGTCGGTCGTCATTAACTTGGCACAGCCTCAGCAAATTGCGTCACGTATAAACGCTTGTAATGGCCGTCTCTATCCATTAACTCAGAGTGCGAGCCTGATTCCACAACCTTTCCTTGGTGCAAAACAAATATCTTATCCGCATTCTGGACCGTCGACAGGCGATGCGCAATTACAAGCGTGGTGCGATCTCGCAGCAAGTCCTCTAAGGCCACTTGAATTAGCCGCTCCGCAACTGAATCCAGCGAACTGGTGGCTTCATCCAAGATTAGTATGTCTGGCTTCTGAAGCAATGCCCTAGCGATAGCTACTCGTTGCCGTTCCCCGCCCGACAACATGACACCACGATCGCCAATGATTGTATCGAATCCATGCGGAAGTCGCTCGATGAATTCCATAGCATGGGCTCGCGCTGCAACCTCAACAACCTCGCTTTCGGAAGCATCCGGTCTTGCATACTTGATATTGTACGCAAGGGTGTCATTGAAGAGAAACGTATCCTGGCTGACTACCCCAACACTTCTCCTCAGTGATCTAAGCTCGTAATCGCATAGCTTTCGTCCATCGATTGTGATGCTGCCGGTGTTGGGCTCATAGAATCTCATAAGAAGATCTGCGCAGGTTGTCTTACCGGAACCAGACTGCCCAACTAAGGCGATAGTCGCGCCCTTCGGAACAGAAAAGCTGACTGCATCGAGCACCAAATTGGTCTCTGTCCCATAGGAAAACGACACGGATGCGAATTCAATTCGATCTCGAAGACTGGTATAAGCAGTACTTCCATCCTCTATCAGCAGCTTGTCCTCGCTGGTCAACAAAACAGACAGGATGTCCGCGCTTGCGAGGAAGCGGGCTACCTCGCTCCGTCTGAAATTTACGAGACTTATAAGCGGAAGCATCCGAAACAGCACAAATAAGAATGTCAGAAGTAGTGCTGAAAGTCCATGAAGCTGGCCAGGCATAAAAACCCTTGAGAGCCAAACAATTCCGACGAGAGCCAAAACTGCAACCACTTCACCCATCGGTCCAATTGATAATCCAGCCGCTTCAGCATGAAATTGTGCGTCAGTACGCTCGCTCGACAAAGCGATAAGACGCTCGGCTTCTCGCGCTTCTGAAGCTGTCGCTTTCACAAGCCTAATACCTCCAAAGACCTCGTGCATTCCTTTGGATAGGAGCTGAGCACTGTGCACAGATTGCCGGCCCGCTATTCTTGATCGCTTGATTGCCGATTGATTGACAACCATAAGGACGGCCAGCAATAGGAGTGTCGCCAGGAGTAACTGCCATGACAATGAAATCAGAATGGCCACTAATACGATGATAGCAATCAGTCCAGAAACCGCCTGACAGAGATGAAACACCGCATGTGAAACATCATCCACCTCCTGAAGGAGGCTATCACTAATGGTTCCGACGCTGGAACGAACAAAGAACTTCATATCAGCCCGGATTAGCAGATTGACCGCCCTTTCTCTCAAGTCACGCGCGATTAAGCGGGAGACATTGGAGCTGGCAATTGAGCTCGCATACAAGCATCCGTTTTTCAAGAGCATAGTGCCAATGATGAAGGCACTTGCAAAGACGGTGCGCAACTCGGGAGAAGTTAACTCAAAGATGTTTGTGACTTTCTGGAAGGGACCCGGGAGTCCTCGCAGATCTAGATCGAGCCCAAGCAACCCTATGAGCACCGGAGCAATCATTGCGATGCTGACACCGCTAAAAATTGCTCCTAAACACGCTAAGAGAAGGCTCAAAGACACCCAACCAGAGTGCTTCCTGATCGATTCAATGATGAGGGAACTCTTGCCCATGAATATCGAGCCAATTCCTGTATCTAAACTAGTTACAGGGTACTATAGCCGATCCAACTCATTACTAGCACTTGCCGGTGGCTGTTTGCTGCTTGAGCATCTGGAACTCAGTTAATATACTAGGAAGGATCGGTACCTGCTCTGCCATTCTCTGTACGCCATGCGTAAAATCCTGCTCGTAACAGATTATCCACTGGATGGGTTTCGAAGCATGGACAGGTATGCAGACCTCTTATGCAGTGGTCTTCGGTCTCGAGGCTATACAGTCGCAACGCTCGCCCCAAGACAAATCATACCTTCGGAGCTGGCCAAGAATCATGGGCTGGCAAAATGGACCGGGTACTTCTCGAAATTCTTCCTGTTTCCGTTCGAACTGCAGTTTCGCGCCCAGCAGTCGGATATAGTGCACATTTGCGATCATCACAATGCGACCTATTCGTTCGTCCTGAGTTCTCGCCCCAACTTGATAACTTGCCATGACATGGTAGGCATCAAAGCGTCACTCAAGGAAAATTCCCCCGCAAAATTGTCGAAGATCGGGAAGTGGCTGCACAGAGCCAACTTAGCGGGCTTACGACGGGCAGAGATGGTAGTCTGTGTATCTAAAACAACTGAGTTGGACGTAATTAGGCTCACTGGGAAGTCTGACCCAGAGTCTGTTCGAGTAATTGAAAACGCGCTGGATCCGACTTTTTCTCCTATGACCTCCAAAGAAGCGAATCAGCAGATCGAAACATTTGGCATCGCGAGTACGGACGAGTATATTTTGACCGTCGGCTCTGACTTACCAAGAAAAAACAGAGAGACAGTACTGCAGGTAGTGGCTCGAACTAAATCAGATTGGTCCGGTAAACTGGTCATTGTGGGAGCGCCGCTTTCGGATTCTTCGCGATTGCGCAGCAGTGAATTGGGGATCGCACACCGGTTAGTCGAAGTAGTGAGTCCCACAGACACACAATTGAGAGCGCTATACAGTCGCGCATTAGGGCTATTGTATCCATCTCTCGCAGAGGGTTTCGGCTGGCCGGTCATCGAAGCTCAATCCTGCCAATGCCCAGTGATTACAAGCAACATCCCACCACTAACCTACGTTTCAGGAGATGCAGCGTTGCTTGTTGACCCAACAGATGTTGAAGAGTTGTCTCGGCAGCTCCTACGACTTCAAGAGCCAGAAGTCAGATTGAATTTAATCACTGCCGGTGTAGACAACGCGGCAAAGTATAGCGTTTCTAGAATGACTGACGCGTTTATCAGCCTCTATTCTGAACTCATTGAGAAGCATGCAAAAAAACACTGAATCACCAGCAGTGCTATTCCTTACTCACTCCGGGCAACTTGGAGGCGCAGAGATATCGTTAATCGATCTGGTCACTCCATACTCGAAAAATGGCACCTGTGTGGTATTTCAATCCGGACCACTGGCAGATCGGCTTCGATCAGCAACTGGGATCACCGTACAGCAGCTAGATGTTGACCTTAGCTACATTCATCGAGAATCTGAACCAGCTACGTTAGCAACATCAACATACGATGTATTGAAGCTATCTGCGAAATTGGGAAGACTTGCAAAGGACTTTGATCTAATTTATGCAAATACACTGAAAGCAAGCGTAATTGGCTCGCTAGCCGGACTTTGGTCTGGTCGCCCGGTAATCATTCATTTGAGGGATATTCTCTCATATCAACATTTTAGCCATATCAACAGAATTGTATTTACCCTAACAGCTAGATACCTAGCGTCAGCAGTTGTCGCCAATTCACACGCTACAATCAAAGCCTACTTGGTAGCAGGAGGGCATTCGAGCAAGGTACGCGTAATTTATCCGGGCTTCGATCACTTGCGATTCACGAGGACCAACAAGGATACGATAGAGAACTTACGGCAAGACCTAGGGATTCCCGAGAACGCAGTGATTATTGGATGCTTTAGCAGGATCTCTCGCTGGAAGGGTCAAGACGTTTTAATGAAAGCTTTTGCACAGCAGCATCCTACAACAATGCTACTGTTGGTGGGAGCTCCATTGTTCGGCGAGAATGAATTCTTAGGTGAACTAGAGCTGCTCAGCCACCAGCTTCAGATTAGTGATAGGGTAATTTTTGCCGGGTTCAAAGACAATCCGGAGGCTCTGCTTTCGATGTGTGACATTGTGGTTCATCCTTCGTCGAGTCCAGAACCATTTGGACGAGCAGTGGTGGAGGCCCAGCTCAGCGGCAAATTAGTAATTGGCACAGACATGGGCGGGATAAGAGAAATAATTGAACATGGAAAAACCGGTCTCTTAGTTCCGATTGGAGACATACAGGCACTTTCGACGACTCTTACGTCTGTGTTGGCTGATAGCAAAATCCGCATTGAAATCGGTTTGGCTGCACGCGCTTTTGCCAGTGAACAATTTTCGCTTTCCGCAGCACATGAAGCTACCCGCTTGTTAATATCAGATGTTCTGCGCGGAAGGTAACTGAAGCATTCGAAGTAGAGTAAAGGCTCATTTCAATCCCGTTTGACCAAACTTCTTTTAGCACTACATTTCAGTCAGGCTGAACAAATGAATGCTCCACCTGACCAACTGGATTAGGATTTATCGGCGCCTGCACTCCGATACTCATTTACAAACGAACTCAGATAAGTCAAGGATAGACTAATTGAGCGCATCGACTCAGGTATACCGTAAAGCCCCAATCGTCTAACATTCCCAGCGAGTAAGTGTAGTGGCGCAAGAATCAAGAACGCGAATCCTTTGAGCATAGACTTTTCGGTAAAAAGATATCTTTTAGCGGTCACATAGATACGCGACGCATTGGTATATGGCTTGTAGAAATCACGATTAGATCCGGCTCTAAAATGTCTATTTATAGCAGTACCGCACAACGCAATACGGAACCCTTTGGTGACAGCTCGTGTGGTGAGATCTACCTCATCGCAACCGTACACTAAGCGCTCATCAAACAACACCTGTGAAAAGAGCTCAATTGGAAAGATGGCGCTGTTAATGACAACAGTTGAGAGTCCAATCACATCAAGATAACGAACCTGTTGAAACCCTAGGAAACTCTGCTCGGAAGGATGAATCAATTTGCCATCTTCTAGTTCTTCGATCCCAGTGATTATGTAAGTCCTAGGATCACTGTCATCAATAAAGCAAGCTCTTACTTCCTCCAGAAATCTTTCTCCAAGCATCGCATCGTCATCGAGGAATAAGACAAAACTACCAGTTGCATGCTTAAGAGCATGATTTCTGTTAGCACCCAATCCTCGACAGGGACCCTTACAGTAGACGACTTTGAGTCCCCTTACGGCTAGTTGAGTTGAATTGTCAGTACTGTCGTCAGAGACGATAACCTCATGGGGACGAATCGTTGATCTATCAATTGAAGAAATGGCCCGCAATAGGGAATCGGCCCGATTGCGCGTACAAATGAGAATACTCACGCGATAGTCCATTTAGCAGATCTCTGCGCTAACTCCAACTAACTCTACTAATTATGACTCTCTTGCTCCCTAGCTCGTTTACACGCGCAACAATCTGGTCCAATTGAAGCTACATCGGGCTAATATCTGTGGTTATTCGAAGAAGGTCAGACGGACGCCTCTTCAAGTTCATTTTGCTCTTCGGCTTGCAATACCCCAACCACAGCCCTATCAGTGGTCCCGACTAGAACCACCCCGGCGGCAGCAAGCTGACAGTGCCGAAGTTGCGATTGAAATACTTTGATTGAAGTGCGGCTCGTATGATTCAGACTGACTACCACCAGCAACAGATCGGAAGCTTGAAGCATTGACAAAGAATCTGGCGAGTCCTTAAATGCAGGCGTGTCAACGATAATAACATCCGCCTTCGAGCTGTGTGCGCGGATAAGTTCCCTCAGTTTCGTCGAAGTAAGACTGCCGAAGCGTGCCTCGGTGTTTCCCCTCGAGATTATTGCAAGCGAAGGATAAGCACGCGAGTTACGTAGGATTGAGTCCGCTCCTTCCGCAATTTGATAGTCAGTCAATCCCGGACCAGCAGGTATACCAAAGACTCGGTGTAATCCCGGACGTTCCAGGTTTGCGTCTATTAACAGTACCCTTAGTCCGCTCTCTGCAAAGCCAATAGCCAAGGAGCTGGCAATCAGTGTCTTGCCATCCTCTCGATCGGGACTTGTTACTACTATGCACTTTCTCTCGCTCGATAAAAGATGCTGCATCCCTAAGCGAAGGCGATGCAGCGGGATTATAGAGGCCGGCAATGCACCATTGCAGGGTAATTGCTTCATCCAATCAATGATCGGTAGGTTCAGTATTCTCTGAACTTCACTTGGTCTCCAGACAACGGGACCAGCAAGTAACGCGAGCACAGCAAACATCAAACCAATTAATACACTAAGTCCAACGTTAAGCGGTACATTCGGATACTTAGGCGATTTCGGCGGTGTGGGCCAATCGATAACTCGAGTGTTGGCAGAATAAGAAGCCACGGTCTCATTAAGCTGTGCATTATGTACACTACGCTCAGCATCTGAAAGTGCTTCAGAAGATACAGTTTCTTTGCGACCAAGCTCTGCAAGCTGAACCTGTGCAGCCGGAATGTTGGCAAGGCGGGCATTCGTGTCAGCCAATAACGACACAGTCTGAGTTAGCCCAGATTGAGCCGAAATTTCCTCGGAGCGCGCCGACACCATATCCTCCAGCAACTTCTGACGAACCGCATCGTCGCTGGACAATCTGTCCGTATCAATCTCCCGACCCGACTCTACGCCCAAAGCCTTAACGCGTTGCTCAACTTCAGCCTTTGCTGCCGCGATTGCAGTATTTAATTCCTTAATGTACGGGTGCTCGTCGCGATACGCCCCACGTAAACTTACCAATCGAGCTCTATCCAGAGCCATCTTTTTCCGAAGTACTGTCAAACCCTCATCCTGAGAAAGCTTGTATGCCAAGAGAGCGTCTTCTGGACCTAATCCCAATTGAGAATGCAGATAATCTATCTTGCTCCGCATCTCTGCGATTCTCAGTTTGTATTTCTCAATCTCCGCCTCCGAGGCCGCAGATTGCTTTAGAAGACTGCTTACCTGCTCAGGAAGACTGACAGCTTGGTTGCGATCTTTGAACTCCTTAAGTGCTTTTCTATCTTCGTTAGAGCGTTTACGAAGCATATCAACGTGTTTCTCCATGGACACTCGATACTTAGTTGCACTTCCTTCAGATTGGACATTCCCGACTTGTTCGAACGCCTCAAGGATAGCCTGCAAAATCGTGCTGGCTTGCTGATTGTTTGTCGACGTGTATGCGACCTTAAGGACATCAGCATTAGTTACAGGAGAAGCTGTGAGGTGACTTGCAATTTCATCTTGCGCAGGAACGGGAACAACCTTTTCTCTGCGAAGTATCTCTACAGCCTCTTTAAGTACAACTCCCGACTTAATGATTTCCGAGGCGGTTACAAGTGGACTTGTGAAAAATGTAGATAATGGTGGAAGAATTTCTTGCTTTTGAGAAGTTTGACTTCTCGGTTGCACCCATATTCGAGCTTGTGCCTCGTACAGTTTTGGCTGAAGTGCGGTGAGGACGCAACCAATCATCACGACAGCAAGGAAGACTGCACCCGGTAGAAAAAACTGAGTAGGCACTCTTCTCATCAAACTACTTAATGGCATTGAGTTGTCTTGTTCCATTCCCCACATCCTGCTTTGCCTGGCACTTCATCTACCAAACAAAGCATACCTAGCTATGCTATTCGGCTAGCTTCTAAAATCAGCGACCATTTGTTCTCACAGTAATTTTGACTTTATACCTGTGCTCTATTATGGTAATACCGCATTGCCACCTGCTCCCCCCGACACCGGAGCCACCCGTGCCCCTGACTGCTGTAATTGCTGGTTAAATCCAAAATTCTGTTGATTCAATCCTCTATTGAACCGATAGTTCAATGCATATATCAACGCAAAGACTACAAATGTCACAAGGCCAACCCCAGCCTTTGACCCGCTTTCCTTTTTCAACGACCAGTTAACTACTACTACATCACCAGGACTCACGTGTACTCTAGCCGCCGCATCGGCATCGGTTAGCGCGTCAGGAATATTTACCTTCTCAGTTGTTACCGTTCCATCCCTGTTCAGTCTACTTAGCATGACAGCCTTTGTATTAGCGTGCTTCTGAAACCCGCCCGCCTCGCTTATTACCGACAAAATGTCGTCTCCGGCTTTCGCTTCATACAGCCCAGGCTTATTCACTGCGCCCCATACCCGAACCGGCCGATGCTGATCGGCTACTAATCCAAAAGGCTTGGGATTGTACCCATCTCCCCCCTTTGGCACATAGACTACGTCACCAGCTAGAAGCAATGGATCCTGGCTGGCATCTCCCTCTGTCAATAGCTTCCATGCATCGCAAACTAAAGGCTTCTTTGAACTCAATCGAGTCACTTGAATCTGACGTACATTTGCATACTCAGTCAGTCCTCCCGCCCGCTGTAATGCGGCGCTGACAGTCAACAAGCCGGGCGAGCCAGCAGCATTAGAACCAGCCGCTCCACCTTCCGGGGTTGAGACGCTGCCAGCGGATGAGTATAGTCCGGGATTAACGACCTCACCAAGTACATAAACAGACGTCGGGCGAGGATTCGAGACCGCAATGTAGATTCCCGGGCTGACAATAAATCGACGAGCCTTCTCGTTAACCAATTCGTTTGCTTGGCTCAAGGTCAGTCCAGCAACGCATAAGACACCTACCGGCGGAACAATTACAGTT
Source organism: Candidatus Obscuribacterales bacterium (assembly GCA_020050835.1). Lineage (GTDB taxonomy): Bacteria > Cyanobacteriota > Vampirovibrionia > Obscuribacterales > Obscuribacteraceae > JAGVKB01. Next base: position 4,629 of record JAGVKB010000125.1, on the reverse strand, counting down.
CCATCATTCAAAACACGTTGATTTGGAAGTGGCGGAAGCGTACTTGCCTCAATAGACGACATGTCGCGAATGGCTAGTTCATCGCCAGGTCCAAGAACATAATCAGGCAACAATCCCAGACCAGAAGTTTGGACCCCTTCATCAGAACGCCCTGTCTGCGGAGCTGGGAAGAGCCGAATAGCTGGGGTGTCGGCCGCAGCAAGCGAACGACCGTCTCCGGGAGAATGAGGCGATTGGTTCTGGTCGGGCTGCGCGTCCGAGTTTACTCCGGCTAGCTGAGCATCCGGCTTGTCAGCCTCGCTGATCGGAACCAAGTTGTCCGCTTCTGCAGGGAGGTATGAGATTCCCGGAGTCCACACAGAAATCAGAATCAGGCTTAGGAATACCAAAAATGCTCTGTACACTACAGTTCATGCTCCATGCACCTAACATTCTACAGACCGATCGGTGCTTTGATGCAGTTTGGCAATTCTCCGGCTGGGATGTTCGATTCACTCCTAAAACCGCAAACCCTTACTTGGCCTCACTACTCCCACAAAAATAAGAAACTTTTAGCAACATTCGCTTCAAACCGGAATCTCGGATTCTTTCGGTCCCCGTCAAAATACTGGCAACCCTCTTATTAACGCAAAATCTCTTGTCTTTCCGCCTGTCGCGCTCTCGGTTTGAAGCTCTTAACGATCGGGAATAATCAGCCTGGATAGTAGCAGGGAAACACGCGGGGAATTAGTATGCTTCAACCTTCTGGGTCAGTCCAGGACAGACTTGGAATGCTGATTGGTTCACTCGAGCTAGAACAGGAAAGCTTTTATGCCCGGTTCGCAAAACGCTGGTTAGATGTTGTATTTGCGAGCGTAGCATTAGTCGTGTGCCTGCCGATTTTGATCTTGACATCCATCCTAATAATTTTTGAGAGTCCTGGTTCTCCAATATTCAGACAGAAGCGAATCGGCCAGGGCGGTCGGGAATTTAACATGTACAAGCTACGCTCCATGCAACTTGGATCAGAGATTGGAAGCTTTCTAACTTTGGAAAACGATACCCGCCTAACTCGAACAGGAAGATTCTTCCGGCGAACCAAGTTAGATGAGCTGCCACAGCTCTGGAATGTGCTAACAGGCGATATGAGCCTGATTGGACCTCGTCCTCTATCGACGATAGAGACAGAATTTCTAGAATCGAATCTTGACTTCGACTCCCACTATCCTGGCTTCCAACCGAATGCAAAACCTGGCTTGACTGGGCTTGAGCAGGTTCGCCGGAACCGCAAGATGCACTATTGCGAACGTTTTGCACTGAATGATAGCTATGAGTCAAACCTAACTTTTCAGCAAGACTTTCAAATACTTCTCCAAACCATATGCTTGTGCCGCACCGTAACCATTACGGCGGCAATAGGTGGCCTTGTGGAACTATTGTGTTTCTGTAGCATCACATTATCCTCCATAATCCTGCCGTGATCAGCAAAGTCCCCCTCTAGTTTGACCAAGACCATGATTAGTATTCGTCATATCTGTATGTTCTATTCCGAGCTCGGTGGGGTCGAGCGCGCAGTTATGAACTTGGTCGACGGACTGAAAAGTAACCATAACGTAGACGTGCTATGCAGCAAGCATGGACGAGGCGTACAGATTGAAACCGTAAACGGAGTACCTGTAACTCGAGCAGGAGGACCACTTTCAATTGCCGGACGTCCACTTTCTAGGTCGTTCATACACCATCTAGCCGGCACGAAAGCAGACATAGTGCACTATCATCTTCCATGTCCACTTGCCACTCTTGGACACCTGACACTCCGTCCTGACGCCAAGGCAACTGTTGCAACCTGGTACCATGAAATGCAGCGTTATCCTGTCGTCAATGCGGCGCAGCTAGTTATGCTCTGGCCTCTCTTCAAGGACATCGACGCTATCATAGTCCCCTCACCAGCCATGATCGATAATGTACCGATCCTGGCTCAAAACAGGGAAAAATGCCAAGTCATCCCCCTTGGCATCGACGAATCTCTGTTTGCTTCGGATGCCGTGAATGAAGTCACCATTCAAAATTTGCGCCAACGCTATGGAGCACCTTTGGTCCTATTCGTCGGCCGCCTAGTTTATTACAAGGGCTGCGACGTTCTACTAAAGGCAATGAAGAAAATTGATGCAAACCTGGTTATTGTTGGCGAGGGCCCATTAGAAGGAGAACTCAAACATCTTGCTGAAAACCTGGGCTTGGGCGGAAAAGTACACTTTGTAGGAAGAGTTTCTGACGTAGAACTGGCACATTTTTACAGAGCTTGCGATGTCTTCGTCCTGCCGTCTACTCAAAAAACAGAGTGTTATGGACTTGTACAGGTAGAGGCAATGCTTTCAGGTGTTCCCGTTGTTAATACTTCTCTTCCGACAGGTGTTCCCTGGATCAGCCAAGATCAGTACACAGGACTGACAGTTCCACCTGGAGATGTAGACGAGCTCATACGGGCGATTTCCCGATTACTCTCAGACCGAGCCCTGCGCATAGCACTAGGGCAAGCTGGACAAAAGCGTGCCCTGGAGAATTTCACATTGCGTCAGCAAATTGCAGCAACCAGCCAACTTTATACAAACATTCTTAGTAGGCTTCAGGAGCCGGTACTTACCTCTGCAATATCGTAAGGGAGATTGATGGCCTGTAGGAGTCGCACCAAAAGCAGAATGGCAAGCAATTGAGTGCAAACAATTCGAAACTGTGGAATGGACTTGGCTTCAGCCCGATTCATAGTGAGAGGCACTGCTATTTGATACACTCTTGTCTCGAGCATTTCTTTAGGTGCCAGGTTCGTCCAAACGTCTACCAAAGCAGTAGTTGACGACTCTCTTACATAACTGCTAAACATCACCGATCGGCGAACAAATGAACCTCAAGAACGATTCATTCCTACTTACCCAAAGCTTGGCCACTGCACTAGCCCTCGCGGCTTGCATTCCTGCTATACCTACCCCTGCACTCGGACAACCGATGCCACCATGCGAAACTCAATCGCCGGTAGGTCTAACTAACAAATTCATTTTTCAGAGTCGCGCCAGTAAGCACTTTCGCTTTCATGCAAAAGAAGCGAGTTTACGTGCCCTATTACTTACTCCACTCAACTCATCGTTTAACATGGCAGGCGACCTCGTGCTCGCTCACGTTATCTCTCCGCCGGAAGGTGGTCTCGGAAGGCTACTTCCAACCGGAACTGTCCTGTATGGAATGGTGGAACGCTCGAGTCCCGCTGCAAGATTTCAGCAAAACGGCAAGATTATGGTGTTGTTTTATGGCGCGCGTGTCGGCAACATGAACTTTCTCCTTGATTGGATCTCAGATGCCGCGAATACCGAGCTTCCTCAGTTGTCACTCGAACGAACTAAACGGCAGAAGCTGCGAGGCATTTTAATGACCGCAAATAGACTTGTAATACCTGCTGCAATCGGAAGTGGTGGATTAAGTCTAGCGATCACGACTGGAACAGGAGCTCTAATCGGCGGCGTTCTGTCCGAAAACAAGCACTACGTCCGCGGAGCAATTCGAGGGGCATGGGAAGGTGCAGGGCTGACAATCTTAGATCCAATCGTGCAGAAAGGAAGTGAATCAATCTTTCCAGTCGGCACCACACTCGATTTAAAACTCGCCCATCCGGTAGATCTCAATGTTCCTTCTTACATAGTTGAGCGCCTCCATATATTTGAAAGTACCAACACGGCGTTAGAGCTCACCCGACTGCCTAGACTCAGCAACCACTCTCGAGACTACCTCATTACATGGGCACGAATTTTGCCACGCAGTGGAATACCTTCACAGCATCTAGTTACTAATTTCTCTTCGGACACAACGAACAGTTCTACCGGAGACCAAGACACAAAGGAGCAGCTCGAAGAAGTAAATCGCTACCTCCAGCGAAAGGATCTGGCCGGAGCCGTTGCAGCAATTGAACGTGCGTACAGAGCAAATCCAAGCAGTCCAGCAATCGAAAAGACGCGCAATAAATTGCTCCAAATGATTTCCTCTGAAGCAAGCGTTGGCGATTCCCAGGCACCATAACTGCATTGACTGACCGAAATACTGGTTCCGATCTCGCAGTTCAATGCCGCGACACTTTCACAAGTCGTCCACAACAATGGAAAAACAAATCGAACTTGTAATCGAAAGTACTAAAACGGCGACTCGTAATTGAGCCGCCGTTCACAAAGTGCTTTCGAACACTGATAACTGAATAGCCATTCAAGAACGCCTGATCGCCTCTTTCAATCTGGTTTTGAGCAGTTTCCTACCAGACTGACGTCTTTGGCATCGACCTAGGAGCTGTCTTCGCTCTACGACCCGAAGGTCGTGCACATCGTGAAATGTGCCGAGAGAGCGGACAAAGTGTCAGGGTTCGACTCACCACCGGATGAATCTGACCTGAGTACTCCCTAGAAAGGAGGTGATCCAGCCGCACCTTCCGGTACGGCTACCTTGTTACGACTTCGTCCCAGTCACCGGCCCTGCCTTAGGCGGCTGCTTCCTTACGGTTAGCGTACCGACTTCGGGCGTGACCAGCTCCCATGACGTGACGGGCGGTGTGTACAAGGCCCGGGAACGTATTCACCGCCACGTGCTGATTGGCGGTTACTAGCGATTCCGACT
>JAGVKB010000128.1 GCA_020050835.1 Candidatus Obscuribacterales bacterium | reverse complement strand
GTGGTGGTGGTGGTGGCGGTGGTGGTGGCGGTGGCGGTGGTGGTGGCGGTGGCGGTGGAGGAGGAGGAGGTGGTGGAGGTGGAGGAGGTGGTGGTGGTGCAGCCGGATCAACAAGGGGCAGGAAGTTCGCTCCATTAGCCGCTATGGTCGTTCCAGTGCGATCATCGAGTATCAGGATTCCGCCGAAGCTGTGAGCTTCCGAGTTGGAAATCTGGCTCAAGGGAGTCGTTGGTCCATATGGGCAGCAGCCGCGAGCGTAAATCGAGCCGCTGCTGGGTGTTCCGGTCAGATCGTCATAAACTGCCAAGCCCGGCACTATCGAAGCAAGGTCTGCCGGATCGGTCACGTAAACATTGGTAGGCCCAGCGAAGTAGTTTGCGATCTGAGTGCCATCGGGAAATGGAAGACCGGTGGATAACTCGATCGCCCCTCCTAGTGAATTGACTAGACGCGATGCGTAGACGCCACCTTGCAGGCTCACTGTCAGCGCTGAGTGCAGCAATACATAGCCGCCATACGAGGCCAGATAAACAGGCTGGTCAAATGTCGAGTTGAGAAAGATGCCATCGGCAAACACTGTCGTGCCGGTGGAAGTGAAAGTTAGATTTCCACCGTATGCTGTAGCGTCGGCTGCCCCGCTTATACTGACTCCGGTGACTGTTATAGTGCCGTTGAAGAGGGTGGAGGCATAGGGCAGTAGTTGTCGCTGGGTGCCGTTGCTCAATTGTAGATTGTAAGTGGAGTTTGTGGTCAGGGCGGAAGAAGGCAGCCCAGCTGTCAGTGTCAGACTGCCAGTGAAGTCTCCGAGCAGCACTGATGCCATTCTGCTGGTCAACGACAGAGAGCCAGTAGTAGAAAGCGTCCCTGCTGCGGTCAGAGTGCCATCGGTTTGGGCGACTATTTGTCCACCTCCATTTGGATTCGGCCCGACATTGCCCAGAGCCGACGTCGTACGGCCATTTGACTTCAAGGACAAAGATTGGTTGTTGTCGGTGACGGTAAAGTCTGAGCCGTTTCTTACCCCTCCAACAAAATCGACTCCCCCTGGCGGAAGATCTGGTAATCCTGACTGTACGCTGACTAAACCGCCAGTTTGCCCGTCTGAGACCAATCCACCGTTGACTGTTAAGCCATTTCCAACAACAGTGATAGTAGCTCCTGCTGCCGCGTCACCGGACGAGGCGTTTATTAAATCAGCAGTTGTCAAACCGGTTATGTCGACTGCAGAGCGCGCTAGCAGGGTGACATTGTTGCCGATAGCGTTTCCAGTTGCTAATCCTGCAATTAGCTGGAAATCTGTAAGTGAAATACCACCATCTACGCTTGCAGCTAGAGGGTTCTGAAGATTTATTCCGATTGACGGTCCAACAGTCGATGAACTTACTAATGTAAATCCGGTTATTAGATTGAGTTGACCCGCTGTCCCGCCGGAGCTAGCAGTTGTAATAACGCCGGAAGATCCGGTGATTTTGCTCGGGGCTAACACTGCCACGGCGCCGCCTACAAGCGCCCCGCTGGCATCAACTGACTTGAGGTTGATATTTCCCTCGGCGGTGTCTACTGAGCCAGCGCCCGCTGCTAGCACGACGCTGCCTGCCGAGCCGGTGTTGGATGAAGTGTCGAATAATGTTCGAGCAGCCAGTATGTTAGCACCAACTACGGTGCCAAGCAAGGTAGTTGTGGATGTGCCTAAAGTCCCGCTGGTGCTTGATTGAAAGCCGGCGATGGCAATTATGCTGCCTGATTGTCCGGCGTTAGATGACGCATCGACCGTGCTGTTGACATTGGCAGTTGTGGCAAGTCCCGATTGTGGGTCACCGATTGAACCGGCGGCTACTAAAAAGATATTGCCAGCCTGGCTGAATTCGGAGCTACTTGTGCTGCTGGCATTGATCGAGGTCCCAAACTGCAGAAACTGAGAATCTGACGGGCTGTTGTTTATCAGAGATACGTTTCCGCTCGACCCGGATGCCGAAGAGCTGTCGATCGTTGTTCGAGACAGGTTGAGCGTGCCACCGGTAGCATCTGCAGCTCCCAGGGTGACGATTGGAGATGCCCCCAATTCAAGTGATTGGCCGTCTACGGTAAATGTTGTTCCTACTAGTTCGAATACGTCTCCTGCCATTCCTGTTGAACCAGGTGCACTGGTTGAGATAGTCGAGGTGGTTCCAAAATTGTCATCAATTCCGGTGACTCCGAGCACGTCTACGCGTCCGCTTTGACCGGTTTGTGATGAGGTGTTTATTGATGTCCCGAGTCTTACAAAATTGCTTGCTGCCAGCAAGTTACCTCCGGCAGCTGATGTCGAGCCAGTGTTAATCGGACCAGACTGGGTGATGGAAGTCACGGCTAACAGTTTTATCGGCGCTCCAGCCTGATCGGTGGAGCGAGTATCAATCCCGCCGGTCAGAATGAGAGAACCACTTGATACGCCTGAGATTGTGAAGGCTGGAGTGGCAGTCGGGCTGATGTTAATTGAACCAGCTGTCGGGGCCATTGCGAAACCGGCAGCGACTAGGACTGAGCCGGCGGCTTGACTAACGCTCGATGAATTGATAAGACCACCGGTGATGCTTCCGCCAGCTGCCAGCACGCGGCCACCAGCGCCATTTTGGGAAGAGGTGTTGATTGAATCGAAGCTGAGCGTGGCCGGTGCATTGAAATGAGAGACAATCACCACGTCACCCCCGTCCCCGGAATCGGAATGTCCGTTCAGCAGTTCCAGGCTCACCTGGTGACTGGCTGTAATTCCTCCCTCGTCTGGGTTGATCAGTTCGAATACAGGCGCAGATGAAGCACTGACAGTTGTAGCTCCGGCGGCCGCTCGATAGCCGTGCGACAACACCTTAATATCGCCGGCACGAGCCGAACTGCTCGAGGTATCAATCACTGAATCGTTGTGCTGAAAGATTTGAGTAGCCATGATCATTGCGGTGCCACCGGGCTGGCTTGGCGAACTCGTAAGTATGTTGGCAAAGCTCAGGTGTCCACCATATGTGCCGCCGCCATGAGCGCCGAGGATTACGTAACCCGGCATTCCACCGGCGCTCGAGCTCGTATCGATGTCTAAGTGGCCAAACGGGCTGCCGAATGGTCGATCTGACAAATATAGATCTCCTGCTGGCAAGCTGCCCAAAGTAGTAATGTGAATGATTTGAAACTCTGGAGTCAAGCCGGGGCCGACCAGTGTACCTCCGGCTGCAGGTGCAGCTCGTTGTCCGGCTAGCAGGGTAACATTACCGCTGGATTTAGAAGCGCTTTGCGTGCTGGTGGAAATTGTCTTGGTGGTACCTGATGGTATTTCGTGACTGATTCGCCCATTCGACATAACAAGGACGTCTCCTCCATTTCCGGACACTGCAGAGGTGTTCATCCTGCCAATCAGGATGGCTGTGTTGTCACCGGTAATCGAGTTGGCGACGATGGTAATATCGCCGGCATCGTCAGCTGGGTCGGTGGAACTCGAGGAGGTGTTCAGGTCTCTCAGCATAATGTTGCCGCTGTTGATTGCGGTGACCTTGAATGAGTTAGAAGTTGCTCCCGGACCGAAAGCTTGACCGGCTGTCTCTGGCTGAAAACTTCCCGATAGAGCTGTAATCGAGCCGCCCGCGCCGTTGTTGCCAGAGGTGTCTATATCCAGGTTTCCGGTAGTTATTGGAAAGAAAACCCCTTCCAGTGGACCGCTGATCGTCCCGCTTGCAAGTAAGACCACTGGTCCGCCGGCGCCATCGGCTGAGCTTGTGTCGATCAGGGACGCGCCGCTTATACTTGTTCCAAGAATAGTCACACGGCCACCGGGACCAATTGTAGAATGAGCATTGATCGTGTAGTTGCCTTGAACGACTCCGCCCGCACCGGTGAAGGTAAAGCTGTCTGCTCCCAGGCTAGTGATTCCGGTGACGCCCAATATATTGATTGATCCGGCTTGAGAAGTTGAGCTCGAGCTGTCCAACAGGGAGGGATTGTCAAAGAAGAATCCGTTTGCCATCAAGAATATTGGACCCCCAGGTCCGTTGGCGGCGGAGGTGTTTACTGTCCTGACAGATACACTCCCGTTGTTTGAAGCACCGCTAACCAAAAGCGCTAATCCGCTCTGGCAGGCATTGCAACCCGAAGTAGAGATAACGTCTCCAAATTCAAGAGCGCCGCTAGCCCTACTCGTACCGAGCGAAAATGCAGGAGTAGCTCCGAAGGCAGCACCAGAGAAGTTAAATCCGGCAATAGCTCGAATGTTTGCCGCTGTGCCGTTTGTACTTGAAGTGTTGAGTGAAAATGGATCTGAAACTCCAATATTCTTGAGAAAGTCGAAGCCGACAAGTGTTATTGGTCCGCCCGATCCGGAAACGGTGCTTGTGTCAATTCTTGTTCCAGCAAACGCTCCTGAGCCTGAAAAAACTGTCACCTGTCCCCCACCGGTTTGACCAGAGGCCAGTATGTCCCCTACCGACGCGCCCCCAGGGAAAAGACTTTCTGTGCCGAGTGTGAACAGTGGTGTAAGCGTATGGCTCAATGAAGTCGCGCCAGCAGTAGGCGAAACGGTCAGTCCATTGGCCAGGTTGACTGACCCAGCTAACCCGGTGTCGTTTCGAGTGTCAATGGCACGACCGGCTGACGTTCCGAGCAGGGGGTGGTAAGAGCCGTTATTGTATATTTGACCTGATGCAATTAACGTCACGCTGCCGGAATCGCCAGATTGCGATTTCGTGCTGATTGTCTTGATCGATCCTCCAAACTGACCTCCTCCGATGTTTCCCTGCGAAACGATCAAAACGTCGCCGGCATCGCCTGAAGCGGACGAAGTGTTAATGTCGACGACTGGTTGCCCGAAGAAGAAGAGTGGGGGCAACAGGTTGAGTAGCGCTACAAACGAGCCATTGCCGGACGGTGTGTCAATCAAGTCAAAAGTGTTGGGAAGCGCGGTGGATGTAAAGTCAAACCCTGTTACTACCTTTACATCTGCTCCTTGTCCGGATTGGCTTGTCCCATGAAGTCCAATTAGGTCTGGATCGTCAGTGTAAGCTGGTTGTCCGTTTGCTGCACCGTAGACGCTTGCCGAACCATTGGTAAGTACCAGAATGCCGCCTGCGTCCCCTGCCAGGCTGCTTGAGTTAATCGAGTTGAATTCAACGAGTGAGGTCGAATTTTCCCTGTGTCCGACAATAGTGACTTGGCCGCCGTTTGTTCCTGAACAACCAGACAGGCAGCTAGAATTGGTCATTATGCGCGTGCCCTTGAAGTCCGTGTAGTTTTGGAGCGAGACATCGCCGCCTGTAGCATTCGCCAGTCCAAGAGTGTAGCTATTGCCGGATAGTGTAAAGTCAAAGCCGGCAATTGCTGTTAAATTTCCACCTGATCCCGAACTGCTCGATAAGTCAATAGCTGGCAAGTAATCACTAGTGATACTGCGGGCCGCGATTAGGGTTAGATTGCGGCCGATCAATGGTGATAGTAGTGATGGTAGAGTCAGGCCTCCTGATGATGCGAAAAGGACATTGCCGGATGCGGTGAGGGAAGAAGTTGCGCTGTGAGTTATGTCTCCAAGTCCGCTGGTGCTGGACAGTGCCCCGGATGGCGATCCTGTGACCATGGTGGGCACTTGGGCTGTGCCATTGTTGTTCGTTATCGTGATTGATGGAGTGGGATTGGCAGCCACTACCGTGACATTGCCACCGGGACCGCCCGTGCCAGTATTTATCACCGGAAGTTGCACCCCGCCTCCACCATACAGGAATACATTACCGTTAGCGGTCGCACCGGCGGTCAAGAGCGAGACATTGCTGGGGAAGGTAATTCTGCCAGTAGAGTCATTTGGAGTTTTGTTGAACGCAAGCAGTATTATGTCACCGCCGGCTCCGCTGCTGCTTCTGGAATCGAGCACTGAGGACGAAGACCCTGGATTGAAAAGGATGCTGCCTCCCGTGCTTGACGCTCCAGTCAGCGAAAGATTGTTGGAAGTCGACGCCGTGAGATTAGTCAGATTGCTGCCGGTTTGTCCCTGATTCGGGCAGCCACCGCAGGCAGTTGAGTTAGTCAGGTCGACTCCGGCTGCCACCAATATGGTGCCGCCGCGAGCGGTGCCACTTGAATTGATTGAAAAGTTGACTCCACTGCCCACAGTTACATCGCCTTGCGCAGCCAGCACATAGTCTTCCCCATTGCTCGCACTAAGGGCTCCGTTGATGTTCAAATTGCCCAGGCTGAAAAAGGTCGGATCACCGGAAAGATTGATCTCTCCTAAGTTCAAATCACCGGTTGTTGAAACATGTGTCTCGCCGGCAGTTATGTTCAGTATTGCGTCAAGATTGTCTACCGTCACCAAGACCTTGCCGGTCGTCGCGGCGATGTTGAGTTCTCTGGCAGCGAATGTGCCTCCGGAAATGCTGGCAATCTGCTTTCCGATTTCGGCGGAGATGTCGATAGAGCCAGCTCGTGCCGCCACCAGTCCGGCTGTGTTGTTCAATGCCATGTTAGCGGCGGTCTGGGCTGCGATGTTTAAATTCCCAACGGCGGCTGTAATGCTTCCACTGTTCAAAATGTTGTTTGCGTTGATAGTCAGGTTCTCGTGTGCATGAAGCGCTGCCTGGGACGCGATGTTTTGAATGCTCTCGCCAGCCGAAAGCAAAAGGTTGCCGGATGAGCTAATCGTGCCGTAATTGATAATGTCTCGGATTGCACTGAGCGATAGATTGAGGGATGGTGACGCTGCCATAGTCTGCAAGGATGGTGGCAGTATCGAAGAGATCACAGCTCCCGGTTGATTGACAATGTTGTTTGCAAGTAAGCTTGCGGCAGATACCTGCGAGTTGGTTGTTAGGGCGTAGATCGATCCGGCATTGGTCAAGTTTCCCGGAAGGTTCAAAGTTGATACCTGAGCAGCATTCCAGATGGCAGTCACACTTTCGGGAATGTGCAAGCTATTGATGTTTTGAGCCATGCCTGGCGTGATGCGAAACGTGCCGCCGATGGCCTGCCCATTGTCTCCTAGTACTATGCTTTGCTGCCCTGTGCGAAGCACTTGGTACACAGCTACAAGTTCGGCTGGGGTCAAAGCTGTCGTTGGGGTTATCGTTCTGGAAATCTGTCCTGCTTGTATCACTGCCGATTGCAAATTCGCAACGGTAGATCCGGAAATTGTTCGGTCGGTTGAAGTTAGGTCCAGATTGTGCCCATCGGAGCCAACCGGTCCCTGCATTGCCATAGCGGAGTTTTCTTCTTGCGCAACGGACTGACTCTTGGCCAGCGGTGCGGTCGAAAGAAACAGAATCAAGCCTATTGCCACGATCGACAGCAATCGCTTTCTACAGGCGTTCAAGTTTCCCTGCCCCCGCGCAACTCTCTCCCGGTCCAATTATTCCCGATTAGTTTAGATAGAAAACCTAATAATCATGACTGTAGGAACATTTCATCAGGCTAGGTGTCCGAAAGTGTGGCTCCTATCACTAGGAAGAGCGACTTGGACCGCTTGAACAGCTCTATCTAGTGGCATTGCTCACAGTTTGCTCACAGCTTGGTCACCGCATGGCCATCGGGGGTGGTTAGTATAGCCTGGGTAGCTGTTGCAGCTGCTTATGTGGGTCGTTAGAGAGCGAGATATGAAGCCTGTGTGTGCTCAATTTCGCAATTAGGTGGAGGAAAAATACAGAAATTTTCTGTAATTTCCCCAATCAACCGAGCAGAATGGTGAGCAGGTGAAGTTAATGACAGCCAGGGAACGAAAGCAAATCACCTTAAACTTGACCGATGCCGAAGTCGAGCTTTTGGAGAAGCTATGCAGTAGGAAGGAATTGAGTAAAAGTGCGGTGCTGCGCCAAGCGCTCCGGCTGTATCAGATGGTTGATGAACGCCTTAGCCGCAGCGAAAAACTCTTCTTTGAGCACGAGGTTACGAAGGAAAGGGTACAACTGATGGTTCTGTAGCAAATCTAGTCTGTTAGCCTGAAAGTTGCACGCAGAAGCGGCTACTGGCAAAGGAAATGAAGTTCTAGAGGTTTGAGTGACACGGTACCCAACCATGAACTTCACTCGGGCGAAATAGTCGAAGTTATCAGGTGTATGTCACAGAGTCAGCTCAAGACTGCGGTCTGGAAAGTTAATAGGCGACCAGACAGGTGATCAATTAAGATGGGGGGGCTAGACCTTTCGGGTGATTTAACTGATGGCTAAAATTCTTCTGGTTGACGACGACGGAGACCTTGTCATGTCACTAAGCGTGTACCTGGAAGTAAAGAACCACTCCGTCGAAGTAGCCAGTACCGGACAAGAAGGACTGGATATGATGAGGAGTGGAGATCATGACCTGATTGTTCTGGATTGGAATCTTCCAGACATTGACGGCATTGATGTTCTAACGGAGTACCGCAGCAGCGGTGGGACGAAGCGAATTCTTATGTTAACGGGAATGCGTGAAGATGAATCTCGGTCTAAGGGGCTGATCGCCGGAGCTGACGACTTTCTTTCCAAGCCTTTTTCGCCATCGGATTTCATCGAGCGGGTAAAACAGAATGTTGAGAAGTGATCGTTGCTTGAATTCAGTTTGAGCGAGATTTACGAAAAGGAGCCTGAGAGCGACGATGCAGAGCTGGGAGGACTGCGTAAGAGAGCAGAAGCTGCTATACATCAAGCGCGCGCTTGATCGCTTGGTCGATATGGAGCGGCTGCTTGATGAGCTGGAAAAGGCAGCGGGTGATACAAGATTGCTCAGGCAACTTTCGCAGCACTTCCATCAACTTGCCGGTTCGGCCGGAATTCTAGAAAGTCAGGAGTTCTTTCGAGTAGCAAAGTTGGGCGAGGAGAAGTCAGCTCAGTTTTTCAAGCAGAGACTTCAACTGGAAGATGCTGATATTCAAGCATTCAAGCAGTTCATCATGGATTTGAAGCTGGAAATTGCCGTGGTGGAGCAATGTGATGTAAGCGACCCGGGCGACGAGTTTATTGAGGGATTGGTGGGTGGTCTGGTTGAGCCTTCGCAGACCAGCCCTGAGGTGCTCGTGGTCGGTCTGAGTGAAAGTGACTGCAAGGAGATGGTTGGCGTTCTGTCCAAACGAGGGCTGAAAGTCCGCTTTGAAAGCGATGCTTCGCTCGTCCGAAATTCCTTAGAAAGTAACCTTCCTGCCGGACTGATCGTCGGAGTTCCGTTGCCTGGCTCGGAGGGGTACGAGTTGGCGCAGCGATTGCGAGAATTGCCTGGCTCGGAAAAGACGGTCGTTATCATTGTCGGTAAGGAAAGCAATTTCATAGACAACGTCAGGGCGATTCAATCGGGAGCGGATGCGTTTTTCGACAACCCGCAGAGTTGGAGTGCCGTGTCAGAAAAGCTTATCTATCTGCTTGACAGGGAAAAACCGCAAAATTATCGAATTCTGTATGTAGAGGATGATCACGGCTGGGCTGAGTATGTATGCAAAGTCCTTGAAGTAGCGGGCTATAACATGCTTTGGGTAAGCGATCCTCAGCAGTTCGAACAGTCTTTGCTGGCTTACGACCCCCAATTAGTTTTGCTGGACATTAACCTTGGTGATATCAGTGGATACGATCTTGCTCGTTTCTTGCGGCAAAACGAGCGATTTGCTAATCTCCCAATCATCTTTCTTACCACGAAAAACGAGTTGGAAGCGCACATTGAGAGTGCCCGTGCGGGCGGAGATGATCATTTGATCAAACCAATTGCGCCACCACTATTAGTGGCGACTGTTGCGGGCCGTCTGGAGCGATACAGAATGTTGCAAAAGCTCATTTCGCGTGATGGGCTGACACAGTGTCTTACATTCAGCTCATTCATGGATGAGGGCAAGAAGCATTTGCTGACACAACAGAGCACTCGAGCCATGCTGCTCTTCGAGATCGACGACATATGGCCGGTTAACGAGCAATTTGGGTTCGCTTCCGGTGACAAGTTGATTGTGGCGCTATCGGTCATTCTAAAACGGACTTTGAGACCGACGGAGATTATCGGGAGAATCGGTGGAGGAAAGTTTGCGATTATAGTTGACGGGATGCCGGCTAATCAATTGAGTGCAATTGCTACTTACATCCTTGGCCAGTTTCAGTCAAAAGAAACGATGATCGCCGGCGTCGGAATCAGAAGGACTGCCAGCGCTGGCTTTTCTATGTTAAAGCCCGGGATGGATGTTGCGAGGTGGCTGGAGTCCGCTGAGGAGGCGCTCAAATCTGCTAAGGCAGGCGGAGGCAATCGTGTATGCGAACGGAGTTAGTGCATCAGGCTCATTACTGTCTGGAAATGCTCAGTTGGGCGGTTTGTTTGTTTCATCGGCTGCCAGTTGCGAGTATCAATTCATTTTCTAGATGGCTTGAGCTGTGCGCTGTGCTCGCACAGCGTTGGGTTTTGTTCGGGCTCGTCAGGGGTATGAAACCGGCAAGTGGGTGCGGCTGAATGTACTTTGGTGCTGGCGAAAGATAATCGAACAGTGCCAGAACGATGGTTCGTTTATTCTCTCATGGTGACATAACATGCCTACAGAAGAGTTCGACATAAAGCAGTTAGATACCGCCTCGAAGGCTGTCGAGCAATCAGCTGAAAAGATTGACAATAGTTTGCAATCACAAGTCAAGCTGCTGCAGCAAAAAAACGATCAGTTCAAAGAGCTTGCCGACAGGTTAAACAAGACTGGCGAACTTAGTTTGCTGCAGATCGACGGGCTGGAAAAGAAAAGTGAGATTGCTGCCGCGACATCACGCGTGGAGTCCAATCGTGAGAAGACTAGCTATGGTGATGAGAAGGTCAAGCTCGACGACGGTACGATAGTGGCTCAATGGGGAGTGACCGGCGCAAGAACAGCCTTCGCGCCGAATGGAGATGCCGTTACAGTCAGGAAGGATGGATCTGCGACAGTTGAGTTCGAGAAGGGCACCAGTGTTACTGTCCTTCCCAATCAGCTCGCTGCCATTGAATATCTAAACGGTACCAGGTCAATGCTGGGGCATGATGGAAGCAAGTTTACTTCCAAGCTGGATGGGTCCACCATATTGCAGAACAACGATGGTGCTACGTTTACTTGCTTGGCCAGTGGCATTTCAATCACTGAACGACACGGACTACCCAGACTAGTGGTTCTTCCTGGTGGACAGAGTCTGGAGTTACCAGCTGTCAGCGTAGCGCCTGAAGCGGTCAGATTGGGAGAATCAAAGGAACCTGGCGGACATGTTGCAGACCCGCTGTCGAAAATTTCTAATCAGTTAGATGACATCAAGGGTGCGGTGCAGCAGGCGTTAGAGTCTAAGCCCGGTGTCGATGGCCTTACCCTAAGCGCGCTCCTGAACAATCTTAAAGGAATAATCCCAGATGAGCCCGTAATTCACGGACTGTCGGAACGGGATATGCTTCAGTTGCTAACTAAGTCAATCCCAGATTCAGCCGGAGTTTCAGCAGGTACTAAGGAGCTATCCGGAGTAGAGACTCGCGAATTGTTCAACAAGATGGAACCGCTAAAACCAGAAGGCTTCATTGAGTCAGGGCGGCCAGGCGCAGTTACTTTCGAAGCTGCTAGTTTAGGTCGCGATCTACTTAAGGTGGAGACCGGAGACGATGCGCGCCGGGCGTTGGAGGCGCTGGAGAAGGCTGCAGCTAAAGATCCCAAGGGACAGGCTGCGGAGTACTTGGCGAAGTTAGAGCAGGCGCTGAAGGAGAAAGGGACAGATTTAGCCAGTGTTAAAGAGCTGTCGAAAGGAATAGCAGGAGAGCCGCTGCCGGAAGATTTGAAAGAAGCGTTCAAGAAGGGTTTGGGAGCGCATGTAGAAACGGACAGCAGGAAAGAAGCGATGCAGCTGGGCAAGGAGTTTGCCAGGGCGGCCGGACCGATTGACACAGCGAATGCCATGGAGAGTCTGCTGGAGTCGGGCAAGACGAATCCGGTGGCGGCGAAGATGCTAAAGGAGTTCGGGATAGATGTAGAGAACAAAAAGCAAGTTGAACAGCTAAAGGAGACGCTCGCAAAAGCAAGGGATGGAGAAGGTGATATTGATGCGATCAATACTCTAAAGGATTTCCAAGGGAAGTCGCTGCCTATTCTGGACAGGCAAGCGAGAGAGCAAGCGATAGAAGCAGCAAAAACAAGCGGTGAGCGCGGCAAGATCAGCTATGAGATTGTCAGCCAGCCCGGTATAAAAAGAACTGAGAATACGGATGGTTCAGAAATAGACAGGAATGTGAAAGGAGAGGTAACGAGAGTAAAAGATGCAAAAGGAAGGGAGTTCAAATTTGTATACGGACCTGATGGCGAGCCGAGCGAAGTCACCAATGAAGACGGGCATTGGAAGCGGCAACCGGATGGAAAAACGTGGCTCAACGACGATGGAAAGACCTGGAAGGGACGGGTTACTGTCACAAACGACGGAGACTATCGGCATACTAGTGAGGACGGAAAACTCGTCTGGTACATGCCTGAGGGCCAGGTATACAGACAGTATCCAAATGGCGAGAGGATAACCGAGTTCAAGGATGGATACAAGGTCAGGGAATTTCCAGCCCCGGACCGTTCAATAGTGGAGTATGACGAGAAAGGAAGAGTGAGTTTCGTATCGGATGGTGGAAAACCTGCGAAGGAAAGGCAGTTTTATTATGACAAGAACACAGGCCAGCTGACAGGCATAAAGGGAATTGACGGTCAGATGTGGACGAAAACTGGGGATGAGGAGTGGAAATCGGACAAAGGTAAGACTTGGAAGGGTCAGCTGAGGTTAGACAATGATGGAGTGATCCACTATCAAAAGGAAGGTGGCTTGCGGTCCGTGTTGACGCGAGCCGGCATAATTCATGCTGAGGGGCACCCGGAGAGACCGCACAGTCCAAGAACAGTAAAAGAAAGACTGAGCGACGAGGAAGGCGCCGGGTCGCATGCCAGGAGGCATCGAGCGGCAGAGGGCGAAGGCGCAACAAAGGCTGCTTCAGATCGGATTGGAGTGCGAAAGGCAGGAGAGGGAAGTTCTCCGGAGGTACCGTTGCAGCAGGGGGTGACTGGACTGGGGTCTAAGCTGCTGAAGGCAGAAACGGGAGAGGAAGCGCTCAAGATGATAGAAGTGCTCGAGAAGGCAGCTAAGAATGATCCGAAGGGACAGGCGGCGGATTATCTGGGAAGACTGGAGGCTGAGCTCAAAGAGAGGGGGATGAGTTTAGCCAGCCTCAGGGAGCATTTGCGAGGTGTCGCCGGTGAGCCGTTGTCGGAAGATTTGAAGGACGATTTCCGGAAGGGGTTGGCCTTCCAGATTGAGGTGGATGTAAGAAGAGAAGTACTGCAACTCGGTAAGGACTTCGTCAGGGCTCAGGGACCGTTCGATACGGCGCAGGCGCTGGAGAACTTGCTGGAAGCAGGAAAGACCAATCGATTTGTGGCGAGCATGTTAAAGGAACTTGGGATAGACATCGAGAACAAACAGCAAGTTGAACAGTTGAAGGAGACACTCGCAAAAGCCAGAGATGGAGAAGGAGATATTGACTCTATTAAGGCGCTAGCAGACCTGCAAGTGAAGCTGTTGCCGATTCTGGACAGATTATCCGGAGAGCTGGCGACAGTAGTAGCGCGGGACTTTAACGATAAAGGGCAAAAAAGTTATGAGCTGATTAGTCAGCCTGGCACAAGACGGACTGAGAACGCAGACGGCTCGGTAGTTGATACCAACTCAGATGGCAATGTGACGAGAATTCAGGACGCCAAAGGCAGAGTTTTTTGCTTTACTTATGGACCGGACGGCAAGCTGAGTGAAGTAACAAATGAGGACGGTAACTGGAAGAAGCAGCCGGACGGAAAGACATGGGTAAGCGATAAAGGAGAGAAATGGAAAGGCACCGTTGAGGTAACTGCTGACGGTAATTATCGATTCACCAGTGATAGTGGCATGAAAGTCTGGTACAAGCCGAATGGTGATGTTAGCAGAGAGTATCCTAATGGGGTGAAAATTACCGAGTTAAAAGACGGATACAAGTTGAAGGAGTATCCGAAGCCTGACAAATCGATAGTGGAGTATGACGAGAAGGGACGAGTCACTTATGTATCCGATGGAGGGAAACCGGCCAAAGAAAGAGAGTTCTATTACGACAAGAAAACAGGGGAGCTTAACGGGCTAAGAGGGATAGACGGTCAAATGTGGAAGAAGACCGGAGAAGGAGAGTGGAAGTCTGACAGAGGCAAGACGTGGAGAGGACAGCTGAAGCTGGACGATGATGGAGTGATTCACTATCAGAAGCAAGGAGGAGCACGATTTGTATTGACGCGTGCCGGCGTGCTGCATGCTGAAGGGCATCCGGAGAGGCCGCACAGTCCAAGAACAGTCAGAGAGGGAAGCAGCGAACGAGAGGGGGCCGGTTCACATGCCAGAAGGCATCGAGCGGCAGAGGGAGAAGGTGCAGTTGCGCACGAGAAGCAGCATGCCGCGGGTGAACGGCGCGAAAGAGGGACTGAAGAGCAAGAGAAGACAGGAACGCGAGGTGGCGACCGCGGTGCCAGCGAGCTGGAGTCCTTCAAACAGGCAATGAAAGCAGCCATGGATTTCATCCGTGCAGAGAGCACGGATCAACGAGCGCGCGCAATCGATAAGTTGCTGGACAGCGCTAAAAGCAATCCAGAAGCGGCTCGCTTGTTGAAATTCTTGGGTGTTGACATCAACGATCAGGAATCGGTTAAAAAGTTGAAAGAGACAATTTTGAAAGCAACCGAAGGCGAGTTGGACGACCGCGCGATTGAGCTCTTGCGCGATATGCAATTGCGTCTGAAGGAAATCATCGCCATACCGGTAGAAGGACGTGAGGGTGGACTCGCGCCTACTGTTGCCAGGCAAAGTTCTGACGCAGAATCAGTGCGGAAGGATAAGGACGGTGAGTCAAGTGCTAAGGATGCACCGCCGCCAGTGCCGCCGCCGCCGCCACCGCCACCGCCACC
>JAGVKB010000104.1 GCA_020050835.1 Candidatus Obscuribacterales bacterium | reverse complement strand
TGGACAGGTAAGAATCTGGTTCGACGCTTTCACCGGCAGAATCGAGCTCTCCGCCAACGGACAACGCGACAGCCTCACCATCTGGGCAAAGACCGGCTGTGCTGCTGCTTAATGCTCATTGTTCTCTTTGCAACCCTGGCTGGTAGGAGCATTTCGAGGGTATAAAGCCTATTGGCGACGGAATGCCTGTAGGAAAGCAATAGATGCCTGAAAAACCAGAAGAGCCAGAAAAAAAGCCAACTGATGCATCGGAAAGTAAACCGGATAGTGGGCTGCGCGCAAGCGCGGTCGAAACTGTTCCGGTTAACGATAAGCGGTCTCCGATCGAAAGAATGCAGGAGTCGCTTACTATTTCGAGCAACTGTTCGCCGGATGTCGCAGCCGCTTACAAGACCATCGAGGAGCAACTGAAAACTGTTGGTGAGCTCAAGGAAGATTCTCCGGAGTACCGATATCTGCACAGCGCCGACCCAGCGGAGAGGGAAAAAATAAGAGAAGGACTGAGGGCTGGTGCGCAAAGTGATGATCCGGATAAAGCGTCAAAGTCGATCTCGGCATTGAAGACAATCAATTTCGTTGAGGCTGCCACAAAACTAGCAGGCACGCTTGATACGGAGGGAGCGGCAGCAGCGGACGGCCGACGAGACGCCTTGAGACAACTTTATGGCTTGAGGCGCAGTGAGCCAGGTGATGATGGTCCGGCTGCAACTGTGCTGGATTCCATCGCTTCCAAAGAGCCAATTGCGTCTGACTTGTCCCGGGCGGTAATGAACAAAGAATGGGAGCAGTTCGTGCTGGACGAGCAGGCGGGAAGTCAGGTCGAAAGGGTTTTCTCTGGCAGTGCGGATGCAGGAGCGGCAATTAAGGAATTGGGCCTGCTGAACAAGTCGGAGCTCGATCAGGGCAACGACCGCCTGGCGGCTGCGGCTCGGTGCTGCCAGAAGCTTGCGCCGCTCTTCGAAAATGGTGGAGTAAAGAGCCCCGGGGTTCCGGGCATTGTCGAATGTCTCAATCGCTGGAAGGATGAGCCGGACAAACAATCCTCGGCCGAGCAGATAGGCAAAGTGCTGGAGGCAGCCGGCATCGTTAAACGAGACGGCGAGACAGGGGAGTATGTCGCAATTGCTGGCGCGCAAGTCGATTTCCAGAAAGTTAGAAGTGGGCTGCTTGATGCGAAGACAGATCGAGTCGCTGACGAGCATATCCAGCCAGATTACCTGGCCGACGAGCTGAGGAAACTTTTCGAGACGGCCGAGTTTGGCGATGCGGTAGGCGGTGAGCATGCAGACTCGCAGGTAGAGCAGCCGGCAGAAACCGGAGAGCGAGGCTCGACCCCTCTGGATCTGAAGATAAATGAAGTAACTCAAAAGCTTGCGGAAGACTTGCAATGCTCACTGGAGGGGGGGAACAAGCCGGACCGGGCGAGTCGAGAGCAACTGGCCGAACAATATAAGGAATTAGCCGATCTCGCCAAGAAACTTTCAGATGAAACCGGCAAGCCTGTGAGCGCAGCCGATCTATTAAATCGGGAGCTCGCCGCGCAGGATGTTCCGATCCGCGCCGTGGAGCACTCACTAAAGTCCAAGCCCGATCATAAAGTTGTCACTTTCCATAATGAAGTAGACGGACAGGCTGAGGGAAAGGCTGTAAGTGCAGTTTTCTTCAAGTCTGAGGGTGACTCAGCCGGTCGTGCTGGTGAAGTTGCAGAATCAGAAGCTGTTGAGGCTAAGAGTGAAACAAGTGAGAAGGAGGAACGTGCTACCGGAGATCAACCGACGTTCAAGCGAGCTGAAAACGGCAAACTGAGCGAAATCGAATTACCGGCCGGTGAAGGAAAGCTGGTAAAGACAGACAAAGGATGGGTCCATTTAGACGCGAGTGGCAATCCGACGACGGAAGGAAAGGTCGACGGCTTCAGCGAAGACGTGTTGAAGCGCAACGAGGATGGCTCTATCAAAGGTGAGTTCGAAGAGCTGGAAACCGGCACGCTTCGATATGACAATCAAGAAGGCGTGATGGAGTACCACAAGGCTGATGGCTCAAAAGAGATTCGAGATTTCAATACTTACAAGCGCGAGCAGTTCGATGCGGAAGGAAAGTCTACAGGAGTTGAATACTGGGATGGCTATGGCTGGCGGGCGGCTGCGAAGGATCAAAATGGCAAAGATCTGGTTAGCACTGATCCCGAAACAGGAATAACCAGGGTTCAATTCGAGCATCAGGATGGACGTCCGGACAGCATCGAACGCAATGCGAAGAACAATGAGCTGAAGGTATCTTTCCAGGGTGGTGCTTCTTACAGCTCTGATTGGGACGATCGCAGGCAGACTTATGACGATGGCCACGGCAAGGTAGTGACTCTCTATCAGGATGCTGAAGGCAAATGGCGCGAGCCGGCCAAAGACGAGAATGGAAAGGACCGAGTAACAAAAGATCCGGAAACCGGCCGCGTTACCGTAGCATTCCAGCCGCGCAATGAGTCCGAATTGAAGGAGATGAAAGAAGGACGCCTGTCGGTTCAGAGCATTTACGATCCGGCAACTGGTGAAGTTACTTCCAAGTACGCAAATGGCGCGGAAGTAACAATGGGCAGAGACAACGAACTTTCAAAAATTGTGCACGGCAATGGCGGGTCGACCGTCGTAGAGCAAGACAAAATCACCTTGCCGAATGGAACTGTTTTGGTGCGCCGTGAGCATAGTCCAAGCGAAGCCTCCCGGACTGCTGAATCGGAACAGCCGAGCGAAGCGCCAAAAGACGAAACCAAGACCGATGTTCGTGCCGGTAACTGGGATATTGTCGAAAACGGTAAGGTTGTTGGTACGTTTGACGGCGATGTGAGCGTAAACGCTGAAGGCTCTGTAGTCGTTACAAAAGATGATGGTTCGGTAGAGCGCATCGATGGCAGCGGGCGGTCGATTGTCGAGAAGGACGGAGTGCCTGTTGAGATTACGGAGGCAAATGGTAACAAATGGAAGTTGGAAGCCGGCGAACCGTCTGGAGAATTTAAGTTCACGCTGGAGGGAAACCAAAAGGTTTCATATGTTGGCAAGTTTGAGTTAATGCCTGATGGGTCGTTGATCATTCGAACTAAGGATAGTTCGGGCAAAGAGATTGGAGTGAGGCGCAACAAAGATGATTCGACCTCTGTCTTTGATAACAACAATGTCGAGCGCGAACGCCGGTTCGACAATGGTGCGTATGTCAAGCGTGACGAAAAGGGAATGCCGGCAGAGCAACGTTTGCCAGATGGCTCTGTAACAAGTTGGAATTCGAAAGGAGAATTGACTTACACGAAAAGCGCTGGCGGTGAAGAGCGTCACTTCGTTCGTGATAGAGAATCAGGAAGGATACTGTCTGTAACGGATCAAAATGGCACAGTTACTGACCGCGCAGACCCTAAAGAGCAAGGTGTGCTCCGAAAGGTAAACGAAGACGGAAATCTTGGTGCGCGCTCCGAGTACGGACTGGACGGAGCGAACAAGACTGAGCGGCAATGGAGATTGCATCGTGATGCCGGGGGACGGGTTGATTCTGTCACTGATGATAGAGGCGCCGTCGTGGCCAAACTCGATCCGTCCGACGGCAAACTGAAGGAATGGAATGAGGAAAAGGGAGAGTTTGGACAGCCCTCGTCGTTCAGCGAGTTCGACTCCAAGCCGCCGGTGAAGGCTGAAGAGTTCGTAACCGGCTTTACAATCACGAGACTTGATGAAAGCACGATCACCGCGCGCCAGGGCGCAGATGGGAAGGACAAGCTCGTTGAAGCTACAAGAGCAAATTCCGACCGTTCGCAGTCGACATTCAGGACCGGTGACGGTGGCCGCGAGATTGAGGTTGAAAGACGTTTTGCCGGAACTGACGGACCCTATTTGAAGCGAGATTCGCACGGCTGCGTAACAGAGACAAGAGATGCTTACGGTACTATCAGGCAGTTTAAATATGCGGAAAATCGTAAACCGGGCGATCAACCGATCCAAGTCATAGAACCGGGAGAACCACCGAAAGTAGTCGCCGAACGAGTCGAAGATGCTCAAGGTGGTAGGACTCGTTCTGTCCTTAGAGAAGTAGTGTCGGAGGGACCGCCCAAGCAATATGGCGCACCTTGCCGTTATCTCGCAGACGGTGCGCAAGAACGCACGATGCCGCCGGACAAGGAAAAGGGCTTGCCGGAGACGGTTCGCTATCAGTTTCTCGATGGTCGGCAGTTGGTCGCGACTACCGATGGAAAACTGCTTTGGGATTACAATCCTGTTTTAGCTTCGAAAGAAACTGAAGAACGCATCGCCGCAGCTAGAAGCCGCTGGGAGACGGAAGACTTAAGCGCCATTACCTCATCGTCAGATCTTCGGTCGAGAGCCGATGAAGCTGTCGCAGTTTATCTCGACAGAAATGCTTTCGAAGGTGACCGAGAAAGAGCCTATGAAGCATTGAAGATGTTGTCCCAGAGCGAGGCTGGCAAAGAGGACAAGCAGCTACAAGAGACACTGGCAAACTTTGAGGCAATTGAAAAGGCTCGCCAGGTACTTTTATCTACCCTCGATCCGGAGAAGACAGCAGAGGCTCTTGAGTCGCTGCAGGCATATGCTAAGGGCGACCCGCCAAATGCAATTGCGCAACAGCTCTTAGAAGCGATTGTGGGGTCTGACGTAAATGGAAGTGGTTATGAGGCGCTCCTGAAGGCGTTGAATGAAGGGGGACGATCCGCCAAGGATGCCATTGAGATTGTTCTAGAGCGGCTCGAGCCGGCAGTCCAGTCGGCGGTCGATCAACAGCGTCTATCTTTGATCACCAAAAATGTAAGTTCTGTCTCTTCAGTTGAAGATCTCAACAAGGCAAATAGAGCCTTGATGCAGGAGGCTGCTCAAGGGAACAGGCAGGCTCTCGATCTGGCCATTGTGACTAGAGCGATGATTAAGAGCGCTGAGAATCGTCATGAAGTAGCATCGTCTTCCTCGGCGAAGTTGAGTTTTCTGCCGGACGGAAGGGTCGAGCGAGTACAACAGGGCGACGTGACCACTAAATTTCAGTACGGGTCTGACGGCAAGACTGTGCGTGTGGTGGAGATTTCCAGACCTGACATCGATAAGCCGGGATCAACTGTATCGGTGAGCTACGAACTGGAAGGGCAAAGCGTAGTCAACCCCAAGACAGGCGAGTTGACTGTCGTTGCAAAAACAGGTGGTGCCGGCAGTCTGGCCCGTACGGAGACTGTCTATTCGCCAGATGGCTCCAGCAAAGTCACAAGTTACAACGACTCCGGATTGAGGGTGGAGCAGATTGCCACCACTCGCAACGAGCAGGGTGAAGTGCAAACGCTGCGTACCAGCTATGTTCGATTAGATGATAACGGCAGGAAGATTGACGGTGTTTTGTCGGCAGAGCGAGTGATTGCCGTTCAGAAGGATGCCAGTGGCACTGTCATTAAAGAAGAGACATTCTCGAGTGAAAGCGATGTCGAATCAGGCAAGCCGCTCTCCAGGCACTCTATCGACAAAAGAGAAAGCTCCGGCAACGAAACGGTTGAACGTCACACTTTTACCAGGGCTGGTTCTTCAGGGACTGAAGAGGTTGTAGCTATTGTCTCCAAGACCACGAATCGAGAGACTGGTGAGCGAACGTTTATAGAAGAATTCAAACACGGTGGCGAGACGCGAACTGTAAGATTAGACGGACAGAATCAGCCGCTCGAGCTGAAGCGCAAAATCGGAGCCGATACATTTGAGTATCAGTTCAAGAATGGCGCTATTGATTCTGTTACGCGCAACGGGCATCCCGTCACCGGCGCTGATTTGGACCGGTTGCGGCGGGAGGGAAAGGCAATTCTGGATTTGGCGAGAAGCGAGCGTCTGATCGCACTCACCCCAACCGAGCGCAGCAAGCCGTCTACTGAAGAGCCGTCGCAAACCGACTTTCAGCCAGGGGAATCGAAATCCGAAGGCGAGCGTCCGGATGGCGATACACCTGCTGAGCGCCCGGCGGCTGCGCAAGCACCGGTGGACTTGGCGAAACTCAAGCAGGAGATTGATGAGCTCGTCGCCCATGCTGATGCTGAGTCTACGAACACTTCTAAGGTCGACATGCCGGATGGACAATGGCGAAAGTTTGATCGAGACGAGAGCGGAAAGCTATTGCGCATAAGCGAATCGAACGGAACTACCTGGCTTTCCGGCGATGGCAAGAGCTTTGTCAACGCCGGTACCGGTGAGCGCCGCCAGGGAGAAGTTCTGGTAGCCAAGGACGGCTCATATAAGTTTGTACTCGACGGCAATAAGGAGATTCGTCGTAATACGGACAACAGTGAGACATTTAGTGACAGCAACGGCAGTGTGACCATCAACAGTGATAACTCGAAGCTGGTTCGCAATTCAAACGGCGCGCTTGTTCTAATTGCCGATGCCGCAGGCCGTGTTACAAGGCTGGAACCAACTAATCGTGGTGCTGAGGACCAACCAACCAGAGTTACTTTACCGGGTGGGAAGGTTTGGGAGCGAGTCGGCGATAAGCTATGGAAGCAACCAGATTCTATCGATCCGGTAACCGAGCAGAAAGTGTCTGGTGACACCATGAATGGTGACTGGGTGGTCGGAACAAATGGCGATGTCACCATCGAAAGCGCCAAGGGCAAAGAATCTATAACATTTAAAATCGACGGCTCCATAGTCAATCGAAACGAAGAAGGGCGCGTAGTAAAGGTGGAGGATAAATTCGGTCGATCTCAAGTATTCAGCTACAAGAACAACGAGCTTGTCGGAACGCAGGACTACGATGGCACTCGTTGGTCGAAAGTAAGCGACGGTATCTGGTTGAAAGAGGGCTCTAACCACATCTGGAAAGGCAATCGTTCGGTTGATGTGGATGGCACGCTTCGGCTTGCGGCACCAGGAAGGGAGTTGGTCCGCCGGACGGACGGATGGGAAGAGCAGAGAGACACTCAAACCGGTAAAGTCACTTTCCATCACAAGACGCCGGATAACGCAATTGTAGTAAAGAATCAAGGCGGCCAGATTGTTGAGATGCGTTTCGCCAACGGTGATTTTCGCAAGTTCGACTACGATCAAAATGGAGCGATCAATAAAGTAGTAAGTAAATCGGGTGATGTACTAACTACCACCGACGGTATCAACTGGAAGAACCAATCCAGACCATCCGAGCCAGCCAGGCAAGTAACATTTGAAGTCGGCGCAAATGGACTGTTCCGCGAGGTAAGCGGTGACGGTAAGACTGAGATAGTACATAAGGGTGACGGATCAACCATTCTTGCCAAAGATGGAAAGATTGTAGAAGTCACCGACCCCTTCGGGCAGACTCGCAAGCTCAAGTGGGATGATGCCGGCAATTTGACCGCTGTCGAGCAACCTGCTGCCGGCACTGTCTGGCGGAAGACCGGCGACAGCACCTGGCAGCAAGAGACGAGGTCGGGTGAGCCGATGGGTCCTGCTGTCAAAGCTGAGTTCAAGGTGGATGGTCAGGGCAACATCCTCCAGAAGAGCTGGTCTGGGCAGGAACTGAGTACCACAATTTTTCGATCCAGCGGCGAGGTAGAGCATGTCGAAGCTCAGTTAAGGGAGTCACCGCAGAGCAACGGCGCAAGGACATTTACCAACGAGCGCGGTCAGATAGTAAAAGTTGTTGATGCTGCCGGTAAGGTTGCTGAGTTCGGTTATGATGCGCAAAATCGGCTCAGTTCGATTAAGAATGATGCCGGCAAGTTTGTGAGCGCCGATGGTGTCAATTGGAAGCCTGAGGGAGCGGTTGCAGTCGGTGCTGCCCGGCTGGTTCCCGGCAATGGGAAGTATGAAGTTCTCAAAGACGGAACTGTTAAAGAGACGCTTCCCGACGGTAAATCTCAGCGCTTCTATAGAACCGATGACACAACTGTTGTAAGAGACGAGCTTTCTGTCAAGACTTTGGACGACAAGGGAAGGATAACGGAGACGATAGACAGCTCTGGTGGCAGAACGCGCTTTGAGTATGGAACAGTTAAGCGAGTAGTAGATGGCAGGACTGTCGAAATTCCCGATCAGTTGAGTCGTGTTAGCTATCCAAATGGAGTCGTTTTCTCTACCGGCGATGGGTTGAATTGGCAGGGAGAAAATGGCAGCAAATGGCTGGGAGTAATTGTTCTTAAGAAGGACGGCACTCTAATCGAGATAGATATGGAAGGCAAGGAGACTCGTCGCACGCTCGATGGAAAGGTTGCAGTCGAAGAGCGAAAAGACCTCCTTGCTAAAGTTGATGATGCTTATAAGATGCTTACCGAATGGTTTAGCGACCAAAGTGTGTGGGGGGATGCAGCTCAGGCAGCCGAGCTGGACAAGAAGTTTACTGGGATGCCTGCTGCTGAAGTACAAATTGTCTTCAATATGCTCGCGCAAAAGCTTGATGCCAGCAAGCAGCCGGACGAACTGCTGAAGTCATATCTGGGAGAGGGGCATCATTGGGAAAAGGTTGTTGGGCACCTTTCACGTGCGGATGAAGCTAATTTCGAAAAGGTAGCAGGTGATGATGCTGCCGTCATTCGCACGGCGCTGACAGAACTGGGACAAATTACCGGAGATCGATCTTATGAAGGTTGCCAGAAGGCGATTCGCCTGACACTTCAGAAATTGACTCCAGAGCAGATTCTGGAGCTTAGCGCCGAGTATCAGCGTCGATACGGAGAAGATCTAAAGACTGTGCTGGAGAAAGATCCCAATCTTTCGCAGTTTACGCGCGACTCGATCGCTCTCTATATGAAAGACAGCGACAAAATTACTTCGCAAGACAGGATCAACCACATGATCAAGGCATGCAATTCGCGTGTGATTGATCACTTCGAAGAGTCATGCCTGGGCACCAGTCAAGAAGAACGAGACAAGGTCATCGCTGATAACGGTGGCTACGACCAAATAATGCTCAAGCTCTGGAACATGTACGGTGGATTATCCACCAGAGATTGGCTGCACGCACGTGAGGCGCTCCTGTATGGCGGGCAGACGGAAGCTCAGAAGATTCGGGATTCCGTCGGCATCTTCAGCAATGATGAAGCCAATATCGAGAAAGTGCTCAAGGAGATGTCGTCCGAGCGCAGAGAGATGTTTTTTAGAGGAGAGTATCTGCAGTCCCACCAAAGCGAGATTAAATCGGATGCCGACAAGCGGGCGCATGGTTTCTATCGCAATTTGGCATATGCGTTTGACACGACGCATTACAACGCGAACTGGAATAAGGGACTCCGCCTTGAACAAATGAGAGATCAGGTGATGGTGCAAGGTGGCGGACTGATCGAAAAACTAGGCACTCACAAAGGATTTTGGACTGATGCTACTAAAGACGTGGTTGCCACTGTTCATGACATGACCAGGTCGGATTGGGATGCCCTGGTGTCAGATCCTAAATATATGGAAAGATTGGACCTTCATGTCGGCACAGCAATTGGAGCGGAAAACTTCGCGCCGATCAAGCAGCTGCTTCAAAGTAAGCTGGATTTCAAAGCCCTTCTAGACCAGTCTGATTCCAAAGAGTTGAAGGAGAAGTCCGATCACTTCAACAATATGAGCGATTCGGATTTGAAAAGTTATGTCGCCGGAAGAGCATTGGCGAAGGATTTGCAGAGTAGGTCCATCGATGACAATGGACGATTCGATCCATTCAAGCTGGCAAAGCTTGAAGGTGAGTTGAAGGCGAAGGCGGCATCCGGCGACGAACGAGCGAAGAAGGACTTGCAATCTCTGGAACTTTACAGAAGCGAAACTTTTAAGGCGGTCAGAGATGGCGTGAGGAGATACGTTGTAGATGCTCTTGGTGATACTGCCGGCGATGCTAAGGCAGGTATTGACATTATCTTGAAAATGACTTCCGAGGAAAGAAAGCTCTACAAGGCTTCCAGGGTAGGTTTCGATTTGGAAGGACCGGTCCAAACTGCGCTGCACGACAAAGTAAAGACTGTATTCGGTTTAGGAACGCCTGCCTATGAGACGGCTATGAATCTGCTCAAACAGATTCGTGATGGCAAAGACAACGATCCGCCTAAACTTAGCGCAATCGACAAGCTCAACCTGTTGACGTATGACTCGTCGAGGAAGGCTTCAGATGTAGTGCGAGCGGTCGAAGAGGCATTCAAGGAAGATAAGACGTTAAGAGATTCTCTCAAGCATGACTCAAAATTAGCAGAAGAGTTCAAAACGGCTGCAATTCGGGCGTTAAGCGGCGTGCCGGGTCTTTTCCATCCGCAAACCACCTACGACAATTTTGTCAAGCCATTAATTGAGAAGGGCAATTTGTCTGCAGATCAATTGGTCAGGATCAATAGAATCGATCCTGACCTCATAATGCCGCCTGACCGCGAGTCGTTTAACAAGCATTTGATGTCTCTCGGTCCGGAGGCGTTGCACCGGCTCAATGCTAACCCAAGTGAAAAAGACGTACTCCTTAGGCACGTAAATGTAGAAGATCGAAAAGTCTTGGAAAGTATTCTTGCTCAGGCTAGCAAGCTTGCCGAGCGCCGCGCGGAGTTTTTGGACTCGCTAAGCGCTGATTCCGGACAAAGACAGATTCTAGAAAAGGTCTTGCAACAGGGTGGACCTAAGACCGCAGAGGAAAAGTCCGCGGTTGAGAAGCTGTCTGAAAGCCAGGTTAAGCAGTTCGGCGAGTTAGTTAAGGACTGGAAGAAGGGAGCGGTTTCTGCTTCTGACGAAATGAGACTATTTGTTTTGGGGTCCGGGGTTGACGCTCAGCGGGTCAAGTCACTGCTGGGTGACATGGACTTAAGCCAAAGAAGACAGCTTTTTCAAGAGTATGCCAGTAAGTACGGACTGCGTGATCTAAAGAGAGACTTGGTTGAGCATGCCGATAGTGGCGACCGTCCGCAGATAGAGTACCTGCTGCGGACGAGTGAATTTGCTGCCGGACTGAAGCTAAACATCGCTGTTGAGCAAGCCACCACTAGTGATGGTATCAGCTCGAGTCTGATGCGCTACACCGGTTATGGTGGCACACTGACTGAATTGAGGCAAGATCTATTTGACATGCAGTCAGAAGTCGCCTCGGCTAATCGCGAGAAGCGACCGGTAGATGAAAAATTGATCGACGAAATGGAGGCTAGCTTTCGCGAAAGCCTGGTCAATTTTAGAGTCGCGAAGGAGCAGTTTGCTGATTCAATCGTCAACACCGCGCTAACAGCTGCAGCTCTGGCTTCGGCACCATTTACAGGAGGCGCCTCACTGGCTCCCATCTTGTATGGAATGGCTGCGGGGGCTGCCTTGAAAGTCGGCACGCACTACATGGTGAGCGGCGCGGACTTCGAGATAAGTGTCAACAACATCGGTCGCAAGATGGCAAGCGGCATGGTCGAAGGCGGTTTTGCCATGGTTAATCCGGGTCAGTTAGGTGCAATGGTCGGTCTGGGTAAAGCAGCTGCTGGACAGGCTGCTGTTTTGACCGTCAAAGAGTTGAACGCTCTGGCCGGTGGGCTTGGTGCTAAGGCTATGACAGAGGCCGGCGAACAGATGCTGCAGGCGGAGATGAAGAAGTTGGTCGGTGCGGCTCTGGCAAATCGCGTTGCCGGCGTGGCGGAGAAGGATCTGGCTGCTCTCGCTCAAAAGGTTGTTGCGCAAGAGTTCGGAGAGTTGGCGGAGGCGGAGGCTAAACAGTTGGTTGCGAAGCTTACGGAGAGCATGAGCAAGAACTTGCAGCAGGCAATCGCAAGCGAGACCAAGACTTTCTTGCAGCAAGTCCATAAGGAAGTGTTCCACCAGGGTGCCAACGCGTTTATAGGCTCAGGCTCTGCAGTAGCGGGAACCCTTGTCGACCAGTACTTTACAGGAAAGTTCGACGGTGGGGCTCTGATGCAAGCTGGAGGAGAAGGAGCTTTCGGTGGTTTGGTCGGCAGTTCGATTGGCCGCGGTCTCCACGGTGTTGGACAATTGCGTAATGTTGACAACGCTGGTGCAGCTACCAGAGTCTCATTCGCTATGCTGCAGGCGGTAGGCTCCGGCCTTGGTGCTGATGTGCTTACTCAAGGCAGCCTGCACGGAAGCGTAGATATCAGCTGGGATACCATGTTTAGCACCTTACTTGACGCCGGCAGCGGAGTGAAAGATGCTGGCAGCCACGGTGGACCGCCTCATCCTCACCGGCGGGTTGCTGGCAGCCATGGGCATGACCCAAGCGGTACGACCAGTGGTGGCAACCACGGGACAACTCATCGGCCAGCCGCTGAAGGTTCGCCTGCCGGTACTGACGGAAGCGCACGACCAGCCGGTGACTCTCACCCGGTGCGACCGGGCGACCAGCACTCCGAAACCGCCGGACCAAGGCATGGGGAAGGCAGCTCGGATACCCAATCCGATGCTAGGAGACCTAGACCGTCTGGCTCGGATTCTGCTGGAGCTGCGGATGCAGACAGGACAAGGGATAGTTCGAGATTGGATAGCGACACTGGCGAAGATCCGAACTATCGAAACAAGGCGGACAAGCAGCTAGCTGATTTGATGTATGACCGCGCGGATACCAGCGATGAGAATGAGCGAGCGGAACTCGAGAAGCAGATCGTCAAGCAGGTGGAGGAAGAGGTCAAGAAAACTTTGCGCGAGCTTGGTGTTCCGGAAGACTTGATTCAAATCAGCTTCGATCTGGACAACACCGATTTGAAAATTGACTACACAGATCCGTTAGAGATGATCGGTATTGGTGCTCAACAGGCAGGATTTACGGCTGGCTCATACTATCCTGCCAGTCACAAGCTCCGGGTGGACTTTGGCTCCGGTAGCCCAACTACTACATTGAGACATGAGATTCAGCACTGGTATAACGCAACACAGCGGACGATACTGGCCAAGGCTGATCCGGTTGGTTTTGAGTCAGGTGTACGAGAGTCAGTTAAGAGACAGATTGGTGATGGTGGTAAGCGATTGCAGGATGATGGCAGGGGAGGACCAGCAGAATTAGTAGAGCGACTGTCGCTTTCCGCTCAAGGCAAAGAGCACTTAGCTGATCTGTTTGATACGGTCTTGCCGATTGCGAAGGCCGGTGAAGCAGTGCCGTCTGAAGCCACTGTCCGAGCGGTTTTAAATGACCCTGCCGTAAAGGGAAAGGTCCAGGAACTTCTAAAAGAAATGGGTGGTGACACAAAGGAGAATCGGGAGAGATTGGTTAGTGAGCTGCGAGGAGAGATTTCGCATTACCAGAGGGTAATGGAAGGTTCTACAATTTCAGAGTCTACACTCGCTCAAAATGAAAAGTTGAAGCACTATGTCGAGGAGCAGGCTGCGAAATTTAGAGAGATTGCCGCTCGACCGCAAGCTGTGAGCGAAGAGCAAGTAGCCAGACGCGAGCTGATCGACAGTTTCCTCAAGGAGCGCGGTGCTGATGCCCATCCTCCGACAGCTGAAGAATTACATGAATGGCTAAAGAATCTCCCGGTTTATGATCCTGCCGTCAATGCGGCCGGTGACCTGGAAGCAGCCGCGAAAGCAATGAGTGGAGAGATAGCGCATTGGAAAGCACTTATGAATTCCCAACAGGCACAAGATGGCCAAGTGCAGGGGGGCGGCAATCGAGAGTTAGCGGATTTCATCTCGAAGAATCGACGTCCTGATCAAACCGGAGAAGAGTACGTCCGGGCTCTGACTGACAAGTACACTAGCGGAACGAGCGACAGCTACACCGGCCGTGGTGAAAGGCAAGAGTATAGAGTTGGCCGGGAAGAGAGGAGCGCAAAGGTCGCAGAGCACGTCTTCGAGCTGCGCCGACAGCTAGCTGAGCGGACTTTCGATCCGGCAAATGACGTTGCCTCGGCGATCGTCTTGGAGAATTTGAGGGTAGAAAGCCGGTTGGCGCTCATTCAAGTTTCATTAGAGCGGGGAGATCTGCAGTCCAAGTCGGTCCAGAAGGCTGCCGAGAACCTCGTTAAATTCTTGCAGGAAAAAAATGGTGATTACTTCAAGAGCGCTGAGATCGCCAAGCTGCTCGTTGATACAGGGCTGGTCACCAAGGCTGAGCTTGAGCAAGCTGGGCTCGGCAAGTTGGTGAAGGCAATGGAGGCAGGCTCGCCGGATGCTGGTGAGTCTGCTGACGATGCAATGCACAGTGAGCAAACCGTACGCAGACAACAAGATGGAGATGAAGGCGAAGGTTCGCCACCGACGGCCAGGCAACGAGATACCGATGATCAGCCGTCAGGCAACGTCGGCGGTGATTCAACTGCCGACGGACCGTTTGCCGGCGATGCAAACTTCCGGAGCCCGAAACCAGGGTCGGTACCGGAGTTGCCCGCTGCGGTCGTGCGCGATCATACTTACTCGAAAGTGCCGAAGGCAGAGTTTGATAAGGAAGTTGCAAAAATAGGAGAACAGTTTTCAACTCCAACAAAGACTTTTGTGGAAACTCCAAAATTGCTTAGCCAGGAATTCTCGGGAAATTTAACACCCAATCAAATTATTGCCAAGCTAAGAGAAAGAGGGCTTAAGGATGCCGATATTTTTGCAATTGACCCAGTTACTGGTAAGAAATCATTGAAGATAACCCGCGATCAATTTGAGAAACTGGCGGTTACAGAAGGGAAGCCAGTGGAAATGGTTTCCTTCAAGGTTGGTGGCTTGGAAGTGGAGATGACTGCTGAGCTTGCCAAAGTCCACGAGAAGATTCGGGAGTTACGCAAGACGATTGCTGCTGGTGAGGGAAGTACAGAGCAACAGCGCCGGCAATTCAGACAGGCCGAAGCCGATATCAAGCAATATGACAAGGTGCCTTTGCCGGAAGAAGTGATAGCTCATTTAAGACGGACTCCGGATCCGCGCTTATGCGAAAAACTCATAATGGCAGACAAACAAAGTCCAAACGATGTCTGGCTTACTCTCAAGAGCACAGGTGAAAATGAGGGTAAATGGGACTCGGTCAGCAAAGCTCTGGGCTGGGCCGGCATAGTCCACAGGACAATTACTATCGCTCCGGCGGCTGACAGAACTACTATCGGTTGGACGGTCCAGCATGAATGGAGCCATTTGCTCGAGGGAGCAGATAAGCGATTTCGCAATATTTTTGAGACTGCTACGCGCGTTGAAAAGGCTCTCGGCGAAGATAATCGTTACTTCCTACGCGATTACAGTACGTTCAGCACGAGCGAAGATTGGGCTACGGGAGTTGGCGAGGTGTTCTTGAAGCAAGATCCTTCTGACTTTCACGCGATGGTACAAAGTGCTAAGGAGGGATCGTCAAAGGCAAAGGTTTTAGTAGAGCTGTGCGCAGCACTTAGAGCTGCGGAACAGTTCGATAAGTCCAGGCTGTCGCAAGGAAGGGCGGCTGACAACATCGGTCGTTTTCACGATCTACAGGAAATGCGAGCCAGATTTGAGTATGCGAAGAAGGAGCTGCTTGATGGTGCGCGCTCCGAACTTCTTGCACATATCGAGCGCAATCAATCTAACCCGTCTGAGGCGATTGATGCAATCCGGGTCCTGTCTTTTATTGGAGATCCCCAGGCCGGCAATCGAATGATGGAAATGGCTGCGTCTGTGAAGGATGAGAAGGTAGCTTGCGAACTTTATAAGTTTGGACGTCTTGCCGCTGGAGGTCCACCGCTTGACGCGAAGGCGATGATTGAACTGTCTCAATCATCGGCTAAAGCCGCAGTGTTGCCTGACCTGATTCGCTTGGCTGGAAAGGATGAGCAAGTGAAGGCGCACCTGTTAGAGCGTCTCGAGAAAGGAGAATTTAAGGACGCGCGTACTTCTGTCCGCAGAGAGGAGTTGGAGCTGCTTACATCTCTTGCGCTCGGGCACATAGAGAGCTTGCAAGATCAGCCGGAAAGGGCAGCCAAATGCATGGAGTCACTTCTGTCCATCGCAAATCCTGAAATGGGTGGCAATGTTTTTGAGGCTGCCAGCCGTATTCATAATAAGGAGGTCGCTGCCCAACTCTATCTCTATGGCAAAGCGCTATCAGGCGGCATGCCGGACACAGCTACATTAATTGCTCTATCTGAATCCGGAGCAAAACTTGCTACGATTCCTGATTTGATAAGACAGTCTTTACGCGACCCCGATGCGAAAGCGTATTTGGAGAAGTGTCTAAAGCGCGGTGACTTCACTGATTCGACCAAGTTTGACAAAGACGAGTCGCTGGCAATCTTAGGTGAATTGTTGCGTGAGTCGAGCCTGGAAGATCAATCCGCGTTGTTTGCCGACATTATGGACCAATTGGCCGACAAGCCGGAGTTGAAATCTGACTTCCTGGTAACAGCGGCGCTCGATGACGGAGTGGATGACTCTCTTCGGCAACGGGCCGCGCAGGAGTTGGAAGATTTTGCCGACGAGCGACTTGCTGCAACGCTGGTGTCAGGTGGAAATGGTCTTTCCGGAACAGAGGTCGACAAGTTAGTAAATCAATACAGCAAAGGCGAAGGAAATGTTTCCCATAAGACCATGGCTACTGCTCTGCGTGAATACGGAATTCGCGAAATGAAGCGCCTTGGATTTGGCGATAAGGCTATTGAGCTTATGGGTCCGAAGTATTTTGGCACCGAGAGTTTTGACGGCAGCAGTCTGGGGGGGTACGACCCAATGACCGGCCAAATCGGAATCGCTGTCGGGCGCAAACTGATTGAAAAACTAAAAGGTGAAATGATACATGCCAGTTCCACCACCACCCATGAGCTGCGCCATCGGGTGAACGTCTTGGAGCGAACTGCGCTTTCAATAGCACATCCAGTAGAGTTTCGGAACGCGCTTGTAGATGATGTGGTGCAGCATATCGGCCAGGGTGGGCACCGGGCTGAGCCGGACAATTCATTCTTCGGTCGTGTTTCTGATTTCTTTGGTAAGAAAAAGAGCGTTAACACCGAGAGGCTAAATGCCACTCCTGAGGAAGGCAAATTTATGAGCGAGGCTGTCCGAAAGTACTTGACTGAGCCGGCTGACGGAACTCTCGGCAAGCCGATTGACGAAAAGAGTCTGGCAAAGTGGATGGAGAAGAGTGGTCTTAAGATTCCGGAAGGAAGCGATTCGAGGAAGCTGCTCCAAGAAATGGTTGGTGAAATTTCGCATGCCAATCTTGTCAAAGAAAAATCCGTGCTGCCGCCGGAGTTAGTCAAGGGAGATCCAGTGCTGAGAAAGTGCTTGGAAGAACGTGTGAAAATGTATGGCAATGCTGAAGAGGCTAGTGGGGCCAGCATACGAAAGCTGGTAAGGGGGATGTCGGACGATATCGGCGCCCTGGTTACACGCCAGAAGAGCGATATCGATCGGGTTAAGGATGCCCATTATCTCTTCTCTATCGAGGAGGTACGTGCTCGCCGCACTCAACATGCGGCCGAAATCAATCAGGCAATGGCTGAGGTCAAGTCTCTAATAAGAAACAACAGCGAAGCAAAGGACGCGTTGCGATCTGTGCTGCCACCATCTGCAGCGCCTTCTGAGATTTTGAAACTTGGCGATGAAGCGGCAATGGCGCAGTATCTGACTAAGCTGAAAGCGACCAATCCTGACCTTGCGAAGGCGATCGAGCAAGTTCGCGATCGTCCGAAGACGACGGCTGCAGATATAAAGTCTGGCTTTGAAGAAATGGTGACCTTGATCAATTCCGGACCGGGGGACTTGAAGGAGCTCCTTGTCGACCAGAGTCCCAGGGATCCGCTTGAATCTCAAATGAAGCAGCTGGTCGCCGATGACAACGCGCTCAGTGCATTTCTTGCAAAGTTGCGGCAAACAGATGCAGCTAGAGCTGAAGCCATTGAGAAGCGACTGGCCAAAATGGATCAGATCGTTGAGAAAATTCAGTTCAATAATGCCATCGAGCAGTTTCATACCGAGTTGAAGAACCTGAGAAGTTTTGACGACCCGCACCTTGCGCAGGATGTTGCTGCCCGGATGGTCGTAGAGAAAGTTGACGGTAAAAATGAACATGTTCCTGACAGACCAGAACTTGCGCGAGCTCGCCTGAATGCTTCAATTGAAAAGATTTTACAGATGGCCGATCAGGAGAGCTTTAACACTGTGCTTTCGCAATTGTACGACAAGGGAATCTCTGCTGAGCAGATTATGCAGTCAGTGCCAGCAAGTAAGGCTGGCGAGGTAGCTGCCTATCTCTATCAAAGAGATCCGGCGAAATGCAATTTGAAAGAACTTTTGAAGATGACATCTGCTGACAAGCTCGAATCTGTGGTCGTTGGACTACTGACTCTAACAGATCTTCAGGTCTACCAATTTGGTAAGGAAGTAGCGCGTGAGGATTTGCATCGCCTAACGGCGATCTTGGCCAAGCAGCCTGATTTCAATCTCGGCATGCTGACTCAAATAATGATTAATAGCAATCGTCTGGATGACTTTCTTCAAACATCGCTTAATGAGGGAGTAGTTGAACCGGCTCAAATTGAAGCTCTAGTGGCCGAAAGAAGAAAGAATGGAGATTCTTTGCAAGATACTGAAAAGATTGCCGGGATTGTTAGAGCCTGGCGAAGCTCCAGCCAAGGACCATAGTTTGGGAATGGTCGAAGTGGTTGAGTTCTTGGCGTTTCGGGTTCAAGTCGGAGGGATTGCGACTGGCTTTGATGCAGAGCACGGTGGGGGTCAAATTGTCCACTGTTAACAGTAGTCAGTCCAAAAGTGAAAGTTATGCCCGCAGGTATTACCAATTTGTTCTCTTCCAGGCTCACTCGCAAGGGTCTAGTCATAGTTGCTACGCCAGTTGTCTTTTCGATCGTTTTCATTTTGTGCCTCCGGCTCCTTTTCGTTGAAGCTCGCGCGCAAGCAGATCGGGAAGCAAAGTCAATGGAAGTGGTGATGTTGGCCAACACGCTTGGTGCTGCGGTAGTCAATACTGCCACTGCCAGGTATATGAGCCGATTTCAGCGTGCAGACCTTGGCCAGGAAAAATTCATGAGCAGTGCCGAGGAGGCACTTAATAAGCTCGATGATCTTCACGCCGCAGTTCCGGCTGGAACACCGGAGTTTGATCTGGTCGAGCGGATTGATAAGGAGCTCAAGCTCGCGTTGAAAATATTAAGAAGCAGTGATTTTGCCAAGAAAGAAGGGATGAGCTTCGATGTCATCGCCGATATGCTGGTTAAACAAAGGCAGCTTGAGATACTGCTTACAGCCGTGAAATGTGACTCCGAGGCGCTGGTCTCCGCTGAGCAAAAGCGTAACAGCGCTTCTCCAGTCAATTCAAAAAAATATCGCGCCATTATTGATACCGTGCTGTTCTTTGGGGTGATGATCGATCTCGGTCTTGCAATTGCCTTGATGTCTTATTTCGGGATTGATATCTCCAGGCGACTGGCGACAGTCATGGATAACTCCCGACGAGTGATTGGGCATGAGCCGCTCAATCCGGTCGTGCCCGGCAATGACGAGATTGCCAAGCTTGACACCGTCTTTCACGAAATGGCCGACAAGTTGGATACAGCTCGTGCCAGAGAACGAGCTGTATTGAAACGCCTGAAGTCGATTGTGGATACGATTCCGCTCGGATTAGTCGTTTGCGATGACGTCGGGCGTATTGTGTCGAGCAATCCCGGGGCAGAGCGATTGTTTGGCCAGGAGGCTTTCGCGCAGGCGATGCCGGAGGCCGCTCCTGCCGGGGACGCAACTGCGAGCGCTGCGCAGGAGAACATCGCAAATGTGCTCGACCTCTTCAGAACGCCCGGCAGCACACCTTCCGAGCTGTCATTTAGTGAGTTCGTTGCTACTACGTTGAATTCGTCCCAAGAGAAGGAAGCCTGCCGGCAAGATGGATCATCTTTCCCTTGTGAAGTACTTTGCACTGCATACAATACCACCGACATGAACGGCTACCTGTTCGTAATCTCGGATATGACTGAACGGCATGAAATAGAAAGGTTGAAGCAGAGCTTTATTGCTATGGTGAGCCATGAACTGCGCAGCCCGCTTACCTCTATCAAGTTCTGCTTGGGAATGTTGCTCAAGAACTATTACGGACCGCTCGACGAGCAGGGCGTCAAGAGTGTCGAGATGGCTGAGCGAAGCACTGTCAGGCTGATCTCGCTCGTGAATGAGATACTCGATGTGGAACGCCTGGCTTCCGGGCGGATAGCCATCAGTCCGCATCCGGTCAATATGAATGCGATTTTGGAGCTGGCGGTTGGCTCGGTCGAGGGCGCGGCCGAAGCTGCCGAGATCAACATCCTGGCCTGTGACGCTAACTTCGAAGTCGTCGCCGACCAGGATCGGATTGTCCAGGTGCTGGTCAACTTTCTGTCTAATGCCATCAAGTTCTCGCCGAAAGGATCTACTATCGGGGTGACCGCGAAACGCTCCGAAAATCAAGTGGAAGTTAGAGTCAAGGATCGCGGTCGGGGCATTCCTGGCGATCAGCTCTTGTTGGTATTCGAGCGCTTTCATCAAGTCACACGAACAGATGCCAGCGAAAAGGGAGGGACCGGGCTTGGTTTGGCGATCTGCAAGGCTATCATCGAAGCGCATGGAGGCGAAATTGGTGCGGAAAGCAAGGAGGGATCTGGCAGTACATTCTGGTTCAAGATTCCACTGATTGGAGTGGAATTGACTACGGTTGAATCGAAAGTGACAGTTGTTTAGTAAGGTTGTTTTGGCATGAAAGTCCCGGTAACAATCTCTTTACCAGGTAAACTGCGAGCTACGCTTGCAGCCGTCACTACATCCCGGCTGACTCGCAAGGGTCTAGTCGTCATCGCGGTGCCTGTCCTGTTTTCAGTTGCATTCATTATCGGATTGAAGCTATTGCTTGATGAGGCGCAGGCACACGCAGATCGCGAAGCGAAATCCAAGCAGATTATTGTCTGTTCCAATACCATCGGCAGTGCGCTTTTGACGGCGGTTGTTGATTCCTATGTAAGCAAGTTCCTTCAGCCCAAAGACGGGCGAGAAAAATTCGAGCGCGATGCAGCACTTGTTGAGAGTCGATATCAAGAACTCAAGGGCGCTGTCAGTCCCGGTACTAAACAGGCGGAGCTCGTCGAGAGAATGGGTAAGCGTCTCAGAACTGCCATGTCTATTGCTGAAGATGCCTTCACCTCTATGCGCACTACTCGGATTCCTGGCCACACGGAGAGCCGCAATCAAAGAGGTCAGTTGCAATCCTTGATGAGAGGATTGATGAACGATGCGGAAGCTCTGGCTGCAGAAGAGCGCAAGAATCTCGCAGCCAATCCGATTAGCCAGTCCCGTTTTCGAATGGCCACCGATCTTTTGCTGTACGCCGGTATTGCGGTGGATTGCGCTCTGGCTGTTGGATTGATGGCATTTTTTAGTGCCAGCATTACCAACCGCCTGACGGTTTTGATGGATAATTCAGTCCGGCTGGTTGAGGAGCAGGAATTGAATCCTCCCGTGCCTGGTCGCGATGAGATCTCGCGGCTGGATCTCGTGTTTCACGACATGGCTGAAAAACTTGCGCAGGCGCGCCGCAGCGAACGAGCAGTGCTTGAGCGCGTGAAGTCGATAGTGGACACCATCCCGCTTGGAGTTATGGTTGTCAGTTCCGAAGCTGAAGTTTACTCGCTCTCCACCAGTTCGCAGAGAATGTTTGGTTGTGCCACTGCGGAAGCTGAGGGCAGACCGCTAGCTGAATTCTTCGATTCACCATTAGTCAAGAGCTCCGGTGAATTGCTTGGCGAGCTTTCGCAAAGAAGCAGCTCGCTTGCTCACGCCTATGAGGCAAAACGGCAGGACGGTAGTCAGTTTCCATGCGAAGTAGTGAGCACCGAATACAATACCGAAGAGTTGAGCGGTCGTCTGTTGGTGATCACTGATGTAACCGAGAGGCATGAGATTGAGAAGCTCAAGCAAAGCTTCGTGTCCATGGTATCGCATGAGTTGCGCAGTCCTTTGACGTCACTTCAATTCTGTTTCAAAATGCTTGCGAAGGGGCATTTGGGTAAGCTCAATGAAGATGGCATGCAGAAGGTAAACATTTCCGAAAAGAATGTCCAGCGTTTGATCTCTCTGGTCAATGAGATTCTGGATGCCGAGCGCTTGGAGTCAGGTAAGCTGACAATTGAAAGAGCTCCAAACGAGCTTCAGGAGATTCTCGATCTCGCGGCTGATTCCGTCAATGCACTTGCCCACTCCGCCGGCGTCAAGATTGATGTCGAAGAGACGGAAGTAGAGCTTGATGCAGACAAGAACAGACTCGTCCAGGTCGTAATCAATCTACTTTCTAATGCCATCAAGTTTTCTCCGCGCGACTCTACCATTACCGTTTCCGCTCGACCGATGGACGGTGCGGTACGAATCGGGGTGACTGATCAAGGGCGGGGGATTCCGTCCGAACACCTGGACTTGATTTTCAAACGTTTCTACCAGGTGAAGCGGACTGATGCCAGTGAAAAAGGAGGCACCGGTCTCGGGCTGGCGATCTGCAAGGCGATCGTCGAAGGGCATGGCGGTGAAATTGGGGTGGAAAGTGCGGTCGGTGAGGGCAGCACCTTCTGGTTCAGTTTGCCGATCGATAAAGAAGTGTCGTAAGCGATGAGGCAGTGTTCACTATTTCTTGGTAACTTGCTTGCGGGAATGTTCCGATTCCTCATCCCGTTTTCTCTGCAAAGACGCCAGGAGCAATTCTAGCGATACTTGCGGTTCGGCAACTTGGAAAGGAATTGCAAAGCTTGTTCTAGAGCAAGTTTGCGCGATCTGAGCCCGAGGAAATGATCGGCGCCTTCGACAGTGATGAATTTGAATGGAATGCAATTGGACTTGAGAGCCGACGCCATGGCCAGCGACTGTGCGATCGGAACGTTTCTGTCTGCTGTTCCATGAATGAAAACTGTCGGTATGGCAGTCGTTGCATGATTGATTGGAGATGCTTCTGCCAATCCGGCGTCTGAGCCGCCGTTCTTTGACGCTTGAGAATAGGTCTGAATGTAGGATTTGAGATAAGGGTTAGACGAGAGTTTTACCAGATCAGTCGGTCCGGAGAAGCTTACTACCGCCCGGATGTCTTTCCGTTGAAAGGTTGATTTGTCGGCAAAGAATTCATCGGGAAGGTAGCCGGCCAGCATGGCCGTGGTGGCCCCTGACGACGACCCGTCTACGTACAGCTGTTTCGGGTCAAGG
The DNA here is from genome assembly GCA_020050835.1 of Candidatus Obscuribacterales bacterium. GTDB lineage: Bacteria > Cyanobacteriota > Vampirovibrionia > Obscuribacterales > Obscuribacteraceae > JAGVKB01. Next base: position 44,699 of record JAGVKB010000104.1, on the reverse strand, counting down.
TTCCACTTTTCTTTGTTCGACCATAAGTAATCCAATGCCAACCTGGTATCTAAGACGTCATTTGGAAATTCACCGCCGGCGCCGGCCAGGCGGTAATCAATCACAAACGCAACAAAGCCCTTGCTGGCCAGATACCTGGCGGTGCCTACCTCTCCAATATCTCCTCTGTCTCCCTTCACCCAACTTCCGCCATGAACCATGACGACAGCCGGATAAGGACCAATGGCGGTCAAGGGTAAGTACAAGTCTCCCAGTCGCTGGTGGTCTGATTGTGATACGTAAGGTATTGCACGCTCTATCTTTATGCTTTTGTCGGGGAGGAATGAGGCGACATAATCCGATATCGATTCAGATAGATCCGGCGACAATGCTACGGCCGCGAAGGTTGCCACCACCACTCCGGCTGCCAGAGTCAAACAGACAATTTGCCAGACGTGTTGAAATCCTGTTTTAGCCATTTCGCCGATTGAGACCTAAAATTAGCTCGGCTTGAATCGGTGCGGAGTTGCCTGAACAAGTCAGAGCCGACAGAGCAGAATATAATTCTAACGGGAATGCGCTCCGGTCTGGAAGAGGAATGACGGTGAAGATAGCGATAACAGGTGGAACGGGCTTTGTCGGTGGGCATCTGGCAAGTTCGCTGGTCGCCAAGGGGTGTGACGTGGTGTTGATCTCGCGCGGACTGGACTGTCGCAATGAGAGTTTGAAAGAGCTGCCTCGAACTAAGCTAATGCCGGTGGGAACCGATGACGAGGAAGCGCTGGTCAAGGCATTCGACGGATGCGACGCTGTCGCGCATTGCGCCGGCATCAATCGTGAAGTAAAGCCTCATGACTATCAACGCGTTCACGTCGAGGGCACCAGAAAGGTTGTGAATGCTGCCAAGCGAGCCGGTGTCAAACGAATTGCCATCGTCAGTTTTTATCGCGCTCGGCCGAATTGCGGGTCGCCTTATCATGAGTCCAAGTATGCCGCCGAAGAGATTGTGCGAAGCTCTGCTCTCGATTACACAGTATTCAAAGCAGGAATGATTTATGGCAAAGGCGATCATATGCTGGATCACTTGAGTCACATATTTCATACTCTGCCATTTTTTGCTCTGGTTGGATTCACGGAGCGCTCGGCAGCTCCACTGGCAATCTCTGATTTCGTGAAGCTGATGGAAGCGTCTTTAGTCGATGGCAAGCTAGCAAGGCAAACCGTGGCGGTGCTTGGTCCGGAGAAGATGACTTTAGGCGAGGCAGTGAGACGGGTTGCTCGCGTAGTCGGAAAGGTACCGTTTATCTTTCGCCTGCCGATTTTCTTTCACTATGGTTTTGCCACCTTTCTTGAATCGGTGATGACGATTCCGCTGGTCTCGGTTGCGCAAGTGCGAATCTTGACCGAAGGGTTCGACGAGCCTTACGGCTACTGTCAGGAGCTTCCCGAAAGCTTACTGCCGACGAAAATGTTCACCGATGAACAGATTCGGGCTGGGTTGCCTGAGCCTGGGTCGTTTGGTCTGAAAGATCTTCGCTGCGGGAGATAACCAACTTTCGCTTATCTGCCCGTGCGCTTTTGCACCACCGCTGATGCAAATGTCTTGTCGCGCTCGCCAAATTGTCCGATCTGCCAGAGCGTTGCTGCGGCTTCATTGCGAAGAACAGCTTGTTTTGGCTTGAAGGTTCCGATCTTTCCAATGGCTCTCTGAATGTTTTTCGAGTCTGTACCGACAGGCAAGCCAGCAAGTCTGCCGTTGACAAACGTTTCATCAGGCTGTGCATGCGGAGACCTCCCCAGATCGATCCCGCAACGAGAAAGGCGAGAATCAATAAATAGGTCATAGTTTCTCCCCCTACAAATAGTGCTGCAGGCTGAGTTGACAATATAGAGTCGGAAGAAATCTCGACGCTCTTTCAGTCTAGCCAGTGACATTTGATCGCACATCGACCGAATGTCACTGATGACCATGACGATAGTCACGGTCATCAAAGTCAACAGACCGAGCCTGTCGAGAGAGAATCGTTAATTACATATGCTGGCGGATTGATTGGTGAGAGTAGATGCGGCCATTGATACACCGGCGTAACTGTACCGCCGTGCCAGAGCTCGTACGCGTGCTCGCAGCTCCCGTGGATCATCCGAACAGACTAGATAGTCATCGGCACCGGAGTCTAATGCGCATTCCAGGTCATCGAGGTTAGGTAGATCGGCCAGCATCAGGATGGCCGATGAAGGGCAGGCAGAGCGAAAGTCTCGACAGATAGACTCAGTTGGGATGGTCGAAAAATCTCGGCGCAAGATAATGACGTCAAACTGACTGCGATTTAGAGAGCCTAATGCTGATTCAATCCGGCCGTCGGTTTCGATTAGATGTCGCTCTTGCTTGAGTATGTCCACAAGCTGTCTGCTACTGTCAAGGTCGGCGACTATCAATATCTTTGCCATACTTTCCGGACCCCTTTGTTGATTCCATCAAGACTTGTCTCTCGCTACTCTTCGACATTAGCGGTCAAGTGTGACAATGCAATGACTGACCGATGGGAGGAGTACGTATATTAGCGGGCTGCACTGGGAGCCTTACGCCAACTTTTGATCTGGTTCGGCTGTCAGTTTCCGCATTAGTCCCCTGTTCCAATTGGTGGACTCAACGAGTTCTTTAAAAAGGCATTGCCTCAACCGCCGGTTGTCACTGCGCCTCGACCGCTCTTTGCCTAGAGACGACCGGCTTATCTGACGCGATTGCCAGTTATGGAAATGGATTGCTGAATTACTCAGCCTTGCGCTTGGCAAAGCGATTGAGCGTAGCATCATGCTGGCCGAAGGACCCTGAGTCATTCACTCTCGATTCTTGAGTGGAAGGTTGTGGACTTGCCGCAGGTGACTTGCGCCGCTTAAACAAGCTGCCGGGCGCTTTGGTCAAGTTTGGATCAACTTCACCAGTCTGTTCTTGTGGCAGCGGCGCTCGCCTTGGTTTTAAGAAACGCGGAGCAGTGGTGATGTTCGAGTCGGCGGGCGAGATTCTAATCGAAGCGGTAGAGGCACTTGTCGCCTTTTGTGGCAGTTGCAAGCGATGCACTGTCGCGTCGCCTGCCGATGCATTGCTGGGATGCTGGAGGTCGGTGGCGGCGATGCGTCCGCCCAAGGTGCCGCCGACCGATTCTGTCGAAGTCGTACCGGCATCATGATCATCAAAGGAATAGTCTCCACTTACGGAAACTAGCGCCACTCCACGTTTCGCTCGACCGAGCATTTTGCCGCCTGCGTCAAACTGAAGCCAGATGGTTGCTGTCTCTCTACGCCAATTTGTACCGTCATCTTCTTTGACGAGGCAAACATGACCGTGCTCATCATATTCAAAACCGCGTGCTCGACCGCTCGCGTAGAGCGCCTGAGACACCCTGCCCTGACTGTCCCGGGTGACCAGCGGCGTTGCGCCTGGTTTAGTGAACTCACCGGTTGGCAAAATCTTGCGAACCGCATCCATGAAAAAGTCGAATGCGTCGGCAGGCTTTTGCTCATTGTTCGCAGCTGAGTCCCGCTGATCGCTATTCATACTCCGCCTGCCGGCGTCGGGAGCTTCGGAAGCCATTGAGAACCACCCCGCACTGGTGCCAACTAATCAGCCTAATCCAAGACTATTTTTGTGCCCTTTGGCACGGTGTCTTGAATGCCTGGATTGTATTTCTTTAATTCGTCGACCGTCTCCTTGATCTCTTCGGGACTCGGTTTGTAGTCCGGCTCTAGTGAATGACTTACCTTCAACGCGTCAGCAGCGATGTCTTGAAGGCTTTCACTGCGCTGAGTCGTATACGTAACGTTGCCGTTTGCATTCGAATCGAATCTGCGCCCATCGGGAGAGGTATAAGACGTGAAATTTCCTTTGCTGTCTACTTCCGCCTTTGTGCCGTTCTGATAATCGATGTGCAAGGAACCATCGGGGCGCGTAGTCTCGACTCCACCGTCTGTCTTGCTTTCTCTAACGGTGCCATCAGGCATGATCTCAATGTCTTTTCTACTCCCGGAGCCATCAGCGGTGGACCAGCTACCGTCAGGTTTTTGTTCGTAGTGATCTCCTTCTGGATTGGTGTAGCCGACAAGTTCGCCCTTCTCATCGTAGTCGAACTTCTTGCTTTTGCCGTCCGGCTGATCGATTTGGGTGATGTTGCCTTTTGCGTCCTTGTGAGCGGTCGAGCCGTCGGTGCTGTGCTCAACGCTCGAGCCGTCTGAATTCTTGATGGTGTGAGTCCCGTCGAGCTTGATTGATTCAGTAGAACCGTCAGCATTGGTTCTCGATGTCGTCTGATTGATGTCCTTGGTTGTGGTCGTATTGTCAGTCGTATTTTCGCGTGTGACACTGCCATCATTATTGACAGTTATTTTTGTATTCTCTTCGCGTTCATCCGTCTTTTCCTTCCCATCGGGACCGTAATGTTTCCAGGTATCAGATTCTTTGTCTTTGACGGCCTTGTTTCCGAATTTGTCTTCAATCTCGCTTAACTGCCCTTTGTCGTCATAGCCGTACTTCACCGTGTTGCCGTCAGAGCCGGTAGTCGAGGTTACTTTGCCGTCTTTGTCGATCTCTACTTTCGAGCGGTCTCTGTTTTGAAGCTGGGCGGAGCCGTCAGGTCGCTCGGTTACCTTGGTGCCATCGTCCTTGTTTTCGGTGACGAGATTACCCCGTTCGTCTACCGATTTCGTCGTGTTCTTCTCGACAGAATCGGCTTTCTCCTGACCGTCTTTGCCGTAATGCTTCCAATCATCTCCGTCCTTTTGAGCTTTGTTGCCTCGATGATCCTCCATCTCTGTAAGAGAGCCGTTCTCATCGTATTTGAACTTCAGTTCGTCGCCAGATCCGCGCTTTTCTTGCGTTACTCTGCCTTGCGAATCGGTTTGATAACTGTGACCGTCTTTGTATTCCACTGATTGTGAGCCGTCCGGCAGCGTTGTCCGCTGATTGCCCTTATTGTCGGTTTGGATTAATGAGCCGTCCGGACTAACTTCCACGTCCTTGATGTCAGTGGGCTTTGATTCGCCATTATCGGTGGCAGTCCACTTGCCGTCGCTGTTCTTGCTCAGTTTGTATCCGTTGGAAAACTCGATATCAGAGGGTTTCCCGTCCGGCCCGTACTTGACGTTTGCCGAGTCTCCGTTAGGATACTTGATCGTTTCAGGACGGTTGCCGTCTTCCGGCTGGGTTGCTGTCTCACCCGGTTCAGGCGCTGCATCCTTGGGCGCATCCTTTTCGGTGGATTCAGCGGGCTTTTCCGGAAACGTCACGCTGGCAGGTTGATCGTCAGTTTTGCCTTCGGGAGCTTTGATGGCATCCTCTTTTGTCTCGGCCGGCGTGTTTTTCTCGTTACCCTTAGCGCCATTGCCGTCCTTATTCTTGCTGTCGTAAAAGGTTGGTTGGTCTCCCAGATTTTTCTGTGTCTCCTGGTCCCGAAGTCCAGCCCGGCGTTGCTTGTAATAGTCCTTGACGTCTTTCGACATGTCCTCCATGCCATCGTTCGCTTGTTTTTGCGCGTTATCTGGGCTTGCCTTCGTTTCGGCCGGCTTGTCCGCAACTCTATCCGTCTCTTTTCCTGACATGAGTCTCTCCTTTGAGCACGCGTTTCTGCACTGGCGCATCGAAACGGAATTTCAATCAAGTTTTCCGTGGACTTGGCTTTCAGGCTGTCGTTATATCACCGCTGCCGAAACTTAGCTCGCTAACCGAAAACTAGAGGACGAAACTCTTGTAATCTGAAAGGCGACAAACTGGTCAAAGGAATGACGGAGCCTAAGGATCGAAAAAGGCGAACTTCCATTCGCCATACTATTTATGATTTTACCTTTTCCAGCCGATGAATTAGCAAGGAAGTCTGCTGTGCTTTCTCAGCGCTCCAGATCCGTCTCTTGAGGTAGTCTGGCCGAATCCAGAGGTATAGAATCAAGGAGTGGCGAACAGGCAGGGGGGAGCTCCAGGCATTGCGGCGATTTTTTCTGCTAGTACTTGCTCTTATAGTGTCTTTGACGCCGGTTTTGGCTCAAGCTTCAATCGAGGAGCGAAGGGTCCTGGTTGTGCTTGTTTTCGACCAAAATTGCAAGGCGTGGTGCGCTAAAGTGCGCCCTGTCATGAAGGAGTTAGAACAAGAATTTGGCGACAAGGTTAAGTTCTCTGAGTTGGATTCAACCGATTCGGTTCTACCGAATACCAAGAAGCTTGCCCGGGAATTGGGCATCCTGGGAGCGTTTAAGGATGTAATGGATTACGTCCCGGTTGTATTAATATTCGATCGCCGAACTCGATTGGTTAAAGAGCTAACCGGGCCAAAAAACAAGGACGTTTACCGGGCGGGCATAGATAAGGCGTTGGCGGCCAATTGATAACCGGGTTAAACCTTGACTAAGAGCGCCTCTATCTCTGAAGCAGAGCTGCCGGAAATCCACCAGCATTCCTGGAGTCGCACCTTTCGCTGGTTTTCGCTAGTGGCTTTGCTCTTGGTGCTCACTATAAGCGTTCTTTATGTGCTGGCTTGGATGTTCGATATTGACTGGATTAAGCACCCCTGGGGGCTTCAGCGCCCACTGCTTTCAGCTTACTCGGTCGAGTTTCTGCTGTGCTCCCTAATTGCGCTGCTGGCGCTCCATTTTGAATTGCCCGGCTGGCTCCGGTTAATGCCAGCCGGATTGGCTCTTCTTGTCGCTGGTGCCGGCGCTGCCAACTTGATAGACCATTGGTTCGGTCTTGACCTCAACCTCAGTTGTGCGCTCTGGAAAGCCGCTGGAGATGCGCTACCTTTGTCCTATCCGGGACCGATGTCGCCTGATGTGGCGCTTTCATTTTTTGTCACGGCTATCTGCTTAGCTTTAATCAGTTGCCGGGATTCCAGAGTGCTGGCCGTTGCCCAAACTACTTTGATGATCGTTTGGTTCAATTCGGCAATTATCCTTGGCTTAAATGCTTTCGGTCATAGCGAGCTGTGCGCATACTTCGGCTGCATCAAATTTTCAGCTATTACATCAGTCGTATTCGCCCTGCTTTCGCTCGGCATCCTGACCGCACGAGCTGAAAGTGGTGCTACTGCGATGCTTGTAGCCGATTCAAGCGGTGGCAGATTGTTGCGCAGAATCTTTGCTGGCTTGGTAGCCATGCCGATTGTGATCGCTGCCGCTTATGCCGGTAAGGCTGCCGGTTTTTACGATGAGGGAATCTATCAGGGGATTTCAGTTGCTCTCCTGGGCGGCTATCTGGTCGGCGGGGTGATTTGGGAAGCCAGAAAGATAGACAACGTGGAGAGCGAGAGAAATCTTGCTGAAGAGCAGAAACGGGCTGCTGAATCGGCCAGGTGGAAAGTGGAGGCGGAAAAGAGGCTGGTCGAAGTAGAGAAAGTTGCGGCTGAAGAGGCAAAAGCCAAGGCGGTTGCAGAAAGACAGCGGATTGAGCAAGAAAAGCGGGCAGCCGAAGAAGCCACTATCCGAGCTGAGGCTGAAAAGATCAAAGCGGAAGCGGCGAAGCTGAGGGCTGAACAGGCCAAGGACAAGGCCGAGGCCGAGAAGCAACAGATCCAAAAGGAGAAACAGGAGGTCGAGGCTGCGAAGCGGAAGACTGAGGAGGAGATGAATGTGGTCGAGCTGGCCTTGAAACGGTCGCTCGAGTCACGAAGTTTCACCGGCAGGCGTGTGAAGCTTGTCTGCCCGCAATGCCGAAAGGAAGCAGCAGACGGGGAGAAAACTTGCTCTATTGATGGATTCGAACTGGTGGCCGAGGCGGCTGCTTTGCCGGAAGGCACCATTTTTGTCGAGCGCTATGAAATCATCCAGCTCGTAGGCAGTGGTGGCATGAGCAGCGTCTTCAAGGCCAGACACCGCTATCTCGATCGCCTGGTGGCGATTAAACTCTTGCACACTCATCTGGCAGGCGATCCAACGGAAGTGCAACGCTTCCAACGTGAAGCGAAAGCGGTTAGCCTGCTTTCTCATCCCAACATATTGTCGGTGCAAGACTTCGGATTGGCACCGGATGGCGAAGCCTATCTCGTTATGGACTTTCTCGATGGGCGAAGCCTGTCGGCAATTCTGGATCAGGAGGTGTACATCCCATCCTACAGAGCGCTGCCGATGTTTTTGCAAATCTGCGAGGGAATGCAACACGCTCATGATGGCGGTGTCCTCCACCGCGATCTTAAGCCCAACAATATTGTGATTCTGAAGTCGGCAGACCGAGCCGATCAGGCGATGATAGTCGATTTTGGAATCGCGAAGCTGGCCGGCGATGAAGATCAGGACTTAACTCGCACCGGGGAAATTTTGGGCTCGCCACATTACGTCAGCCCGGAAGTCTGCCTTGGTCGCAAAGCGGATCGCCGTTCCGATATCTACAGTATGGGATGTCTTATGTACGAATGTCTTGGCAGTATTCCACCACATGTCGGCCAGACCAGCTATGAAACGATGAAACGGCATGTTGAGTTCGAGCCGGCTAAGATAGACGCGGTCTTCCGTATTCCGGAAAGACTGGAGCAAGCCGTCTTCCGGTCCTTAGATAAGGAGCCAGATGCTCGCCAGCAGTCGTTTGCCGAACTGGCAGCCGAGCTTCGGCTTGCCCTTGCGGAACTCGAGAACAATACAGCGGCTGAGTGCTGATTCTCCAGGTGGATTCACAACGTTCGGACATAGCGCACCGAAACGCTCAGTGGTGCAATCAATCCCAGATTGCGAAAAGCATTGAAGGGAGCGGGAGCAACGCCGGTGGGTGTTCTGACCGGTAAACCGGGAACTTGAGTCTTGCCTGGATTGATATGGCGGTTAAAAACTATTGGAACGTCAACCATTAGGAGGTTCTTGCCGAATTGATATGAGAAGCCCGGACCGATCGAAAGCGCGTAGCCGGGCTGCCGATAGCCATGGCTGCCGCCGATCAAGTCTCTGGTAGTCAAACCTTCCAGGCGCCACATGAAGCGCAGTCGAGAACCACGCAACAGCGGTTTATCCCAAGTTCCAGGCACCTTGGTGGTCAAGCCCCATTGCAGCGAATATGTATCGGGAACGGAGTTGGTAAGTTGGCTGGCAAAGTATGGTGCCAGCGGCACACCCAGCTCCTGGATGATAGATGGTGTGCCGTTGGTGTCGCGCGGATTGCAGAGATAACTGCCCGAAACAAATAAGGTGTTGCCGCGTAGAAGATTGGGCGTTCGCAGAGTTTTGAAGGCTTCGAACCCAGCAATTATGCCTGTTCCACCGTCGCCGGGCATCATGGCGACCGGATAGACATAGCGACCGATGTTGTTGGCGCCGGTTTCGTCAGGCATGTTCGCCCGCGTTCGCCAGCTGCCGGTTGGAATCTTTACTCCCAGTCCGATATTCACGTTGCCGAAAGGATGATTCTTCGGATTCAAAAGCCAGTATTGACCATAGACGCTGAGATCTCCGATGCCACCGGCTCCCCAGCTGTCTCGCCTGCTTTGCAGCGGTCCGAGCGGCGGCACCAACATCGAGAACTTGTTCATGACAATTGGCAGGCTGGCAATCACGGACAATCTACTGGTGAGGCGATAGCGGCCGGTGACGTCGAGCACGCTCAGCCGCTCCCGGGGCTGCCAGCTTCGATTGAAGTTGTGATTTTGCCGCGAGTCGAAGTAAGACTTGGTCGCCTTCAAATGACGCCAGCCGACCGATATCTGTAATTTGCCTCCGCCGGTCGTGCCAAGCCCGGGCACAATTCCACGCGCGCTCGGTCAGCCTTGCCCGAATGCTGCTTTGTAAGCGGACAGGACGAGGAAGAGGACTAAGAGAATTGCTCGCTGTAAAGGTAGTGATTCAGTCAAGGTTCAAGTTTTGTTTCAGGCGGACTGTCATAGCGCTAGAGGCGTGGGATTTGGACATTCTAGCTTAAGCACAGCCTGGATGAGCGGCGTTGTGGGGAGCGCAGTTGGATTTTAGGGCTTAAGATGTCTTCCTGGGATTCGCTTGATTGAACGCCGGCTATGAGCTTGGTGGCGCAGGTGGTGCTTGTCGCGATTTAGGTGAAGCATGTTTGCCTATCAATCCGCAGGAAGATGGCGGACTTGCGTCGTTTAACCGGTAGCTACCGGCAATCAAAGCTAAATTCAATACCGTTTCCTCTGCCGCTGGTCGTTGTTCGGGAGCGCCGCCAGCCTGGCGACTTCGGGTGGAGGAAGTCCCTCGTAGGAGCCGGCTGGCAGCCGGCGCTCCCGGGAAGCCCAACCTGGGCTGTGTTGAGTACAACTCGTTGCTGCGTATGGAAACGGCATTACAGCTAAATCGAACCATTTGCAGATGAGCGACCGGGCCGATATGTATTAGAGGAATCTCTTCCTGTTTAGATGTTAGCGATGCTTTAAGTGGTTGCTAAGAAGAGCTGATTTGTCTAGACTGATGTGCTACGTTTGGTGAGCAGTAGAGATTGATGCTTGCCGGTCGGGCAATTCGATGGAGAAGTGACTATGACGTTTCACAGCGACCTCTTTGGCTGGGACTATGTTTGGAGACATTTTGCCGATGCAAAAGGCGGCCAAGCGATCGAGATTTCTGAAGGGGCCGCCCTGGGTGGATTAACACTTCCTCATTCGGAAACGGGCCCGGCGATGGTGATTACCCCCTTTGTTCATCACGGCAAGAAGAAGAGCAAAGGCACGACCGTCATGACTTTCTTCCAAGCCGGCGATGACTTCGCGTTTTCCATTCAGACCGAGAAACTGACCGATCAAGTTGGCAAGGCATTCGGACTGCAAGACGTGCAGATACAAGACGCCGCTTTCGACAGCAAGTTCTTGATTCAGGGCAATGATGAAGCGCGAATCCAGCGCCTCTTCGAAAATCCTACCTTGCGTGATGCTTTGCTTTTCCAATCACCGTCTCAGATGCGCATCGAAACAGATTCCTCTCATTTCGATCCGGAATGGAACGTGCCGCATGGCGTAAGCGTTTTAGTCTGTCGCTATGACCACCTCTTCGGCAAGATTGACGAGCTGGAGACAGCGATGAACGTGGTCATCACGACAATGCAACAGCTGGCTGTGTTAGGCGCTGTACGCGGGCGAACCGCCATGCGCGTCAATCAGCCGCATGAAGTGGCAGAACAGCCGAAGACTCAATCACATAAACTCCACAGCCCGCTGCTCGACCCGTCCTAAGCTCGAAGCGGTAGCAAATTAGAACATGAAGTGGAGCTTGCAATCGTTGTAAGCTCCACTTTTGTGATCGCCAGCCGGTAAGTTCCTACTGGGACAGCAGCTGCTGAACTCTTTCGTTTGGTGCCAATGTATTGTCTTTTAGCTTGGAATCATAGAAAGACTTGAACCGCTCATAATCGGGGTCGAACTTTCGGGCATCGGCCATTCGTGCCAACACAGTTGGAAAGGCTTGTTTGAAAGACTCGAGCGCGCTGCCTGGTGAGGGTTCGTGCCCGAAGAAAAGAGGAAACATCTGGGCAAACAGCTCTTCTTTTCCGCCGTCTCCAGGCTGAAGATAGTAAGCCAGTTTGGACCGCAGCTGGAAAGGCACGTTTTGCGAGTCATAGTTGTAAGCTTCTGTAAACCAGGGACTGTGAGAGATCTCCGGATAAGGATTCTGCTGCGTCCGGCCTAATTTGCACACGCCAAGATGAAAGTCCATGGCATGACCGAACTCGTGCTGAACCGTCTCGTCCAGCGGTCCTTCCGTAAGCTGCCCGCCGCGGTCGACCGCGTTGTACTTCTCGGCGATCACTATCTGTCTGGTGTCGCGATCAAACGTGCCATTCGAGTTGTGCCAGGTGCTTCCTTGCGCATATCCTCGCGGCGTTTGCCCGGCAAGCTGAGGCAGCACGTCGAGCACCGAGGGTGCCACCACCACCTTGTAGCCGGCGGACTCCAGCTGGTTGCGATAATGACGCGGAATCTCGCTTAAGCCTAAAAGCAATTGAGCAACCGCCTTATCCGAGACGTTTGCACGATTGGGGTCGACAAACAGGATGAAGGTGCGGAGATCTTCATGATCGCCGTCGAGAGAGAATCCTTCTTGGACCTCCTTAAGCTCTTCATCCTGCTTGCCTTCGTAGTTGACGATTTCGAGTCGCTTGCTGATTTGTGGTGCGTCCGGTTGATTTGGAAATCGTTTTAGATATTCCTTGTAATACTTGACCGCTTCTTTGTAATGCTTGAGATAGTCCATCTCCTGTCCGGCAAATCGCCAGCCGTTAGGGTCATTGGACTTAACGGCGAACGCTTTGTCGACCGTGTCGCAGAACTCTTTGATCTTGCCAGTCTCAGCATAGCTTCGGGCAAGCGCAAGATATCCAGCGTAAGTCTTCTCTGTCGCTGGATGTTTTTCGGACAGGCGCTCCATGATTGGAATGGCGTTCTTGTAGTCTTTCAGCTTGTAATAGATGCGCGCGACTCCAAGCACCGCTTCGTGCCGATTCTGGTCCAATGGTTCAGCCTTCTGATACCAGATGAGTGCCTTTTGTAGATCGCCTATCTGTTCGTAGGAGAATCCCATGTAATAGGTCGCGTCCCAAGAATTGGGGTTCAACTTCAATACTTCAGACAGCTTGGCTTGTGCCTCCGATTGTCTTCCGTCCCGGATTAGCTGCGAGGCTTCCACTGTAAGCCTGTAAGTCTCTTGCGCCTGGTTAGACTGGCCGTGTGAAGGTTGAAAGAGCGAGCACAAAAGCGTCAAGCCGGCAGATAAGACTATGCAATGAATGCGCATGGGTTGGAACTCACAAGGGGGCGCTCTCGACCGATTCGAAATCACCTATTTTAGTACATTGCCTGATTCCGCTTTGTGGGAGGGTAGATTGAATGTATGGTACGAACATTACTTTTTTTGATTCTTTGGCAACTCGTCTTTTCCCCGGCGAGCGCTGAGCCGTTGCGAGGTGGAGTCGAGAAAACCCATACATTGCAGGAGTGGGAGGCTAACGTGCTGCCCACCATCAAAGTCGGTGCGGTCTGGAGCGACAGCATGCTGCCGACGGAGCATACTGATCAGGAGTGGTTTGCAGTGCCACCGTGGAAGGCTGGAGTGCTTCATGGGGAGACTGCCATGGAGTATGAGATCAAGGGCGGACAGCTGCGATTCCTCGGCAGCCACAAGAACAGGTTCGACCTTTTGGCTGGCCAGCAGGAAGATGCCCAGGGTGGCTATTGGCACTGCGCCCGCTTTCCCAATGTTTCGGAAGTGGAAGGTGACGACCGGCTGGTGGTAGTAATTGGACTGGCCTCGCGGCACCTTCAACGTTATGGAAATCAAGAAACGGTTAAGGAGAGATCGCTCGAGATCGCCAGGTCGAAATCGAGCGGAAAGGTGATCAGCGTGCGTCCGGTCAATTCTACTTCCACCTGGACGCCGCAAGCGGACGGCACGTTGCTGCTCATGCACGATACGCTCGGCCCAAATGGACAATCGGTAAAGGAAGGCCGGGTCAAAGTTAAACGTCTGGCCCCTTTTCGGACAATAGACTTTCTTCCCGATGGTTTCGACTTGCGGACCAGCTTTCGAAACTTCCTTGCATCACACGGCATGCATGACTTTCTTCCCAGCGATTAGCCGATGGCTAAACGCTGTCTCTCCATCGTTCTGCATAGCTGAACAAAGTGAAATCCACACCTGTACCGCGCGTTCGCCATTGCGAGCTTTGACTGGCGAGATGTTTGCAGCTCTAGTTGTAACGCGGCAGTTGAAGCGTAAAGGCAGTAGAATATTGGACCGCAGTAGAGATTGACTCAAGACATGGAAGAAGCAATAGAAAAGGCCCGGAAGGCGGTTGCCGAGTGCAACCTCAAGTCGGACAGCAGTCACTTAAAGACAATCAAGACATTGCTGGCTAGCCTGGGTGCTTGCAAGAAATATATCAAAGACAGCGCTCAAAGCGATCGCGGATGTGCTCAGCGCATCGCGCGCAGTTTCGACGAAATTCTCGAGCAGTTACCAAGCATGCGGCTGCATGTGGACGATAAAAGTGAAGCTCACACCAGACGCCTGGCTGAAGACCATCTGGAAAAGATACAGCAACAGCTGTCGGCGGTAGCAAAGGAGCTCGAAAAGCAGAAGAAACAAGAGATTGTGGACTGGGTCAAAAAGCATCCGGTATTTGGTGAGCTCAAGGGCAAGCTGGCAGGCGAACTCCCGAAGGGAGCATATGTGCTGCTTTTCCGTAAGTCAGGAGAGGTTGGCGTCGAGTTGCTTACTCAAACCTCGAAAGACGACCGAGTTTTCACCCGGTTCAAGCCGCACGAGTTTAAGGATGCAGCTAAGCTTCATTGCTATTACCAGGGAAAAAAGACCGTAGTTGGTGCAGCCATCATCGCCGAGAAGGAGTTGGTGGCAGTGATTGGTGAGGTGGCTCGTCCCGAAAATGTTGAGGACCTGCTAGGACATCTATTGGCGTTGTCGAGCGAGGCTGCCAGTACGCCGGTGCGTGAGTTTTTGCAGTCAAATACCGCTCTCAAGGAGCTTCATGAGTTGTCCAGTCGGCACAAGCTGCCTAAGCAATCGTATGTCCTGCTGTTTCAGAGCCGGTCAGGGCAAGCTGATGGTTGCGACTCCAGCTTAGAACTCTGGGAGAGAACGACCGCTGATGGCCGTACTGTGACACGCTTCTGGCCCAATGAGTTTGCCGACAAGTACAAATTGTTCGATGCATTTCGCGACAAACCGGCAGTCGTTGGTGCCGCTGTGATTCGCGAAAACCAGCTTGTCAAAGTAATTGGGCGGTTGCCTGAGCCGGAGGAAGGGAAGGACCAGCTGCAATTAATACTCAAGGAGTCGAGGCTGGTGATGGAACGCCCGGTCTTTGACTTTCTCGAAGAGAATCAGGTGCTCAAGGGGCTAAACGAACTCGCGAATGCAGGCACTCTAGCAAAAGATGTCCACGTTCTACTCTTCGCGCAAGCGGAAGCCGGTAAAGTGGAGATCCTTGCTAAGCCGGTCGGGAAAATGAAGTCGCAAGCTCGCATTCCGCTTGCCGAGTTCGACTCGGCAAAGCTGTTGCATGCTCGCTTCTCGACCGGCAAGCGGGTGGTCGGCGCATCGGTTGTCGGCCAAGAAAAATCCGCGCAGACAAAAACGGCCGGGGCCGCATCATCTCGCGAGCGGGCAGACCATGGTGATTCTTATCGGCGACAATCAGTCGCCGCGCCAAAAGAAGTTGTCCTGGCAGCTTTCGGACGAACTCCGCTCAGGGTCGGGCATCTAGCCACAGCTGACACATTGCGGCGTTTGGGGATCAATATTTAGTAGAAGCAGGTTTACTTCTTGTTCTTCTTGGACAGGATTGCTCGGGCGCGATCGTCTAGTTTTTTCGCTTCAGCCGATTGATTGGACTTTCGCAACACGTCCGCGTATTCCAGAAGAATGTCTGCTACTGCTTGATGATTCACCCCGTAGTACTTCTCACAGGCAGCCAGCGCTCGCTTGTAGACTGCAATCGCTTGCGGTTGCTTGCCTCCTTTGACCAAGACTGCTGCCAGTTTGTGCAGAAGCGGCACCCGATAGACATCGGTGGTCTCCTTCAACGCGGCAGCATCGCCATACACCTTAGCCGATTTGTCAAAACGCCCGCTGTCTTCGTATAGATCGCCCAGCGCTATCTGACAATCCAACGCACGGACGCAACCAATCTGCCCCGCCTTCTTGAAGATTTCCAGCGCTCTTTCGTAGACCGGAATCGCCTCCATGGTTGCCCCTTCTCGGCGGTAGGCATCGCCCAGGTTAATCAGCTTTGGTGCCAGCTGTAGCTGGGGTAACTTCGAGCTTTCAGCTTTCTCGACCTCATCCTGGCAGACAGAGGATCTCGGCAGTATTCGATCGGCGACTAATGTCCCTTCTGCAGCCGGCCGCTTAGCGAAAGCTGGCGCTGCAACGAGTAGTAAGGAGAGCAGAAGCGCTTGAATTGAACGTCGAATAGTCATGATCGCTCTCTTGCTCGCCGCTCGGCTCGTATTTAACTAGGCGCGTTGAACCGATTCGGATGAAGTGCCGCCTAGCTTCCCCAGCCAGGAAACCAGTATAGTGATGTAGAGCCGAAGCCGGGCAATTCTTAAATTCCTCCAATAAAGCCTTCCTTTTTTCTAGTTCAAGGTTTTTGACACAAATTTTCCACATCATTGAAACAAGGATTTGGAAAGCTATTATTACTGGCGGTTGTGGAGCGTCCGACTCATTAAACGGGCATTGGCACTAGGAAAGGCGGTTGGTTTTGAAATCCGGTATCGCAAGAACTACAAACGTATGGCTCGCTCTTTTGATGGCCGTCTCATTACTTTCACCGGCACTTGCCAATCCTTGCAAAGAGGGTGTCGGCGGATTCTCCTCCACGCCATTTTCCAGGCGTGTGAAAGCGAATTTCAAGGTCTGGGATAAGAATCAGGACAAAAAAATCTCAATTGGCGAGTTGGAAAGCGCAATGCACGACCATGCCATCAGTGGAGCCGATGCAGCGGCGTTGGCCACGTTGAGCCTGACTGCACGGCAGTCCAAGCAAAAGATGGTTCTAAGTTCAGCGGAACTGGTCGAGTATGAGAGGTTAGTCAGTAAAGGAAAGCGAGCACCGGTTGACTATGACATCACCTATGGCAAGTGCCGGCAGAAGCTCGAGCAGGCACAGACTGAAATGCTTTGGGCGATGATCGGCCATCTGGAGTCCGCTCACCAGGGCAGATTCGATCAGTGCTCAATCTTTGTCGTGGCGCATGATTTGAGCCGCCATGAAGTTAAGGAGCTTAAGCAGATTGTCTCGAAAGTCGGCGGTTCTTCGTACAAGATCTCCCCGCCCGGTAGGCCTTCATCGATTTTGACCGTCCCCAGCCTTGCCGAGATTGCGGCGCAGTCGATGGACCGCCGCGGATGTTACTTGCAGAAGCTGATAGCCAGTGCTTGCAACCAGTTGAAGCCGGTGGCGCCGAAATCGCCGCAGTCGCTTGAGTCACTTTTGTCATCGGCGGCAATGTTGTCGATGATTCCGCTTCTGGCCAACGAAAGAACTGCCTCACGGCTAGCGCCCGGCAGCAATTTTAAGAGCCGGTTTAGCAGAGAGCAGGGACTGGAGCTGGTGGCCTGGCTGCGTTGAAAGCTTCACTCGACCGAGAAGCGTCCATCCTTCAGTTGGCACTTCTGCCCAATCGTTTGAAGATCTTTATTGAATGTTTGAAGCAGATCTTTATACTTGCCGGAGTTTCTCGCTAATCCGTCACCCAGCAAGTTGACTGCACCAATGTTTTTGAGCAGCAGCTGTTGCTCCAGCAAATCCAGCATATTGCGATCGAATTCGGACAGATGCTGCTTTTGCCCATCGGTTCGTTCCTGCATGAGCTTTCGACCCTGGTCGTAGGCTTTCCAGTTAATTGAAGCGAATCGCGTGTCTACCTCGTCCTGCGTCTCGAGCGGCTGGATAGATCGCGGGTCGACTTCGCCCGGCATGAGCTTGGTAAAGCGGTCTATCTCCTTGAGTACGAACTGGTCGGCTCTGTCCATGTCGGTTACGGCTGGCGCCGGTAAGCGCAAAACATCTGCGGCTGTTTTGCTTGAATCTTTGCCGTCGTTGGCAGCGGTCGATCGTTCTACTCTTGCCGAATCGAGATTGTCCTTAGCGACATCCGTCCCACCTTTTAGCGGCTCTTCTTGTGTTTTCTTGAAATGCTTCGATTCGTGCATAAACTTTGACCCTTCGAACTCTCTGAAACAGCGGTGCTTCCCATGTCCGTAATAGCATTGAATAATCCAAGGGTCAAGTCAGCTCTGTCTAAACCAGGCAGCAGTCCAGTAGACCTCGGAGGTGTTTAGAGCCGATTTTTGGCGGGTATCATGGAGTTGACACTTGAGGGTCTGCCAGACAGTTATTGTCGTCGAACCAATCGACTAGCATGATTGCAAGGTACACGATCTCGTCGGCTACGAATGAGGGATCGAAGGCATGAGCAAAGATAAGAACGTACATGGCTATATTGCGCAAAGACTGGAGCAAGAAAGAGCCAATCAGTCTCAGAGCCTGGCGCAGAGAATCCTGTCGTCGGTCAACAAATCTTACTTGGGCGAGCAGACAGTGGCATGGTTGAAGAACATCGATGAAAACATAAATCCGTCTGCCACCGATGGAGCTCAATCCCAGCCGCCCCAAGCCATTATGTCCAGCGTCAACGTAATGGACAAGCTGTTCGATGACTTCGAGCGTTATTCATTTCATTACAATCAAACTGAGCCGGACAGAGGTTTCGTCACTACCTGCCGCCGGCCGGTATTCAGCGGCGAGGGAGCAGACAGGCACTATATAGGCTTCCTGCTCAACAGCTTCTGGACCGCCGTAGTGGTGTCCGGACCGCATGTCATTCAAGGGATGCTGATGCCGGCCCGATTCGCCTATGAGGAGCCGGCGCGCCGGCCCAGCCCAGAGCCGTTCTTTGAGGTGACAGGCACGTCTCATGTCGGCAATGTCACCTGGAAAGCAGACGGTCGTCCGCTGCACTACAGCGATATCGCCGCTCTTTCGAAACTGATCTTTGCCAGACTGACGAGAGTTAGCCGGGGAGAGGTTGGAGAGGGCGAAAAGCTCTTTAACGGTGAAGTAGAATCGCACAACCAGCCTTACTTTCAATTCAGCCAGGCTGCGGAACCCGCCGAAGATTTGGACATGATTGGCAATGCGTTGATCACACTAATAGAATCAATCGACGGCGACCTTGCGGAATTAGATCGCAAAGGAATGCAAGTGTTAAAAACCGAAGGCGTTAAGGGTGTGGCGCGGGTGGTCAGTCGAGTGGAAGCGCTCAGATCGTTTCGCGAGAAGGCGGCGGCGCTGGCGACCGAATGGGCCAGTTCGCTCTCCAGTCAAGTGTAATGCTTTAGAGCCCCATGAAGTCAGGGCCGCTGCCCTGCTCGGTCGGTTTGACGCGCAGATTTACTTCCGGACACACTATCTCGCAGGTGCGGCAGTGCACGCAATTCTCAAGTGACATCCCGTGCTTCTTGATGCTGTCGATCACATCGATGCGGTGCACTTCGGCAGTACAGTCGGCGACGCAGGGAGTGGTCTTGCCGAGCGCATCATAAGTGGAGATGCATTTGACACAAACCTGCGCATTAAACTCGTCAATGTGCTGGTTGCCTTCATGATACTTGGTGGAGGCGTAGAAGACAGCATCCGGTCTCGAGTAGATTGTCGCTTTGTCATACTGCGGCTCGTCATACTTGGGCGCTACGAACGCCGGCACGATGTGCTTGAAGTCAGGAATGTACTTGATTGCTCCGATATCTTTCTTGCCTTCGATCAGTCCCAGCGCTCTGATACCATCGGCGGCGGCACCGAACGGATTCTTCATGCCGACTTTCATCATGCCGACCAGCGGATGTCCGTCGTCTACGCCTTTTGCCACTGTCGGCAAGTATTGTCCCAGCAGTTTGGGGTTTTCGATAAATGCCCAGCGGAAGTATCTGTCATCATATGATTCTTTGATGACAAAACTGTCGGTCAGGCGCTTCTGGTAGGGGGCAAGCGCCTCTTCGCTAAAGTCGCCTTTGACCAGCGCGTCGTGCAGAACTTCGGCGGCGACGTAGCCGCATTCCATCGCCCGGTCTATGCCCGCCAGCTGTTTCACGTCGAGCACTCCCAGCGCATCTCCGAGCAAGAGAGCGCCCGGCACGGCAAACTTCTTAGGCAAGCTGTAATACCCGCCTTCCGGTAAGAGCGCCGCGCCGTACTTGAGCAGCTTGCCGCCCTTGAGCATCTCTTGCAACCAGGGGTGCTTCTTGTATTCCTGCAGCTTCCACTGTGGATTCATGTTGGGGTCTTTGCTGTCGAGCGAAATCACCATGCCGACAGTGATCTTCTTGTCCTTCATGCCATAGACGAAGCCACCACCGAAGGTGCCTTCCAATAACGGCCAGCCCAGAGTGTGCCACACTTTGCCTTCGTAGCTTTCGTTTAACTGCCAGACTTCCTTGACGCCGACCGACCAGATCTGCGGGCAGTCTCTCAGCTTGTAATGCTCGATTAGATCGCGCGAGATAAAGCCCTTGTCTCCAAAAGCGGTGAATTTTGCATAGACATAATCTTCTTCGCTCTTCGGGTTCTCGGTGACCGCCACTCCGGCGACTCGACCGTCTTCGAAGATTACTTTGTGGGCCGCGAAGCCGGTATACATGTCAACAGCGACGTTCGGAGCTTCCTTAGCCTTCTCCTGTACTTGATTGGACATCCAGTACACGCATTGAGACAAGGTGAGCACCAGATAGCCGTTCTTGTCCAAGGACTTCGGATACATCCAAGCCGGCATATCCCACTTACCATGGGTGCCCAGCACTGATAGATTGCTTTCGTTGCAAACTGCTTCGACCGGGAAATTCAGTTCGGCATAGTTCGGCCAGACCTTCTTCAAAACATGAGGATTCGAGACCGCTCCACTCATGATGTGGCTGCCGAACTCTTTGCCCTTTTCCAGAATCGCGACTGTAAACTCTTTGCCGCTTGCCTTCGCTAGTTCGAGGAAATGATAGGCGAGGGTGAGGTTAGATGGGCTGCCTCCGACCAATAACAGGTCGTATTCAATGCGTGCTGACAACGGTCTGAACCTCCTTGTCTGATTTCACACTCTCTAGCTGTCGAATCATCTCGGGCACGATCTGAAAAATGTCTCCGACAATGCCGTGGTGCGCAAACTTGAATATCGGTGCATCAACGTCTTTGTTGATAGCAATGATCAAACTTGACTTCGACATACCGACCCGATGTTGAATCGCTCCAGAAATCCCGCAAGCGATGTAGACCTTCGGACGCACAGTTTTACCGGTTTGTCCGACCTGGTGCTCGTAAGGAATCCAACCGAGATCGACTACCTTTCTCGAGGAGCCGACCGCCGAGTTCGGGAAGCAGGCGGCCAGCTGGTTCATCAACTGGAAGCCGTCTGCCGATCCTAACCCGTAGCCGCCCGCCACGATTACGTCTGCTTCCTGCAGCTTGATACCTTTGCCGACTTCTCTGAGTGTTTCGGCTACGATCAGTCGATTGTCTTCCGGTTTGATGCTTACTTGCACCGGGATGATTTTTGCTTGACGATTAGAATCCGGCTTCAGTGGTGTCATCTGTCCGGGGCGGGTGGTCGCCATTTGAGGATTCTTCCACGGTCCAAGAATCCGCGCCTTCAAGCTTTCGCCGAAGCTTGGACGAATTGCATAAAGACATTCTTCGTAAATCCCGACCTTGCTTGGATCGACCTTGCTTTTGTGTTCGTAAGGACCGACGTCGAGCTCGGTGCAATCAGCCGTCAAGCCGGTCTCGAAATGGGCAGCGATTCTGGGCGCGAGATCCCGTCCGGTGGTTGTGGATCCCAGCAAGCAGATGTGCGGAGGAATCGCCAGTGAATCGAGCAAGTCCACCACTACTCTCCGGTACGTCAAGGTTCGATAGCAGGTCAAATCAGGATGATCCGCCACATAGACTGCATCTGCGCCGTAAGAGACGAGCTTCTCGGTGATCTCCGCGAGGTTGTGACCCATTACCAGGCAGGTGAGTTGGCTGCCTAATTTGTCCGAAAGATATCGTCCGGCGCCTAACAATTCGAGCGTGACCGGTTGGAGCTCGCCGAGTATCTGTTCGGCTATGACCAGTACTTCACCTTTGGGTGAAGAGATCTTTTTGCCTTCATCCGTCATACGGTTAGAAACTCCTTGAGCTTGCTGGCATCCAGTACTTCCGAAACCAGATCGGTCGGTGAGTGTCCTTCATGCATCGAGCAGTTGCCGCCAATTTCACCGACTTTTTCCGTGGCGGCGACGATTGTCGGTGAACCTTTCAATCCGCAACGTTCGGGGTCTGCTCCGACTAAATCGAGATCTACTGTTTGAATGTACTTCTTTTGCTCTTCTTGGTTTCTCAGGAGCTGCTGAACGCGCCATGCACCACGAAATGACTTGTAGTCGAGCGGATGATAGGAATTGGCAACCGTTATCAGAACCGGAAGTTCGGAGATGAGCTTCTGATATCCGCCTTCAATGATTCGCTCGGCGTGTACCTTGTCATCTTCCACCTTGAAATCCTGGCAATAGGTGATTTGGGGAAGACCAAGCCGCTCGGCAAGCTGCGGGCCGACCTGAGCGGTGTCCCCGTCAGTAGTTTGCAGACCGCAGAAGATCAGATCGAATCGTCCGACCCACGTCACCGTTTTAAAGAGCGCATAGGCGGTTGCCAAAGTATCAGAAGCCGCCAGGCGCCTGTCCGACAGGAGTACTCCCCGGTCGACGCCGTGTTCGAGTGCTTCCATCAAGATTTCGACAGCCGGAGGCGGTCCCATCGAGATAGCGGTGACTCGACCGCCGTAGCACTTCTTGGTGTGAAGCGCTGCCTGCAAGGCATAGCGGTCGAACGGGTTAAGCATCCGCTTAGCTTTGGCGCGATCTATAGTACCGTCGGGATTGAGGCCCGCTTTCGAGCCCTGGTCTGGTACCTGCTTGACTAGCACGAATATTTCGTAAGGAGCTGGCATATAGGGTTCCCTGACAGCTGATATCTCTAAATCTTACATAGATTCGATGGAGTCAGCAGCAATTATGAAATGATATGGGGATGAACCATGCTATTCAATCTCAAGCGAGACTTGAATTCTATTTTGTAATTGTTTTTTTCTATTTGTATGTCCATTGAACCTCACAAGTTATTGAGGAAAGGGGGAAAGATGCCGCTTCGGTCTCTCTTCGCTTGGGGACTTGTAATGGCAGTACTTTTGACCGCCGGATTATCTCCTTCCAATCAGGCGGTTCCGGTGTCTACCGAAGCTACCTCTTCGCCAAAGAAAACACAAAGTACGTTCGATTCGATCGTCTATGATTATTTCGACTTTACATTGCGCAGAAATCCAACCTGGGCTACCGATCTCGGTGAGCATGCCTGGGATGGAGAGTTAGAAGATGTGTCAGCTCAAGCTTTCGAGGCGACAACCTACAAAAACAAGGAGTTTCTCAGTCGGCTCGATCAGATCGATGCAGAGCAGCTCGATTCCGTCTCTAAGCTCGATCTGCCGCTTCTAAAGTCGCACTTGCAAGGTGAGCTTTTGGAGAGCGAGCAGATTCAGTTGTGGCGGAGAAATCCTGATAAATACTCGACTCTTGCCAGTCAGAGCGTATTTACTTTGATGAAGCGGGATTTTGCGCCTTTGCGCCAACGACTCGAGTCCTGCATCGCCAGGGAGAAGCGGATTCCAGGCATGCTTGCCGAAGCGCGTAAGAATCTTGCCAATCCGCCGGCCGTCTATACCCAAATTGCCTTGCAGCAGCTGCCCGGTATGATCGACTTTTTCAATCAGTCGGTTCCCGACGCATTCGTCTCTGTCAAGGATGAGCAGCTGCAAAAGGAGTTCAAATCTGAAAACAACAAAGTGATCGAGAGTCTGCGTGCCTATCAACAGTTTTTGAAGGACGATTTATCGCAGCGCTCGAGCGGATCGTTTGCGCTCGGTCCCGCGCTTTTCGCCAAGAAGTTGTTGTATGAAGAGATGGTTGACGAGCCGGTCAATTCGCTGCTTGAAAGAGGCAATCGCGAGTTGAGCCGGCTCAAGCACGACTTCATCGAAACCGCCAAAGAGATCGATGCGACCAAGTCTCCACAGGCGGTTTATCAAGCGGTGGCGGTCGATCATCCCAAGCCGGAACAGCTGATCTCTTCGACTCAATATGTGTTGGAAGAGTTGAGGGAGTTCTGCTTGCATGAGTCTATCTGCTCAATTCCCAGTGAAGAGCGGGTAAAGGTGCAGGAGACGCCCCCTTTTGATCGAGCGCTCAGTTTCGCATCGATGGACACTCCCGGACCATTTGAGAAGAAGGCGACCGAAGCTTACTACCACGTAACGCTACCGGAGCCAACTTGGACTCCTCAAAAGACAGAAGAGCATATGCGCGATTTCTGCCGGATGGACTTGATCAACACCAGCGTTCATGAAGCTTATCCCGGGCATTATGTTCAGTTTCTCTGGTTAAAGCAAGCTCCATCCAAAATCAGAAAGCTGGTTGGTTGCTCATCCAACGGCGAGGGTTGGGCCCACTATTGTGAGGAGATGATGCTTGAGCAGGGGCTCGGCAACGGCGACAGAAAGCTGAAACTGGTGCAATTGCATGACGCTCTTTTGCGAGTCTGTCGTTATATCGTCGGCATTAAGATGCACACAGCTGGAATGACCCTTGAGGAAGGCATTACCTTTTTCATGAACGAAGGATTCCAGGAGCGCACAAATGCTGAGCGGGAGGCTAAGCGCGGCACAATCGACGCTACTTATCTGGTCTACACGTTAGGGAAGATGGAGATCCTGTCTCTGCGCGCTGATTACAAGAAAGCGAAAGGCACAGAGTTCAGCTTGAAGGAATTTCACGACCGATTCCTGGCGCAAGGCTTTCCGCCCTTGAAAATAGTCAGGGCGGCGCTGTTGGGTACGCCTGCCCCGCCAAACCTGGCCAATCAAAGTCATTAATTCGTCCGGGCGGAAGCGAGCCGGTGCAGTTCTGCTGCGTACAGTAGAATATCCATATTGTCTCTGCGTCAAACGGTGAGAACGGTCGATACGGCTCGAAGGAAGAAATGAGATGAAAAACCTGCTGGAAACGGTTGTGGCCCGAGTCAATCGCTGGGACATTGTGCTTCTGTCCGTATTGGCCGGGTTTTTCGTCAGAATGGACAGTTGGGCGGAGTCGGCTGGCGCCGATCAAGCCGGCGCCGCTGCCGACGGAACAGCTCTAGCCCGCAAGCTGGTTTGGGTCCACGACCTGCAAGCCGGAATACAGTCGGCAAAGAAGGGCAACAAGCTGGTGCTGGTGGATCTTTACACCGACTGGTGCGGTTGGTGCAAACGGCTCGACCGCGACACATACACCGATGCCAGCGTTCTTGAGGTCCTGAATAGTCAATTCGTTTGCGTCAAGCTCGATGCCGAAGATGGACAGCAAGGTGAGGCATTCGCTAAGCAGCATAAGGTGCGAGGTTATCCCTGCATCATCGTGCTCGACTCGAGCGGTAAGCTGCGTGCCACCAGTTATGGTTATCGCAATCCAGCCGACTTCTTGGACATGATTAAAGGCTATGCCAGCAGCGCGTCGGCCGACAATTAGTTGAAATGGACTTTCAGTTTCAGGAAGTTGAAGGCGAGCTGGTAGGCTGTCTGTCTCAGGGTCCCACTCCTTCTGTAAAACGGCGCTTACACGGCCGCTATCAGTCGTTGACGGACAGTACCAGCTGCGGTGTTGGAATGTGGTGGTCGGCCCGCATCGCAACGATGGCGGTGCCGACCACGAAGAATTCAATTACATGCGAGCTCCAGCCGTAACTACCTTCCTGGATGTCCACTCCGACGATCCCTTCTGCTTTGAGATGCTCGGCTTCGGCTTGCATCCGCTCCATCGCCAGCTCGCGGGCGTCATACAATGCTTGCGTGAAGTTGGTCATTTCAGTGTTTTGACCGGCGGTTCTGAACCATTGCCCGATCGTTTGGTGCGCGACGTGATAGACACAATTGCCCATCACCATTCCGACCGGGCGGTATCCCGATTTGAGCAGCGTCCAGAAGTCCTGACCGGAAAGATCGCTGGTAAACGGCTTCCCTTCGTGAGTCCGGAAGGCTCGGTTGCCGTCTTTGTGGTAAACCGCGGTTCCGATCGCCACAAACTCGGCCAGATCAGATGCCCAGTGTAAGTGCTTTACTCTCAGTCGGACGCCAATTACGCCGTCGGCCCCCAGTTCGGCCGCTTCTTCCTCCATGCGAGTCATCGCCAGCTCGCGGGCGTGGTACATCGCTTGAGTGAGGACAGTCATCTCCTCGTTTTTGGTCCATTTTGCCTGTTGAAAGCCGACATGATAGATCGAGCTTCCGACGACCAGACCAGCCGGTTCAAATCCAGTCTCTTTCACCAGCAAGAACTCATTGACCGACAGGTCGCTCGTGAAGAGCTTGCGTTGTCCGTCGCTCCCTCTCATCTCCTGGAGTCGCTCGCGGGCATGTTCGGGCAAGTCTCCGTGATAGGGTTGTTCATTGCTGCTTGGCATTCTGGCAAACTCCTCTTTGCTAAATCTATTCGTCTTCGTCCATTAGCGCTCGCAACGCTGGTGAATATTCGCTCAAAGAGGTCTCTGAGAAACCAGCGCTCAATAATCTCTGGCTTCCGCTGGCCAAGTTGAGGCAAAGCAGAGTGCCTGGTGGCTGTGCCGGCGGTGCCTGCCGGTCCTTGGCGATGGCGGTTCCAAGTGCGGTAAAACTAAGCAGTACGTCCTTGTAAGTGCTGCTCTCTTCGTATTCAATCTGCTCCAGGTCATAGTCGACTGCCACGCCGACGCTACCGTCGGCGCCATGCCTCTGCAAATCAGCGGTAAAGCGTTTCATCGCCAGATGTCGTGCGTTCAAGAAACATTGAGTGTAATGATCGACTT
Source organism: Candidatus Obscuribacterales bacterium (assembly GCA_020050835.1). Lineage (GTDB taxonomy): Bacteria > Cyanobacteriota > Vampirovibrionia > Obscuribacterales > Obscuribacteraceae > JAGVKB01. The sequence goes on along the minus strand of JAGVKB010000104.1, from coordinate 18,340 downwards.
CCTGATTGGGCTTGCTGCCTCCCCACCAGTTAACCATCTGCTTTAGCGCTTGCACGTTCGTGAAGATGTAATAGCAGCAAACACCGAATGCCAGTCCTTTTGGACGATAACCGGCGCGATAGAGCTGCCAGAACTCCTGACCGTTTAAGTCGCTGCTAAAAATCTGATCGTGAGACTGCCAGCCTGGCACCCGGACAGCCGTTCCGAAGGCGGTGAACTCCATAAGCCCGGAGCTCCAGTCATAGCCCCGCATGTTCAGTCTGACCCCCAAGACTCCGGTCGCGCCGAGCAATTGTGCTTCCTGCTCCATTCGGCTCACGGCCAGCCGCCGCGCCTCTGATTGTGCGTAGGTGAGGTTCGCCAGCTCACCGGTGCCGGACCATCGCCGGTTGTAGTAGCCACGAAACCCGACCTTGTAAAAGCACGAGCCCATTACCTGTCCTAAAGTCTCAAAACCAGCTTCGCGGCAGAGCAGAAATTCTCGAGTCGAAAGATCGCTCGTGAAAAACTCGCTACCGAGCGCTTTGCGCTCTTCCAGCCGCTGGCGAGCGATCGGGGGCAGCTCTCCCCGTTCCAGCGCGCTTACCGTGAGCTCTTGCAGCTCTCGTTTGCGCTTGTCCTCTGCCGATTCTTTCCCGAATGGCCACATCGCCTTAGTCTCCTGAGACGAATCTATTTAAGGCGGAGCGAGCTTGGGCATTCTTTTCGGTCAGCTTCGCCAGTTCACTGACTATCTCATTGATACATTGATCGATTGAGATTTCGCTGTTTTTGAGCACGACTCCGCGCACAATCTTCATTTGTGTAGCAGCAAATGAGCCGTTTTTCTTCCGGACAATCTGGTAATGAAAGTCATCGAACCGGACCGTTAACTCTTCCACCGGTTTCTTTGCCGAAAGCAGCCAGCCGCCGCGTTTGACTGTGGCGATCGCCGGCAAGGAGTCCTCTAGCATGCCGGCGAGATACTCGAGCAAATCCCTTGATTGGCTCTGGCTCATACGCAGAGACGCAATCAAAACGTCGACCTGAAGGGCGCGATCCAGCTCTTCTTCCACTGGTAAACCACATCGGAATCTCAAGGCTAAAAAGCTTACACTATGTAAGTAAACAAGAGAATGTTCAAACTCAGCCTCGCCTCTCCAATCGACCAGGCGTGCCTGCCAAAGATTGATTCTTGAACGGTTCGCTTCACAGCAGTAGCTTGGATTAATTATGAGCGACCGTTAACTGACGCTCCTTCATGGTCGGTCAATCACTGGCTTGGCATATGGCATAATCTCAGGTCTCGGCTGGCGAAGGATGCGGCAAATGAGCCAGAGACGGCCGACACTGAATTGCTAATCGGGCGCTCGTAACGCCACAGGTGATCGGTGCAAATTCGGAGCGCGCGGAAGTTGAAGAGGACTGAGAATCTATGGGCATGCTAGTAGGAAAGAAGGGCATCATATTTGGTGTGGCGAACGATCATAGCCTGGCGTGGTATTGCGCCAAGGCGCTCCACGAAGAGGGAGCTGAGTTGGCTTTTACATACCAGGGTGAGGCTCTCGAACGGCGAGTCCGACCATTAGCCGATAGCGTCGGCTCCAAATTCATCGAGCAGTGCGACCTCTCCAATGACGAGGCGATCGACAAAATTTTCACCGAGCTGAAGAAGCAGTGGGCAACAATTGATTTCGTCATCCATGCTGTGGCATTTGCGAACAAGCAAGACTTAGAAGGACATTTCGTCGACACCACCCGGGATGGCTTCAAACTCGCCATGGATGTCAGCGCCTATACCCTGACAGCTGTGGCGAAGCGAGCTTCCGAAATGATGAACGGCGATGGCGGCAGCATCGTTACCTTGACCTATTACGGCGCTGAAAAGGTCGTGCCGCACTACAACGTGATGGGCGTTGCGAAGGCCGCGCTCGAAGCGAGCGTTCGTTATCTCGCCGCCGACTTAGGCGACAAGAACATACGGGTTAACGCCATCTCCGCCGGTCCGGTTCGGACACTTGCCGCCATGGGCATAGCCGGATTCCGCGATATGTTGAAGGTGGTCGAGGCGAAGGCGCCGCTTAAGCGAAACATTCAAGCCGAAGAAGTAGGAAAGACAGCGCTTTACTTCGTAAGCAATATGTCCAGCGGCGTTACCGGCGAGATTATCCACGCCGACTGCGGCTACAGCATCCTGGGAATGTAAAAGCTTCGCCGATAGCGGCAACGGTTGAGTTGACATCAGGCGGACGTTAGTAGCGCTGGACGCTGCCAAGCACAGCTTGCGGTGGTCTTCCGCGATGCCCGGCGAATGCCTGTCCAGGTAAAGCTCAGGCTTGCTCGAAATGAGCGATTCTAATCAGCGCCTGCAAGGCCAGGGCAGCGCCGCCGCAGCGCCTGATGAATTGTCTGGCGAGATGTCTGACCGTCTCGATATCTTTGAAATTTGGAACGAAGCCGCTTCTGGCTGAACGGGACGTTGAAAGCAGATGCCTGACAAAACGCAGCCCAGGTTCGGTCAGATCGTGATTGTTTAATCCGATGCTGCCTTCGAGAATTGTTTTCACTATAGTCTCTTCAGCTACGCAAGGCAGGATCAGCTCTAGTTCTACCTCAATCAAATCTTGTTCTGGATTCGTCCCGGAGGGCCCTTGCTGATAGCTCATTATTGTTACCCGATCGAATCTGAAGAAACCATTGCGACCACCTTGTAATCTAAGAGGTCGACACAGTCTTGGCAACTAAAGAATCGCTAAGGGATAAGGCAGTAGATCGGCGTGTTAGCTCATGGCTGGCCAGGGGCGGTCCGGATTGCGCTTTTCGAGCAAGCGGAAAGTACCAGTATGATGATTTCGATTTATTGAGTTTCAAGGAGCGCTCAGGATGCAAGGGGGCAACAGTCATCTTGTAGTTTTTGCCTTTTGTGAAGTAGAGTTTCTTCTGTTTGCGTTGTATGGAGCAGAAGCCTATGCCAACCAGGGGAGATGTCGCGCCTATGACTTTGCCGGGTAAGGAAGAGGGACTAAGCTTTGCTGCTCGTGAAGCCGGATCGGGAAAGACTAGGAACACTATGAAGTGCTTAATCAAGGAAGACCTCGCCTTAAGCGGTCTTACCCTCAAGAACGACGTGGCCGTGCCGCAAGTCGGCTTCGGTGAGGTGAAAATTCGGGTTTTGTCCACGGCCGTTTGTGGCACGGACAAGAGCATCTATAACAGCGCTGCCAGTGAGGGCATCCGGAAAGAGATGCAGCGATATCTGGCATCGCCGGTCGACTATCGACCAATCATTGTCGGTCATGAATTTTGTGGCATCGTAGAAGAGGTAGGACCGGGCGCGACTGCCGAGCATTGGCAGGGTGTGCCGGACCATCTGCTGGTCCAGCCCGGTGATTATGTAACTGCCGAGATGCACCTTGCTTGCGGGCATTGTTTGCTTTGCCGAACCGGCAAAGAGCACATCTGCGTCAATGTCAAAGTGAAAGGAGTTCACCTCGACGGATGTTTCGCCGACCAGGTTGTTGTTCCATACAAGAACGTCATTTTGCTTGGTAAAGGCGGTGACACGTCCCAGCTTTCGCCGCGCATAGGAGCGTTGTTGGATGCTTTCGGCAACGCCGTCCATACCGTCGATGAAGCAGATGTCAGAGGCAAGTCGGTGGCTATCTTAGGAGCGGGTCCGCTCGGGCTGATGGCGACATTCCTTTGTAAGGCTTTTGGAGCCGGACGCATTTACTTGACCGAAGCGGCTGATGTCGATCGGCGATTCGAGCTTGCCACTAAATTTGGTGCCGACCACTGTTTCAATGTTTCGAAAGATTCAACTGACTTGCATCGAGCTGTTGAGAAATGGGAGACCGGTTCTAATGGTGTGGACGTTGTACTGGAGATGTCTGGCTCAATTCCGGCTTATCAGGATGCGTTCAAGATAGTTAGAAATGGTGGAACGGTCATCTTGCTCGGCATCGCTCGCGAGCCGCTTCCCAGGTTCGATATTGCAAATGGTGTCATCTGGAAAGGTGTCACCGTCAAAGGTATATTCGGCCGGAAAATGTACGATACCTGGGAAACAATGCTTAGACTGCTGCGCTCCAATCAGTTCGATATGAAATCGCAGCTGGAACAGATCATCAGCAGCAAGGACTATCGGCTGGACGAATACCGGGAAGCGTTCGAAGTTCTTGCTACCGGCCAAGAGATGAAACTGGTCTTCTCACCAGGCGGTAAGGTTACTTAGCCATAGTACGAGTCGTGCCCAACTAGCTCTGAAATGCCTGCCTCCGGTGGCGCGCAGGCTTGAGAACTTTGCAAGACGGAGCGGCCAACATCAAGACAGGAGAATTGTCATGGTTACTTCTACCCCGGAATCGATCAAGTCGGTCAAGGATCTTTACGCTGCACTCGGAAAAGAGGTGTCTTCCGCCAAGCAGAACAAGACCTACAAGTATGAAGTACCGATCGAAGGGGAGCAGAATGGCGTAGTTACCGTCGGTGGCAAGAGCGCGGTCATGCTCGCTTCGAACAATTATCTCGGGCTGGCAAATCACCCGCGTATCAAGGAGGCCGCCAAGTCAGGTTTGGAAAGGTGGGGATTCGGCATGGCTTCGGTGCGATTCCTCTGCGGAACTCAGCCGATTCATACTCAACTCGAGCAAAAGATAGCCGAGTTTTTCGGCTGCGAAGATGCGATTTTACACTCGTCGTGCTTCGCCGCCAATGAGGCTTTCTTCACCGCCCTCCTGTCCCATGGTCTCGGGCAGCAAGACTACAAGGACGTTATCTACAGTGATCAGTTGAATCACGCTAGTATCATAGATGGTGTGCGCCTTTGTCGAATAGTGGCTAAGAGCACCGATTCCAGACCCTACCCCCACAATCAGATCGCCACGCTCAAACAATGGCTGGAAGAGGATGATGGCAAAGGGTATCGCATAAAGGTGATTGCTACTGACGGGGTGTTCAGTATGGAAGGCGATCTGGCGCCGCTGAAGGAGCTCGTGGATCTTGCATCGAAACACAATGCCCTGCTGTTCGTCGATGAGTCTCACGCCACCGGCGCGGTCGGAGAGACCGGGCGAGGCACGCCGGAGGCGCTTGGTGTGCAGGGAAAGGTCGATGTAATCTCGGGAACGCTGGGCAAGGCGTTGGGCGGAGCAGCCGGTGGCTTCATCACCGGCAAGCAGGAGCTAATTGAGTTCCTTCGCCAGAAATCCAGACCGTACACATTCTCCAATACCGTTCCGCCGCCGATTGTATGTGCTGCGCTGGAAGCTTTTAAAATGCTGGAAGAAGACAACTCGCTGGTTTTGAAGCTTAACGAAAATACCCAGTACTTCCGCAAAGAGATCAAGCGGCTCGGATTTACGATATTAGAAGGTGTGCATCCGATCGTTCCGGTCATGCTTGGAGAGGCGGCAATTGCCATGGACATGAGCCGAGACCTTCTGGAGCATGGCGTGTACGTCAAAGGTTTGTGGTATCCGGTCGTTCCCCAAGGAGAAGCAAGGCTGAGAGCGCAGATCTCCGCTGCTCACAGCATCAATGATTTGGATCTTTGCTTGACGGCTTTCGAAAAGGTCGGCAAGAAGCTTGGTGTGATCTCGTAACGTCGATTCCCGATAGCTGTCCGGTCCCGGGCTACCGGTCGCTGCCAAATTAAATTCTAACTTTCTTTAGGATTCGACCGGCGGCTCTGCTGGTTCAGCGCTTACGCTTGGTGCGGGGATCGGCGTTGCCAGTGGTGCCGGTGCCGACTGGTGAATGAAGGTCTTCATCGGCGCTTCCCATGGCGGCAGTATCAGCTGTGGTGCCTGAGCCGTAGGAGCGGGTTGAGCGGTGTCGCCCCGCTGGTTGCTCTGTTGTGCTGCATTTCTCATGCCGGCCGGACGCGTGGAGATTGATGGGGGCTTTGGCACGGACTCAGACTCGAGCAGCTGTTCTCGCAGCTTTTCGATCGCGCCGAAATAGGTCGGCTTGTTCAAGCTCAATCGCAAGCCGGTAAAGAGGCGGAAGTCGAACCCACTCAAGCCCGGGGCTTTGTGGGAGCTCCAGTTCCAAATCGGCTCGGCTCTGACAAAGGCTACAAGTGCTGGGAATTTATTGACAACCGGGCGCGATAGCTCCAGGTCGGCGATCATCGTGACGTTGCCCTGTCTGGGAATAGAGCCATGGAAGGGTGGACTTCTGAAGTTAGTGACGAGCGTATCGTTGGCGACGAAGGTCCATTTACCTCGCCGGTAGACATAGCCGACAGTGTAGAAAGGATCGATCTCCCTGGTCGGAGCGGCGAAGTATTCTCTGCCTCTGAGCTGCAAAAGTGTGCTGCCGAAGAAGATGTGATTCGGGTTGACGACATGGGTGATGTTTAACGCTGGAATGAAGTCGAATTGGTGAAGGTGACTGGTCTGCCATAATTCTCGAGCCTGGAAGTCGAGCTGAATATTTGTCTTTTTGCCGACAGGAAAGTCTTGCCGAACTCCCATGGAAAGAGACATAGTGGTGGGAAAGTTGAGAAGCGCCGGGTGCTGCGCGAAGGTGTCTTTGATTACAAAGTAATTGCAGTAGACGCTCGTATTCTTGAGCACGTTGTAGCCGACGGTTATGTTCGGCAAGGCCCGAAAAGCGTAATCAAACTTGGGGTGACTGTAGGTGAAAAATACGTTCGTGTCGATTCTTTGTGACACTTCCGTGGTGGAATTGAACCAGAGTCGCGCCGGCAAGTACTGAAAGACTCTGAACTTGTAACCCGGTGTGAAAGTCGAACGCTCCCCGGAGATGGCGAATGGTGTCACGTCGGTGGGAACGAATTGCGGTGGTGCTGACTGGGCGATCAAGTTGGATGATGGCTGAAATCGATACGAATCACCAGAATGAAGATTGATCGGAGCAAGACCACTAGCTTGTGCCTGACCCGCAGAGAGAAAGCTTGATGATTGTGATTGAAAGAGCTGTGCGTGTGATCTCTGATTGCCAGCGAAAGTTAGGGACACTGCCAGGGCAAGCGCTCCTAAGAGCTTGCTCGGTGGCGATTTCGACTGCGGGGAATGTTGTTCTGCTGCCATCCTGTTTCTGCAATCCCTCGAGTACTTTAGATCGTGGCGATTGACTCAAACTCCGCTCACGCCGCCTTGCTAATATACCCCAACTTGCAACCGCTTGACTTGGCATAAATCTTTGGGGCGAAGCTGATAAAGTTCCAAATGACTACCGGCTGCTTCATCTGCCAGCTAAGCGCTTCCGTTGCGACGCTTGCTCCGACTGGCACTAAACGCCTGGAGCAGAGCGTACGGCGAATCGAGTTAGTTGCCGCAAGTATGGATATGCTTTGGTGCGGCAACTTATAGAAAACGGTATTGCAATTGGTGCGCAGCCGCTGTTTAGTTGGTGGTGCTTTCGGCGGTTGCGACCGGTGAATCGGCGGCACCGCACGCTGAACCTGCCGCATTTGGACCGATTACGCTTTGACCGAACAGTTGGGTAACGGTCCCGGCGCCGGTCATGTCTTTCACGAGCGATTCTGAACAGGCAAGCAATACCGGGTTGCGTGTCAAAATAGCGACGTGATAATTCTCAAGTGCAAGGTGGGCTTCTTCGGTTAACACCTTCCATCTGCTTTCGAAGCGTTTGTCGAGATAAAGCTCCTTAAGAAGCTTCGATTGCTCTGGTCCGCCTGTTGCCATGATGAAGGTTATGAGCGCCGCTTTTGCCGCTGGTCCAACGAATTCTGGTGCCATCGCTCCGATGCCTAAAGCCGTCTCTACAACGTGGGCCGAGACGCGGGCAAAGTTGCTGCGGTGATTGTACTTGTGAATACGCTTTTGAATTTCGCTAACAACCGGGTCGTTGTCTAGCGCATTTGTTACTACTGTCTTGAACTTGTCTCGGCGTTGATTTACATCCCAGACGCCTTGTTTGTATACAGACTCCGGAACGCTAATCTGCTTCGACCAGTTGGACAGCGTTTGGACTGTCTCATCTGCTTTGGGTTGACCGACTAGCTCAGCGAGGCAATTGGCTCCGCTGGCGATTACTTGTTGCCCTCGCGCCTTTTCGGTCATGCCCATGCCCATCGCAATCTGCATGACGCTTGCTACTATTTTTACGTGCAATTCGTCGATGTGCTTCTGTCTGGCGTACTCTGCTGATGACCGACTCTTGAGCTTGATCTTCTCGTCCAGGACGATATCGCCTGCCTCGCTGGAAGGACCGAAGCCTCTGTAGGGAACGGTAAAGTCCGCTGCGTCCTTGGCCTGAGCCAGTACTCTTTGCGAAACAGTGCGATAGTGGGCGACCGCCTTCTCTAATACTTGTGTTTGCGGGTCTCGTTCGAGCGCTGTGTCGAGCAGTTGATTAACCTGGTGTGCTACCGGGTCGGTGCCATCGGCGAGTGAAACCCTTCCTTTCAACTCTTTTGTGTGATTGAAAGACGTAACGCCTGTCTCTCCGCTAGCACTAGACGTTGATTCCAACTTTGACAACTGGCCGCAAATTGGTAACGACCAACTCGCTTGAGTCGCGCCGCCGGTGTTCACCAGACCGTTAATCGGGGCAGAAAGTCCAGCCGGACCTCGCCCTGGTTGATTTTGGCGAGCATCAGCAGGCGTCGGCCCCTGCAAAAGTGCAAGCGCTGAAATGGAAAGTAAGAGCCGGTAACCAGTTGCGGGCATTGGATAGAAGCCAAGTTGTTGACAGCCGACTCAGGTTAGCAGATCTCAAGGAGCGACAGGTTGTCCTCCGGTAATAATGCGCTTAAAAGCTTTTTATGGTCGAGCGTCAATCGCGTCACTACCGGACCAATTGGGCTTCCCAGTCGCCGCCGCCTTGCGTTTCACCATGAAGGTATGGGCCCTGATAATCCTTTTCGTTCACCCATTCGACCGAGCCCTTGAAGGTAGCAGTGCGGTCTGAGGCCGCGCCACCCTTGCCTTTTTTGTAAGTACGAACGATCGTTACTTTGGGGAAGTTGTACCAGCCTTTTTCGATTTCGAACTTCTCATTGGTGTTTTGGTCGACTCCACGTCCGGTCAGATGCCCGCCGTCTTGCAAGAGGAACATTGTCGATTTGATCGTTTTGAAGTTGAACTTATATGCTGTTTTCCATTTGCCTGATAGGTCCGGCGCCTTGCCGTCGGGCGGACCGGTCGGTGCCGGCTGGCTAGCTTGTTCGCCACCGGCAGGCTGTTCTGGCGTGCCGGTAGCGGCCTGACCCTGAGAAGTGGTTAGCTGTGCCTCAAATTCGTCACTTACCTGATTGCCGTTTACGATGGTGCTGTACTGACCGTGCATGTACGGCCCCTGATAGTCCTTTTCATTGACCATCTCGTATGTGCCGTCATACTGCACCGCCGGAACTTGAACCTTGGAGTCCGGAACCTCGTATTGCTTTTCGAACTTGACCGTTTGTCCGTCGACCGTGCCGGTGATATTAAAGGCTCGATTCGAGTCCTCATCAGTTCCTGAACCGGAAAGCTGATTTCCTTCTTGGTGAATCTGAAGGCTGGCTTTGCTGACATTGTCACCAAATTTGAAAGCGATAGTCCAATAGCCTTCCAGCGGAGCGGCTGGCGGGGTAGCAGTGGCAGCCGGTTGCGGCTCAGTACCACCTTTGGTCGCTGGCTCTGTTTTACTGCCCGGCATTCCCGGAATCGAGCTGAGCGAAACTTTTTGGCAGCCAGCTAAAGCGACAACCAGAGTCAATGTCAACAAAACAGTCGTAAAAGAAGAGAGTATGTTCATGGACTTTATATTACACTTTTGCGGGCGGAGATTGTGTTCTTAATGAATTAGTGCCGTCCGGACATGCACGGTATATTCTTTGTAGACGTCCAGTCAGAGGAATGATTACATGTCAGTGGAGAGGATCAAAACGGCGATTGCCAACAAGAAGCTGCGCTGCCCACATTGTGGTGAGCCGATTCTCAATTATGAGAAGTATGTCGACACCGCCGACTCGGTCTGGGATGGTGCTGGCGATACGAGCGTCGAGTTCTCTGGCTGCAAAGTGACTCTTGTTTGTGGCAATGGGTCTTGCGACTGGAAAGAGCGAACCGAGTACTGGCAGAATTTTGCCGATGACTAGCGGAGCCGTCAGATTGCCGCTTAGCTGCTCTTGCCCGCTTCGACTAATCGGTTAGGGAGGTGTCCGATGGCTATACCGTTGAATACACGTGTGACAGTGCTCTTGTCCAGTGGAGAGCAGGTCGAAGGTGACGTTGCGCAAGTCGATCAGGTCACCTACTTGTGCCTGAGACGGGAAGGCGAGTCGCTTTACCTGCCGTGGTCGTCTATTAAATGCGTCCGGGGCCCGGCCTTGCCGGACCGCCCGATCGGGCCGGCTTACCAGCGACCAGTTTGAAATGTATCAAAAGCACTCTGTCCGAACAGCGGTGCTGTTCAGCTTATGATCCGCAGTCGCCGGCCTGATACCAGTTTCGATACCGGTCTTGTCTGTGCTTTAGACGGAAACTAATTGCCCGGGCTAAAATCAACTTGCTCTTCCGTTTCGTCCTTCCGATCGTTCCTGTCGATAAAATTGGCTGATAGCCATTGCTTGATGCGAATCCGCAAACGGCTCTTTCTGAAATCTTCCCAGCGCTCAACTTCGGTTGGGTACTTGGAAAGGACGCTCTTGCATGCAAACAATGCATTAGGACTTTCGAGCGCGACCGGCAACAATCGTGCTAGCTGGGGCTCAGTTACGGTTGCAATGAAATCTGCCAAGTCTTGCTTTAGTTGATTTGGGTTGGCTTTGGGAATGTACAGATAACGCTCGCGATCTCGTTCGATCTCATCGGTGAGATCGCGCAAGTCGTACAGTCCTTGCTGTACCAGTTCAACATTGCCTGTGTCTATGTCCAGATAATAGCTGCTGTCCTGGCTTTCATCTTGCCAGGCCAATTCGAGGGCGTCCATATCCAGTTTCCGATCGGTCAATTCCGACCTCCAGCAGCAGCAACCGCATCATCAGGCAGCATTCAGATAAGCTCTTTCCAACAAGCGCCTTTCAAGGATAGCCGATCCCAGCCAGTTTGAAAACGAGCTGCAAAGCTGGACTAACTTGGTCTACCCCAGACCGCCTGCAGCCTGTCCATATCCTTATGCAAACGGCGCTTTTCGTGAGAATCACTGCATGAAGTCGCTTCCCAGTAGAGCTGCCACCATTTCTGGTGTGCTCGTTTTTTGCCGCGAGTGGATTCTTCTTCGCAGATTTCATAGAGTCTCTCCATGAATTCTACGGCTTCTTCTTCGAGCATGATTGGGTCGGCTACGAAGTCGGCCGGTTTCGTATTTTGTCGCCCTTCTGCAAAGCACCAGCGCAGGGTGGTTCTGGTCTTGAAGTCGAGATTGTCCAGCTCGCTGAAGAAACTATCTTCTCGCCGCTTGGATCGTTCCGGCAGGAATTCAAGCAGTCCGTGTTCCGGCCATTCCGTCCCTGGTTCGGCCGGAGTCGCGTCCGAGTCTTTGTACACCAGAAAATAGCCGGGAAACATAGTGATCAGAAGGTCGAACAGTGAATTCCGGACGCGACTCCAGGCCTCCAGAGAGATCTTTGGACCAAGCGGTTGCACCGAGTCTTCAGAAGCTGACTCGAGGGCGGCATCAACTGTACTGATTGCCGAACAGAGCCTGAATAACTCGGGCTTCTCGCGGCGTGTCTCAAGCAGCCGGCAATAGTCGTAAGCATCGTCCAGCGCCATATTGGCTCTGCGCTCGCGTTGTGACATAAGACCCCCCAGAACGCAACGGTTCTTATATACCCATTTAATCTTGCGCTGAACCGCTCAACGGTTCAAAGCGGGAATCAGGCTGGCGAATCTGGCAGTCTCGAGATCAGAAAAGCGTGACACTGCCAGGCTGGCAGATCCAAGAACAGCCCGCGCAAAAGTAAGTCTGATCCGTTGCGCTCGTACTGCCCGTGATTGATTTGATCCTGTAAATGCCATTGCCCGGTCTCAAGGTCGGCAAATGGTAGGCGAACATAGCATTGACTCTGATTGGATGAATAGTTCACTGCCACCAATAAGAGCTCATTTTTCGTTTCCTGCCAGGCAAAACAGATGAAACAATCCGCGGTCCAGTTATCATCCCAAGCTCTACGGCATTCCAGCAACTGCCAGTCTCCCTGGTGAGTGATCTTTCGACGCAAAATGGCCAGCAAATTTTCATAGAATTCTTGCAATGCCGGCTCCGGCATTTCCTGCGGTCCGCGCGCCAGATGGGGCGAGATCCGTTTCTTTCGCCCCTCGAGCTGACCTTGGTGAAAGAAGCGCAGACCGGGAGACAGGTAGGTAACGACTGCTGCTGCCTGCTGAATTGCAAGCGGGAATGCAGCTGCTGCTCGCTGCTCGTCGTGGTTTTCTAAGAATCGAGCCAGCTTGCTCTGGTAGGCTATCGGCGCCTGGAGATGCTCCCGCACCGGACCGGCATTGCCGGCGCGCAGCCGATCGTAGAGCCGTTTGTCGTATGTGTAGTCGAACCCCTGCTGTTGCAGAGCCCACTCCCGCTCCCAGTAGACTTCGGCCATGAAGCAGAAGTCAGGGCTGCTCTTCCGTACCAAGCTGGTGGCCTCGCACCAGAAAGGCAGCGACTTTCGTCCCCAGGTGTGCTCGAATATGTCAGGCAGGATCAACATCGCCATATCGCAGCGCACTCCATCGCATTGTCTGGCTATTTTCAGCAATTCCTCAGTCATCGCCTCTTTGGTGTCAGGATTGCTGTAGTCGAGCTGCAAGGTATCAGGCCAGCCAGGAAAGTAAGGATCGCGCCCATGGGCGAGAATTAGTTCGTCGCCGTTGCGCTTGATCTTTCGATAATTTTCGGGGTGGCTGGATAGGCAGTGCTCGGTTCCTGAAATGTAGTATTCAGGATGAGTCGCCACCCAATGATGATCCAAAGCGGTATGATTTGGCACGAAGTCGAGCAGCAATCGCAACCCGCGCTGGTATAAGCGCTGACGTAGCCGGGCTAGAGCCGCCTCGCCTCCCAGTCTTTCATGAACGGTATAGTCGCAGATTGCAAATCCGGAGCCAGCGATATCTTCTTCCTTCAGATCGGGCAGAGTCGCCTCGAACTCCTTGCGCCACTGTTGATTGCTACGAGACACTTGCTGCCCGGCCGGTCCGGTCTGCCAGATGCTCAACAACCAGATCCAATTGAAGCCCCTCTCGGCCAGGCAGTCCAGCTCGAAATCAGGAATGTCATCTAGACTCGCAGCCCGACCCAGCGCTTGAGACAATTCAGCGAGCCGAACACGCGTATTTATTTGATAGAGCAAAGGATATCTTGGGTTTGTCATCGCCTGACTGGAGCGCTCACTCGTGACGGATTGATGCTTGCTTTCGCTCCGCTTGCTCGCGGTGCTTGAAAAACTCACCCTTGCCTCCCTTTAAGACAATGGCGGGATCGAGATCGGCAAAGAGCTGAATCAATCTGGCGACAAGCCCAGTCCAGCCGGTTTGATGGCTGGCACCGAGACCGGCGCCGTTGTCACCGTGAAAGTATTCATAGAAGAGTATATAGTCCCGCCAGTGCGGATCCTGTTGAAACAACTCGGTGCCACCATAGACCGGCCGCCGGCCATCGGCTGAACGCAGAAAGATGCTCGCCAGTCGGTTAGAAAGTTCGCGGCTGACCTCAAACAGGTTCATTAGTTGTCCTGAGCCTGTCGGGCACTCAATCTTGAAGTTGTCACCGTAGTAAGTGTAATATTGCAGCAGCGCTCTGATGATCAGCGCGTTGATTGGAAACCAGATCGGTCCGCGCCAGTTCGAGTTGCCGCCGAACAAACCGGAATTTGATTCGGCCGGCAGATAGTCCACCCGATGTTCATCGCCGTGCACCTTCTTTATGAATGGGTTGGCGGCGTGAAAGCGCGACAAAGACCGAATACCGTACGGGCTCAAAAACTCATTTTCGTCGAGCATTTTGTTCAGTATACGGCGCAACCTCTCCTCGTTGACTAGCGCAAGAATGCCACGCTCGCCTACCCCAAAGTGTCCCGGGCCGGTTTGGTGTATCACCTTGAAGATCTCCGGCATCTGCTGCACGCGATCGAGGTTGCGCTTCAGCGCTCTCGGTATCCGTTCGCGCTGATATGGCTCGACTACGGTTGTCGCGCAGATAGGCAGCAGTCCGACGATCGAGCGCACCTTCAGGTGAGTCGCCTGTCCATCCGGTGAGCGCAGGAGATCGTAATAGAAGCCGTCCTCTTCGTCCCAGAGTCCTTGCCGGTTTTGCTTGTTGACAGCCGCCGCAATCCAGAGGAAGTGCTCGCTGAATTTCGTCACGTATTCTTCGTAGAGCGAATCATGCACCGCGAGCTCGACAGCTATCTCCATCATGTTCTGGCAAAACAATGCCATCCAGGCAGTGCCATCGGCTTGTTCCAGATAGCCGCCGGTCGGCAAGGGCGCGCTGCGATCGAAGACGCTGATATTATCCAGCCCGAGGAATCCACCTTCAAAGACGTTTTTGCCAAAACGATCTTTGCGGTTAACCCACCAGGTGAAATTTGCGGTCAACTTGTTGAACATTTGTTTCAAGAATGAGACGTCACCTTGCCCGCGCTGTTGTTTCTCCGACTTAAAGAGGAACAGAGCTGCCCAGGCGTGCACAGGCGGGTTGACGTCATTGAAATTCCATTCGTAAGCTGGAATTTGACCGTTAGGGTGCAGGTAGACATTGGCGAGCATCAAGCTCAATTGTTGCTTGGCGAATTCAACATCGACCACAGCCAGCACTATGGTATGAAAGGCGAGATCCCAGGCGGCATACCATGGATACTCCCATTTGTCCGGCATCGATATGATGTCGTCATTCACCAGGTGAAACCACTCTTTATTGCGCACCGCCGGTCCGTCGCCTTGCAGCGGGTCGTATCCGTGCTCTTTCAGCCACTTGATACCGTCGAAGTAATAGTACTGTTTGCTCCAAAGCATGCCGGCAAGCGCCTGTCTGATCACGCTTGCTTCGTCTTCCGATACCGCCTGTGGTGTAATGCCTTGATAAAACTGATCGGCTTCCTTGAGCCGACTGACAAAGGTCTCTTCGAACTGATTTCCGAACGGTCCGTCTTCCGGAAGCTTCGGTGGCTGGAGGTCCGTCAGGCGCAACTGCACGATGCGCATACCTCCGGCCGGCACAGTCAATTGGTAGTGGGCAGAGGCCTTCGTGCCTGTCTGATTCGGGTTGACAGCGTCTAGTCGTCCCTCAACCAGGTAATTGTTGATGCCGTCCTTTACATAAGGCGTGCGATTCGGCAATCCCACTATTCGCAGCTCGTTGGTTTCGTTTTCAGTGAACAGTAGCGGCACTTCACCGTCAGCGTATAAGTACCGCTCGCCAAGCTGCCAGTGGAAGCTTTCGATTACGGTAGCACCAGCGGTGCCAGCCAGCAGCTTCAGCGTCGGCTTACTTACGCTCTGATTGTAAGTCCAGATATTTCGAAACCAGAGCGTCGGCAGTACATGCAGCACGGCATCTTCACTTGCTCGGTTGAAAACGCTTACCTTGATCAAGATGTCTTCTGGCGCTGCCTTCGCATACTCGACGAAGACGTCGAAGTAGCGATTGTCATTGAAGACACCGGTGTCTATAAGCTCGTACTCGAACTCCGTTCGATTTCGGAAACGATTGTTGGCTACAAGTTGATCATAAGGAAATGCACTATGAGGATACTTGTACAGATACTTCATGTAAGAGTGCGTCGGGGTACTGTCGAGATAAAAGTAGTACTCTTTTACGTCCTCGCCATGGTTGCCTTCGCTATTCGTCAACCCAAACAGGCGCTCCTTTATGATTGGGTCTTGGCCGTTCCACAATGCCAGCGCGAAACATAAGTTTTGTTTGTCGTCAGCCAGTCCAGCCAGCCCGTCTTCACCCCAACGGTAGGTGCGCGAGCGGGCGTGATCGTGCGGAAAAGATTCCCAGGCGTTGCCTGATGCGCTGTAGTCTTCGCGCACAGTCCCCCATTGTCGCTCACTCAGATAAGGACCCCATCTCTTCCAGGCAGCCTGCTTTTGGTGCTCGGCTTCCAGGCGTCGTTCTTCGGCGTTGTCCATTTGCATTTCCTCAGCGACAGAAGAGGGCGGGTGGATCTATTTAACGGCAGTAGCGCTCGTAGGAGCGTTTGAAGTCTTCCTTGCTGGCATCCAACTGGTAGGCTTTGCGCAATTCGGCATCGCCTAATTTGCGCTGTCCAAGTTTTTCAATTAGAAGCAATCCGAGCTGGTAGTGGGCTTCCGCATCGGCGACATTGAGCTCAATCGCCTTGCGCAGATGCGGTTCGGCTTCCTTGTACTTCTTGTACTGCGAGATCAACAGCGCACCAATACTGGTTCGATATCGAGATTCGGCTGGATCGAGCTCAACGGACCTTTCGAACTCTCTCATGCCTTGATCGAAGGCCTTCTGTTGGTTGATCAAGAAAAGACCGAGTTGATAGTGTGCTTCAGCGTTGTTGGGGTCGGCCTTAATAGCCTTTTCAAACTCTTGCTTCGCTTCATCAAACCTCTGGAAATTGGTCGATAAAAGAAGACCGAGCTGGCAATGTGCCGGTGAATTATTCGGATTCAGTCTCAGCGCTTTACGAAGCTCCTGTTCGGCGCCGGCGTAGTTCTTGTAGAGGTCGCTGTAGACTCTGGCTATGCCAACGTTGGCTGAGCCGTTCCGGGGATTGATCTCGAGCGCTTTGCGAAACTGCTTGTCGGCTTCATCATATGTCTTGCGATGGACTACCAGCAGATTACCCAGCCCGACGCGGGCATCGTCCAGGTTTGAATCCAGTTCGATCGCTTTGCGAAACTCGCCTTCCGCTTCGTCGACGCGCCCGACGGTGTTGGCAAGAAAGTTAGCGTAAGGGTTGTGAGCGTCGCCCTTATCGGCCGCCAGCTCGATCGCTTTGCGAAATTCTCGCTCTGCTTCTTCCAGCCGATTTTTGTCGGGTGCCAGAATATTTCCGAGCTCGCTGTGCAGCTTATAGTTGGACGGGTCCAGCTTTACCGATTGCCTGATCTCGGTATCCGCCTCCTTCAGTTTGCCGCTCACCCGAAGCAGTCTGCCGAGCGCGTAATGCGCTTCCCAATCCTCGGCATTGCTGGCGACCGCCTTCCGGAAAAGCTGCTCTGCTTCGGCGGAATCCCCGCCGGCTTGCTTGAGCAGTCCTAAATTGATCAACGCTCTGGTGTTGACTGGATTCAATTCAAGCGCTTTACGGTACTCCTGCTCGGCTTGATCGGTGCGGCTGAACTTTCGCTCTTGAATGAAGCCGACCAGATTATGGGCCATCGAGTTGCCGGGATCGAGCGTGATCGCTTGCTGCGCCTGCCTTAAGGCTTCACCGACTTCGCCGGTTCTCAGATAGGCTCTGGCCAGCGCTTCGTGTGCCCGCGAGGAGTTCTGATCGTTAATGACCGCCCTCTTGGCTGATTCCAGCGCTTCTGAAAAACGCTTTTGCGTGTCATAGACATCGGCGGAGACTAAAAACGCTTCTACTGATGTCGGATTCAACTTGACCGCCTGCTCCAGTTCGTGCGCTGCGTCCCAAAGCTTGTTTTGATCTATCAATTGATTGGCTAGCTGCATATGCTGAGAGTAGGATACGAGATTGGTGCCGGGTAGCATCTTGCTCTGCGCTGCCGGCGCAGCGCCGGCTTGTTCTAGCATCGCATATGGTGCCGAGCGCGTCACGGACGGCGGGACGCCTAACACCAGCCCTGGTCCGGTGAAGGCTCCAGCCATGATCGGGGTCTGCATCTCGCCTTTGTCTCTGAGCACCTCCGCTTGAACGCGGTCCTTCATTGAATTGAAGGCCTGATCGATCGAGCTTTTCCCGCCGTCGGTCTTGAGCGCTTCAATCAGGTACTTGGTAAAATAGCTGTTCTTCAGTTGGTCCGATTCCCACGATCG
Organism: Candidatus Obscuribacterales bacterium; assembly: GCA_020050835.1. Taxonomy (GTDB): domain Bacteria; phylum Cyanobacteriota; class Vampirovibrionia; order Obscuribacterales; family Obscuribacteraceae; genus JAGVKB01. Next base: position 460 of record JAGVKB010000104.1, on the reverse strand, counting down.
CTGGTTCGGAGAGCTGGACGAGATAACCAGGCTGCCTATTCCTTGGGCGATCTCTTGGGTGTCTACATTGGTGCGAACCAGCCCCTTGTGCCCGCCTTCCACGCCAGCTCCGCTGTAACAGGTGTCCAACAGGAGGACGATGCGATTTGTATGCACTCTCTCCTTGATCGTGCGCAGGAGCTGTTTCATCTCTATGCCGGTGGCAAAGAGCTTGTCTACCTGGGTGTCGTAAGCGACTACATAGTTGACGCCTCGAATGTCGGCTCCCGCCGGCGAGCCGTGCGTGGACAAATAAATTACCACCAGATCGTCGGGAGCTGCTGCATGCGGCAGGAACGAATCCCCGAGCGCATCCATGATGTTTACCTTGGTGGCGTCCTCATTGACCAGCAGCTTGACGTGGTCCTTTGAAAAGTGACCGCTACCTGGGTCTATCAGGTAGTTATAGAAATCGGTGGCG
>JAGVKB010000134.1 GCA_020050835.1 Candidatus Obscuribacterales bacterium | reverse complement strand
TTAGGGTGGCTTCTGGTGGGAGAACTACTAAGAAGCAAATTCTCTTGGTAAGTTAGCCGGTTGTAACCCTACTCGGCTGCCAAGAGACTAATATGCTCCGGGCAGCACCTTATCCTGAATTGGCAAATCTATACCTTTGCGAGAGTTACCTCCTACTGCCGGACTCCCATTGAAATTCAAAGACCTTCTTGAGGCGGGCCGATACCCGGAGTTAGAAGCGAGGTTGGCGGAGTTTCTAGCTGTGCCGTCCGTACAGATTGAGTCCTCTGGCACTGCCGCCTTGGTGATCGCCCTCAACTGCTTGAAAAAACTAAGCTCGCGCCGCGAAGTGATAGTACCGGCATACACTTGCCCGTTGGTTGCGCTCGCAGTTGAGCAAGCTGGACTGGAGCTTAAACTTTGTGATTTGAAACCGAACAGCTATGACCTGGACCCTACAATCCTCTCCAACCTTGCTTGCGCCCGGACTCTCTGTGTGATTCCCACTCATCTGTCCGGGCTACCTTCTAATTTAGCCGAGACGCTCTCGTTTGCTCGTCAAGCCGGTGCCTATGTGATCGAGGACGCCGCTCAAGCCCTGGGAGCAGTCTGGAACGGCAGGCCGGTTGGAACAGTTGGAGACATCGGCGTCTTCAGCCTAACCTGCGGAAAAGGACTGACCGTCGGTGAAGGCGGAGTGCTGGTCGCGCCAGACCCCGATTTAAGAGCTAAATTGCTCGAAACCAGCCGAGAGCTAGTTCGGGCCGACTTGTATAAGGAGCTATCTCAGATTGCATTGTTGCTTGGTTATACATTCTTCTACCGCCCGTTTGCCCTGCGCTTTCTATATGGTCAGCCGTTGCGCCGTAGTCTCGAAAAAGGCGATCTCGTCCAGGCAGTAGGAGATCGTTTCGCATTGCCGATTGCACTAACTAGCGTCGGCAAGTGGCGAAAGCAAGTTGCAGCAGGAGCGCTAAATCGGCTTAAATCAGCGATCGAATCAAATACCGACCGCGGGCGAAAGCGAGCTGCTCTGCTCAATCAGATCGCTGGAGTAACTGCCTTGACAGAATCGGAAGGAAGCAGTGGAACCTGGCCCTTTATCTCGCTCTTGTTCGCATCGGAGGCGATGCGAGATCGAGTTCTGTCAAGCCTTTGGACCTCAGGATTGGGAGTGACTCGACTCTTCATTCATGATCTGACCGGCTATGATTACTTAAAAGGCATTGTGCCGGCAACCGCAGTACCTAACGCCACGAGCTTTGCGCAGAGAAGTTTGACAATATCAAACAGCAGCTTCGTCAGCGATCAAGATTTCGAGACGATAAAGGCGGTAATTTCGGCTTCAACCGCACAAGGGTCAAGGAATTTGGAACGAGAAGAAATTCTTCTCCGAGCCAAAACCATATCTTGAGCCGCCTGGCCCCGCTACGATCCTACCCAACGCGCCCTGAGCATTACTTAGATAATAGCCGCCTCCGGCGCTCGGAGCGACAGTGGTGCAACTGCCGTCAGCCGACATGATTCTGAACCCACCACCCGGCTCGCGAGTCATCATTCCGTAATCGCCGCCGCGACCCATGATTGCGAATCCGCCGCTTACTGGCATCAGATTAGTGCCGCCGGCATCTCCCCCGACAATACTAAACCCGCCGTCAGTTCTGGGAATAATCGAACTTACCTGACCGTCGTTCCAGACTATGCGGTAAAGTGCTTGTTTGCGCCTGTCGGGCATGAAAGGCCAGGAGGCGTCGTCGTCTACTTCAGGAGGGAGAGTCGAGTCACCGGCGACGAAAGCAACAGCATTCTGCACTTGATGATCGATCCCTTTAAATATTTTGCGGGTGAAACTCGGCTTTTTGCTCGAACTTCCACGAATCCGGGAGGAAGGCGGAGCGATTGCTTGCGTGCTAGACCCGGCCGCTGCCGGAGCGCCGCCGCTTGATACCGCCGCTGGTGGTGCTTCCTCCGCCATCGTCTCGCCAGAGCCCTGGGCTCTAGCTGTGCACAAGCAGGTCGTCGACAGGACAGAAACGGTTGCGCAGGCAGTTGCCGCCCGCAAGAAAGTACTGTTACTCTTCACCTTGCCCCTGCAGTTTGTCGAGAATTTTTTGTCCGGCAGGACTTTGCATCAGCTTTTCGCGTACGCTCGGATCGGCAAGCTTTTCGCGTAAATTTGGATCGTTGAGCGCATCGGGAATCTTATCGCCAAACTTCTGTTTCAGTTGATCGATCAGCCCGCCCGGAGCCGGACTCGCCCCCTGACCGGAAGATGGCGATGAGGACGATGCGGTAGTCGGCGTAAGAGCCGGACGCTCCTTGATGTCCTTAATCCGCCTGGCTTGATCCATGAGGCTGGAGCTAACTGAATCGATGCGCTTTTGCACGGCATCAGGCGATGCACCGGATTTCACCATCGATTCGATTTGAGTAAAAGCTGCCATGTACGGCGCGACACCCACTCCGAGCTTCTTTGATTGAACAATCCTCTCCAAAAGCGCCCGGCGGCCTTCCTCGAGCATGCCCGGGCCGACTGCGGCCGCTTCGCCACCGCCGGTCTGAGCTGAGGTCGATGGAGCGACTCCGGCTGATTGTCCGGATGGCACACTTGACGAAGAATCGGCCGGAGCCTTCGACGTCGAGTCGGATTGACCAGAACTCTGTCCAAATGCAGCCGTAGTAGCTGCAAGGCTCAGCGTTAAACCACAAATTGAAAAGCAGGATAGTAAACGCATAAATTCTCTACTCACACCACTTTACTGTCAACTCTGATATCGAATTGTAGCACCGCCTTCCGCCAGCAAGTAAATCACGCCGACAACCGGTTACTGATGAGCCCGTACCAGCGCATCCTTGATGTTTTCAATACTCTCGATGATCTCGACTTCTTCCGGCACCGGCGGTTTAAGCTCTTTGGCATGCTCCATCGCCTGCAAAGCGATTCGGTAACGCCCCTGTGCGTAGAGCTCAAGCGCCAATGTTTTCCAGAACTTCCAATCAGTCTGCCTGTAGCTGATAGCCTCCATGCAACGCCGGGCGGCGGCATCATGGTCGCCCCGCTTGCTTAGAGCGATTCCAAGGTTATGAAGGCATTGCGGAAAGGTTGGATAGATCGCCAAAGCCAACTTATAGGAAGCGCAAGCACCCTCGAAGTCTTTTGATTTGAGCAGGTTGTTAGCCAATTCATACTGTTCATGGGCCCTCTGCCATTCCAGATACCCACCTATTCCTGGAAATTTCTGCTCCCGATAAGGACCCAGCTCTTCGTTTGCCCGATCGAAATCGGCGATCGCCCGCTCCAGCCTGCCCATCGCCAGATAGGCAAGACCACGCCCACGGTACGCATCAAGATTATCCGGTCCAAGCACGACAGCTCTTTCATAGCTAAGAATTGAAAGCCCCAATTTGCCTTCGACGTAAAGCCTCTTGGCTTGCCGGCAGAGCGTTTCGGTGGTATCAGGCTTGCTCGGACCTGCCGCTAGAGCTTCACCCTGCAGTTGAAGAATCAGGCAGAAGAGCAGCCCGGTCGTAAGCACAGAAAAACTAAGCTTTACTGCTGCCAAAAGGAAGTAGCAGCTGATCGCCCTAATTGGCAGCCGGCGCCTCCCAGTCGAAGCAGTACCCGCAAAATTGCGGACAGTCCATAGCTGCAGGACCGGTTTACATAACGAGAAACTCAACCGCGAATGCATTTCATCAGGGACATCTCAAGCTTTTCGGTCAACTCTTCAATCAATACTGTTTCCAGCGACTCCATTGAGTGCTTGAGACGGAACATGATCTCCCTGACTTGCCCTTCTCCGCTCGCGCCCGGATATCGCTGCAAGGTTCGTTCGGCCTCGGACAGGGTCGATTCGGCCATGATGATCGCCGCCTGTCGCTCCTGCTCGAGCCGCTCCTTTTCCGCCTGAATCCTGGCCTTTTCCGCCAACTGCTCGAGTTGCTCGCGGCTAAGTCCATTTGTCCGTTTTAGCTCTACGGACAAGACCTTACCGCTCTTTGTGTCCTTGGCCGTACAAGAGAAGATGCCGTCCACATCGACATCAAATGTAACCTCGATCTTCGGACCTCCGGCCGGAGCAGGCGGAATGTCCTTGAGATCGAATCGAGAGAGCGACTTGTTGTCGGCGACTTTGTCACCTTCACCCTGCACGACGTGCACTTGCACTTTGCTTTGATTCTCCACCGCAGTAGTAAATACTTTCGTTTTGCTGGCTGGAATGGCGGTATTGCGGCCAAAGATTTTTACAACGCTTCCGGCCGGCCCCTCAATCCCCAGCGCCATAGGCAGCACGTCAAGCAACAAGACATCTTGAATCTCACCGGTAATAATTCCGCCTTGGATAGCGGCCCCCAATGCGACTGCTTCGTCCGGATTGACGGAGCGCAGCGGCTCCTTTTGAAAGAAGCTCCTGATGAACTGCTGAACAGCAGGAATGCGCGTGGTGCCCCCTACCATAATTACGTTGTCAATCTGCTCCGGTGCGAGCTTGGCATCAGCCAATGCAATCTTGATCGGTTGAGCCACGGCATCAACAAGATCGAGCGAAATTCGATTGAACTCATTGCGCGACAAATTTGTCTCGAGGTGCAACGGTCCACCATCAGAGTATGCCAAGAACGGCAGTTGAATCTCGGTAGAGTCTCGCCCAGACAACTCAATCTTTGCTCGTTCTGCAGCCTCCTTCAACCTTTGTTGCGTGGTGGCATCCACGATCAGATCGACATTGTTAACAGTCTTGAACTGCTTGCGCAGCCAGTCTATGATGCGCTGATCGAAATCATCACCGCCGAGATGATTGTCGCCATTGGTCGATTTTACCTGCAAAACCTGTTCGTCCAATTGCAGGATGGTAACGTCGAATGTGCCACCACCAAAATCAAAGATTACAAATGTGGACTCCTTCTTGAACGTCTTAAAGCCATATGCCAATGCACAAGCGGTCGGCTCATTGATGATCCTGGCCACTTCCAAGCCGGCAATTTCGCCAGCATCGCGTGTAGCCAGTCGCTGCGCATCATCGAAGTAGGCCGGTACCGTAATGATCGCTTTGGTCACCCTTTCGTTCAGATGCGCCTCCGCTTGAGCCTTGAGCTTCTGCAACACATATGCCGAAATCTGCTCGGGCGAGTAGGTGTCCTTACCGATCTCTATCCAGTAAGTTGAACCCATATGACGCTTGATCGATTGAACCGTTCGGGCGGGGTTCTTGATCGCCTGCCGCTTGGCAGTTACTCCGACTTGCCTCTCGCCCTTTTCTGTAAATGCCACCACAGAAGGCGTCGTCGCTTGACCTTCCGAATTAGGAATTACTACAGGCTTGCCACCCTCAATTACAGCAACGCAAGAATTGGTCGTACCTAAATCAATCCCAATGATTTTTTGCTGGCTCATTTTATAGAATTCCTGCTTAATAGCTACCTGTCCGCTCCACTGGGACATTGACCAATCATACACCGTCTTAAGCAGTTCATTTTATCCCCCGAAAGGCGTGAATTCATTACTTCTCGCCGATCGCCTCCAAACTGCAGGGTGGGAAATATACACCCACGTATCGACGCAGCCAGATGTTGCCGCTGGCCTTGCGCTGCGACCAGTCACTAAATTGGTAGTCGTAAACGACTGCGCGCAGATACTTCGGCGGAGCCTCAGGAAAAGGGTTGTTTTCCAGCAATGCCAGCACCGCTGGTGAGCCTTGCAAAACCCGGTACATAAAATTGCCGAACCACTGATTATGCTCCGCCGAACCGAGCGCAGCGAACCACATCTGCCAATCCAGTCGAGGCTGATGCGGCGCCACCCATGGCAACTCTCGTTTTAGGTCGCCAGGCTTGTACTTGAAGGAATAAGGTTGCCAATTCTTTCCATCGCGGCTGCCCTCCAGGACAATTTCATGTCTTTGGGTAGTCATAACGGCAAAAACACCGTAGCTATTCGCAATACAAAACGGCGAAAGATAGCCAGCGAAAGCATCAATTCCTGGCATCGCTACCGGCGATAAATTGATCAGGCTCAAAAGGACAATCGCAGAGGCAGCGCAGCTCAACGCGCAGGCCCGAAACCTGCCCGGCCCGGAGTTAACAACAGTCCCAATCGCTTTGAGCAAGCGCGGCGGGATGAAACGAGCCAGAACGATGTCATCGAGTAAGAGCAGGCATAAAGCAATCGTTAGTAGATTAAAGAAGCAATAGTTGCCGGTCATTGCAATCATTGTTTGAAATCCGGCGATGAAAAATGCCGCTAGAATGCGCAAACGCCTCGGACCAAAGATCAGAAACGGGACCAGCAGCTCCACAACAAACATGGATACTTCCGAGACTTTCTGAACCCAGAGCGGAAGCTGCTCCATATACCAAGCGATTGGGCTGGGCAACGGTTGGGTGTACCAGTGATAAGTCAGCGCTGTCAGATTGCGATAGGACGGATCACCGCTGGCGAGTTTCACAACCCCCGAAAGGAACATCACGCGGAAAAGCAGCCAGCGCTCGAGCCATATGACAATCTTGATCGGCCCAGTGTGGACAGCTGCCCTGTCTTTCGCCCGGACAGGCGGCAACCAGCCGGGATATGCCAGAAAGATCGACAGAAAACCGCATTCTAGTAGAAGAGCATCCCACTGAAATTGGAGAAAGACGCGACCAACGGCAGTTAAAGAGAGATAGAGCAGGTAGAGTAAGCCGAGCAATGGCATAGTCGTCGCTCCCAACAAAACCAGAAGCGATATCACAACGCCAGCAATCGCCAGCGCTTGCAAGAAAGCATCGCTGGCTGACAACCAGGTGATGGTAGGGCACAACCAATAGGCAGACGGACCGGCATAGGCTTTCAGTTGAGAGAGATAAGCATCGGCCGGAAGAATTCCATCGTGACCGATCAAACCCTTTACCTGCACTGACAAAGACAGGAAAGCCGAAAGATAAACCAGACCAAGCAATCGCAGGAAGAGCCATTGCGCCAAACGGTAATTGCAATCCACCGTCAACCAACCGGCGAAGCAGGTTTTCAGCGCAAACCTACCGGGCTGGGACGGCTCGCTGTCGAGATTTCCGCCTGCCGATGAGCGATTAATCTCTGAATTGTCCAAATCAACCATTTCTCAGTCCGAGGATTCGTTTAGAAATTACCGAAATGGCAGTCCTGAACCGGCCCAGAGCTGCTTCAATCCTACCGGAATGTGCTTTCCTTTCTGGCACCCAGCTCACCAGCTTTCAAGAATTGTATGACGACTTTTGTACCGCAGCAGTTGGAGCCTCTCTCCAGCAGGACTCTGGCATTATGACTGCGAGCGATTTCGCTCACAATTGACAGTCCAAGACCGCTGCCCGAAATACCTGTGCCAAGGATACGATAGAAGCGCTCGAACACTCGCTCGCGTTCTTCTTCCGGAATTCCCGGGCCGTTGTCCTCAACTATCAATTGTACGGTCGCCTCATCCTTGACGGTAACGGCAACGGTGCCACCACACTGAGTGTAAAGCACGGCATTCTCCACCACATTGATTACCAGTTCTTGCAAACTCTGGGTATCGCCAAGGATAAGCGCCGGAGCCTCCGAGCCATCGAACGACAGCTCGATGTTCTTATCAACCGCCTCAGCTACGAGCGAAGCGGTCGCCTCCGATGCGACGAAATTAAGATCGAGCGGTCGGTGATCGCTCTGTCTGCCCGCATTCGGCTCGGCCTTTGCCAGCGCAAGCAATCGATTGACGAGATGAGTGGTGCGATCGGCCCCGGTATCCAACTGTTTGATCACCTCTTTTGCGTTTTCATTGACCACCAACTTTTGGAGAAGTCCGATATACGTCTTGAGTCCCGCCAGTGGAGTTCGCAGCTGATGCGCTGCGTTGGCCACAAAGCGTTGCTGCGCTTCGAGGTCTTGCCTCAATCGCAGCATCAGATCGTTAATCGATCGCACGAGTGGGCGCACCTCTGATGGTGCTTCGTCTTCTGCCAGCGGGCTGAGGTCCGACTGCGAGCGGCAGGCAACGGCGTTTTTCAATAAATCCAGCTGGGCTAGTCCGCGAGCCACTCCGTACCAGACGGCAAAGGCTCCAAAAAGGACAACCACTAGTTGAGAAACGGCGGTGGTTATCAAGATATGATGAGTCAATCCCCGTCGTGCATGGAGCGTCTCGGCCACATGCACGAATACATGATGGTGCGGAGCTTCTTCTACCGGTGCCAGGATGAGCAAGGTGCGCACCAAATCTCCCTTCACCTTACTTGTTCCGAACTGCGGAAGGGACTGCTCGGTCAATCGTTGCGGCTCCGGTAAATCTTCGTCACCGTAAATCAACTTGCCGCTGTCAGAAATTACTTGAAAGTAAAATCGATCCTTGAAGTTGTGAACGAGCACCGCCCGTGCCGCCGGCGTGAGATCAACTTCTATGCCGGACGGTTGAACCCTCAGCCTTCCGACTACCGAATCAGCTGTGTTTCTCAGTTGATCGTCATAGATATCGGTAGCATAAGACTCCGCCAGATAATAAGTGATGGCGGCGCTCAACATACAGATTGTACCGAGCGGGATCAGCAGCCAGTAAAGCAGCTGTTTTCGAATTGACCGATCATTCAACCTTTTCGACAATATAACCCAAACCTCGCATCGTTCTCAGCTTGATTCCAGAAGGCTCCAACTTTTTACGCAATCTGTGAATAACGATCTCGATAGCATTGTACGTCACCTCCATCTCCCAGCTGGACAAATGTTCAGCTAACTGACGCTTAGTGACGACCCGGCCGATTCGCTGCAAGAGAATTTCCAGCACTGCCAATTCACGCGCCGAAAGCTCCACGAGCTCGTCATTCAATGTTACCTGCCGGCAAACCGTGTCGAATTGCAGATCACCGTGACTAATAGAGGTGCGATTGCCCCAGCGATCTTTGCGCAATAGAGCTCTAATCCGAGCTTCAAGCTCGGGCAGGTCAAACGGTTTCGTCAAGTAATCATTGGCGCCGAGATCGAGCCCGTTTACCCGATCTTGCAAGCTGTCCCTAGCAGTCAAAATGAGAACCGGCAATGTCTGTCCCTTACCGCGCAAGCGTTTCAAGACCTCCAGACCATCCAGCGCCGGAAGACCGAGGTCAAGAATTAGCAGATCGTAGCTAGAGGAGTTAACCGCCTGATCCGCGTCAGTGCCAGTGGCTACTTTATCCACCGAATATCCGCCATCACGTAAGGCCATCGAAATGGCATCGGCTAGATAATCATCGTCTTCCGCCAGCAGTATTCTCATTAACTCAACTCCTTACTGCGCTTGCCGCAAAAGGACTTGCGCCGTCTTCAAGCAACCATTGTACAGCCACTGCTGCTGAGCAAATCCAAGCCGGTTGTTTCGCTGACTCAGGACTCGACAGCTGACCCTATAGACCGCATTCGATAGACCCGGTCCAAAGCGACTGCTTACTTTTGCCTTTCTTGCTCGTCATTGACAATTTCCGTGATCGTATTTGTGCCAAGCTTTTGCTGAGCCTGGTTGACGCTCGACGGATCTGTGATGCCAGCGCGCCCGAGTTCAGCTGCTACTTGAGCTCGAACCCGCACATCGCCCAACATACCTTCTAACTCGGCCTTTTTCATGATGATCTTGCCCGCTGCATCAAGATTGCCAGCAGCCAATGCCACTCCGAGCGCATCATTTAAGTTGCCGATCGCGCCGATCAATGTGTCGACATCGCCGAAATCACAGGTGCCTCTGGAGATCTCGCCAGCCACGGCGGCACCGATGCTATCAGCCGCGCTGACTGCACCGTGGGCAGTCTCATGCGCGTCCTGGTAAGCTTCTTCGCTGTTATCGATCAAATAAGAATCGTCCTCGAAGGAGATTGAGCCGTCGTCATCAATCGAAACATCGGCAAAATCCAACCAGGTATCGTCCGGTCCGAAGGTCACTTCGTCATCGATACAAAGAGTGTCCTTGTCGTCGTCATAAGTAAATTGCTTGTGACCATCGGCATCAATCCTTTCCACCAGATGATCCGGACGGTCAACATTTAGAATGGTCTTAGTGCCTTTTCCGTCAACTACTTCACTGTTGCCGTTCTCCTGCACCGTGCCCTCGACATCACGACCGTGACGATCCTTGCCGGAAACACAGACACCGTCGTGCTTCCTTCGTACGCATTGTCCTGAGTCAGTGGTTACAGTACCTTCGCGATCCACGTTTACACCCATGATCTCCCAGCCGCCATTTTCTCTCTGGCGGATGTGCTTCATGATTGGGTCGCCTTCCTTAATCTCCTTGTAAGACCCGTCAGGCTGTTCCTGCTCCAGCTTTCCATTCTTAACGCGAATCTCTCCGACCCGGTCGTTCTTGACATGAGTGGTGCCATCGTTGAGAACGACTGATTTCGTTCCATGATCGTGAATGTGAGCGATCCCATCCCGGAACATGATGTTGTCTCCGGAATTGCCGTGAGCTTCCTTCCAGGAGAATCTCATTCTGGTTTGAATGATGGAGAACCCCTTGTCGAGCTCGGTAATTACCTTTTGATGCTCGGGATCACGCTTGTCCAACTCCAGCTTGGTAACCGTACCGTCATTGTCAATCTTGGTGTATGTCCCTTCCTTCTTGTTGCGAGTGATCTGGCCGCTTTCATCTTTGATAATCTCCGTGCCATCCGGCTTCTTCATGTAGACCGTCTTGCCATCAGCACTCTGAGCGATGGTCTCATGAGTCTTGCGGTTCGAGATAATCGTATTGCCGTCTTTGTCTTTGTAGCGAACTTCGTCTTCGGTCAACATGCGGCTGTCATGATTGCTCGTGAGGAACACCGCTTTCGTTTCGCCAGCGTTCATTTTGCCCATTAGCTTGATGTCATCTTTCAAATCATTGCTTTTGAGGGCAGTGGTCCAGCTATCGGAAAGCACATCTGTGCCCTTGGTGTATCCGTTAGCCAAAAAGTCAGCGCGATCCTCGAAATAGCTGCGCACGCTGTTAACTGAGCCGGCGACCCAATCCCGAGCTCGGCCGAACCAACTTTTCTCCTCGGGCGCTTCGGATTTGCCTTGATTGCTAGTCTTTTCGGAAGTAGAGCTGCTGTCGGATTTCTTAAACGGATTCGAGCAATCTAGAAACTTCGAGCCATGGTCCATTTCATCCTGATCAGCCACGGCTGATTGACTCTTGTCTCCATTTTTCAGCCAGCTGCCGGCTGCCTTAAGCAAGGCGTAGGCCTCGTCAGCTGCCATTTCGGTAAAGCTCTTAGACTGCTTATCGTCAGCAGCATTACTCTCTGTCTTGGTCGCCGGTTTCTCACCAGGCATCCGATAAGCACTTTCCAGGTCACGGCGAACACTCGTTTCGGCTGTCTGAGCAGCCTTTTGCGACTCGGAAATCGGCAGTTCTTCGGTTTTATGTTGCTGGTTTTCTTGACCGCTCACCGGAAGAGCACCTCTATTACCTGTTTGACGACCGGAAGATACAGTAATATTCCCGAATTTGGTAATTTATCCACGTATTGTACAGGCAGATACCTGCACCAATACTTGTATTAACACTGATTCGGAGCCTGGAGTATGGGGAAAATACGTATTCACAAAAAAGCCACGGTCAATGAACGACACCCAGCATGCACCGTACCTATTTTTCTTCCGGTTTCTCTTCCGGTAAGCCCTTTTCGCGCCAGCCTCTAATTCCACCGGCCATAGAAAGTACTCTTCGATAGCCCATTTTCTGAATGTTGTCTGCGGCAAGGGCGGAGCGATATCCGCCACCACAGTAGAGAACGACTTCGGCATCGAAGTCTTCGACGTATTTCTCTATATCACGCTCCAGAATGCCGCGACCGATATGCATAGCTCCGGCGGCATGGCCTTCGGCCCATTCATGATCTTCGCGCACATCAACGAAAAAGAAGCTCTCCTTTCTTTGCAATTTGGAGCTGACCTCCTCGGCCGAAATCTCGCGAATTTTCGGCTTGATCTCGCTGACAAGTCTTTCAAACGCATCCGAATGCTTCATATCAAATCGTCCTTATTGTGAGCTTTTGGCCAAACCAATTTTATGCTTGGAAGGCAAAGAAATCACTGTCATAAATCGTTTGGAGCGATTTTTCAAACCTGGACCAAGTCGGATGTTTTAGATTGAACTTGATTGCGAAATCCTATTGACATCTTTTGTGTGACCGGTAAAATTACACTCACGTCATTTTGTTCGCCCCCAAGTTCGCCCCAAGTTACTAACCATTACTACAGACATAACCCTCAGGAGGCTTCCAAATGAGGACACTGGTTTGCACCGCATGCGGGCGGTATACGTCCCGCTATGCCGAGCGTTGCCCATTTTGCAAGCAAAGAAATCTCGTCATGCTTGACAGCTATAATGCTGATTCTTTGCGCAGGAATCCCATGCTAGGTCCACCTTCGTCGTCCGGAAGCGGCACCCTATCTAGTCTTTTGGTCGTCGCCTTACTTGCCGCCGGAATGACAGCCTTTCTCTACATCTGGATTCATCCATCCGCCGACAACAAGAAGGAAGCGGAAAGTAAGTTGATCAGCACAGCTGTTAAGCCGGCCGAATCAGTAAACCACTGACAATCAGTCAGTCAACGGCAAACCCTGCTTTGCGCCCTCTAAAACAGAAACCTGAGCACAAGTATGCTAAAACCGGGCGGCTTCTATAGCCGTCCTTCATATCATCGCCTTCGACCTGGATGCGATTGCTTCGGCATGGTTTAATTGAGCGCAATCGAGCGCACATTTGCCGCGTTTTGAAGGCGGTTAACGAGGTTATGTCTAATGCTGTTTCAACGGAAGGTTCCCAAAATCAATCTCTTCGGCACGGAGATTCCGGAGCCGCGTTTTCTGATGGATTTCCTTGGATTTGAAAAGCATCTCACCCAGATCCGCGCCAAGCGTGGAACCGGGATCTGGCCCGGTTGGTACGATCACGCCGCTTACTACGCCGTCGACCTGCCGCCGGAAAAGCTCTATGGTCCGGGCGACGAGGTCAACTTGCCGGCCTTTGTGAAAGCTCCCGATTACGAGTTCGAGATTGGTTTAGTGATAGGAAAGACCGCCCTGTTGACCGATGAGAAGGAAGCTCTCAAGTTCTTTCAAGAGAATTGTTGGTTGACGATTCTCAATGACTGGTCGGCTCGTGATGTTCAAAAGAAGGACATCGAAGGATTGGGACCGACCAACAGCAAATTCATCCTGGGCAAGAGTATCGGACCGAAGCTCGTCCCGGTCTCGGCGTTCAAAATGGATGAAAACGGTGTGCTCGACACGGAGATGGTGCTTACCGTGAATGGCAAGGAGCGCAGCCGTTCCAATTACAACACGCTGTATCACACCCATCCGACTACCGGCAAGCGCCAAGCTTGGAGCTTCCCACGCATCATATCCTGGCTCGGACGACAAAATATTGCAGTCCAAGAAGGCTACATCATGGGCTCTGGAACAATCGGCAACGGTTGTATCGCGGAATTTTGCGCCAAACTCGATCCCGCCACCGGTGTGGAACTGGAGCCTGCGCTCTATCCCTGGCTGAAGGACGGCGACGTAGTCACCATGGAAGCAGCGGGTATCGGCGTTCTAGAGAACAAAGTGCGCATTCGCAGCGAGCAGTTTGCGCAGGCGAAATAAAGCTTCGCCGGCAACTATTTAGCACCATGGCAATTAAGAAAATATCAGCCTGGCTTTGGACAGGCATGAACCCAGCAGTCTGGGTGGATAATGTCATGAGATGCTATGACCGAAACGAAACAATCATCCGTTGAACTCTTGGGACGTTCAACAACGTCTCTCAGCCCAGACCGTACCGGCAATCGCTCCGGGCGATCCAATCATCTGTGCCTCGGCTCAGCGGCGGTCTGGGCGATTGTGTTTTATCTTCTCTTGAACACCGGCTTTAGCCTTGCAACCAATCTCTCGAGGCAATCGAAAAAGAAGGCGGAGCAACAAGGCGTCACATTTCAGGCATGCGATTCAGCTGTCGAGCAATTCCAGTCGGCTTCTAAGCCTCCAGAGGTAGTCTTGGTCGGATCGTCGGTGCTGATGGCACCGCTCTGGAGCACGGACGTCAAGCACTTTGCGAACGTAGCCGATGTGTACCATCATCACCGGTCGCTTGAGCTAGAACGACTTTTATCCGCGCGAGCGCTGGGCTCAAAACAAGTATTCGCCTTTGCTCTCCCTGGATTGATGGTGTCGGACGGCTATCTGCTGGTAGACAAACTGCTGGTCGGTAAGAGAACTCCGGAGATCCTGGTATACGGACTTGCGCCGCGAGACTTCATGGACGATCTCTTGACCGGGGAGACTCGCACTCCGGTGTTTCAGCGCCTGATGCAACTGGAAGACCTCCCCAGATTGGGTGACTTGTACCTAGCCTCGATTCAAGAGAAGGCGGATTTCGTCGTTAACAACATAGTCTTTCTTTACGGTAAACGCTGGCGCTATCAGGATAAGGTAAGCGCTCTCCTCAAACGCGCCGTCTCAACGCTTGTACCAACCCAGAAAAGCTCAGGACCAGCCGACTCAGGCAAGGTAGAACAACAATTCCTGCTCGGTCAAAACAAGAAACAAGTTTGGCAAAAAAGCATAGAAGAATACCGCGCTCGGTACCGCCACTTCGATCCAGCACAATTCGCCAAACAAGAGCACTTCTTGGAGGCTCTTGTCGAACTGGCCAAACAGCGCCAGATGAAAGTCATGCTAGTGAACATGCCGTTAACAACGGACAATATCAAGCTTCTGAAGAACGGATTTTACGCTCGCTATCGAGCTGCGCTAAGCAATCTTGCTACCCGGCACGGCTGCCAGCTACTCGATATGCAAGCCGACAGAAACTATACCGATGCTGATTTCTATGACACAGTGCATTTGAACGAATCCGGCGGTCAGCGCTGCTTAAAATCATTGGCGAACGCGATCGCTTCCGCGAAGGAGCAGCAGCGGTAGCTCCATCTATTGCCTGCTAGAGCGCTCAGACAAATCAATCTCGCGTTGGCAATCATCAAGATTCGGCGCAGCCGAATCGACCATTCGTTTCTTGATGAATTTGCCCTTGATCTGATTGAAGACCAGATACAAGACTGGAACGACATACAAGCTCAAAATGGTGGAGAGAATCATTCCTCCCAGCACAGTCGTGCCGAGCGAATGGCGGCTGTTTGCTCCGGCGCCTTCAGCGACAGCCAACGGAATAATGCCAAAAATGAAAGCTAGAGAAGTCATCAAGATCGGACGGAGCCTTGTAAGTGCAGCATCGACAACCGCCCTCTGGTGCGAAAGCCCTTTTCGATGAAGTTGATTGGCGAACTCCACGATCAATATCGAATTCTTGCTTGCCAATCCAATCAGCATCACGAGTCCAATCTGGCAAAACACATCGTTCTGCAATCCTCGCAGCATCTGGGCGGAGATCGCCCCCAATACAGCCAGCGGAACGGCAAACAGGATAACCAACGGGTCGAGCAAGCTTTCGTATTGAGCGGCAAGCACAAGAAAGACAAACAACACGCCCAGAGCGAAGATAAGGAGCGCTAGATTGCCGGATTGAATCTCTTCAAGTGAGATACCGGTCCATTCAAATCTCATTTCTCTGGGTAAGACTCTTCTGGCGATCGCTTCCATTTCAGCAATCGCCTGCCCGGAGCTTACACCGGGCACTGGTGACCCGTTTACTTCAATTGACTTGAAAAGATTGTAGTGTGAGATAGTAGCCGGGGAAGTAGTATTTGTAAGCTTCACCAGGTTGCTGATCGGAATCATCGTGCCGCTGTCAGAGCGGACATACAGCCTATCTATATCCTTGGGATTGCTGCGGAATTTTGAGTCAGCCTGAACATAGGTTCGATAGCTTCTATCCAGGTAGTCGAAATCATTTACGTAGAACGAACCGATGAAAACTTGCAAAGTATTGAAAATCTCTGCGACATTGACACCTAAAGACTGAGCGCGATCTCTGTCGACATCAATTACAATCTGCGGAGTGTTCATCCGGAAGGTGGTCTGAATGCTGGTAAGCAATGGACTTTTGCGGGCCTCGGCGACAAAATCATTGGTCAGCGAGGCAAAATCCTCTAGCTTGGCACGTTGAGTATTCTCGAGTTCGAAGGCGAATCCGCCGAAATTACCTAATCCTTGAATCGGTGGCGGATTAAACGGAATGCAAAAGGCCTCGTCAATTTCGGCTAGCGGTTGTCTCAAGCGAGCAAGGATTCCTTCGGCTGACTGACCTGGTCTTGTCCTCTCACTCCAAGGTTTTAAGGTGCAGAAAACAATTGCATTGCTCGAATTCGTGCCGTTAAAACTGAAGCCACCAACAGCGAAGACCCCGGCAATTTCAGGGATTTTTCTTGCACACGCTTCTACCTTCGAGACCACCTTACTTGTGTAGTCCAGCGAAACGCCGTCAGGACCCTGCACGATAATCATGAAATACCCGACATCCTCGTCCGGCAGAAAGCCGGTGGGAATCTTTGCATACAGACATGCGGTCAGAACCAGCGAACCGATGAAAGCGATCACTACGAGCACTTTGAGTTTCAGCAGCACATCAAGCGTTCTGCCGAAAACGGTTCTCACCAGATCAAGTATCCAATTGATCCGGGCGAAGAACCAATTAGACTTACTTTCTTGCCTCAACAGGAGAGCCGAAAGCGCCGGTGTAAGCGTCAATGCATTGAAAGCAGAGATACCGACAGAGATAGCTAGTGTCATGGCGAACTGTCGATAGAGCTGTCCGGTGGTGCCCGGAAAGAAAGCCACCGGAATGAACACCGCCGCTAGCACCAGGGCCGTAGCAATAACAGCGCCAGTAACCTCCTTCATGCTTTCGCGAGCGGCTTCAAATGCTGGAAGCTGTCTTTCTTCCATTAACCTGGCAATGTTTTCAATTACGACAATTGCATCGTCAACCACCAAACCGGTCGCCAACGTGATTCCGAAAAGCGTCAAGGTATTAATTGAAAAGCCGAGTACTTTCATTACGGCAAATGTACCGATCAACGAGACTGGAATCGTTATTGCCGGAATGACGGTCGTGCGAAAGCTTTGTAAAAACAGGTAAATTACAATTACAACCAGCAGAATTGAGGCGCCGAGTGTCTTAAGCACTTCCCGAATGGACTCTTCCACGGCCAAGGTCGTATCGAAAGCGACATCGCATTTGACACCGGGAGGTAGATTCTTAGTCAGCCTGGCTAGCTCCGCTTTACCGTCTCGAGCCACGTCGAGAGCATTTGCGCCAGGCAGCTGATAGATTGCGATGCCAACCGCATTCAGCCCCTTGTACCGCAGGAAAGTGCCATAGTTTTCAGCCCCCAGCTCAACCCGACCAATGTCCTTAACTTTTACCAGCGAGCCATTCGGCCCTCTTTTAATCACTATATTGGAGAACTCTTCGGGAGTCCTCAATCTGCCAACGACTCGCGTACTGATTTCGAATGACTGACCTACCGGGTAGGGCGCCTTACCGATTGAACCGCTTGCGACTTGAACGTTTTGACTAGATAAAGCGGTGATCACATCGCCGGTTGTAATCTGGCGATTGTTGAGCCTGACAGGATCTAGCCAGATACGCATCGAATACTTGCGTTCGCCGAAAATGGTGACATCACCGACACCCTTGATTCTCTTAAGCGCGTCCTTCAAGTAAAGATCGGCATAATTACTCAGATACAGAGCGTCATGATGTTGAGAGGAGAGCGCCGCCGCAAAGACGATGCTGGTAGACACCTTATCCACAGTGACTCCGGTCTTCTTCACCTCGTCGGGAAGCCTTCCTTGGACCGACCCGACGCGATTTTGAACATCGACCGCCGCAGCATCGATATCACGCTCCAGGTCGAAAGTGACGTTAATGGTGCTAGTACCGTCATTGCCGCTGGACGAAGTGATGTACTTCATCCCCTTCACACCGTTGATCTGCTGCTCCAAGATGTTAGTCACGCTAGCTTCTACTGCCGAAGCGCTCGCTCCTGTGTAGGCAGAAGTAACTTTTACCTGGGGAGGAACGATCGCCGGATACTGAGCAATTGGCAAATTCGGGATTGAGACCAAGCCGGCTATCACGATGATAATCGAGCAAACCGAAGCAAATATGGGGCGGCTAATGAAAAAATTGACGAACATATGCTCACCTGGCCCCGATCAATTTCTTGCCGCGCTGGTCAGTGAGCACAGCAGATGCCTTTTCAGCAATGGGAGCTCCGTCTGTCAGCCGCTGAATTCCGGTTGTAATTAGTCGGTCGCCCAACTTAAGACCGCTCTTCACCTGATAATGAGTGCCTTCTATCCCGTAAATCTCGATTTCAGCCTGGCGGGCATGTTCCTTTCCGTCTTTGTCCTTTTCCGCGACAAAAACATAGCGCTTTCCGGCCACTTGCATGACTGCCGTCGTGGGAACAGCGATACCTTCCCGCTGCTTCCAGATAATTTGGGCCCGAGCCGTCTGATCAGCTCTCAGCAGATTTTTGTCGTTGGCATACAAAGTCTTGACCAGAACAGTTTGGCTCGCAGGGTCTACTGTTGGAGCGATGAAAGTAACCTTGCTGGTACCAAAATTATCCCCGTCGGTTGAAAGCAGAGCGACGGACATCCCCAGAGTCATGGCGCTAACCTTCTCAGCCGGAATCGAGATGTAGACCTCGAGCGGATGATTCTCGGTCACGGTCGTGAGCGTCGTCGATGAAGAAACGTGGTTGCCCACCTTCACTGGAATATCGCCTACAATGCCGGCAAAGGGAGCGGTGATCGAGTAATACTTGAGCTGCTCCTTTTGAGCTTGCAAGCTATCCAAAGCTTGCCTGTAGGTACGCTCGAATTTTTGAACCGTCATCCTTTGCGCTTCAATCTGCCTTAAGACGACCTGCCGCTCGGATTCAGCAGCTTCCGAGCGATTCTTCCAAGAATCGCGATCGGCCAGCGCAACTGCACCTTGGTCCGCCAGGGTTTGATAGCGAGCGTACTGGGCATTGGAAAACTCGACAGTAGAGACTTTACTATTAAGCGAACTTTCCAGCGATGCGAGCGTCGCCTTGGCATTGGCAAGATCCGAGTTGACCGATAGAGCCGCAGCCTCGAATGATTCCTTTTGCGCAGATTGCATGCGTGCGTCAATCTGTAAGAGCTTGTCACCGGCATGGACCGATTGTCCGGAAGTGACAAAAATTTGAGCGACCTGCCCCTCAACGTTTGGAGACAGGGTCACCGATTTACGCGACCTCAAGGTGCCCAGATAATCCGTTTTCTCACAAAATGGTCTAACTGCAACCGGAGTTACTTGAACCACGGCTGGCGGAAAGCCGGCTGGCTTGGGTGTCTCGTTGCAGGCACTCAATAGCGCCACTGTCAAGCTGCACACAAGTACAAGGATTAGACGCATGCCATTACTATGCGAGGAGCGACTCATTGCAGTTGCCTGGACTGAGATCCATACTTCAGTATGATTTCATACTATGTTATGCTTGTCAAATGAGCACGACTATTTATGGAAGAAAAGACAGAAAGCGCGAGCAGAGACGCCAAAGCCTTGTCGACGCTGCAAAGCAGCTCTTTCTTGAGCGCGGCTTTGAAGGAACGACGATTGATGACATCGTCGAAGCCGCTGACGTGGCCAAGGTGACCTTTTACTATCACTTCAAATCCAAGGAAGAAGTAGCGCTTGAGATCAAGCGACAATGCCACGAAGAGGCTTTTGTTTACATTGAGACCATGCGTTCGACCAATCAATCGGCCGCGGAGATGATCTCCGTGTTAATCAATGACATTGTGACTTGGACGCTAGAGAACTGGCGCCTGCTCGATGTATTTAGCGCGCAACGATTTCGTCCACTTGTAGAGCGCGAATTGGAGTGCAAGCCGGAGCCGCTTACTTTGTGCGTCGAGGTGATCTTACAGAAGGGTCAAGAAGCGGGAGCATTTCGGACGGATATAGATAAGCGAAGAGTTGCGCATTTGATAGATCTTTCAATAATGTGCGAACAGCTCTTTTGGATTCGCGCAGGACGTGAGCCTGGCGATCTTACATCCAGGCTCGAGCAATGCTTTGACTTTGCGCTAAATGGCGTTTTGAAGCGCTCTTAATCGATAGTAAAGAGATTGCCCTCGGAGGGATTTGAACCCTCAATCCCTTACGGGCATCGCATTTTAAGTGCGACTCGTATACCAGTTCCGACACAAGGGCAGGCAAAGGGATATTGTAATCCATTTCTCCTGCGCGTCGAAACCTGCACTTCAATTTACTTAGACTGATCCAATTGCTCGTCGAACAGCTGTTCGGAGCTGTCTTTGTCAGTAGAAAAGACAACTCTGCGATCGCTGCGCATTAGCTCCAATTCCTGCTGCCTGATCTCAGCCGCTTCCTGAATCTCTTCCAGAACATCTCCTTGAGGCCTGTTTACCAACTCGTAGGCTGCCAGCCTAAGTTCGTTGCGCTGCCTTATCCGCGCGTTCAGTACGAGCAGCACCAGGAAGCGAACGGCCGGTATAGCAAGAAAGATCACGGCATATGTAAGTAATACATCGATCAAGATGGCAATGTGGTGCAGTAGATTGATAGTAGCGATGTGCTTAAACAGCCACCAGCTGCCGGCTATGTTAAGCGATGCAAGGATGAGTACCTTGATTTGAGCGCCGGCAGAAAATGCTGAAAACTTCCATTCGTCTTCAACCAAGTATGGCTCCGATCTCATCGGAGGCAAGACTGGCGCCGTTGCCGGATCGAGAAAGTCTGGGAAAACGTATACGATGTAGCCGCTCTTGGTGACTTCCGGACGGCCGTTGAACTGTGCCAATGCACTTAAAATCATACCGGAGTCCGATCGGTCACCATCCAAGAATGGAGCCAGCTGTTCTGTGGAAACTACTCCGCCATAATTCTTTATGACACGTGCTATCTGTTGCCAGCGAACCTCAAGCAAATTCGAATTAGGCTTACCATCGCCGAACAGGAAGGAAAAACACTCGAGAAAGAAGTTACCTTTCGGATGCTCTTCTACGAAACCGCTGTATCGCTCACTGCGACCAATCGGATAGCTATTGGGGTAAGACGTATGAGAAGGGCTGTAGTCCCAACTGAAAAGGTCACAGAGGAAATAAAGGTCGAAGAAGTCGCCACCGAAACTGAATCCGCTATCACCGCCCCCGCCATCACTGTCACCAAAGATGGCAGCGATCGCCATCACTATCAGGACGACAAAGATTACCACTATCACCAAAAGCGACATGGCAAGCGCGAATCCAAATGACACTCGGACCAACCAATAGAGAAACTGGAAAAGAAAAGCCCCGGCGACCAACGCTGCCTTTCTCATGCCGCGCAGCAAGTATGCATTGGTGAAATTGGAGGGGAAGGAGTAGAAGATCGTTCCGTCAGCGGTCACCTCTAGCTTCCCGGCAGTTTCCCCGGCTATCTTGTTGAGCCAAAAGGAAGCCCGATTTACAGGTAAGCCGGATGCAGCTGCAACTTCCGGCGGTGTAGCACGAAAGTCAAGCTGCTTGATTGCATCAATTACCTTGCGCTTTTCGGGCACCAGCAATGAGAACTCGGGATCTTCGGGATCCGTGATGTTTTGGTAATACAACTGTTGTTGTTGAGGTTCTTTCTTCATCGGCTGATTATTTCACGACCCGAGAGGATCTGCCTGATGAATACCCACGAATCGGCGACTTCAATCCGCAGACAAGCACGCCATTCACACTTTCTGGTCAAGCGATTAGGCCTCGCGTTGCATTGGGTTCGCAGCGAAGCGTGGTGCGTGTCCCACTGATTGTTACGCTAGAGCCATCGTAGAGGCTCGACCGACATGGCTGAGACCGGCAATGGTGACATTTTTGGCCAGGATGTTCTTGTAATGACCCGGGCTGCTTTTCCAACCTTCTACTAGAGACTTTGCTTCCCGGTCGAGCGCTTGTTCGCTAGCTTCGTCGCCAGGATTGCGCCAGCCAAAAGCAGCATTTTCATTCAGCCCAGAGTCGCCTGACAATCCCACCTGCTTCATGCGGTCCATCGGAGTTTTCCAGCCGGGCTTGTCTTGAAAATGACCGCAGCGTCCTGTCTTCTCCTGGTATTTTGATTGTTCCAGGGCGATCAATTGCAAGCGTGGATCAAATTTCACTTCGTTGAGACCGTGTTTTCTTCGCTCGTCGTTGATATGCTTGAGCACCAGTTCTTCGAATCGATTCATAGATTTGGCGCGTTGCTTGTCCTCGTCGGAGACGCCCTGGACCTTGTCGACGACCGCCTCAGCCTCTGGATTTGTTGGGGTCGGACGAGGTTTTGGTTCCGGAGTGGGTTTTGGCTCCGGTCTCAACGGCTCCGGTTTTAACGGCCCAGGTCGAACATCTATGTCGTCAATCTTCCCTGGTCCATCTGGTTTGGGTGGCTGCACTGGTTTTGGCTGCGGCACATCTGGTCGCGGCTCTGGAACTGGACCTGGACCGGGACCCGGGCGTGGACCCGGACGCGGACCTGGGCGCGGACCTGGGCGCGGACCTGGTTCTGGTCCCGGTCTTGGCTCTGGTCGTGGCCCAGGCTCTGGCCGTGGCCCAGGCGCAGGGGGCGGGGGAGTATCCGGTCTTGGTGGCGCAGGTCTGTCGGTATCCGGTTTACTATCCTGTGGTGCCTTTTTGTATTTTTCAAGATACTTTGAAACGGCAGATGGCTCTTCTCCTGCACTTTGCGAAGAAACATCTGTCGATGCTCTTGCGACATCTTTTGACTGAGCCAGTTCTTTAGGCTGAACTCCTGGCTGAGCTTTAGCCTCTTTCTCCTTTGCAGAGTCGTTCGATCGAAATACTGTTGCAATCGGATCGTCTTTTGCAGGAGCACCATCTCGGGCAGTTCGGTCGGTACGCTGCGCGTAAGAGTTTGAGAAAGACGCTTGCAATAATCGTTGTGCAGCGCTTTCGGCAGTATGTTGAGGTGAGCGAGGCGATTCCGCGAAATCGGTATCTGGCGCACGCTGTGGTGCGGTGGTTTGAAAATCTGTGTCCATTGGCTATCCGAGGCAACAGGAAGTAGCGTTTTCTGTGCTTTTCAGCACTTCAGCCCACCAGCCTATGTTTCGCAATCGATAGTAATTTCAGATGGGAGTTAGTCCCACCAGAGATACTTGTTCAGAGACAGGATGATTGTATGAAAGGGTTGTGAAACTTTCGTGACACTTTACAAGCCCTACAAAAAGAACTCGCAATACATCTGGCTTTCCTTCAAAAGTCCCTTTGAAAGTCATCAAAATTCGGACCTTCATCGAACAATAAATTGATCCTCTTCAAAATTCGGCGTTTACTGATTTGAATCTCCTGTTGCCAGCGTCCTGGAGCTGCTTCTCTAAAGCTACGGCTTCATTTTGCCTGCAAGTCTTCTGAAGTAGTGCAGCATAGTTTTTTTGCACTTCCATCACGCGGGGATCATCGGACCCGAATGCTCGTGTCCTGATTTCCAAAGCAAGCTTGAAGAGCGGCTCGGCCTGTGTAAATTGTTCTTGATGGCAGTAAAGTTGTGCAAGATTCTTCAGACCAGTGGCCACGCTCGGATGATTTGCGCCGTAGCTGGACTTCCAGATAAGAACGGACTGAAGCAGGAGCGGCTCCATCTCCGCATACATCTGCTTGCGACAATAGAGAGCCGCCAGCTTGGTCGACATGTCGGCAAAGGCAGTACTCTCTGAACCACCAAAGCTTTTCAACAACTCAAGCTCGACTCTTGCATCGTTGATTGCTTCATTCAGTCGTTGGCTCGACTGTGAGGTTCCGTTGTGCGGCAAGCTAACCTTCTCCTGGGGGGATTGGACACAGTGACTGTCCAGTTCTCCAATTGATTCGGCAGAAGGGGGCTCGTCCTGGGGCTGGGCTGACGGTGCAGCTGTTGGGTGCATATTTGCATGACACAACTTAAGCTGTGTCTCGATCTTTTGAACGTCCGTCTTATGAATGTCTCGCTGCGAAAGTCTGGTATTGAGCGAGCGCCTGTAGAAAGACTCGGCCAATTCAAAACTGTTGTCCTTGAAGTACAGGTCAGCAACCTTATAGCAGGTCTCGCCGACTTCTGTCGAATCGCAGCCGAACGTTTGCTCCTGGAGCTTGAGCAGGCGCTCAAGTTCCGAGATGTCGTGTTGTTGCATAAATGTTTGATTGGACTTGAAGATACCTTAGACTCACCCTGATGCTAAGTAT
>JAGVKB010000007.1 GCA_020050835.1 Candidatus Obscuribacterales bacterium | reverse complement strand
ATTTGTAAGCGACCTGGTCATACCGGCCGGAGTAACGGCAATACAGAATGCTGCTATCGCCCAGGAGTTGAATCTGAGCGGAAATCTGACCAATTCCGGTGCCTTCTATGCCGTTTCGACCAGCCAATTAGTGTCCAGCATCAATATTGGCGCATCCAATATCGTGAACTCGCAGGGTGCCGTTCTCTCTACCGTGCTGCCGTCGTCAGGACTACCTGGTATTGGCAATAACCTTACCAACTTGAATCTCAACTTGAACGCGGTTAACGACATCGTCAATCATGGCACCATTTCCAGCTCGGGCAACCTGACCGCATCGGCCGGTGGCTCGATCATAAATGCCCTACCAGCAGGAGTTGCCGGGCCGGCGCCGGTGATGCAAGCTTTGAACAATCTGAACATAAGGTCAAGCATCGGTAACATCTCAAATAGTGGAGCGATAACTGCCATCACCGGAAGCATAAATGTCACTTCGTCAAGCTTGCACGATCTGGTAGTTAGCAACATAAGTGGGCGCTTGGAGGCCATCCAGGGTGCGATCAACGTCCGCGACTCAACATTCAATGAGCTGGCAAATGTGCAACTCACAGATGGCGACTTTCTGTCGAAGCAACTCAACCTGTACTCTGGAAAAGGTAAAGTAACAGTTGACGCTGATAGAGTTTCGGGAACAGTAAACATTCAAGCATGTGAAGCTGTTGCCGGCGTGCGCACTGGAGATCTGAGACTGGGCGAAGTCAAGCTGAGTGGCGACCCTGTGTTTGTCACCGAGCAAGCTGGCTCTACTCTCTTTCTCTCTCCCGAATCATTCAACAATGCTGGAAACGCTCCCTTTAGTGCTATCTCCGGTGGATCGATCAAGTTCGAGTCAAACGGTTCCACGTTTAACTCACCTAGGCTCTCCGAATCTAACTTCATTGCTGGAGCGAAAGTTTCTGCGAATTCTGATAAGTCTTCCGTCGTTGTATATGGCCCGTCAACTACCGGTGGCTCAATCGATCTTTCCTTGCTGGGTACCGTGGAAACATCAGGTAATCAACACTATGTGGCATTCGCTGGCTCAAACCCGGATTCAGGGCGAGTTTATCTACCACAAAATGTCAAGTCGGACTCTGACGTGACTGTGATAGCAGGAGCAGAAACAAATCTGTCCGACCCCAGTACGTTGGTTCCAGCCATTAAGGTTTACAACCTAACCGGCAGGACCGTCGTCATTTCTTCCGCTACTCCAAAAACCAACTACAACTACAACACAGGACTTACGGATCCTGTAAGCATCGTCAATGGTTCGCTCGGTAATCGCGGTGTGTACCAACCAGCATTCACACCTGCATACTACAGCGGCTACACACCTTACACTACTACAGGCAGCATCGAGTTCAGTAGTACAGGAGACAAAGCACCTGTAATCACGGCAGAGTCACTTGTGATACGCTCCGGCACAATTGTCCTTACTGCCGGGACAAACCTCAGCGCAACTCAGAGCATGGAGATTGCCGATTCCCCGGATCCCTACAAAAGCAGTAATTCTCCAAAAGCGCTTGGATTCTTAACCGAGGCTGGAGATGCGATATCGCTGAGAGCTGGCAACAGTATGACAATCCGAACTGGCAGTCTGCAAGCCATTGATGGCATGGCTAAACTCAACCTTCAGATTGATCAGCCCGGACAAGTAGCATCATTTACTGGGCTGAGCACCATCAGGAATGTGGCCGTATCCAGCCTTTCCCCGGTTTCATTTAGAGGGGTCTATCTCCTTACTCTGGATAACTGCTCGTTTACAGTTGGAACCCGTGAAGCTCCGATCAGCGATAGCCCATATAGTTATGGCAGTCCGCAACCACTTTCGATTGGTTCGATTGGAAACCTGATCGTGAACCCCGGCATCAGCTTGACTGTTTTCAACGCTAGTAATGCTAAAGCCATTAGCCTGGGCGCCTCCGGCAATATCTATCTTGGCGGAACGAACTACTCACCAAACGCACCGGGAGTAACTATCTCTGCCATCGCGGTGCATTCGAGCAATGCCGCAAGTGATGACATTGGAATTACCAGCAATACTGGTTCGATTTCAGGTTTGCTAGACATCGCTGGTGATGTATCGTGGAACTACGCCAGCAAGCTATCCTTTCAGGACTCTTCTACTTACGTCACGGGCAGTGCGAACTTAGGCTTTTCACAAAGCAGCTCCGACAAACGTGAGATTTCATTTGTGAACACTGCACTGATGGTGTCGCCCACCAATTCGTCTAGAGCCTTGGACCTCTATGCAGGCAAGCTAACTCTCGTGAATTCGCAGCTACAAGCCTGCAAAGACATGACAACGACGGCCGGGACGATCTCTGTGTTCGGTCAATCAACCATCGATGCGACTAACGGGTTCGTTTGGTTTAATGGGCCGACTGCTATCGTCAATGGCGAGGCACCACCCACCAGCAACTCCTTATCCTTAAGCGGGGTTGCTCGGTTTAGAGGGGGCTTGTCGCTTGGCTCGAATCTAAATCTGAATGTAATGGGAGATTCGGCCATCGAGGGCAATCTGAGTCTGGCTAGTAATTCCACGTTTAAAACATCAGGAGAGCTGGCATTCTATCCAAGTTCTGTTGTCTCAGGACAACTCTCTTCGTATGGACTGATTGACTGCGGTAGTTTTCTGTTCCAGGGCTATGATCTGAAGGCATCCAGTCTGATCGTGCGCACTGAAGCCAACATAACGGCTGATTCTATACAATGCACGCTGCTCGAGTCACCAAAGACTTACATTTACTCACGGGGCACGACTCAACTAGGCACAGTAAAGGGGTCCGAGGGATTGAACCAGTCTTTCCACCTTGATTCCTATGGAGACACAACAATTGGCAAAATTGAGTGCCCTGGATGTAGTATTGGCATCAATGCACTCCGTCAGCCACTAGTTGTCGGAGATGTAGACACCTCAAGTTATCTTGGCGACGGTGGGCAAGTAAGCCTGTTCTCGACAAGCAATATTTCTGTTCTTGGAGAAATTTCGACCACGAGTTCGGTAGGAAACGGTGGTGGCGTTTCAATCATAGCCGGATACGACAGATTCTATCCCGGTTGGTCGCTGCTGAAATCTGTTGCGGTGTCTGGCAGCATTGATGCAGATGGGGCTCATGAATCCGGAAATGTTGTTCTTGCCGCGCATGGATCGGTAACAGTAGATGGACGGATCAGTAGCGTCGGTTCAGCCCATCTCAGTACGCAATCTGCTGCGGACAACAAACTGGTAATTGCCGCTCCGACCATCGAAATTGCCGACGTGGAAGTCTCTGGCTCAGTAGAGGCGATCACGACGGCACCGTACGTAGCATTTGATTATGTCAAGGCATCCATAGAGGAGATCGCAGAAGTTTCCGGACTTGAGGACCAACCTCAAGACACAACTCAACGCTCCATACAAACTGGCGACGTGAAAGTTAATGCTGGTAACATCGTGTACACGTCCAGCGGCGGCTCCATAACGGCCGGCAACCTGGAAACCGAAGGCGGCAACATTACCCTGACTTCCGCAAGCAATCTCTATTCTGGCTCGTTTGTGACAAATGGCGGCAACGTTGACAGTTACGGAGACCTGACCCTCTCTGCGAATGGTTTGCTGCAGACCGGGCACATCCGGTCTACCGGCAACGTTACAATCACCGTCAATGGCGAACCGTCTCTGCAGACGAACGGCAGCACCGTGCCAACGGACTATTCCGAACTGCTGACAAACGTGTCGGCGGATACTCAATCGCCGCAAGCAATAGCAAGAGATGCAGCAGCAATCAACATTGCTGCACTCGGCGATGCTCCCATTGACCTTCTCGCCGGGGTAATCGTAAGACAAATTTCTAGCGAGAAGTCCGTAAATATCCTTGCCGGAAGACTCGACAATGTATTGCTAGAGGGGTCAGTCACCGGGCGCGATATCACCATATCAGCCGGAATGGAGGTCATTGGTGCGGAAGCAGCCATGCTGAAGGCAACTGATGGAAATCTGACAATTACTGCTGAAAATGTGCAACTCGAGCAACATGCCTCTTCCTACAATGGCTTGCTCTCAATAACTGCAGGAAAAGCTTTGCTAACGAGAGATCTCAGCTCAGGCGGAGACAATTCGCTCGGGGTCATTCTGTCAGCATCGAGCGAATTGAGCACCGGCGGAATCATGTCCACGGCCCAAGTATCGGTAAAGAGTACCGGGTATGTGTCGATCGCCCAACTGACAGCCACCAGCGCCTTCTTGTCAGCAGGAACCAGTCTGGGCGTGGGTCGGGCAACGAATATCAGCAAGGGGTCTTTAATTGCCCACGCCGGAACCGACATTTCATTCTCCGACATCAAGGTTCGCGGTGGAACCCTCACACTCACAGGTCCGCAATCAATCAGGACCGAAAACATCAGCGTCAGTTCAGACACACTTACAATACTTTCAAAAGGGGACATACGTCTATTGGCTGTG
This sequence comes from Candidatus Obscuribacterales bacterium, assembly GCA_020050835.1. Lineage (GTDB taxonomy): Bacteria > Cyanobacteriota > Vampirovibrionia > Obscuribacterales > Obscuribacteraceae > JAGVKB01. The sequence continues at coordinate 3,414 of JAGVKB010000007.1, read as the reverse complement.
GATCTACACTCCCCAACTGCCAATAGCAACATCAAAATCTCGAATGCCGGATCTGTCCCCTTTGATCCCAACCCGGCCGCATTTCCAGAGTCCGGATCTGTCTCGCTCGAAGCGCTCAGTCTATCTACCAGCCCGGGCGAAAAGCGAGAGCTCACCTCCGTCTATCTTGCCTCGCGCGGCGATCTCACAATCGGCTCAATCGTAATCGGAGACACAGCCACCAAGCCCGGTACTCCCCTCGGTCAAGTAGTCCTTTTGGCGGGGGCTCGCGAAGTACCGGCCGGTGATCAAGCACTCTCAAGCGGACTGAGCGGCAAAGTATCTGTAGGCGGCAATATCTTCGCTCCGTATGCCAACTTGCATATTGCCGCATTCGGATCTGCCGAACTGAAAGATCTTGCCGGGATAGAAGTGAAGGGACAGATAACGACCAGTGGAGATCCCACCTTGCCGTCTGGCAGTGTTTTCATGTTTGCCCTTGGAGAAATTGCTCTAAATGGCAATCAACTCTCCAAGATTGCCATTAAAGCTAGCAACAGCTTCACATTGAAAGAAGGACGAGTAGGAACTCCAGTTGTTGAGATTGCCAATGCCCAACCGACTGTATCGATTGGATTGAATGGAACGGTGAAGTCGACACCAGAATTTGTAGCCTGGCAAGATGGGCGAGTAGTCATCGATGGCTCCATCGAAGCGCAAGGAGCAGAGCACGTAAAAATAGCAGCGGACAATCGCCTATCCATTGTCGGTGGCGTCAAGACAGGCATTACTTCTGCCAAACCAGTAGCACTATCGGGTGGTGACGTCATGCTGACCAGCCTGTTCGACGCAGTCGAACTGCACGGAGATATAGTGACTGCCAGTTTGCAAGATAATGGCAGCTCCGGAGGTAACGTAACAGTTACCGCCTACAAGGGAGTCCTGGCAAATGCGACTACCATCGACACACATGGCAGCAATGGAGAAACCAGTACCGGCCGCGGTGGCAATGTCTTTGTCAAGTCAGAATACCAGGAGATTCTTCTAAAGAATGTCATTTCATCCGGTGGTAACGGAACCGCAGCGGGCGTTACCGGTGGAAACTCCGGATCGATTGAGATTCGCAATACAACTGGTGATATTAAGCTCGGAGATCAATTGCTGTCAGTCGGGGGGACTGTTGCCGGCAAGTCCGGCTCCGGCGACGGCAACGACGTCACTGTCGAAGCGAAGAATGGCACCGTCTTCGCTTCGGATCGGGTACTCCCACTTCCGACATTCAGAGGGGTTGGCAGGATGACCATGAACGGGATGGACATTAACTCTGCTGCAGGAGGTACCAGGGACGGAAAGTTGGGTAAAGACGGAACAATCACAATCATTTCGAAAGAGCCGGCTGGCACCGGCGGCAGCCCGAACGAGTCCAACCAGCAGTCTTACAGTCCCCTACCTTCGAATTCTAACTTCACCAACGAAGAGCAGGTGTTGGAGCGCCTTCCCGCAGATCATGACAGCTACAACTCTCAAGTGTCCGCTGGTACCGCTTCGGGAGTTCTCAACACCACTGCTACAATCAACCTCCCGACCAATAATGAATACACCGATCTACTTGCTTATGCAGCCCAGACGTCGCTGTCGGATTCATCCAGCGATGACCAAACCGTCAGCCTGGCCACCGGTAATAGTACCCCGACCAGACCAGCTCCAAAGAAGGCTCCGTCGAAAGAGTTCATTTACGACACGCCGTTTGCTGCCGGGTTGGCATCAATAGTTCCAGAAGCCGTTGACCAGAGCACTTTGCTCAATTGCTTCGTTATGAGTAGCATGCAGGCCATGTCCATAGCTAGCCCTCAGACAATCCGTGAAATGATCACACCCGTAACCGAGAATGGAGAGAGAAAGTCGGGAGAATATACCGTGAAGTTTCCGGGCGACCCCAAGAACCCTGTCACTGTCAACTTGAGACTCTGGGGAGGCGCCCTAAACGACTTCGCTGTCGTAAATGAACATGGTAGCTGGCCTCTGATTCTAACCATTGCATTCGGTCTGTACCAGCAAAGAAAACTCGATCCCATGACCAAAACCGCTCCCACGACCGAGCGCTTGAAGCAATTGTGCGGCATTGGCAGGTCTGATGAAATGGGCAAGCTGCTTACTGGAAATCAAGCCGAACGAATCGATCTGGTAACATGCGCTATCAAGAAGCTCGGTGTCGCCTGGCACTGGATGGGATACAAAGACACACCGATGACAGAGCCGAAAGGCACACCAAAAGAGCGTCAAGAATCAGTACGCACATTCCTGGAGAATCGATTTCCTCAAGGTAAGTCAGCTAACGGACTGGTAATGGCGATGATCGACGCCAACGATAAACGGTGCGGCAAATTTGGATTGTACAATAATCACGGCTATGCTGTAATTGGCTACGATCCGAAAGCTGATATTATCCATCTCGCCAATCCACACATGGAACCAGATCAAAAAAACGGCGCTCTATTTGACATGTCCGTAGCAGACTTTTGCGAATCCTTTTCGGTTCTGCAATCCTTTAGCACTAGCGAGCTCAAAAGGTAATACGGCATAGACTCCGGAATCAAATTTGAACTCTACGCAACCAGAAACAGGCCTGGGAACTGAATAACTCATCCGACAAGAGAGTGACAATCTGCACAGTCAATTCCTCCATTGGTTTCTTCATGCCTGTTTGCCTGCGAAATTTTGCCAACCAAGTCAAATAGTGATTCTCGGCGACACAGAGGCTCAACTTTAGGCACTACTTTGCCAGCAGTTAGCACTGGCACGGGCTGAATTCTTGCTTGCTAGTGGATTTCCCCGCTAACAATCGAGAAAGCGACCGATCGAGAGAAATGATGAGGTTACTCCTCAAAATTCGCGGTCTTCCCCTGGAACAACTTTGGAATTCGTTGGCTGTACAGTTCCTCAGTAATAGGGTGCAGCGAAATGCGTACAAATCAGTCACTGAGCAACATAAATCCCTCTATTAGAGGCACCATCAGTGCTTCAGAAACCAATGTCAATCAGAGGATATTGCAAGATATGAAACGGCACCACACAGTGAGATCCAAGGGCTCTACTATCCTGGCAATAGCGCTTGCGATGTGGCAATCGCTGGTATCACTGATACCATGCTACGCAGAGGTTACGCCACCCGAGGCTCCCACTGCTATGCAAAGCTCTGCAGTAGCCGCCGCTCATCCTGAGCCGATCAATCTCGATCTCACTTCAACCGAGCGGACGCTAAACGCCCCGCATTTCGCCAATTCAAATCCGGTCGAGATTATGGTCGGAGAGACAACTCGAAAAATTGATTCGGCCAGCCTTTTGACCCCGAGCGAACGGCTTGCGGCATATCAGGTCTTCTCCACTGGCAGCCAGGACATTGTATTAGGTGCGCTCGGAAATGCCGTAGCTGGT
>JAGVKB010000084.1 GCA_020050835.1 Candidatus Obscuribacterales bacterium | reverse complement strand
GAGCCCAGCCGCCGCGAGCTCCCCAGCCGCCGCCCCAGGCTCCCCAATGTCCCCAATGGTGATCGAACCCACGATTGCCGAAACCGCGACCACCGAAACCGCGATCTCCTCTGTCTCCGCGATCTCCTCTGTCTCCGCGATCGCCATGATCTCCTCGCCCGCCGTGATCTCCGTGGTCACCGCCATGGCCGCCGTGATCGCCACCATGGCCGCCACCGCCATGCTCGCCCTTGCCATAAGCGGCATCGGGATAGAGCAGATTGCCGAGCACTACTACAGCGGTTACGATCGTCATAACGCGCATGCCCGTGTCCAGCAAGGACAGGTAATTGCCGCTCCATTCAGAGAGCTTGTCGCGCAGAAGTTTCAACTCTTCCACGAGTTTGCCCGGCAACTCGGCTGCTCGGCGCAGCAAGCGCTCAACAAGCCCGCCCAGATCAATCGCCTCGAGAAAGGCGGCTGGCTCTTCGAGAAACTCGGAGACCAGCTGCCTGGTTTGAAACCGATTCAAGGCCGGCATCAGATTGAGCACGCGCTCGAAAAGTGTCTGTTCAAAATTCGCATTGTCACCGGTTTCAGTCAAGCACGCTCGGATCTCCGGCGGCAGAAGATACTCGCCGGTGTCCGGCTCCGGAATCGAGAGAGCTGTCAGATCCGCTGCCAGCGCGTTCCAAGTGGACAATCTCCTGGGCGCGATCTCCTTGCTGTTGTAAAAGTAGTGTAGCAATATCTCGCTACCCAGGCGGGCGGGCATCGCTTTCGACTGATGCTCGAAGAGCTCAGCGGGAAACTCGAACAATTGCCTGATCTGTGCCGGATCCATCAAGATTTGACGGGGAGCTGGTAGCACCAGCTCGTCATCCAGCTCCTGCGCGTTGATTCTCGTCGGCGAGCCGAGCAAAAATCCCCAATCGTAGCCGTATCCCATCTGCGCAAAAGATGGGACGAAGATGCGGTAAGGCAGTCCGCAAAGGCCTGCCACGACCATGCTGTTGTAAACCGACCAGTAGGCAGATGGTGTCGCTGATGGTGAAACCCCATTTGCTGCAAGCAGTCCATCGTTCGCCAGTAATCGGGCTAGCATTGCATACCAATCCATGCTGTGGAATTTGGCACCGGATGCGTCCTGCGCTACTGTAAGATCGACCATGGCGATATCGTATGTGGTGCCCAGTCCGATCGCTTTCTCGACAAACTTCCAGGCATCTTCTATATGTATTGTTATGCGGGGGTCGCTCAAACTGCCGCCGTTAATCTCTTTGAGCTCGACTTGCGCCAGGCTGATGACTCCGGCATCGTAATCGACCAGGTCGATTGATGCGATTGTTTCTGACTTCAACAGCTCGCGGGCGGTCAGACCATCGCCGCCGCCAATAATCAGTGCTTTTCGCTTTCCCGGCTTGCGTCTTTCTGAAATTGCCAGAGCAGGCAGAGCTAAAGCCTCATGGTAAATTCGTTCATCCCTGCTGTCGAATTGGAGATCGCCGTCGATTAAAAGCGCGACTGAGCCGTCGTCCCGTTTGTCCAAAAGGATAGCCATACGCCCTCCGATCTGTCGCATGTAAGCGTTTTTAATTCTTGCTTGTCTCGCGGAGCGATACAACCGTTTGACAGCTAGAATTAAGCGACGAGGATTTCGGCTTGACTACTTTGCCGGCTTGTAGATTGAAAGCTTCCTGGGCATCATGATCATTCCTCTCTGTGCAGGAGCGCTGGTATTGCTGCAACAAAGTTCGTCGAACAGTTGGACGAAGTCATCCAACCGCATGCGGAAGACCCCTTTATTGGTTTCAATCGCAAGTCCTGCGGAGTTTTGCATCGCTTTGCCATACGGATCTCGCAAGGTGATGATCTTGGATTCGGGATCGTAGGCCAGGACGCTGTAAGCGTGTCGTGGTGTCAGTCCGGACTTTACTGCTTGAGCGTTGCTTTCGGAGATGGTCGCTACTACAGGCTGGAGCGGACCGCCGGAATGGAAAGCCAATTTCAACAGGTCGTGCGAAGGTTCAGGGTCTCGGCGCCGATGAATCTCTATGCCGCTGGCCGGTTGCCCGGTGAGAAGTTGCAGCATCATCGCTGCCTTTCCGCCGCCGTCAGTGTATTGAGCGAGGTCGGAGGTATTCTTGATTGCCAGCTCATGCCCTAGCAGTTTGAGGCATTCGTCCTTGTTATCCTTGAGAAATTTGCCCAGAGCCTTTTCAAGAACTGCCGGCCAGACTCCCCATTCAGTCGATTTTGCGTATCTTTCGAGTTCGCGCTCCGTCGGTGCTTCGACCGTGACCTTTTTGTCTTTTGCGCCCGGGAAGCAGACGGTGTAAGTTCCGCTGCCGGCATTTTCGGCGATCATCTCCCGCAAAAGATTCGGCTTCGCGCTGGCTAGACTGGCTAAAGTTGATAGAAAGTAGCAGTTATCTACATTACCTTGCATCACGGCTTCCGGACGGAGGCTGGCAGTCGGATCGGCATGCTTGCCCCAGAGGCGAGATGCCGGCGGTGGACTCAGCAGCGCTGTAATTTCGCATTCGAGCCAACGCCTGGAGGGTGCCGAGCGGGATGGTTCGGTTGTTTCCGATTTCTGATTGCCGTGGCAATGAATGGCACTCTTGCGAGTCAGAAGAAATGCTTGCGGCTCAGTCGGTGCCAACCTTTTGGATTCCGACAGATGACCAGCGGCCTGATCGAAGTGGTCGGCCAGTCCGGACTTCCTTTCGTTAAGACTCTTGCGAAGAGAAGATCTCTCCTCGGGATCGATGCTTCTGGCATATCGGCGCAGAAGATCTAGGCTAGACTGCCTGACCTCAGTGGACAAAGAGTTAAGCAGCAGATGGCACTGATCGATCGACTTCAGTCCGGATTTGGCATGTTTCTCGCCATCAGAAACGACCATCTGGCCGAACGGGCCAGGCTCCGACCGGAGCCTTAAAGCGGCGGCTACCCAGTCCTGTTCCGGTGGCGCTTGTTTTTCAGGTGGTGGTACGTCTGGCGGCAAATTTGGGAACCGATTGAGGGGTTTCGACTGACTCTACCGACATTAGCGTAAAAGTGTGGCTAAACTGTGAGCGCTGGCATGATACTGACCCTAAGTAAAGACTCTCCCATTTGGGGACGGTGATAACGAAAGGTGAGCCGAAATATAATCCATCGGCCATTCTCCGGTTAAATTGATTCATCTTCCTTGGGGGTGGGAATACCCGCACCGGCTGCGGATGCAATCCACGGTCTGCTTTTTCGATTCAATCGCTTACCCTGTCGCTAATGCAGCCTGTACGGCAAAAATGCGGTTACCAAGAGTTAATTGGGTGACCGGCTTGACTAAACATGCCAAAAGGAGTTTCATAGATTGGCGGTAGGTGAAAGCCTGCAATACAGGCTGGCGAGGGTCTTTCCGATGCTCAAGGATATGGTTGCAGCCACTGCGACTGCGGCGCCTTCGGAAAGCTACACGGTCGAAGAGCTCTATGAATTGCAACGCCGGCAGGGTAAGTTAAAGTCGCCGGTGGTATCTTTTGAGCAGCGTAGCTTGTTGAAGAAGAAATTGGGACGGCAGGACAGTCTCGACTATTCCTTCGTGCGGTCTTTCTCGCAAGTGGTTCACGATTTCGGTAGTTTTTTCTGGAACCCGCTTCAAGGGTTCAACCTCGGGTTTAGCTGGATAAGATACGCATTTTTTGGCGCTTCCAATGTCGACAACATAGTCAGCGGTAGAGACAGGATGGCTCGCCTGCGCGGCTCCTACCGTAAGAACGTCCGGGAGCTCATGCCTGGCAGCTATGAATATGACCCGTACAAACAGGTCAAGCAGGCTCGCCACTAGACTAATGATTGAAAAAGAGCCAGTAAGTCCGAATCGCAGGCGCAGTAGGTGGAGCGTTCAGCCTGGTGCCGAGCCCGGCACATTGATTGACAACCCGCTCAGTCGCTCTTGCGAGTTGGAGCTGTTCGTTTACAACCCGGAGACGATTGTCGAGAAAAAGATCGATGATGTCGCTCAAATCGAAGAGATTTGGGACAGGCAATCGGTGCTCTGGGTCAATCTTGACGGTGCCGAAGATGCTACGGTAGTGCGCAAGATAGGTGAACTTTTCGGCTTTCACAAACTTGCTCTGGAAGATGTGTTGAGCGGCCGGCAGCGGGCGAAGGTCGAAGAGTATGAGGGCTTTCTCTTTATTATCGCCAAGATGCTCATGAACGGTGCGGAGCTCGAAACCGAACAGCTCTCCATGTTCGTTGGTCAGAACTTTGTGGTGACCTTTCAGGAGTGTCCCGGCGGTGATCCATTCGATCTCGTGCGAGATCGAATCAGAAAGAAGACTCACAGTAAGATTCGCTCTGCCGGAGCTGACTATCTTGCTTATGCTTTGCTCGATGCTGTGATCGACCATTACTACCCGTGTCTGGAAGAATATGGCGAAATACTTGATGAGCTGGAAGTCCGTGTTACAAGTGGTCTGGACTCCAAGACCGTCAATGAGCTACATTCCATCAAGCGAGATCTATTGACTCTCCGGAGAGCAGTGTGGCCATTGCGTGATGCGGTCAACACACTTTTGCGCGACGAAAGCGCTTACGTTTCTAAAGAAACTCGAGTCTACTTGCGTGATTGCTACGATCACGTCGTTGTGATTATCGATTGGATCGAAACCTATCGAGAGCTGGGATCTAGTTTGACTGAGGTCTATCTCTCCAGCTCAAGCAATCGTATGAATGCGATTATGAAGGTCTTGACCATCATATCGACCATCTTTTTGCCGGCTACTTTGATCGCCGGAATCTATGGAATGAATTTCAGCCCCGAGCGCTCTCCGCTCAATATGCCGGAATTGAATTGGTATTACGGATATATCTATGCCCTGGCTTTGATGGCAGTGCTAACGGTGGTTACGCTTAGCTTGTTCGGAGCAAAAGGTTGGCTGGGGAATTTCGGATTCAAAGCTTCTGAAGATCGCACCAGCTCAGGCGGACGCACAGCCGAAAGGTCAGCTGATTAGCTAGGCTATTCGGAAAAAATGCAGTTGGTGGCTGCTGCACCTATTTAGATGGTAATCTTCGAGCATCAATGAAAAGAACCGCCGGCGGATAACGGCGGTTCTTTCAAACTGGCACCATTAATGGTGCCTATGAGGTCGGCGGCGTCAAGCGGACATCTTTGAGGCGATCGAGTGATTCGGCAATGCCTGATTCTGTTCAGCTGCCGGAGCTGAATAAGAGCTATGCCCATCATGTACTCGAATCTCAGCGGTATTTGAGATGTTCTTTCTCCACGGACTGAGTTTGCTTCGCATTCTAGTGAGCGGATCGCTTCTTTCGCCGCCGGGGTGAACCGGTGTCTCCACCTTCCTCCGCATCGAGCGCAGTCGACTGAGTGTGGATGCTTCGAGAATCGGATCAACCTTTCGATCCTTGCGGGAAATGAGACTCAAGAAGCTTATTGCCAGCGACTTCAGCATTTTCGACTCCCGATGCGGAGCTGCTGTAACGGGCGCCAAAGGACGACGGGCGTACCTAGCTAGCACGCTTCAACGGCCTCTTTTCCCGTTACGCAATTACCAGGCGCTGATTTAATCCTAGCTGGATTGTAGGCTAAGGAGTGCTAAGTTTGAGTATCAGTTTGTACGGAAAGACTATACGTAGGACCGATAAATTGTTAGGGAAATCCCATTCAAAAGTAAAGATGGAGATACGCCGAAAAGGAAAGCGTAACATCGCAGCAAGCAAGCTTTCGCTTACTGTTATTTGATGCCGAGCAGTTGCACGTCAAAGACCAAAGTCGCATTCGGCGGAATTACTCCGCCGGCACCGCGGCCACCGTAACCGAGCTCCGGCGGGATCTGCAATCTGCGCTTGCCACCGACCTTCATGGTGGCAACGCCTTCGTCCCATCCCTTAATAACTTGGCCGGCCCCGAGCAGAAACTCGAAAGGCTGATTGCGGTCGAGCGAGCTGTCGAATTTTTGACCATTGGAAAGCAGCCAGCCGGTGTAATGTACGACCACTGTCTGGCCGGCTTGGGGCATTGGACCGGTGCCGACTTGCGTGTCTTTGTACTTCAAACCGGTTCTTGATGTAATGACCCCGCGGTCGTCAGGCGCGTTCGGAAATACTTGTTGAGACAATTTAGCTCCCTCGTGTTTGTTTGGCCAGGCTTGCGAGCTGGAAGTGGTTGCAATTGACAGCGCGAGCGCTGCGAGCGACAAAGCCGACAGAATTGGCACTTTTCTCATGATATTTCTTGCCCGGTTGAAAGGTGAGTCAGAATAACTTCGGTCATTATATATGCTTGATATGAAAGAAGTCGACGTTGCCGGGCAGTTTCAGGTTCCGGTTAAGGCGATGAATTCTCTGCGTGATCAGCGTGGTTGGAGCAATAGACTCTTCCGGTCGCTCCTTGTTTATTCACCAGCTCAATAGTGGGGAAAACCGCAAAAGCGAAGGGAGCCGCTCAAGCTGACAGTGTATTCTTAATGCAATTGCAGTTTCGCCAAGGCAGTTTGTAAGCGAAAGTAGAGCACGATGATCCGATTGATGATTGTTGACGATCATGCACCGACGCGGGAGCAAGCGATTAGCGAGCTTACTACGCCGGGCGTGATTCAAGTGATCGCCGAGGCCGAGACATCCGACGAAGCGTGGAAGACGGCACAAAAGCTGTTGCCGGACGTGATCTTATTAGACCTGCATTTACCCGGGTTGATGACAGTAGCGGATCTATTGAAGAGGCTAGTTTCGTTACCTCGTGCAAAAGTGATTGCATATGCCAGCGCCAGCAAGGCCTCCGAAGTGCAGGACCTGCTCGATGCCGGTGCCGTCGCTTACGTCTTGAAATCCGATGCGCCCGCTTTGATTCGGATGGCAATGCTCATGGTCACTCGCGGGTCGCGCGGCATCGTATCGCCCTCCTTGCCGAGGCATCTGACCAGATTGACTCCCAATGAGCGCTCGATTTTGAGGCAATTAACCAAGCGCGGGAAAGCGCCGCAGATCGCCGAGCGCATTGGAATATCCGAAGCCTCGCTCCAAGAGGCTATGTTGCACCTGACTCAGAAACTCGAGCTGACCAGCACCGCTCAATTAGTCAAGTGGGCCAAAAAACACGGCTTCTAGAGGTTGCAATTGCGAAGCGAATTCAGTCTAATCGCGCAGATATCGCTCTTGATTTTGCTGTTCAATCCTTACAGCGTGCAGGCGGCAAGCGCTTCTGAATGGCAGGAAGATTCCGGCCAACCGCAGTCAGGTCAAGCCGAGGCGGACAGCCAGGCGACGGCTCAAAAGTCTTCCGGATTGACCTTGAAGGGGCAGGTGCAACATACCGATAAGCTGGAGCCTACAAATGAAGAGCTTCGACCGGGGCTCGACTTTCGGCCAGCCTCGCTTCCTTCCCTGCGAGAGACCAGTGAGTGGTACCGGGTACCGAAATGGTTTGCGGGAACATTCAAGGTGGACGAATCGGTGGTCGTGAAGTCTTACGAGTATCTTACCGGCAAAACCACATTCTTGAATCAGAAACTCAGCCCCTCAGGGCAGGAGACGCGCGGCTACCAGGTGGATGCTCACTTTGATATCTGGCATCTCAGCACGACGTCGGGCACCAGTCGCAGTGAAGACGCTTTGCGCGTAATGTACAACATCGTTCACTGGTATGGTCCGGAGGAGATAGGCGAAGGACGAGTCGTTATGCGCATACTTGCTACTACGATTGTGGTCGGCAAGAAAACTGGAAAGATAGAAGGTGTGTTCCGGCGAGAAGATATCAAAACATATGTGCCGCTAAAGCCGGGAGTCGTAAGCGTTTCGTATACTTCCAAGAGTTTCAATACCAAAGGAATTCCGTTGGATCTGCAAACCGGATTCAGTGTGCACAAACAGATTGCCAAGTTTCAGCCGGTGAAACAGCTCGGGGAAACCGATCTGTGCGAGCTGTTTCGGCAATTCCTCGAGTCGAATGGGCTGTCTCAGCTGGTGCCGGTCGCTCTCAAGAAGGGAAGCGCTCAATCTTGGAAAACCGTACCATTGGCTCGAGAGTTGGCACCATATCTAATACCGACCTGATCGTGTGTCGCTGACGAGCAAGCTGGTATTGATTGAACAGCAGTCTTCGGTATGCAGAGCAATGCGCTTGGGAGAGCAGTTTTCAGTGACTCTGATTAAAGCCTGGCGGCACTATGAAAAAGCCGGCAAGCACCAGCCCTAACCAGAGGCTGCCTACGATAATGGCCGCTAACTCCTTGACGGTAAAGGCATGCCGCATCAAATGTGGGGGATGCTCGACCGAGCGCCAATACTCATTGAGCCAGGATTGGGCGAAGCAAAACGGGATGCAGACGAGAAACGACAGCAGGTAAAGCGAACCGGGCAGCGCTGCCAGGAATTCCATGGCGGTGATCGAGATGAGCAGCAGCAACGGTGCTCCAATCGGATGCTTGCGAGGGAATGACTCTGAGTTGGGATGGAGTCCGGCGATTCCCTTTAGGAGTCCGAATCCAAGCCAGAAATTCAAAAGCGGAATAATTAGCCCGATCGTGCGCAGCAGGCAGCTCTTGTTCGCGAACGGCGCAAGAGCGGCATTGCTACTTTGATGGGCTGCTGCGTTGGCCAGATCTCGCCAGCTCTTGTAAAACCAGTAAAACGGATACGCCGAACAGGTAAACACGATCAGCACCGGCAAGTGCCAGATCGGCTGAGCGAGTGATTCGCGCTCTTCGTCTATAGCGGTCGGGGCTGCCGCCTTTATTTCGGTAACGGAAATGTCCCTGGCTCCTAATCAAGTGATGAGAATCGGCTCAAGTTAGTTGATATGCCGATTCGACGGATGAAAATTATCGTGCATAATCGCCTCATTATGTATAAAATATGTCGGCATGGCAAGATTGCGCCGCCGGACACTCCGAGGCGACCGCTCCGTTAGGGGCAGTCTTTGAGTCTCTTTCCACAGAGGATCCCCGGTCTTCGATTAGAAAAGGAGAAAGTTATGGTCAATTCCGTAATCCTGGTCGGCCGAGCCGGGCAAGATCCAGAGATGCGCTACTTCGAGTCCGGGCGAGTCAAGACCACGTTCAGCATGGCGGTCAATCGCCCGACCAAGGAGAAGGAGACTGACTGGTTCGATATTACGCTCTGGGGCCGCCAGGCTGAAGTAGCCGGTGAGTATGTGCGCAAGGGCAGCCTGGTCGGCGTTGAGGGAAGGTTGGATTTCAACCGTTGGACCGATGATGCCGGTGTCAAGCATGCCAAGCCATTCATCAATGCGACTAATCTGCGTTTGCTCGGCAGCAAGAGAGATTCGGGTGGAGACATGCCGTCGCCCGACGAATTCTAAGAGCGGCGGCCTTTAATTAGTTCGGGCTCATCTGATCGGTGGCAAGCTGCCGCCTTTTGAAACAGATCCATTCCAACTGCGATTTTGGGCTGGCTTGATACGAGGGCACTGGCTTGCAAGTCGGCGTAATCGACTACGTTATTATCGGAATTTACTTCGTCTTCGTCCTGGGCATCGGCTTTTCGCTGAAGCGGCAGATAGTGCACAGTGAAGATTTCTTTTTGTCGGGCAGATCCATCCCGAGCTGGATTACCGGCTTAGCGTTTCTGTCTGCCAATCTCGGTGCGATTGAAGTAATGGGCATGGCCGCAAATGGTGCCGAATACGGTATCATGACCGCGCACTTCTATTGGGTAGGCGCGATACCGGCCATGCTGTTTCTGGCGGTGTTCATGATGCCGTTCTACTACGGCTCGCGGGTACGCAGCGTTCCGGAATATCTGAAGCTCAGATTCAATGAGCCGACGCGTGCCCTGAACGCTATATCCTTTGCGCTTATGACGGTGCTGATGTCTGGTATCAACATGTATGCCATGGCGATCGTTTTCAAGCTGCTTCTCAATTGGTCTATGACCGCCTCTATCCTGGTTTCTGCTGGAGTGGTACTGGCCTATACTGTCCTGGGTGGATTGACTTCATCGATCTATAACGAAGTACTTCAATTCTTTTTGATCGTCTTTGGATTGCTGCCGATAGCGATCATCGGTTTGGCTAATATCGGCGGCTGGGACGGCATGCTCCAGCATCTTCCGAGCGGGTTTGGCCACCTCTGGAGCCTAGCCGGCACCACGAAAAATCCGATGGGAATAGATTGGTTGGGTCTGGTATCAGGTTTGGGATTCGTTCTCTCTTTTGGCTATTGGTGCACCGACTTTCTGGTGATTCAACGAGCGCTCGCGGCCAAGGATCTTTCCGCCGCCCAGCGTACGCCACTGATCGCCGCCTTCCCAAAAATATTCTTTCCGGTCCTGACTGTCATTCCTGGCATGTTGGCCCTGGCGGTGATTCCAGGGCTGGGCAGCAGCGATCCCAGTTTGTCGTACAACATGGCCATGCCGCTTTTGCTGGCAAAGTACTATCCAAGCGGCATGTTGGGCGTCGGGTTGACCGCTATGTTGGCAAGCTTCATGTCTGGGATGGCTGGCAATATCACGGCTTTTAATACTGTTTGGACCTATGACATTTACCAGAGTTATCTCGCCCCAAACAAGAGCGACGATCATTATTTATGGATGGGACGGCTGGCTACTGCGTTGGGCATCATAATCAGCATCGCTACTGCTTATCTGGTGATGGGCTTTCCAAGCATCATGGATTACATGCAGATGATTTTCTCTTTTTTCAATGCGCCGTTGTTTGCTACCTTCCTGCTGGGAATGTTCTGGAAGCGTACTACTCCCTGGGCTGCTTTCTGGGGGCTGGTAATCGGGACGCTAACTGCGGTCGTCCATTGCGCGCTGACAAATTACGGAGTCTTCTCGTATCCGTCGATGATGGCCGGCAACTTCTGGCGTTCGACTATCGCTTGGAGCACCAATTTCGTTTTGACGATTCTTCTATCGTTCGTGACGAAGCCGAAGCCGGAAGCCGAGCTCGCCGGACTCGTCTATGGAATGCCTGCAGAGCTGCCGTTAATTGTTCAGCCGTGGTACCAACGACCTAAGCTGCTGGCGGGAGTTCTGCTCATGATGACCGTCGTGATCAACGTGGTTTTGTGGTGAAGCGATGCTAGATCTGCGCTTACCGATCGGGCTGCTGTTTATCATTATTGGAACCATTCTTACTGTCTATGGTTTCGCCGTACCAACCCAAACCGTTGTCAGCGGCAGTGCTATCAACTTGAACATTACCTGGGGTTCGTTAATGGGGCTGTTTGGGCTATGTATGAGCCTTCTGGCTTACCGCAGCAGACGGTCCGGCTGAAGTGGCGGCAACAACAAAATTCACCAGCTATCTGCCGGCATCGCCTAGCTGGACCAAGTAGTAATTGCGCACGTCAATCGTTTTGGGATGAATCGGTTTGTTCGAATTGATCAGACTGCTCAGCCCGAGATTCAAGGCAGTCAGAACTGCTGCATCCAGGCAGTTTCTCCCGCCTAAATCAAGTGCTTCCCAGATCGGGGTTGTGTAATCTGCCGGCCGGCTCGCCTCCAGGCAATCAGCCAGGAAAACGGTCTTGGACAGAGCGGACATCGGCGCGTGCCCGAGCGTGTGCTGGCTGATCGCATCGAGAACATCCTGGTTCCTTATGCCGAGCTCTTTTCTGGCGGTGAGTGCGGCTACCGGGCCGTGCAAGACATGCCCATGCAGGCGCTCGACAGGATGCAGCTTCAACTTGGCCTTTTGTGCCCGTTTGATCAGCTCGGAGTCTTTTACTTCCTTGCAGGCATCGTGCAGCCAGGCCGAAAGTTCAGCCAGGAAAAGATCGCAGGGAGCTAACGGTGCCAGCTGCCGGGCTACCGTCACCACTCCCTGGCAATGCCGGTAGCGTTTTTCAGAAAGGCGTTGCTTTACCCAATTCTCTACAAAGTCCAGTCCGAGGTCGGCCGGTATGCCTGCGTGTTTCTGCTGTTTCGACATGATTGGTTCGGATCGCCGGTCGGACTGATTGCAGGTTGGTCTTACTGAGCTATCGCTGCTTCGGGGAGGTCTGGCGGTAGTAAGCTTGTGTAATGAGGATCTCATTGACGGACGGTGGCACCATATATAGTACTGACTTGCCGTCGCGCAAGCGATGGCGAATCTCTGAACTTGACACTCCAATCGGCGGTAGTGCAATCATCGATAAATCGGCGGCCGCGGGAGCGAAATCCGCGTGCAGTGATTCTGTCTCGTGTCCTGGTATCATTCGCGGTGCGGCTAACAGCCGGCACAATTTGAAAATACGTTCGGATTCATGCCACCCTGCCAGCGAATTCAAGTTGTCGCCACCGATTATTAAGTTGAGACGCACCTTCTCGCCGTAAAACTGGTGCAAGTATGCGAGCGTTTCGACCGTGTAGGACGGTCCGCTTCGGTCGAGCTCGAGGCGGGAGGCTTCAAAATATGGATTGTCTGCGACCGCCGCTGCCACCAAATTGTGGCGACTTTCACCGTCAAGCAGGTCGCTGTGCCGATGCGGAGGATTCGCTGAAGTAATGAAGAGCACCTTGCTCAAGTCAAACTGATCCCGGGCACACTCTGCTACCAGCAGGTGACCCCAATGGACAGGATTAAATGTGCCGCAGAATACTCCCAGTTCGTTCAAGTTAGCCGAGCCTATTTGGAAGATGGCGCTTTGTGTCTAGTATAGATACGCGGTAGCCGGACGCGCAGCCGACAGGCAAGCTCATAGGTAATAGTGTCCAGCATCGTCGCCCAGGTTGCAAGGTGAAGTGTCTTTCCTTGAGCCGTGCCAGCATGGCCGGTTGCTGCCGAGCGTTCGTGACTCTCCTGACCGATCAGAGTCAAGACGTCACCTTCGGTCGCTTCGGGTACGTCTGTGATGTCAAAAAGCATCTGGTCCATGCTAATTAAGCCGACCTGTTTTACTTCCTTGCCCCAGAGCATGCCGGTCAGGCGATTGGATAAACGGCGGTCGACCCCATCGGCATAGCCGACCGGGATTGAGGCGAGTTTGGTCGGTCGGCTGGCGGTCCAGGTCCAGCCGTAACCGACCGACTCCCCTGCGGCGATGTCAGTTACTTGCACTAATCTGGCCCGGACAGACATCGCCGGCGTCACAAGCGTCGAAACAGCTTTAGGCTCCAATCCATATAAATAGAGCCCGACGCGAACCAGACTGAAATGAGTATCAGGAAATCTCCTGGCAGCCTCTCCGGAGGCGAGATGGACAAGCGGCGGTTTTTGCTCCGAAGGCAGTGCATTTAGCACCTGCTGAAAACAACTATTCTGCTGCCCGGTAGCTTCGGCATCTTCAGCGCACGCCAAATGGCTGTACAGTCCCAGCAACTGCAAGCTCTTGTTCTCGGCAATCTTGTTGAGTATTTCAGTAACTGTCTGCGGTTGGACTCCCAGTCGATGCATTCCGGTGTCTACCTTGAGCTGAACTTGAGCAATCTTGCCGCGGCGTTCGGCGGCTGTGGCTAAGTCTTGAACTTGCCCGGACGATGTAACTGATACGCAGAGATTGGCATCAATTGCAGATGACAGCGCCCAGAACGGGCTCGGGCTCAGAATTAGAATCGGTGCGGTTGCTCCGCCCGAGCGCAACTGGCAGCCTTCGTCGACCGATGCCACGCCGAGCCAGTCCGCTCCCGATGCCGTAAAGACTCGACCGACCTGAGCTGCTCCGTGACCGTAAGCATCGCTCTTAACAACTGCCATAAGGCGGCAAGATGTAGACAGCCACGAGCGCACAACCCGCACATTACTCTCCAGAGCTGCCAGATCGATCTCCACCCAGGCATCGCGGCGGACTGAGATCAGGCTTGGCTGGCGGGATGCGAGCATTAGTAATTTCTCGAAATACAAGCGGCCACTACGGCTTGCTGGGGTAAAACTTTATGCTAGCATTGCAGCTAGCCCTAATCACGATTTACTTTCGGCAGGTACGGGTAGGGGACGCTGCCGAAGGATTTCCGGTCAACTCCGTGTGCCGACTGGTCGCAGGCAGTCCATTTTCAGTGACTTCGGTTCGGCTTGCAATCCCCAAGGAATCCAGGTAGGCGGTAGGTCTGTTGAGGAGTTTTAAGCCTTGAATAAAGCAGAATTGGTGGACATTGTGGCCAAAGACGCCAACACCACAAAAAAAGATGCCGAGCAAGTGATCAATAAGATGATGGAAACGATCGTCAAATCGGTCTCGCAAGGCGAAAAGGTTACATTGGTAGGTTTTGGAACATTCGAAGCTCGTCAGCGTAAAGCGAGAACGGGTCGCAATCCCAAGACAAACGAACCCCTGCATATTCCAGCCAAGCGAGTTCCTGGCTTCCGGGTAGGCAAGGAGTTCAGTGAAGCGGTAAACAAGAAGAAATAAGTAGGCAGGCGGATTGAGGGGCGGTTTTAAAGCCGCCCCGCTAAATTTCGCCAAGGGGGGTCCCTTGCAGCTACCAAAGGTAGCCGTCATAGGTTGCGGAAACTGGGGTAAGAACCTGGTCCGAAATTACGCTCAACAAGGCGCGCTCGGCGTGGTTTGTGATGCCGATCAAAAAAGGCTCGAGCATGTCAGCCGGGAATATCCCGGAGTGAGCGTGACGGATAACTTTGAGGGAGTACTGAAGGACGACGGCATCAAGGCGATTGTAATCGCCACCCCGAGCGACAGCCACTTTCCATTAGCCCGGAAAGCGCTTTTGGCCGGCAAGCATGTTTATGTGGAAAAACCGCTCGCTCGTGACATCAAGCACGCTGAAGAGCTTGACCAACTGGCCACTGAGCGCAATCTGATTTTGATGGTCGGGCATCTTTTGCTATATCATCCGGCGGTTAACTGTCTTAAAGACTTGATCGCCTCTGGCGAGCTGGGCGAGCTTCGTTTCGTCCGTTCGGACCGAATGAATTTCAATCAGTCCAGACGTGATTGGAGCGTCCTCTGGGATCTCGCTCCGCATGATCTTTCAATGATGAGCTACTTGCTTGATTGCGATCTGACCGAGGTTAATCGCGTCGGTGGTTGGGATACTCAGGGCGACGGTTTGATCGATGTCGCTTATCTGGATCTTTTCTTCCCGGTCAAGGGCAGAGCGATCCCCGGGCAGGTGCGCAACAGCTGGATTGATCCGCAGAAGTTGGTTCGCTTGACCGTTAATGGCAGCCTGAAGACAGCGGTTCTGAATGATGCGCAAACGGAAAATAAGCTCGCTCTTCACAGCCAGACCAAAGAAGGACGAATGATCGTCGAGTATCCTGAGTATCCGGATGTCGAGCCGCTTCATCTCGAATGCGAGCACTTCTTGCGTTGTTTGGTCACCGGCGAAAGACCGCGCACCGATGCCAACAATGCTCATCATGTCGTGCGAATCCTCGCCGATGTCGAGCGTCGGCTATCAAGCCGGCCGCAACTGCATCCAACTGGTGCTGGCAAGAGATAGATTGTGATGCCAGGCTGCGCTATAATAATGCCTTGCGCACTGAATGCGGGAGTAATTCAGTGGTAGAATGCCTCCTTGCCAAGGAGGATGTCGCGAGTTCGAATCTCGTCTCCCGCTCCATTTTTAAGCGCGACTGGTGTTCCGGTCGCGCTTTGTGTTTGGGAAGGCTGCCGCTGGAGCGGCTCGAAAGGTTTCTGCTTGCTGGGCTTGCGATGTTTATCGGATGGTCCGGCTGGGCAAAAGAAATCAGGTTCGACAGGTGTGATTTTCTTGCCACCGGGGAAGGTATCAAGTGTGAATGGAGAAGGCGGTAGTTATCTGCCACTGCGATTATCGGGTCATATTAATTGAAGATTGAGCAGCTGAAAAGTTCTCCGTTTACTAATCGGACTGGTATATTAAGCGACGTGACCCTAAATTTGCATAATCTTTGTTGGAGTCGTACTACTGTCGAGGGTGGAGGCAGAAAATGAGCGGGGAAGAGCAAGCGGCCAATCAGGGCGCTGAAGATAAACAAGCTTCCAGTACTCCGTCAGCGGGCGGAGCCAAGCCGGAGGCGTCGAAGGTAGCCGCAGCGTCAGAAACCGCCCCAGATGAAACGTTGAAGCTGGGTGCTGACGAGATGATCAAACGTCGTTCTCGCTGGCAAAGCAGTCTAGCTGCCTTGCGATATGTGAGCAGTGTCTCCCAGGATAACGAAGTCAAGCTCAGAGACAGTGACCGGGCTACCAGCATCTGGTTGTTGGTGGTCTGCATGTTTGCACTACTTTCCGTAGTTCTTCCGCAATTAGCCTCTCCGGACCAGCCGCCAGCTGTCTATGGCGCATTGCTATGGATGGCCTCTCAGCGAATTCCGCTGGTGCTAACAGCGGACGCGCTGGTCGGATTTGGACTGGTTCTTTACGTCACCAACAGATTTGGAATAGTTACCACGCTGACGCCCCGGCAAGCCCTTTTGACCTGGCATCTCATGCTCGGGTCAAGCCTGCTTGGCATTTTTCTGGCAATTAACCTGGCTTTGCTGTGCTGGGTGCTCGTGGAACGAACCCATATCACTATTCAGGAAGCTCATCCCGGACAGGTTTCTCCTCGATAATCCGGCTTTGCCGCGGGCGGGAGCTTGCTGGTCAAGCCGCAGCCGAAAGAACTGTGCCTTGCTTGAAACAGCCGATGATCGACCGGCCGGGCGAAATCGGCAATAGCCGAAGGCGCCTGGTAATCTGTGCCGGTCTGGTGCTGTTCGGCGAGCGGTTTCGAGCCGAAACTTTATAAAGATGAAGAGATCTTCCGCAAGGCAGGAGACGGCTGGCTTTGCATGCTAAAATCCCCTGCTGTAGATGCTTTTAGCTTGCCTCTAAAGTGGCGAGGCGAATCTCTGGTGCACGATCCGAATCGCAAAGCCGGAATTTCTAAAGCAGATCAAGCTCAAATCAATCATTTGGGCGCCACCGATTAATCGAGAAGCAGACAAATTGAGGGTATGGGACAGATGAAGGTCAGTCTGGAGAGACAGGGAATTAACGTAGTTCAGCTTGGGCTGGAACTGGAAACCGACAAGGCGATTAAGGCTTATGAGGTTGCTTGCCGGCAACTAAGCCACAAAGTTAACATTCCCGGCTTCCGGAAAGGAAAGGCGCCGCGCAACATCATCGAGAAAACTCTCGGAATCGATTACATTAAGAGGGAAGCGCTCGATCGCCTGGTGCCGGAGCTGCTTAGCAAGGTAATCCTGGACGAAAATCTGGACGTGATTACCGAGCCGGAGATTGACGAATGCAAGTTCGAGCTCGGGCAGCCGTTAATGCTGCAAGCACGGTTGGAGGTGCGTCCGGAAGTGACCCTCGGTCAATATCAAGGTATTCAAGTCAACGTGCCGGCAGCTGAGATGCCAGAAGATGCTCTCGACCGTGCACTCAAGAGCATCGCCGAGTCGAAAGCCAGCTTGAAAGAAGTGGACAGTCGCAAGGTGGCGATTGGCGACACGGTCGTTCTGGACTTTGAGTGTTGGGTCAACGGCAAGTTGGTGGAGGGCGGCAAAGCGGAAGGGCTGATCCTCGAGATGAAGGAGGGTAACTTCCTTCCCAACTTCTGCGAGCAGCTGGTTGGCAAGGAACCTGGCACCAATTGCGATGTAAACGCCACCTTCCCGGCCGAGTATCGCAACAAGGAGTTGGCTGGCAAGGACGCGCAGTTTAAGGTGGACATTCGCGGCATTCGTGAACGCTTCGTTCCGGACATAAATGATGAACTGGCTAAGGTCGTTGGTGCCGAATCACTGGGCGATCTGAAAGATATGCTCAAGGCTCGCATGGACGAAGAGATTCGCCAGGAAAATGAGGCTCGCTCTCAAAGAGCGGTGGTCGATGGCATCATCGCCAACGCCCAAGTCGAGATACCAGAAACCATGGTAGAGCGAGAGCGAGAGCTGCTGATGGGCTCACTGCGCCAGATGGTAGAGCAAAACGGCCAGAGCTGGGAGCAGTTTCAGCAAGAGCCAGAATACGAACAGATCGGCGGTGCCAAGCGAGATGAAGCGAAGCAGCGTGTGCTGACCAGTCTGGTGCTGGGAGCAATCGTCCGGGCGGAAAAAATGTCTGTCGGTGACGAAGAAATGGCTCCCTACCTGGCTGAGGTGGCTGCCAGGTATAATGTACCGATAGAGCGTGTAATCGGTCGTGAGGACATCCGTCGTCAGGTAATGGAAGAGCTTCTGACTCAAAAGGTGGTGGAATACCTGGTCGGACAGGCAAACGTTCAGTTCATCAAAGATGAAAGACCGGTGGAAGAATGCTCGCATACCGATTGCTCGCACGAGCATAAATAGGCATAAACCGATATTATTGACAGAATCTTCTAAGATAGTATTGTTGCCTTAGGCAAAACAGTTCTCGGCAGTACAAACCAAACAAAACCAGGAAGAACAAGGAATGTCGCAATCGCCAAAGTTTCCAAACCCTTACGACATATGGAGCATGAGCCAAACAGCGGGAATCGGTCCCTCCGGTTACTACGCTCCGACGGTCATTGAAACGACTGCTCGGGGAGAACGAGCATTCGACATTTTTTCTCGCCTTTTGCGGGAGCGCATCGTTTTCCTGGGAATGCCGATCGACGACACTGTGGCAAATATTGTGGTAGCTCAGCTATTGCTTCTGGATGCTGAAGATCCTGAAAAGGATATTCGGCTCTACGTCAACAGTCCGGGCGGCTCCGTTACGGCCGGTCTGGCTATTTATGACACCATCCAGCACCTGCGTTCGGATGTGTCGACCATCTGTCTCGGACAGGCAGCCAGCATGGGTGCATTCCTTCTGGCGGCCGGCAAGAAGGGCAAGCGATTGGCGCTCTCCCACGCCCGAGTTCTGATCCACCAACCGCTCGGCGGCGCGCAGGGACAAGCTACCGACATAGAGATTCAAGCACGTGAGATCATCCGGATTAAGCGTCAACTCAACGAACTGATGGCGCATCATACCGGGCAGTCTGTTAAACAGATTGAGAAGGATACGGATCGCGACAATATCATGACCGCTCAAGAGGCTAAGGAGTACGGACTGGTAGACGAGGTGATCACAAAGGTCGATCCCCAACCAAACCTGGCCACGGTCTAGGTCTGGACTAATCGACAGGCAGCAACAGCTGGCTAGAGAGACAGCGCTAGGAAGATACTACAGGTAAGCCCATGCCCAAGCAATCAGACAACCGACTGAAGTGTTCGTTCTGTGGCAAGAGCCAAGATCAGGTAAAGAAGCTCATCGCCGGACCGGGGGTCTACATCTGCGACGAATGCGTCGACCTTTGCAACGAGATCCTCGACGAGGAGCTCTTCGACGGCGGACCGCATACCGGTGGTCCCTCCGAAACAGTGCTGCCTCAGCTGGTTGATGTACCGAAGCCGCAGGAGATAAAGGCTTTTCTCGATCAGCATATTGTCGGGCAAACTGTGGCCAAGAAAATCCTTTCGGTGGCCGTCTACAATCATTACAAGCGCATCAGTCATAACTCCGAGCTGGCCGATCAAGTCGAAATACAAAAGTCCAATATCCTGCTGGTCGGTCCGACCGGTTCAGGCAAGACATTGCTGGCTCAAACGCTGGCCAAGTTGCTGGATGTGCCGTTTGCGGTCGCCGATGCAACGACCTTGACGGAAGCCGGCTATGTCGGAGAAGACGTAGAGAACATCCTGCTTCGCTTGTATCAGGCTGCGGACTATGACATCAAGAAAGCCGAAAGGGGCATCATCTACATCGATGAAATCGATAAAATCTCCCGCAAGTCGGAGAATACTAGTATCACCCGTGATGTCAGCGGCGAAGGTGTGCAGCAAGCTCTGCTCAAGATGATCGAGGGCACTGTCGCCAATGTTCCACCGCAAGGCGGACGAAAGCATCCGCATCAGGAGTTCATCCAGATCAATACCGGCAATATCCTGTTTATTGTCGGTGGTGCCTTCGTCGGGCTGGACAAGATTGTCGAGGCACGTATCTCATCCAATCGCGGAATGGGATTCGGCTCCGCGCCGCCGCCGACGCAACGCGAGCGTGAAGAGCGTGCCAGCAAGATACTGAGAGAGCTCAATCCGGACGACCTTTTGAAGTTCGGCTTGATACCGGAGTTCGTCGGTCGAATTCCAGTTGTGGCTGTACTTGAAGCTCTGGATATCGATGCATTGGTTCGAATCTTGATCGAGCCGAAGAATGCGATTCTCAAGCAGTATCAACAGCTGCTTGCGCTGGATGGTGTGGAACTGCGCTTCGATCAAGATGCGGTGAAGGCTTTAGCGGAAGAGGCGATTAAACGCAAAACCGGCGCTCGTGCCTTGCGGTCGATCGTCGAAGAGATAATGCTCGACTTCATGTATGAAGTACCGTCGCGCACAGATATCAAAGTTTGCCATATCACCCAGGAGCTGGTAGAGAAGCGCTCCACGTCCGAGCTTTTGCAACTGCACAGTAAGTCGAAGCCAAAGGGCGAAATAGCCTGATCCTCTAAAACCGAGCAAAGAAGCAAAACGCTATGCCAATGGCGGACCTCACTACCACCATCTTTCCTCTGATACCGCTGCGTGACGTAGTTGTGTTTCCCCAGATGGTGACGCCGCTCTTCGTTTCGCGCCCGAAATCAATTGCTGCGCTCGAGCAGTCCCTATTGCGCGACGATCGGCTGGTAGTGCTGGTTGCGCAAAAGGACCCTGAGTGTGAGGAGCCGGCTGAAGAGGATATCTATCAGATTGGCACCTTGGCCGAAGTGATGCAGATGCTCAAGCTGCCGGACGGCACAGTGAAAGTGCTGGTAGAGGGCTCTTGCCGCATCAGTTTGGACTCTCTGCAGGACGACCCCAATCATTTCTCGGCAAAAGTGACGGAACAGCAAGAGACCGTCCAGGACGATCTGGCCACCAAGACTTTGATTAGAGTATCGGTCGAAAAGTTCGAGCAGTATGTCAAATCAACCAAGAAGATCAACCCGGAGAGCTTGTTAGCCGTCTCCGGTATCGGTCAACCGGGAAGGCTCGCCGATATCATCGCCACTTATCTCGGGCTGGAGGTCGCGGAGCGCCAGCGTTGTCTGGAGATTTTCGATTCTACCGAGCGATTGGAGTATGTAAGCCAGCTGCTTTCGCGCGAGCTTGAGCTGGCCGATCTCGAGCAGCAGATTCACGATCGGGTCCGCTTCAATCTGGAAAAGACTCAACGCGAATATTATCTGCGCGAAAAGATGAGGATCATTCAAGACGAGCTCAATTCTGACAGCGAGCAGATGGGCGAGATTGCCGAGTACAAACAGAAGATAGCCAAAGCCAAAATGACCGGTGTTGCGCTGGAAAAGGCGCAAAAAGAGCTGCAGCGTCTGGAGAAGATGATGCCGCAGTCGGCCGAGGCGGCGGTCATTCGAACCTACCTCGACACGCTGGTCACGTTGCCCTGGGCGAAACGCTCACGTGATGTAATCGATCTGCCGCGCTCCGAAGAGATTCTCGACGAAGATCATTACGGTCTGGACAAAGTGAAAGAACGTATCCTGGAGTATCTGGCGGTACGTAAACTGGCGAAACAGCCGCAAGGAACCATTTTGTGCCTGGTCGGACCGCCCGGGGTCGGCAAGACAAGTCTGGTTAAGTCCATCGCTCAAGCGATGAATCGTAAGTTTGCCAGAATCAGCCTGGGCGGCATCAATGATGAAGCGGAGATCCGCGGTCACAGACGCACATACATCGGTGCGATGCCGGGGCGCATCATTCAAGCGGTCAAGCAAGCCGGCACGAAAAATCCGGTCATCTTGCTGGACGAGATCGAGAAGATGACTCGCAGCTACATGGGTGATCCGACCGCTGCCATGCTGGAGGTATTGGATCCCGATCAAAACGATACGTTTACCGATCATTATCTCGACGCGCCGTTCTCATTGCGCGAAGTGGTTTTCGTGGCGACTGCCAATTCACTCGATGGCGTGCCGCGACCGCTCTATGACCGCCTGGAAGTGATTCGCCTTTCGGGATACACCGAAGAGGAGAAGGTGCAGATCGCCGAAAAGCACATTATCCCCAAGCTGCTGGAAAAGCATGGGCTCAAAAGCAGACAGCTCAAAGTAGCTGCTCAGACAATTAGAAAGGTCATCCAGGAATACACCAGAGAAGCCGGAGTTCGCGCTCTGGAGCGCTCGCTGGCGACCGTTTGCCGCAAAGTCGCCACCCAGATAGTCAGAAGCGACGAAGGGGCGGTCAAAGTCAGCCCGCAGCTGGTGTCGAAATATCTCGGTCCAGCCAAAGTCTTGCGCGAATCGGAAGCGCGCGGGCCGCAAGTCGGCATCGTGACCGGTCTGGCCTGGACTGAAACCGGCGGCGAGACATTGTCAATCGAAGTCAACACGATGCCAGGCAAAGGCAAGCTGCAACTTACGGGCCAGCTTGGCGATGTCATGAAGGAGTCGGCCCAAGCCGCATTCAGTTATATTCGCAGCCATGCCAGCCAGCTCGGAATCGATCCCGGTTTCCAAGAGAGATGGGATATGCATATCCACATTCCCGAAGGTGCGATTCCTAAGGACGGGCCGTCGGCTGGAATTGGTATGGCGCTAGCATTAATTTCTGCAATAACGAAGAAACCGGTGCGAGCCAATCTGGCCATGACCGGTGAGATCACATTGCGCGGCCGTGTTTTGGCGATCGGTGGACTGAAGGAAAAGGTGCTGGCAGCGCTTCGCGCCGGCGTCAAGACGGTCCTTTTGCCGCGTGGCAATGAAAAGGATCTCGATGAGATTCCAGACTACGTCAAGAGTAAGCTGGACCTGATTCCGGTTGCGCATCTCGATGAAGTCTTGGCGATCGCATTTAAAGCCAAGTCCAAGGATGCAGAAGGCGGCAAAACCAGGGGCTCCCAACGTCAAACCGCACGGCGGAGCGCCTTGGGACGCGTGAAATAGATTTAGAGTTAAAGGTCAATTGGGGCTTTACGCTCGGGTAGAACGTTTTGCAGTCGGTGGAATTGGTAGTCGAGCCGGTTGAAATCACCAACCGCTTGACACCGGGGCGCAGCCTTGGATTATTGTGCTCTAAGCCTGGCGAAGAGCCGGCTGGAGCGGTCCCGAAACAAACTGTAATCTCGATTAGAGAGGCTTATACAAAGCTTGCGATAGGCGAACTATTGCCGATTTTTAGATATGATCAGGGCACTTGAGCGCTTGTTGCCGCTCTGTTTGTGCGGCTCTATGCTGCCCGCAAAGCTCGCTTCGGCGGCGACGCTTTGTCCAAGCTGGTTACTTATCAACAGGAGTTCCTTCATGGCAATGGTAGATACAAACAAGAACCAGGCTTATCTGCAGTGGGACGATGAGTTCGTCAACCCAGTGCTTGCCCGCACGGCACGGATAGTCGCTGAAAAGGCCAAGGGCTCTTACATTTATGACATGAACGGCGAGGCCTATCTCGATTTCTCCACCGGTATCGCCGTCAATAACGTGGGACATTGTCACCCGAAGGTGGTCGAAGCGGTGCAAAAGCAGGCCGCCGAGCTGATGCACACTTCCGTCGTGACGCATCACAAACGGTACATCGAGCTGGCTAAGAAGTTAGTGGAAATTGCACCGGGTGGTTTGAATTCCGTTTTCCTGGCAAACAGCGGTGCAGAAGCGGTTGAAGGCGCGATCAAGATGGCGCGCTATATAACCGGCCGGCCCGGCATCATCAATTTCAAGGGCTCGTTCCACGGACGCACTTTGATGACAACGGCCTTGACCACCTCCAAGCTTTATTATCGGGAGCGCTATGAGCCGCTGCCGGGGTCAATCTTCACAGCGCCTTTCCCGTATGTCTTTCGCTCGCACTTCCCGAATAATCCGGAAGCCTGCGTAGACGAGTGCATCAAACAGATCGATGTGCTGTTCAATCAATTCATTCATCCCGAGCAAGTGGCGGCTTTCCTGGTTGAGCCCGTGCAGGGCGAAGGTGGCTATGTGGTGCCACCGATGAACTTCTTCAGCCGGTTGAAAGAGACAGCCGATAAACACGGAATTTTGTTGATAGTCGATGAAGTGCAGACCGGTTTCGGACGTACTGGCAAAATGTTTGCAATCGAGCACGCCGGGGTCGAGCCGGACATCATGCTGATGGCTAAAGGAATTGCTGGCGGAATGCCTTTGTCTGCTTTCATCTCGCGCAAGGAGTTGACCAGCAAGTGGCCGGCCGGCCGGCACGGCACTACTTTCGGTGGCAATCCGGTGTCATGCGCGGCAGCGCTCGCGGCGATCGGAGTAATCGAAGAGGAAAAGCTTGCTGACCGCGCGGCCAAACTCGGTGCTCAAATTATCGAGCGACTCAAGAACTTTGCAAAAGGCAAGTCGTACATCGGTGAAGTGCGCGGACTCGGACTGATGATCGGTGTCGAGTTCAATGATGCTGAAGGCAATCCGAGCAAGGAGTTGGCCGAGAAGGTAGCTGCTCGCTGCTTCGAGAACAAACTGCTGGTGCTGACCTGTGGCAATCACGGTCAGGTCATCCGGTTGATCCCGCCTCTTAACATGTCTGACAAGGAGTGCGAGGAAGGATTGAGCATTCTCGAAAAGGCCATGACGTTCTAACTGCGCATGAAAAGCGCAATCCGAACCGACAACGTTGGGAGCAGGTAGTGGCTGGAAAAAGTCAGGAATCCAAAAGGCTGTAAATACTAGGAGAAGTAAGGATGAGCACAACTACACCGAGCCTGGAAGCGGCAAAAGGAAGATCGGAGCTGCCGCAGGTCTACAACAATTACATCGGCGGACGCTGGGTCAAGGCTAAGAATGGTGAAACCTTCCCAAGCACTAGTCCGGCCAATGTCAATGAGGTTGTCGGCCACTTCGCATCTTCTGGTCCGGAGGATGTGAAAGCGGCAGTAGATGCTGCAGCCAAAGCTTTTCCAGCCTGGAAACACACACCAGCGCCGGCTCGCGCTGACATCATTTTGAAGGCGGCATACATTCTTGAAACGCGCAAGGAAGAGATTGCCCGTACGATGGTTCGCGAGATGGGCAAAGTGATCAAGGAAGCCCGCGGTGATGTGCAAGAAGCGATCGACATGGCCAAGTACATGGCCGGTGAGGGACGGCGCTTGTTCGGACACACCTGCCCATCCGAAATGCCCGATAAATTTGCGATGGCAATTCGTCAACCGCTCGGTGTAGTCGGTCTGATCACTCCGTGGAACTTTCCGGTGGCAATTCCGAGCTGGAAGATGTTCCCCGCCCTGGTTGCCGGCAACACAGTCGTATTTAAGCCGGCTACAGACACTCCGCTATGCGCGCTCATGCTCGTCGAAGTGATGATCGAAGCTGGCTTGCCGGCCGGTGTTCTCAACTTCGTTACAGGCGCCGGCAGTAAGGTTGGCAATGCGATCGTCGACGACCCAAGAGTGCGCGCGATTTCAGTGACTGGCTCGACCGAAGTTGGCCGCAAAATAGCCGGTCGTTGTGGCGAGCTAATGAAGAGAATCTCCTGCGAACTCGGCGGTAAGAATGCTGTTTGCGTAATGGACGACGCCGATATGGATCTCGTGATTGAAGGTGCAGTCTGGGGCGCTTTCGGCACAGCCGGTCAGCGCTGCACGGCTGCCAGTCGAGTAATCGTTCATAAGAGCCGGTATAAGGAATTCCTCGACAAATTTGTCGCTCGCACCAAAGCGCTAAAGCTCGGCAACGGTCTCGATCCGGTCAACGAAGTTGGACCGGTGATCAATAAAGAGCAGTTGAAGAGCATCAACGAGTATGTTGAAATCGGATTGAAAGAAGGCGCCAAACTCATGTGCGGCGGCAAGATTGTCGAAGACGGAGAATTGGGCAAGGGCTGTTTCCACGAGCCGACCATCTTCGCTGATGTAAAGGCTGATATGCGAATTGCCCAGGAAGAGATCTTTGGACCGGTCACTGCGGTGATTCCAGTCGAGAGCTTCGAAGAGATGCTCGAAGTGGCTAATGGTACGCAATTCGGTCTTTCGTTGTCCATGTACACACGTGATATCAATCGCGCGTTCAAGGCGATGGACGAACTTGAGTCCGGCATCGTGTACATCAATGCGCCGACAATTGGCGCGGAGATTCAATTGCCGTTCGGCGGAATCAAGCAGACCGGCAACGGTCACCGCGAAGCCGGCATTACGGCGATCGAGCAGTTTACCGAGTGGAAGGCAATTTATGTCGACTACTCCGGCAAGCTGCAAAAAGCTCAAATCGACAACCATCCGGCCAATAGCGCCGAATAGTCGATAGCCCTTTGGGGCGGGGTTTTCCCCGCCCCTTCTTATGTAAGTCCTGTTCAATAGAGATTCTGGAGAAACTAAAATGGATTTCGAATTCACGCCGGAGCAGACTGCAATCCGGAAGCACATGAGAGAGTTTGCCGAGCGCGAGATCGCTCCGGTTGCAGCGAAGAATGACAGAGACTGCAAATTCGACTGGGATATCGCTAAGAAAATTTTCGCGGAAGGATTTCTCGGTTGCCCGGTCCCCGAAAAGTACGGCGGACTTGGTCTCGATTACATCGCTTATGGTCTGATGACCGAAGAAGTAAATCGAATTTGCTCTTCGACCCGTACGCTTTTTTCAGTACAAACTTCCTTGGTGGCACTCACCATTCTCAAATGGGGAACTGAGGAGCAGAAGAAGTATTACCTACCTAAGATGTGTGTAGGCGAGTTCATCGGCTGCTACGGTTTGACCGAGCCTGAAGCCGGCTCTGATGCTGCCAACCAGCAGACCATGGCCGTAAAAGATGGAAATGATTACTTGTTGTCCGGACAGAAAGTGTGGATTTCTTGCGGATCGATCGCCACTCATGCGCTCGTTTTCGCAACTGTCGACAAATCGCTTGGGCACAAGGGCATTGCTTGCTTCATTGTTGATACCAAGTCGAAGGGCTTTACCGCTCGGCCAATCAAGGGCAAACTTGGATTACGCGCATCAGACACGTCCGAGCTGTTCTTGGATGAAGTGCGGGTGCCGAAGGAAAACTTGCTCGGGCAGGTCGGCGAAGGATTCAAGATCGCCATGTCCGCGCTGGATAACGGTCGATTCTCGGTAGCTGCCGGCGCGATCGGACTGGTGCAGGGCTGCATTGATGAGTCCACCAAGTATGCAATGCAACGCAAGACGTTTGGAGTTCCGATCGGTGAGCATCAGCAAGTCCAGGCTATGATTGCAGACATGGTGGCAGAATGCGAAGCCGGTCGTTTGCTTTACCTGCGCGCAGCGCATTTGAAGAACAAGGGCGTTCGCAACACGCTGGAGACTTCGATCGCCAAGCTGTTCTGCGGCGAAGCGGCCAATCGCGCCGCTCACAATGCTGTGCAGATCTTCGGCGGATACGGATATTCGGACGAGTATCCGGTTGAACGTTACTTCCGCGATGCCAAAGTCCTCAATATCTACGAGGGCACTCGCGAGATTCAACGGTTGATCATCGCTCAGGATGCGCTGGGTATTCGCTATGCAAATGGCCAGCAAACCGGCAGACCGACCGCACTGGCGACCGTCGGCGTTTAATTCGTTAGCGAAGCGCATAAGAAGAGCAGCTCGGGCGAGGCAATTGTTGCTGCCCGAGCTGCTCTTTTGTGTGAATCAACGAGCTTCGTCGTTTATCGCTGGCGACGAAATTCAGGTTAATCTACAGCTGTAAGACAGGTCGGCACAATCAGGATGACTACACGCGGATCCGACTGCTTGGCAGCCGGCGGCAGGTCAAGCCTCATTGGCTGGAACCAAGGAGCATTGGGCTTGTTGGCAGATTTTAAGAGTAGTATTAATTGTAATTATTGATGAATGTTTATCGGCCACCAGCCGGCAACTTGGATCAGATGTACTAGTATCGAAACGGTATCAACTGACGAATCAGCTTGCGGTTGAGGGAAAGCCTGAGCGCTTGGTATTCAAGAGATGCTGCACTCCGGCGATGCACCGCTCAAGCGAACGACTATCTCTGTGCGGCGTTGGGCCGTTTCAACTAAAAGGAGCTTTGTATGCCTGGCACATATAAGATGACTGAAATTGTAGGCACTTCCACCAAGAGTTTTGCCGATGCGGTGCAGGAAGCTGTGAAGCGTGCGTCCAAGACACTTCGCAACCTCGGCTGGTTCGAAGTAATTGAAGAGCGTGGTCTGATTAAGGAAGGGCAAGTGGCTGAGTTTCAAGTCACTATCAAGGTCGGATTCAAGCTCGAAGACTAGTTAGCCATCCAATTGTTAAGCGATTTAAAACTGGCTTGGGAACCGAGCGGGAACTCCGGATGTTGATTATCGTCTAACCATTCGGTTGCAGTTTTCAAAGCCGTGTTAAAGTTTTGCGGAGATCCAGTGCTGGATCGCTGTTTGGTAGCGGCGTTGTATATGCGTTGAGATTAGACCCGAAGGGGGTTCGTATGAGCAGAGATTCTTTTGGATATGTGAGGAAGGCGACAGTAGCGACAGCTATCGCACTGTCTCAGTTGGCGTTACTGGCGCCGCTGGAGTCCTTAGCCGCTGGCAGCGTAATCCGGGTGGCCGGCCATAGTGCTTTCACGATACCGGTCGGCACTGGCAAAATGAGTGTTCAGGAGCGTGCGGACGCGGTGCAGCGGAATCTGGATAACGCTCTGGTGGCAACCCAGAATAGGAATCCCTCGGGCGTCAAGATTGTTTACGTTAAAGGGCTGCCGGTAATCACTTTGGGTGGCTATCAGATCGTTACTGTTGATTCGGCAAGCGCCAAAGCGGCTGGCACGAGTCCGGCTGTATTGGCCAGCCGTTGGGTTTCAGGGATAAAGAGCACACTCAATGATTCCGCCGGCGTCAGCACCTATGTGGCGCACCTGACCGGCACCGATGATAGTGGCACACCCGGACATCACCCCACGACTACTCAGACCACACCGGTGCAGCGCGGCCGGGTCGTGTACGTACCGCAGGGGATGGTGCTTCCGGTTCGACTGACGACCGGGCTTTCCAGCGAGATTGCCCAGCCGGGAGATCGAGTCGAAGCGAGGGTAAGCCAGGCGGTCAGTTTGGAAAATGGCATGATTCCGGAAGGTTCGATCGTTTATGGACAGGTGGTAGATTCTGCTGCGGGCAAGCGTCTGGCTAAATCCGGCGGACTGACGCTCAGATTTACCTCTTTGCGTACGCCCGATGGGGCTGAAACGCCGATTACAGCTCATTTGATGGGCAGTGTTGGCAAGTATTCTCAAGCGGGCGCTGATGGCAGTGGTGCAATCAAGGGTGAAACCACGAAAAACAAAGTACAGTCAGCAGCGATTCGGGGAGCAATCGGCGTCGGGTCCGGAGCGCTGCTCGGCACCGCTATCGGTGCCATTGCCGGCGGTGGCCATGGTGTCGGTCGTGGTGCCTGGTCCGGAGCCGCAATCGGTGGGGCGCTCGGAGTAGCCGATTCACTGCTTTTGAGAAAGGGTGCTAATGTGAAATTGGAATCCGGACAGCAGCTCGATTTACAGCTCGATGCCCCGGCCCAACTTGCCAGTTACGGTACCGGCAACCTTTAAGAGCTGCTAACTGAGGCGAGTCGTTCCGTTCGCGAATCTAGTTGGTTTAAGACAGGGCGGTTCTTGCAGCCGTCCTGTCTCTCTTTGTATTGAAAGTCAGCTAAACAGTTGGCTGTCCGCTGCTTAGGTTCCGAAGATCCGGTCGCCGGCATCGCCCAAGCCTGGAACGATATAGCCATGCTCGTTTAGATGGTCGTCGATCGCGCCGGTTGTGATCATTACATGAGGGAATTTAGCCTGAACTTTCTTGATTCCTTCCGGAGCGGCAACGAATGATACCAGGTGAATCGATTTCACCCCCAATTCGTTGAACAACGAGATGGCTGCTACGGCAGAGCCTCCGGTCGCGAGCATCGGATCCAGGACGTAGACGTTGCTTTCTGAGGGCAGAGCTTCCGGCAGTTTTGCGTAATAAGAGATCGCTTGCAAAGTCGCCTCATCGCGGCGCAGCCCGATGTGATAGATGCGCGAATTCGGGAAAAGTTGCTGTGCTGCCTCGGCCAGAATCAAACCTGCGCGCAGAACCGGCGCAAGAATTACATAGTCGGTGAGAACAACGCCGGTAGCTGGTCCTACTGGTGTCTCAACGCCGGCCGGACGGGTGGAGAGATCGCGCATGGCTTCATAAACAAGGTAATGGCTCATCTCGGATGCGAGCCGTCTAAATTCACCCGAGGGAGTCTGGTAGTCACGGATCTTGGTCAGCAAATTTTGTACGAGCGGGTGATCGCATACTTGTATTCTGGTAGTCGTTGAAGTCATTTTGCCCTCAGGGGTCCTCCTAGTGAGTAGTAAAAGTTCATCATGCGGTTGCGCCAACTAGCTCTTCGCAGGCTGTTCGCGCCCAGCGATCTGCTGCCAAAATATCTTCCAAGGTCGGCGATTCAACTGCTTTGTGGCGGATCATCACTTGCTCTATCAATTTTGAAATGTCTACAAATCGAATCGCCGCTTTCAAGAATGAATCTACCGCGACTTCGTTGGCTGCATTTAACACGCACGGCAATGTGCTGGACTCCGAAGCCGCCGCTTGCGCCAGAGCAAGACACGGAAAGCGGTCCAGGTCCGGTTCTTCGAAGGTGAGTTGGGCTAACTTGAAAAAGTCCAGTCGCGGGACCTTTGGTGATTCGACGCGCTCCGGATAGAAGAGCGCGAAATGAATTGGAAGGCGCATATCAGGCAGCCCCATCTGACCGACGATCGAGCCATCGCAAAACTCGACGGCGGAATGCAGAATCGACTGGGGATGGATAAGCACTTTCACTTTGTCGGCGCTTACATCAAATAGCCAGCGAGCTTCGATGATCTCCAAGCCCTTATTCATCAGGGTGGCTGAATCGATGGTGATTTTCTTGCCCATCGACCAATTAGGATGACGGAGCGCATCAGCGACGGTGGCACTTTCCATCTGCTCCTTGCTCCAGGTCCGGAATGGACCTCCCGAGCCGGTCAGCAAGATCTTGTCGACTGCTGCGATGCTGTAGCCGGAAAGCGATTGAAAGATGGCCGAATGCTCGCTGTCAACCGGAATGATCGTCGCGCCATACTGCTTACACATCGGCATAATTACCGATCCCGCTGCCACGAGCGTCTCCTTGTTGGCTAAGGCGACAGTTTTGCCATGGCGAATGGCCGCTGCCGTCGGCAGTACACCGCGGAAGCCCATGAGCCCGGTTACGACCGTCTCGACATCTTTGTGAGTGGCGGCTTCAAGCAGCCCGTCATCGCCGCAAACCGTGCGGGCAGAAAGGTTGGCGGCTGAAAGTCGCGTGTCGAGCTCGTCTTTGGACGACCGATCCGGCACGGATACAAGCTCAGGTTGGAACAGTCTGACCTGCTCAGTCAGAAGAGCGAGATTCCTTTGTCCGGCGGCGATGGCGACCACTTTGAGACGGTCGCTGTGAGCTTGCACGATGTCGAGCGTTTGACGCCCGATTGAGCCGGTAGAGCCGAGTATTGAGATTTTCTTCAAGGCAGAAAGTCCGGTTTGTTCCCTGAATGGCAGATAGATTGCCGACTCCACGCATTCTAACGCGATTCGGAAATTAGACCCAGATCCGGCCTTTCATAATACTGCCGAGGCTATCAGTGGCCGGGTTCTCCTAAGGAGTCAGGTCCTTTAACGGACCTTCTGCCGGCGGCAGTGCGAAGTACTTAAAAACGTTGCTTTGAATCAATCCAGATGTGAAAGCGATAGCTGTTCGCCGGCGCTGTGCCTGATCCCAGGATCCGCCCCAGAACGAATAACTTGGGTTGTAGTAGGTGCCGGCCGGTGGTGTGTAGAAGAACGCTTCCGGGGCCAGCGGCATGACGACATTGGCTGATGGAAAACGATTCATCTGATAGAGCGGTCCATAAGACTTGTCAGCAGCTGCTTTGAGCTGCTTGTCGGCCTCGGCGAGCTTATCTAGAATCGCTTGCTTCTGCTCCGGTGAGATCTGCCCGCCTTGAAGGAAGCCGCTAACCAGAGGCTGCATAGCCTGCATTGTCAACACATCAGCCAGATAGATGTGAAAGTATGGATTTTGCGTATCTTGCACGCCTTTTCTAAGGACTTTCTCCTCCCAGTCCAGCGCCTGTCCCGATAGCTGAGCCATTCGCTTGAAGTAAGTAATGGCATCAGTCCGTGGGTTTGTAATACTGGCAAAGGGATTTTTTTGCGTGTCATCGGCCCGGGCGGCTTGAGAGAGGGCGACTTCGCTTATCTTCAGCCGAGATCTGTCGACGTCATACATTTGTCCGTTAAGATCGACAAATTTTAAAGAACGTGGATAGTGATAGTTATTCTTGCTTTCATTGAAGAACAGGTAATAGCCGCTCTCATCTGCCCAGTGCATGGCTCTGGCCGTGGCGGGAGCGCCGGTTATCCTTAAGGTGCTGTAGGGGATGTTTGTGGCCGGCAGCTCGCTTAGGCTAATCAGTTCCTTGAAACTAAGAGTTAACGCCCCATTTTCGACTTTGTACTTCGAAGCCTGGTCGGACACCTTCGGCGCTGCGGTTCTTGAGTCGAGCCCTGGCCAGCCCCTCAAAATGTCAATTTGATTGGGATCGATCTCAGCTCTAACCGGTGGCTTGGGACGAGTCCCTTCCGCTGAGTCTTTGTCTGGATTGGCCGGTGGGACCTTGGAAGGGTCGCTTGCTGTGCCCTCTGGTGCTCGACCGGCGGCCGGCGGGCTTTGTTTTCTGCTCAAGCCGGGCCAACCGGCGAGCGGGTCAAACTCTGGCGGGACGGCAGGTTGGTCGTTGCCGGCTTTGTTTTGTAGTAGTTCGTACTGATTGGGCATCGCTAGTCTTGAAGGTCTTTCCCTGCGCAAGTCAAATATCTAAAAGCCGCGCCTTTAAGTCAATGTTGAAACCACGTATCCGAAAGGCGTTGCCGCTGAAAAGCCACAGGGGCAGCTTGTAACAGCTGTCCCTGTGGCTTGAAAGTGGCAAAGAGAGCGGTCTTACTTCCGCTCTTTGATCTCCTTGGTGATTAACTCGACAAAATCGTCGACCTTTTGCACGCCGAGATCACCGTCTCGCCTGTGCCTGACGGCTACAGCCGAATCGGCAGCTTCCTTATCGCCGACGATGAGCATGAAGGGGATCTGCTGCATCTGGGCCTCGCGGATGCGATAGTTGACCGTCTCTGATTTGTCATCCATATTCGCGCGCACGTCGGCAGCTCTTAGCTTGGCCAATACCTGGGCGGCATATTCCTGATGCCGGTCCGAGATCGGCAAGACAATCACTTGAGTCGGCGCGAGCCAGGTTGGGAAGACGCCGGCATAATGCTCGATTAGCCCGCCGCAGAAGCGTTCCATCGACCCGAGAACGGCGCGATGGACCATTACGGCCTGATGGCGCTCGCCGTCTTCCCCGATGTAAGTCACATCGAAGCGCTTTGGCAAGTTGAGGTCTACTTGGACCGTCGGTCCCTGCCATTCGCGCCCGATGGCGTCATACAGCTTGATGTCAATCTTGGGAGCGTAGAATACCCCACCGCCTTCATCTACCTCATAGTCGAGGTTGCGCGATTTCAGCGCTGCTTCGAGCGCTCCGGTTGCCATCGCCCACTCTTCGTCGGTACCGAGATACTTTTCCGGTCTCGTCGCCAGGTAGGCTTTGTACTTATAGCCGAAGGTGGTCATCATGAAATCAATCAAGTCGAGAATTCCGTTGATCTCCCCCTCCAGCTGTTCCGGGGTGCAGAAAATATGAGAGTCGTCTTGCGTAAAGCCGCGCACCCTTAGCATGCCATGCAGAACGCCGGAACGTTCATAGCGGTAGACGGTGCCGAGCTCGGCAAAGCGCACCGGCAGATCTCGATAGCTGCGCAAGCGAGATCTGTAAATCATAATATGACCAGGGCAGTTCATCGGTTTGGCCCGATAAGGCTGCCCGTCGATGTCCATTGCGCTGTACATGTTTTCGCCGTAGCTCTGCAAGTGACCGCTGATCTCGTAGAGCTGCTCGCTGGCAATATGCGGAGTGAAGACGAACTGATAACCACGCTTGCGATGCACATCGCGCCAGAAGTCTTCGATGGTGGCACGGATAGTGGCAAGGTTGGGATGCCAGAAGATCAGACCGGGTCCGACCTCGTCGTGGACGGAAAATAGGTCCAGCTGCTTGGAAAGCTTGCGGTGATCCCGTTTTTCAGCCTCCTCCAGCCGCTTGAGGTAGTCTTCGAGATCGCTGGTTTTCCACCAGCAGGTGGCGTAGATGCGTTGCAATTGCTCGCGCTTTTCGTCTGCACGCCAATATGAGCCGGAGACTTTCAACAGTTTAAAAGCCTTGATGAGGCCGGTATTAGGTAGATGCGGTCCGCGGCAAAGATCGTTCCAGATCGTCTTGCCGTCCTTATCCTGCATCAAGTAGAGTGTTGGGCTTTCGTGCTTGTGCTCCTCGAGCAGCTCGGCTTTGAATTTCTCGCCGCCGTTCTTGAACTCGGAGATCTGCTTGTCAACATCCGGAATCTGATGGCGGACAATGCGCTGATTCTCTTGCGAAATGCGCTTCATCTCATCTTCTATTTTCGACAGGTCCTCGGTACTCAAAGTGTGCCCGGGTATCTCGAAGTCGTAATAGAACCCATCGGTAATAGTCGGACCGATGGCAATCTTTGCCTGGGGAAAAATGCGCTGAACCGCCTCTGCCATGACGTGAGCGGTTGAGTGTCTCAACAGCTCGAGCGATTCGACGTCGTCAGCCGTGAGGATTTTGACCGTATCACCGTCAGACAAGACGCTGAACAGATCTCGTATTTCGCCGTTTATAAGTGCTCCGACTGCTTTGCGGTACAGTCCTTGAGCAATTGATTGGGCCAGATCAGCGGCAGTTGCGCCGCACTCCAGGTTTCTTTTCGACCCGTCCGGGAGATTGATGGTTAGCTGCGTTTCAACTTTAGACATTACATGCTCCTTTCGCCGGCATAGACAAACTGCCGTATCGGGCAATTGTATCCTACATATATAATGATCGACTTCGAGTTGGTCTGGACTATGCAGCGCGCGCTCAGCCGGCGTCCTCTTGAATACGCATTGTCTGTCAGTCTTTGTGCGACTTCGCGAGAAATTCCTGTTGCAAGTCTTGCTTAAAACTGGCTAGATGTTCGTCTGTTGTATAGAACCGGATGCCGGCTGCATCCCATCGATAGAAGCCAGTCGTGGCGTTGCCTGAGTCAAGCCAGACCTCGGCTTTGATTCCGCCTTCGCGAGTTCGTTCAAACTTCAGCTCGAACGAAGGCTCTGCCGGCTCGAATCGGACTTCAGTTCGTCGGCCGGACAAAAGGTCGTTGAGCAGATTGGCAAGTTCAGCGACCTCATCGCGTGGGTCCCGACAGATGATGGCGCCTTCTGTCAGAAGTCGACTGCCGCTTTTAAGCGATAGCTCTAGTTGTTGCCAGGTTTCCGCCCCATGATCTTCAAGCGGGGCGGACCTCCGCGATGCAGTAAGCGCAATAGTGCTTGCGCATTCGGTATCCTCTGAATGGAGTGTGGCCATTTTATTTACTTTCCAATACAAAAACTCGCAAAGACTTTGTGGATTATCTCTTCACTTACAGCCTCACCGCAAATCTCCGATAGGGCATCGACTGCGCTTTTGAGATCTGTGGAAAGGCAGTCCTGCGGCAATTGCATTGCCAGCGCCTCTTCCACCAGAGCTAGTGAGTCGGAAGCTTTCGAGCAGAGCTCCGATTGTCTGGCATTGAGAGAGGGTTGCAGCTCTCGTCCTGACTGTCCGGCGTAAGCCCAGCGTTCAATCGCTCCGGTCAGCTCGGGCAGACCGGAGCCGGTCTTGGCTGAAACTGCAATGCTGGAAGCAGCGGCGATTTTGGGTAGCGGCATTTGATTGCTGTTAAGTAGGTCAACCTTATTGCCGACCAAAATGAATGGCCTGGTTCCGATCAGTTGTAGGACTTCATCTTCCGGCTCGGCCCAGCCTTCGCCCAGATCCAGCATGAAAAGTACCATGTCGGCTTGGATAATCGCTGCCAGCGTTCGTTCGATCCCGATTTTTTCGACCTGATCGTCCGTCGGTCTTATCCCGGCTGTATCAACCAGTATTACCGGCAGTCCGTTCAAGTCGATCAATTCTTCCAGGCTATCCCTGGTAGTGCCTGGAACATCCGTCACGATTGCCCGCTCGAATCTCAGCAGCTGATTCAGTAAAGATGATTTGCCGGCATTCGGGCGGCCGACTATTGCCAGCCTCAATCCCTCGCGCAGGAAACGACCGGATCTCGCCGTACCGGACAGGTCTCGCAAGATGGTCAGGCAACTACTTACGGTGGAAGATATCTCCTCGGCACCGGTTTCGCCGACTTCTTCGGGAAAGTCTATTGCCGCTACTACTTGAGCAAGAAGACTGACCAGTTGTGCCCGCACCGCCAGTATCTTTTCGCCGAGCTGTCCGGACAACGCCGAGAGAGCAAGGCGTCCCTGTTGACTCGTCTTTGCTTGAATCAGATCGAGCACCGCTTCGGCTTGCGTGAGGTCGATCCGTCCAGAAAGAAATGCTCGTTGGGT
This sequence comes from Candidatus Obscuribacterales bacterium, assembly GCA_020050835.1. Taxonomy (GTDB): domain Bacteria; phylum Cyanobacteriota; class Vampirovibrionia; order Obscuribacterales; family Obscuribacteraceae; genus JAGVKB01. The sequence continues at coordinate 42,720 of JAGVKB010000084.1, read as the reverse complement.
AAATTCGCCCGGTCGGGAAAGTCTCGCACCGTATCGCAAACAAAGTGCCAGGAGCTCATTGGGAATGAGCCAACCACCATGGCAATTGATCTCTACCAAGTCTTCTCCCGTATATGTGCGCGGACCTTTGTAAGGAATGATCACGACCTCGTCGAGCTTAACGCCGGAATCAGGGTCCCGAATGAAACCAACTCGAGCAAAATGTGATATCCAATCGGTTCGTCCCTCCGCTGACGGTAGCCTGGCTGATTGCCCGATTGAGCCGACTGGTTCTTTGCTGCTCGTTGTCCCTGGACAGAAGATCATCGAGGCGATTTGAAAGGCGTCCGGGCCGGACATGCGCACTACTGCGATCGCCCCCATTCCAGGCGGCGTCGAAATGGCTGCAATTGTGTCGTGTGAATGCATGGATGTAGATTATATATGTTCGGGAGAAAGTAAAGCCGGTAGGCGCAGCCCGGTATGAATCGGTGCGGCTCGGTAAGATGCACGATGAAACGCCCATTGTTGGCAGGTTTCGAATTTGTCCGACTGGGTAAGAAGAAAATGTCAGCTTCGTGTTGACGTGAGGGCAATCCACAAGGCTCGGCGTGGAGGATCGGCATTATTCTTAGTATCGCCGCCACCTAGCCCAACACCAGTCTTGCGGTTGCCCTTTTTATTTTCAAACTGAAGTCGAACATCGCAGTCTCTGCAAAGTGTGCAGCGACCTTTTTCGTATGCGTTCTGGAAAGTTTGACTGCCCTGACGGTGGTGCTCCGAGAAGCACAGCTGACGGGAGAAGTGTTGCGTAGCTTACTTCGCGAACTTGAGTTAGAGAAATCTGAGGTGTTGTCAATTGCAGTCTTAATGCCAGTTTCTTTGGTTGGGCTACTTGAACTGGATTGGAGCCGGTGGTAGTATCACTCAGTCGATTTTGCCTCCACCTCAGGGAGATGAGCATGAATAGAGCAGAGTTAGTTGACGATATCGCCAAGGTAACCGGTCAAACAAAGTTGAACGTACAGCAAACGATAGGCGCTTTGCTGCACAGCATCACCGGTGCATTGGCAAAGGGAGAACGGGTGACACTGGTCGGGTTCGGCACATTTGAGCGCCGGCAGCGCAAGTCCCGCGTTGGCGTCAATCCTCAAAATCCGAAACAGAAAATCCGCATTGAAGCAGCCCGCGTGCCTGCTTTCCGTGCTGGACAAGAGTTGAAAGATGTTGTAGATGGTCGATCCAAATTGGCGGGCCTTCCGAAGTCGATGACGACTTCGTCCAAGCCGAAGAAAGCTGCCAAGCCAGCTCCTGCTAAGAAGAAAGCAGCGCCGGTGAAGAAGGCTGCTAAGAAGCGCAAGCGCTAAGCTGACCGCACTTCAATAGTGAGTAAAGCTGGAGTGGTGACTATCGCTCCAGCTTTTTGCTGTGCTAGTTTTGTATGTGGTGCCCAGAAATCAAATTTATAATGGCAAGATTGCAATGCAAAAGGTGCCTGCGTTTTTCTTGCCGCCGACAGCTGAGACACTAAACTAGAGGCGCAGCCGGAATCACGGCTAGACAACTGCTTCCAATCGATCGAACAGATATTACTATATTGTAGTTGACAGGGACGGTGGCAAGTCTCGAGGATCTATCTAGTATGGCAAAAATCCTTGTGGTAGAAGATGATGCTGAGTTGTCATTCACAATCGAGAACTGGTTACTTCTGGAAGAACACGTTGTTGAAACCGTTGCAGATGGCAACGAAGCGGTAGAAAGGTTGAAGTACTACAAGTACGATTTACTAGTTCTTGATTGGCAGCTGCCTGGTTTGGACGGTATTGAGATATTGAACCGGTATCGCTCATCGGGTGGGGCGATACCAGTAATAATGCTGACCGGAAAGGATGCAATTGAAGATAAGGAAGTCGGTTTGGATGCTGGCGCAGACGACTACCTGACTAAACCGTTTCATGTGAAGGAGCTTTCCGCTCGCATTCGGGCTTTGCTGCGCAGACCAGCAGCGATGCCCGCTAATGTGCTTGTCGCAGGGGATCTGCGCATAGACTCGGCTGCTCACAAGGTGTTTAGAGGGCAGGACGAGATTCATCTCCATCCAAAGGAGTTTTCCCTAATCGAATTTCTTGTCAAGCATCCTGGTCGAGTATTCAGCCCAGAGTCCTTAATCGATCATATCTGGTCCTCTTATTCTGATACATCGCCGACGAATATTCGGGCGTACGTAGCGAAGTTGCGAGCGAAAATCGATGTCGAGGGCAAACCTTCGGTGATCGACACTGTTCATGGTGTTGGCTACAAGTACGAACAGCCTAAGGACTAGAGTTTTTCTGTTTCAAATTTGCTTCACCATCGAAAGTGTTGATATAGTTACCGCCAGTGGTATCACTGGCGATATCACTGCCCGAAAGCGAAATTTAGGTCAATCGGAAGGCTGAAGTTTTGCGCGAGCGTCTGATAAAGCCGCCTGAGTCTGTCTCCGCCTGCTTTCGGAGATAGCAGGCGATGCGAGTGTAATTTTGAATTCTGAAGGTTCAAACTCGAGATGCTGATGATTGAGGCTCGCAATCGAGTATTAAGCGCAGTGACCAAATAGGAGTGTGCGTCTTCCAAAATGTTTTGCTCGCCTTTGTACTTATACCAGGAGCATCAAGTGGCTGGTTGCAATACCTGTGCACGTGTGGAAATATGGATCTGGGTGCTTGAGAAATGTGCAATGAGTTAACATTTGATTTGCGGTTGCTGTCGGCCAAGAACTCCTTTGGAAGTTGTAGTGATTGTTGCAGCAATTATTCAACATCGGGCTTCTATAGTTCTGACATTGGCGGATAGTTTTGGTCAGGGGGCTTGGTCATGAAGGTAAAGAGAAAGATTGCCAGCGGTCAGAGCTTCATAGAGGCGATTGCCGGTATTCTCGTAATTGTTCCAATTGCTCTTCTACTGCTCGATGTGGCTGCTCTCGTCCTGTGTAACCAGGCTAATGACAAATTGGCGAAAAGTGCTGCCCGCGCTGCGGCAGGAGTGCCTGCGATCGCTAGTCCAGACCAACGGGCTCGCAATGTTGTCAGTCAATACAGGACCAGTGGCAATCCACTCGTCGAGTCGGTCAGACTGGCTTGGCTGGATTACAACAACGGTGAAGTGACGCTGAATTCACCACCGCCAAATGCCGGAACTCCAGGAGCGGGGAAGGTATTGGTAGTAGTAGAAATGAAAATCAAGGTGCCTGTGCCGTTTCCTTATTTCTCGGAAGGCAACTTCGTTGCTCAGGCTGTTGAGCCGATCGTTGCGTTGCCTCCGCAGTAGACTTGCCGTTAGGTCTCGCTCTTATCTAAGGGATAAAAGCAAGGCAAGTCACGCATATTGGAAAGTCTAGCCGGTGGTTGCGTGCTTCTCCCAACCGCGTAAATAAGTCTAAGTTCTCTACATCTCAGGTCCCAGTAGAGTCCAGCTGCAGGTAAGGGTACATTAGAGACAGCTTCTGGTGTGCCAAATGTACTTTGACGTGATTTATCCTGGAAATAGCGCGATGCTGGTTGTGAAACTGGCAGAGGGCGAAAGCTTCAAGGCCGAGATGGGAGCAATGGTTTCCAGGAGCCAGTCAGTCCAGATATCCGGTCAAATCGATGGTGGCATACTGCGCTCAGCCAGACGCAGCATGTTTGGAGCAGAAGGATTTTTCTTTCAGAACATAACGGCAAACGGTGCCGCTGGTGAGATTCGTCTTGCACCGCCAGAGCTGGGCGATATAAAGCTGCTCGATATGCGAGAAGGTGTGGACTATTTTGTTCAAGCTGGAGCGTTCCTGGCGGCCTTTGGTGATGTTCAAATAGACACTAAGCTGCAGCCGCTTGCGCAGGGATTTTTCTCGGGCGAAGGAGTATTCGCTCTTCACTGTACCGGGGTGGGCGCGGTTGCTGTCAGCTCGTTTGGAGCATTGGCGGAGATTGAGATTCCCGATGGTGAGATTCATATTGTGGACAATGGGCATCTGGTTGCCTGGTCCGGAGATCTCAATTACTCGATCGTCAAAGCAGCAAGGAGCTGGTGGCATAGCATAACGACTGGTGAAGGGCTGGCCTGTAGCTTTACCGGTCCGGGAACGGTCTGGATCCAGAGCCGCAACCCCAGCTCCTTTTTCAAATGGATGAAGAAAGTCGTCGCGAGAAAGTGAACCATGGCATCATCCTTCACTGGTCGTTACTATCCTCCCGGAACTGGCAAGGCTCAATCTGTCAGAGTCGGTCTTGAGGGCGGGATGCTCAAGGTGTCAAGCGACAATGGTGAATTCGAGCCGATTCCACTTTCGGATATAGAACTTAGAGCGGGCGGTTTCCAGAAAGACAGAATTATCATCCGCAATAAAGTGACAGGAGAGACCATTGCCTGTCACGACAAAAGATTGCTGGCGGCTCTCAAACAGAATACGGATGCCAGTCACTTACACAATGAGATCGGCAAGATCTCCAAGGGTATTTCAATCTACCCTGTCTTGCACTTTAGCAGTTGGATCTTCGCACTTGTATCCCTGGGTACGGCAGCCATTCTCCTTTATGTAGGAATCGATGGGCTGATCGACGCCATCGCTGATCGACTTCCCAAAAGCTTTGACAAAAAGGTGGGCGAAATTGCATTTACCGAAATCTCCAAGGATGAAAGACTCGATCAACAGAAAAAGGATGTCCAGCGGATTAACAAACTGGGTAAGAAGCTGCTGGCCAACCTCGATCCGGAATCATACGAGTTCGAGTTTCACGTGCTCGAAACCACTGATGTCAATGCCTTTGCACTTCCTGGCGGAAAGATTTTGGTGTGCTCTGAACTGATGCGACAAGTCAAGAATGACAATGAGTTGGCCGGTGTTTTAGGTCATGAGATTTCGCATGTAACTCGACGCCATACTTTGCGCCAGACTCTGCACAAAGCGGGAGTCACTGCTTCAGTCGAAGCGCTAATGGGAAATGATCCCAATTTAGTCGGTCAGAGACTGGCACATTTGTTAGAGATCGCGGATCTCTCATACAACCGCAAGCAAGAGGAGGAGGCTGATCTCACCGGTGTAGAGCTTCTGGTCAAGTCCGGATTTCCCGCTGACGGATTGCTGCGCTTTCTGGAGCGGCTGGAGAAGTTAGATTTAAGCTCCAACAATAGAATGCTTGCCATTTTTTCGACCCATCCGATGCCGAAAGAACGCATAGACGCCATGCGCGAACGTCTCGAGGCGATCAAGAAAGCGAAGAAGAAGTAGCTGGGGGAGGAAGCGAAAAGCTCGATTTGACAACGGCATCTGGTCAGGGCGCACCGACCAGTCCGTAGACTAAACCGAACATGCAGACAAACACCGCTACTAGCACCAAGACCGAGAGCCCTTGCTTGAAGTCCATATGGTCAGTGCAAGCCTCATAGTCGCAATCACCATAGTGTCTGTGAAAGTTATGCCATCGCATGGGCGTACCTCCTTATTAATCAGCGTATGGTCATTCACTAAAGCGGAAATTGATAGCGCAGCGGACGACCTGTTGTGTCTTGCAGGCGCTCTTGGAAGAAGACATCTGACAGATTTCCGTTAATCCCGCTGCCGTAGTTGTAGATGACCTCCCACAGCATTCTAATTCTCGCTTCGCTCTGTCCTAAGCGTCCTTCTCGTGGTCTTACCGTTGAGCGTGCGTCAAACAGTCTGTTGGTGACTCCCCAATCTGTTCGACTGCCAGCAAATCCCTCTTTCGGAACGATCTGATTTATTCTGCCGGCAATCCCGGTGGCCCTGCCACGGTCAGCAACGGGTCTTCTGGTTGAGTTTGTGTTGTAGTCTTCATCCGGCGATGGGTCTAGCAAGTAGGTGTTCATGTCTAGCGGCCGGCTGGGATTAGCTGGATCTTTCGGAAAGTTGCCTTCCGGAGCTCGTTGACCGCCGTCAGCGGGGCCTCTTCCCCAGCGGGTTGGCGGATTGCTGGACCAGACTAGTCTGCCAGTTTTCTCATTGAAATAGGCATACCGGTCATCGCCCAGGTCCAAGGTGTTTGCCGGATTGCTCAAGAATGATGCACACTTCGCCACGGTGAGTTTTTCCGGAGCGGTCAAGTAGAGCCTGTAAGCCAGGCTATTGGTACTTCTTGTCGAGGCAATCAAAGACTCTTGTCCGGATTGTTGAAGTAGCTCGAGCAGGCTTGGGCTGGCTGCCCGTGTGAAGCGAAAGGCGTTACCGACCGTGTTACCCTGTGCTCCTGGTACACCCAGGACTTTCTTAGGGCTTCTGCCCTGGTTGAAGAAGAGAGTGTCTCCCCAGCTGCGCATACCGGTCGCTAAGTTCAATTGAATCGGCTGAGATAGCCGAGCTCTCTGAAAGTTACCGAAGTTTGCAACACACTGACGATACTGGTCCAGAACCTCGGCTTTGTAGAACTCTCCGGCGGTGAGCAGCCCTCCACCGGAGTACGTTACCGGGCAGCTCCTAACATTGCGGCCGAAGACATTGACCACGAAATTGCGATAAGGAGCAAGAATTGTATCCCCCGGCGCTGCAAAATAGAAATCCGTGTCGCTGAAGTAGAATGCAACCGCAATGTCGCTTGTCCGTCCAGCCGCTCCAACGAAGCCTCTCATTTGCGAGGCAAAAGCTCGCCATGCCCCCTGATTCAAAAATATCACTTCGGGAAGACCAAAATCTCCTGGCGGGGGTGGGCCGAACGGTGCCGGGACGTTTTCCGGGTCTTTGTTGTGGGCGATCCATTGGACTGTCCAAAGTGCCTGCAACGGTTTGGTGCGAGTTGAAAATAGCCCGACTGGCAGCCCGCCGTTTCCAGTTACGATTGCAAAACCAGGAATGGCACTCAGGATAACAGGTTGATATCGAACGCTGAAGTCGACGTCTTTAAGATTGGTGTAGTTGGGAATGCTGTTGTATTCCACGGTTACAGCAGGGTGCGTCAATCCAGGCTGTCCACTATTGGGTGGCGGACTGTTCCGGAAGTGAAGGTAACCTTCTCTAACTAGTGCCGGCACTGGTGGAAACCCTTGCACGCTTGGCGCGAGTCCTACAATCGAGCTGCTGCGAACTTCGGTGCTGAGATTGCTCTTCTCAACCACATTCGAAACCGATGTGTCTGATCGGAAGCTGTTTGGAGGAACCGGAATGTTAGACGGGTAGCCAGCGACTCTCTGAGACTGCTCAAAGACTGAATTGGAAGTCAATCGAGGCTGACGGTCCGGGTTTACCACAGCTCCTTGAATGCCAGGAAGACTTCGACTGAAAGAGCTCGGTTGATAGCCACGTAAATAGCGCACGTTGTCCACGCCCAATGCAGTATCGTTTGGGCTGATCGCTTCTCCCAGCAGTTCATCGCTGACCTTAATTTGAGTCAGACCATCTTGCCGGTCCAAGTAGGAGGCTCTGAAATCCTCGGAATTCAGGTCTCTGTTGGCGTTTACTTGCTCATTGGCTTTGAGCATGCGCACTGAGTTTTGCCTGCTGTAAGTACTACATTCAGCAAGCAAGCTCCGATCCTGCCCTTGCTGTTTCAATTCCCGATCCAGGTTTTGGGCTACCTGGTAGAGCGCTTGCGTTGCCCTCTGTGCGTTGAGCCTTTGACGTCCACTGGAATTGTCCTGATTGGCCAGCCTTTGAACCAGGTATGTGTAGGCGTAAAGTTGGTTGTATTGAGGGAGTGTGACTGTGGTGGCAGGGGTTCCGCCGTCGTCGCCCAATACCGGTCCGAAGATAGTCGCTTGATCGCCCGGGGCTAATCTCACCGAAACGGTGGGAGCTCTTTTCGCCACTGCGAGCATACCGGAGTCATGTGCGTTTTGTAGTTCGATGCCACCACCGAGAAATCGGGTCAGGAAGAAAAAACCTACTCCCAATACGACCAGGACCAACGCAGAGGCCACTACAATTCCCAAGACTGCCCCTCGGCTACTTCGACTTTTCATGCCTTCCTCCTGTCCTAAACCATTTTTCGAAAGTTCATCCCCAGCTGATGCATTCACGATAACCACTCAATGCTGCGAATTTGTTGCAACGGATGTGCGGGCACAAGTTACGGAGATCATTTTGAGCTGGAAGCACCGTCGACCGGGGCGTAATAGACTCCGGGCGGTCGATAGGAGGAAGGTTCGCTAGGCTGTGGCTGCATGCTCGAAGTGTTGCCTTGACTGGATTCCGATGACTGCGGCGACTGAGGAGCGGAGGTAGTTGGGGTGGGTGCATTTGCGGGGGTGTTGGACGGAAGCGATTGGGGAGCATCGGGGGGGGCGAAACTGCTGTCCGTGCCGCCCGGTGGCAAGTAGATTGGAGGCTCATCCGAGGTGTTTGAGTACTGTTGAGCGGCTGAGCTCTCTTCTAACGCTCGATCGTTGGCGGTCTTTTCTACGGCGCTGTCGATCGGCTGGTCCCAGCCCTCTGGGGTGCCAGAGGCTGGTAGCGACGAAGCCGAGCCAGCCTGTTTGTCGAGCGCCTTGTTGACGACCTTGTCTTGCTGGGTATCCTCTGCAGCGGACGGTGCCGGCTCACTGATGGCTGTAGTTGGTTTGGGGGGCGGCATAAGCATAAACAGCGCCACAATGACGATGAAGGCAAGGACGGAGCCGGCCCACATCAATACTTTCGTGCGCTTTTGCTTGACTCCCTCTGGGCAGTCCACTGTAAGGAATTTGCTGTCAGAGCGTTTCCACAGCTGAACCTCGCTCTTTGCCTCTCTTTTGAAAACCGAAAGGCAAGCCTCTTCATAGTTCATGTCCTTGAAATCGTAGACATACAGTTTGCATTTTTGGCAAAGTCGAAATTCATCCGTGCCGGTCATGTCATCCCACTGAGTTGAGCAGGCAGAGGCTTTTTTATAGTTCTCAATGTACTTGGCCGGTTTTTGAGCGAGTTGCTCTCTAATCTCGTGAAACTTCACTTCCTGTCCAGAGGCGACTCTTTTTACGACTTCCTTGCAGGCTTCCACGTCGAGCTTGGTTTTGGCGACAACCGGATCTAGCTTCATAACTATGCGCTGAAACGGTGATATGGGCGCCTTGCTCGCCGCGGTACTGGTCTGAGCTCTTGCCGTTTGAGCGTTACCATCAATTGAAGGCGATCCAACCGCGGTCGCTGGATCGGCATGCAGAGACGACTGCTCAGCCTCACTTGACGGATCTACATTCAGCTCGAGCCTGGTTTTTGCGATGGCAGGTTGCTTGGACGGCTTCAGGAGTGCTTGATTCTTCTGGTCCGATGCGGGCTCTCCACCTTCCGTTGCAGGATCATGTTCTATTGGTGCAGCATTACCATCGGGCGGTACACTCATAGATTCTCTCCCAGCAGGCTGTTGGGTTTTAAGCTCCGCTGCTGCCCTAACATCTCAAAAATGGTCCTAGCGGCAGGGGAAGGTCAGAAAAATGGACAGAGTAAGTTTATTCGTCTTATTCCCGCTGTCCAGCGAAAATGATCGAGTGTGGTCGACTGTATCGTTCTATTGCAATCAACTGCCAGCACAGTGAGGGCTCTAATCTAGCCATTATGAATGGCTGATTTGTATTGAGTCGAAACTGCTTCTGAGACAGGTTGACTCCGTTGAACTGCTCCATTGGAGCTCTGGAGAGAGGGGCTCGAGGTAGACGTTTGCATTGGTAATACCTGGTCTGCAAGTCTGATAAATACTTGAGAGCCGGACCTTCTAAGTGAGTTGCAGCATCACTGCAACAAATTCGCGGTTAACTAGTAATATTCGCGATGGCGCAAGAGGAAAAACGAGCAATGTACAGAATGGCAAGCAGAGCAATCAACTTTTCTAAGACGACGAAGTCCGCCGGATTTTCCGGCAGAGGAGATAAGCGCTCCGTACTCTATCAGGCGACACGTGTCAGAAAGTCCAGTGGTAGCGCCATTACAGAATTCGGACCGGCTGTGGGAATTGTATTGCTTGTGATTCTATTTCCGCTGATCGATCTACTGGGAATGACTGTGTCTTACGGGTGTGTCTGGTACTTGAACCACCTGCAGTCCCGGGAAGCTGCTCTGACATTGCGGGTGAGAAACGGGGCGCTTGCACCGAACAGTCAAGCGGAATCAAACCAGGCAATCGCTACAGTGGCAACCAATTGGAGTCGCTCCGGACTCGGTCAATTTGCTAAGGCCAAGTCAATCAGTCAGAGCGTATCGCTAGTGAGCGATCCTTCGGCCGGCAACGCTGCTGTAGGATCTGCAAGCGTGACTACAACCGTTAGAGTCGATCCATTTTTAACAATTCCATTTTTCGTGGCCGTTCCTGGCCTCAATCAGGAGATTACGTTTGTTCTGACTTCGACAAGACCGGTCGAGGACAACGCTGGAAATCCGAACAATCAGGCGCCAGGTGCACCGGGCAACCCTGGCGGTACAAGTCAGGGAGGCGCGGTCGGAAACTAGGCGGTTAACGAAGCTCGCGCAGAGCATCTCTCAATTCTAAGACTGACTGGTAGCGAAATTCCGGTTGCTTCTGCAGTGCCTTACTGAGTATGTCTTGCACAGCTGGTGGAAGCGAAAGATCCGGGCGGGCTTCGGCAAGGGTGAGTGGCGGTTCTTCAAGGCGCTTAGTCATTATCTCTGAAGCTGTTGTCGCACAAAAAGGAACGTAGCCTGTTAGAACTTCAAAAATAACGCAGGCCAGTGAATAAATGTCCGAGCGTTCATCAAGCTTCTGCCCGCGTACCTGTTCCGGACTCATATAAGGCGGGCTTCCCATTGCTACGTTGGCCTGTGTCAAAGCTGGTGCTTTCTCCATTTCCGAAGTGCGAAGTCGAGCTAGTCCAAAGTCCAGAATTTTTGGGATTGGTGCCGAGCCGTCAATCGACTTAAGCATTATGTTGCCAGGTTTAACATCCCGGTGGAGGATATCATTCTTGTGCGCATAGGCAAGTGCGTTGCAGACCGGCTCCATGAGATCCAGCATCTCAAAAAGCGGCAACTCTTCTTGCTCTTCCAGAATCGCTTCAAGTGACTTTCCCGCCACGTATTCCATCACCATATAAGGCTGCCGGTTTTCTGTGACGCCGAAGTCCGACACTGTGACAATATTGGGATGATCTAAGCGGCTGATGATTTGAGCTTCTCGCTCGAATCTTGCTATGGCGTTATCTTTAAGTTCGCACGCTTGCAGCATTTTAATAGCCAGTACTTTCTTTAAATGAGGATGTCTGACTTTGAATACCAGTGCCATGCCACCTTCGCCAATTAGCTCCAGGAATTCATACTTGCTCGGTAAGCTGGTACCGAATAAATTAGCCGCTTTGAGCAGGTCTGTGTTATTCGAACCAAGCGGTTTGTCAACCTTGGGCTGCTGGCTTCTAAGCACATTGCGGATGCGCGCTGTCAGCTCCTTGAAGTGATACGGTTTGGTCAGGTAGTCATTTGCGCCTTGATCCAGACCAACTTCTTTCTCGTCGACGGCTTTGCGCCCAGTCAACATGATGATGGGGATCATATTGCCGCCGTCGCGAACCTTTTTTAAGATGTCGATGCCGTCGATATCGGGGAGGTCCCAGTCGAGAAGCACTATGTCGTATTCGCCGTCTTGCAGCTCCTTCCAGCCTGCCATTCCGGTCAGAACCAGATTTACTTTGTAATCCTCAATCTCCAGCCAGTCTTTGACCATACGGCCTAGCTGCTCGTCATCTTCGATGATAAGAATGCTTGTCATTTCATTTCCGCTGGAGGGATCTTGACTGTGTTGTGGAAAACTTTCATTCTAAAGTACTTTCTACCTCCAATTGCGAAATAAGCAACCTCCGGCCAAGAAAGCAGAACCTTAAGCACCGGACCAGCCTGTTTGATTTCCCTATTGGATGGGATGGGGGGAAGCGAGTAGAAGGTGATGGAATGTCCGTAATCGTTAAATTCTTCGATCTGCTCAAGAGCGTCATTCCAGTCGCTCTTGGTTTAGTGGCTGTTGGTTGCCTCGCTTATCTCTCCCCGTTGGTTCTGACGAGCGTAAACCGTAGTCTCATTCTCTATCCGCATCCCCCTGGTCCTGAATACCGGATTGCCTCTGTTAACGGCGTTCAAAGAGAAGACGCTTATTTCCGGAACCCGGAAGGTAATAAGCTTCATGGCTGGTTCTTCCAATTACCAAATCCTAAATCTCCAGTGATTCTCTACAGCCATGGCAACGGAGGCAACATCGGTAACCGACTGATGTTGGTGAAATGGCTTCTGGACGCCGGGGCATCTGTGTTTTTGTTCGATTACAGAGCATACGGAAAGAGTGAGGGGACGGCGGATCTTAGTGGCATCGTGACAGACACGAGGGCTGCTTATGACTATTTGACTATGACGCGCAAAATAGCGCCTTCTAAGATTGTTTTATATGGCGAGTCGATCGGTGGCGGGCCAACTTGCGCGTTAGCGAAGGAGGTTCCAGCTGGTGGCATCATCCTTGATTCCACTTTCACTTCTCTGATGCAAGTAGCCAGGAAGAGAGTTTGGTTTTTCAACATCTATCCAGACTTATTAGGACCAGTTCCTCCGTTAAACAACATTTGTGTTATCCGAGGACGTCATGCGCCTTTGCTCATCATTCATGGCGAGCTGGACGAGGTGATTCCGTACTCGGAAGCTGAAGAGAACTTTCAAGCGGCATCCTCGCCAAAGTGGTTTTTGAAGTTGCCCCATTCGAAGCACAGCGATAAGCGAATTGATGCTCTAATGTATGTTGAGGGAGTTAGAAAGTTTTTGATATCAAGCAGAATCTGAATTACTCTGGCAGAGGATTGCCTGACGGCAGGCGGAACCAGAAGGTGCTGCCCTTTCCCTCTTCGCTGTCCACGCCGATGGTGCCACCATGTTGCTCGACAATTACTTTGCAGATTGCTAATCCGAGACCGGTGCTGCCCTTCTTCGCTTGTCCGCCGGGCAGCTGGCGATATCTGTCGAAAACGGCATCCTTGTATGCTGCCGGAATACCGGGTCCCTGGTCGCGGACTTTAATTACAGTCCAGCCATCTGACTCATGCGCAGAAATTTTGATGTCACCACCTGCCGGTGAGAATTTGATGGCATTGCCGATGAGATTTACTAATACCTGAACCAGACGTTCTCTGTCTGCATAGACTTCCAGCCCCTGATCGGATGCCTGCAATGAAACTGAACCTTTATCGGCAAGCGATTTTACATCGGTGAGTGCCCGGTCGAAGACGTCGCTAAGCTTGGCAAGTTTCATGACCATGTCGAACTTTCCTGCTTCGAGCTTTTCGATATCGAGCAGGTCGTTGATCAAGCGAACCAGTCGGTCTATGCTGCGTTCGCCACCTTCTAAGAGTTGAGTGCCGCGGTCGTTCAACTCGCCGAACTTTCCGGTAGAAAGCAGTGCCAAGCCGCCCTGTAAGGAGGTCAGTGGTGTTCGCAAGTCGTGGCTCACCATGGCGACGAAGTCTTGCTTGAGCCGCTCCAATTCCTTGCGCTCGGTAATGTCGTGAACCACACAAAAGAAAGCTCTTTCACCCTCGACATAATGAACTGACCACAGAACGTCTTTCAGTGTTCCGTCCTTGCCATTGATCTTGTTTTCAAAGGATCCAACAGACTTGGCTTTCAGTAATTCATCGAAACTACGTTCGGTTTTGGATAAGTCATCTGATGCAATGATCTGCTTATAGGAAGCACCGATCAGTGCTTGAGGGTCGTAGCCCCAGTTTATCTGAGCGGCATGATTTATTTTGGTAATGGTGCCGTCTTCTGCGATGGTGCAGATGACGTCTACAGTGTTCTCGATGACAGCGCGCTCCTTGCGCATCGCTTCGACCAATGCTTCGGCCATTTGATGAAAGGTGGAATCAAGAGTGGCAATCTCATCCTGCCCGCCAATTGGTGGATTGAGTGGTTCTCCAGCCTCCAATTTTGATGTGTTAGCCGTCATCACTTTCAAACGATTAACAATTCCGGTCATGAAGAATATCGCCAGAGTTATTGTCACTAATACGTCAAGAGTCACGCCTCCGAAGATGACCTGCTTTACCTGCTCTCGCCCGCGGGCATTTTCACCAAACTTTCTTGTGTCGGAGATGGCTTCCAGTGCTACCAGTTGCTGAAGCTCTGTATTGATCTGGCACATGATTACCGAGGCTCGTTGCTGAATCTTGGAGCGAACTGCGGCCGGTAACTGATCGTGATTCAATATGTACTCTGCCGCCTGCTCTAACGTTCGGGTCAAGAGCTCAATGTTGCTAAAGACCTGTTCTTGCCTCAAACTCTTTTGAACTATTGTCTTTAGCGCCTGTAGTTCCGAGTGAATGACGGGAAATGTTTTCAGCACACCGTTTTTGTAGTAGGTACGCGATTCACTGCTGCTTGTCTCCTGGTAAAACGTCGTGAATCCGGTGATGGTTCGAGTCAGCAAGCCGATGTAATCAACTCTGGCGACCACCTCTTTGCCATGTGACTCGCGTGCGGCGGACTGCTCCGACTGAGCCAAGGTGAGTGATAGCACGAGAATAAATGACAGCTCCAGCAAAAGTGGCACTGCCACCAGGATCATTCCCTTCCTGGTTAGATTAAGTGTGAAGAGGGATTTTTGTGCAGTCCGCATTTGGGCTAGAATTATAACATCTTCATGTGTGCTCCAATGTCCAACGAATTTCTAAAAGCTGGGGTCGTCAACTGGCGTCCCGACAATAGCTCCGGGCAGACTACTGTCGCTGCAATCGGCAATTCCGGAAGACCGCGAGTCATGCTGTCAGATGCGGTATTAATGGCAGCTCTGCTTGTTGCTATCGGAGCAATTCTGGTGAGTCTGTGCGAGTTATTCTGGGGCCCCGATGCAACAAGTTTGGAGAACCTGGCTGTCAATCTGCATCGTGAAAAGCAAAGCGAGTTTGCTGTAAGACCGCTGATAATGTGTTCGTTGTGGTGGCGTGAAGTAATGTTCGGACCTGACGATCCAACAGTAGCCCAGGCGCTTAAGCTATTGGCAGCGTTGCAGAAGCAAGACAATCAGTTGGAAGATTTTGAGTCGTCGCTCAAGCGTGCAGCGGAAATTCAATGGGCTAACTATACACCCAGTCAGCCTATCTCCATGGAGAATCAGGCGATCAGCGCGCAGACAGTGGGTATTGGTGAGATCTTCAATACCAATCTAGTGCTATCGGACTTCTATTTGAAGCACAATCGATATCGAGATGCTGAAGTTGTACTGGAAAGGCTAAGAAACTTTCTCAAAGTTGCTGCTCCAACCACAATTGAGCAGGATGCGGAGTTCTACCGGCAATACAAGCGGCTTTATTCCCTATTGCGTAAGGGAGGGTGTCCAGTTACGCGAACAATGCTCCCCACTCCCGAGCAGACCTATTGGCACTCAGTTGGTGAAATCAGGAACTTGGAAGCTATTATTCCCCCAATGGCAGCATGCATCAGATCCCTGCAGGCTTCTTACTTCTATAGATCATCATGGTACTTGAACTCGCAGCGCTATTCTGAGGCGAGCGCAAATTTAGCTACCTGTCTCGCACTTGATCCTGAGCAAAAGTTCGAGTGGTTTCATACACCGATTTTCTGGAATCGCTTTGCTATGACCGAAGAGATACTTCATAAGGACAACTCAGCGGACAGGGCATACAGGCAAGCTCTCAATAGTATCGGTCGGATCCAGCGAACGGACTTCGGTGTGATAAGCGCAGTAACTGCCAGAAATTACGGAGCTTTTCTAAATGCGCGCGGTAAGGCAGAAGAAGCCGCCAAGATGTACAAGATTGCTAACGAGTTTGAAAGATAGTTGGCAAAGGCTCGGACGGCGAAAGGTAGTTGCTTGCTAAACTGCTTGGTTCGAGGTGAGTTTGTTGTGAAGCTGAGCGAAGGAGCAAGATAGTGAAAGTGGGAGTTTTGCTTTGTCTCATCTGGGTTCTATGCTCAATTCAAGTTACGTCTGCGAGCTTCGCCGAGGATTTAATTGCTGTTAAGGGAGTTGCTCAACCGGTAGTTCAAGCGCAGTTCAAGGTGGGAGGACTCAACTCTTTTTTACTTCACGACCGCAAGCGTAAGAAAGATGTCGAAGTAAGGGTTACTTATCCGCTGTCGAAAGATGGATCGTTTCCGGTCGTTATCTTTTCTCACGGAGCAGGCGGTTCGAAGGATGTCTACTTGTATCTGACTCGCTATTGGGCGAGTCGCGGCTATGTCTGCATTCAACCCAGTCACGCGGACTCGCTTAATACGGAAAATTCTGCGGTGGACAAGGCGGAGAAGATGAAAGTAGTGCTCAAGGGCATTTCGAGAGATTTTTCTGGTTGGGAAAATCGTTCGAAGGACATTTCGTTCATTATTGATTCATTGCCGCTGCTGCAAAGGCGACTTCCAGCGCAAATGAATGTGAAACGGATTGCTCTAGCTGGACATTCCTATGGTGCGTTCACGGCAACGTTGATTGCTGGTGCGACAGTTCCAGCTCCGGAGTCCGCTCGGCTCGGTCCTTGTGCTGATGCACGCGTGGGCGCAATAATAGCTCTCTCTCCGCAAGGTGTTCGCCGCAACGACTTAGGATTTGGCTTCAGGAACCAACACGATTGGGCCGGTGTCAAGATTCCGGCAATGTTCATCACTGGGACGCAAGATCTGATCGGGCTCTCCAGACCGGCAGACCGGAGAGCGCCATTCGATTATAGTTCGCCTGGTAACAAGTATTTCGTGATGATTGAAGGGGCAAATCATATGACATTTGCTGGAATCGAGCAGGGCGGTATCGAGGGGTTTGCCGGTGGTGAACTGCCGGGTCACCAACTTGGTAATAGGGCGTTTGGCGACCGGCTGAGACAGCGTCTGCGTGCAAGAATTCAGAAGCAGATGGGCGTAGCCGATGAGCAGGGCGATCGTAAGAAAATGCTGAACTGCCTGCAGGCAGCTACGACGGCATTTCTGGACGCCTACCTGAAGGATGATAAAAAATCACAGGCGGAGTTGAAGGCGGGATCATTTTGTGATTCGCGCGTAGCAAAATTTGAGTCCAGATAAGTTGGCAATGTTTGCGAGCTACAGAAACAAACTTTGTTTTTCTAATTAACCCAGATCAGTCCGGTCAGAGTCGCTCTTAACTCCTAACTAAGACTGCCGTCGAGCAGACCTTCTTTCCTGCCAGAGGTCGATTAGCTTGAAGGCATCTTCCAACCTGCTGGCTGCTCTCTGGTGCTGTCCGATCTGCTTCGCCAAGTCCGCATCAGCTTCTAGTGCAAATGCCCTGTAAACGGCGTTATTGCCGTTTATGCTCGAGCGCATGCCAATCACTTGCTCGTAGTCCGAGGCGGCACGGGGATAATCTGATTGGAGTTGGTGAAGGAAACCGAGCCGCAACAATGACAGTTCTGTGAGCAATGGGCTAACGCCTGCAGTTTTTACTGTTGCCACCATCTCTTCGAGCGTTTGTGTGGCTTCGGGAAATCTGTTCATTCGCTCATATTGATTGACCTGGTCCAACAGGAAATGCCAGTGTGCAGTTGCGGCAAATTGAGCGACTGCGGATTCCGGCAGACCTTTATATTTGGCTGTCATGAGTGCTTGGAAAGCCAATTTCTTTTTCTTCCAGCGAGGAGTCAACTCCGGTACTTTCAAAACGGTTCCAGAGAGTAGCTGTCTGAGCCTACTTGCCTGCTTCAATAAAGTAATCATTTGCTCTTCGGACACTTGTTGACGCTTTTGATGGTAGATCTCTTTCGCTTGGTTCAGCATCAGCTTTGCCTCGCTGGTCCGACCGGTTTTTAGATAGTACTCAGTTAGCGTGCTCAGGACATCAATCAGCTCTCTGGCATTTAAATAGCTATAGGCGAGCGACTCGCGTTCTCGCTTCTGAACGTCCTGCAATAGAGCAAGCGCCTTCCGCTCGGTGCTCTCAAACTTGTCCGATTCGCCTTTGGCAAGATAGATCTCCGCCAGCGAGCGATAACTGCGAGCGAGGGTACGATCGTCGGGAGCTAGAACCACCTTGTCCCAGACAATCGAGAGCAAAAGCAGCGGCTCGGTGCGCCAGTCTCTGTTGTCATGTTCGTAAAGGCGGAGCGCCTGCTGTTCAAGTTTGTCTCCATCCGGCAGACAAAGCAATAGCGAAAGCAAAGACACAAGAAAGATGACCGTCAGCCCGAGCAGCCATTGCAGCGCGATACCGATGTCTGGCTGGCTGTTGCGGTGGGCACCACTGGCGGTGTGTTCGTTCTCGCTGTTTGATATGAGTGGTGCCACTTGTTACTTCCAGAGAGCGTCGGCTGTTCGCGGCAATCGGTATGCGAATGTTAAAATAGCAATACTCATGCACTCTACCCTAAGGAAAGCGTTTAATATCAAGCTGGCTCAAAAGGGGCTGATTTTGGTCGGCGTACCCTTGGTGCTGGAGCTTACCTTTATTTTGTCGCTTTCTATTCTGCTCAAACAAGTCGAGCATGAGTCAGTACGCGAAGTGCGGGCCAAAGAAGTTATGCTCCGTGCGGACCACGTCAATGCTCTTGCCAGTGAGCTGGCGATGGCAACAGCGGCGATTGTGGAGACCAGGCAACAAAGTTATCTGCGGTCGGCCCAGCATTGTGCCCTTCGCCTGCCAAAGGAATCGGAAGCATTAGCAAACTTGATTAAGGACAACATTCGCCAGCGGCAGGTCGCTGCTAATTTGGAGATTTTAGGACAGGTTGCGGTCAATTCCTTTCAGTTCGTAAACACTCACCAGTCCTCTCCGCCGGCGGTGCTGGCGGCGGCTGTCAATGAAGTATGGCGAGCTTCCTACGAGGTGTCGGCTCAGCTCGAACGGATCATTGCCGAGGAATCCCTGGTTAGCGCTGAACGACTTAAGCGGCAAAATCAGTGGCGTGACAGCGCTCAACTGCTTGTCTATGCTGGTGTGGCGGTCGATGTTCTAGTGACAATCTCATTGGCGCTGTTTTTCGCAACCGCCTTGGTAAACCGCCTTAAGATCTTGCAGGACAATTCGAAGCGGTTGTCTGTCGGAGCACAGTTGCTTCAGCCACTGTCCGGCGCCGATGAGATTGCAGACTTGGATCAAACCTTTCACGACATGGCTGCAAAGCTAACTGAGGCCATGAGAAAGGAGCGAGCTGTCGTCGAAAATGCGGTGGATGTTATCTGCTCACTCGATCAGTCCGGTGTATTCTCCAAGGTAAATCCTGCGTCGCTCACCGTCTGGGGATACACTCCGGAGGAGTTGGTCGGAAGTAATTATCTTGAGATAATCGCAGCAGAAGATGTTACTCATACCGAAAGGTCTGTTCAAGAGATTGTAGAGACAAAATCGACCGGACAATTCGAGAATCGAGTCAAAAGTAAGGATGGCATTCTATTGGATATGCTCTGGTCTGTGCACTACTCGGCCGCAGAAAAGGCTCTTTTCTGTGTAGTTCACGACATCAGAGAGCGCAAGGAGCTCGAGCGATTGAAGCAAGAGTTCGTCGCGATTGTCAGTCATGACTTGAGAACGCCGCTCACCTCCATACTTGGTGGAATGGCTATCATCAAAACCGGCAAAATGGGCGAATTGAATGAGCGCGGGCAGCAGATTATTGCTACAGCAGAAAAGAGTGGAGCGAGACTGATTCGTCTTGTTAACGATCTATTGGATATGGAAAAGCTCGAAGCCGGCAAGTTCGAATTAGAGCTCGAAAGTACGCCGCTTGCAAAAGTCTTGAGCAGCTCGGCTGAAGCGGTCGGAGAATTCGCGAAGCAAAATTCTATCACCATTAATACTCCCGCTGATGCTCCAACTGTGATTGCGGACGGAGACCGGATCGAACAAGTCGTGATCAATCTTCTGTCCAATGCGATCAAGTTTTCGCCGGTAGGCGGGGTGATTGATGTGACGGTCGACCGTAAGGACAAGATGGTCGAGGTTAGAATCGCTGATCAGGGTTTGGGAATTCCAGAGTCGCATAGAGATGTAATATTTGAAAAATTCAAGCAGGTGCGCATCTCCGACGCGAAGAAGAAGCGCGGAACCGGGCTCGGTTTGCCGATTTGCAAAGCGCTAATCGAGCAACATGGCGGTAGCATCGGTGTAGAAAGCAAGGAGGGTGCGGGGAGCACCTTTTGGTTCTGTTTGCCAGCAACTGAAGAGAGTTAGTGCGAATTCTGAGCCGATCTGCGGTGCGACCGCCGCTGCTGGCGATTGATAAGCTGTTCTTGGCTGGCAGGCCGCCTGGAAGGACCAGGTAGCGCTTACGCGTCCGGTGAAACCGGCTTGACTCCATAACGCAGAAAAAGTAGCGAAATAGCGTTGCTCACAGCGTGAGTCATGATTGGAACCCAAAGATTTCCGGTGGCGATATAGAGCCAGCCTAAAAAGAGTCCCGCTGCTAATGCCCAGAGCCCGTAGGAAAGGTGTTTGAAGCTTGGACAATGGAATAGTCCGAAAATGGCGCTGGTTGTAATGAGACCGCATTGGGCTTGAACAACGCCGCGAAAGAGGACCTCCTCGCAAAATCCGGAGACGGCTGCCACCAGCAGCGCGTCCATCCAGCTGAGCTCGGCGAAGATCGGCGCGATTTGAGTGAGGATTGTTTCGCGCAAATTGTTGAGCAGCCCGACGCTCTTTCCCAGCCAGAGCAGAATCAGGCTGCTGAGAGCGAGACCCAGTCCGCAGATTGTGCCGTAGAGAAACATCTTCGGTTCGATCTGCAAATTCGGTGCCATTTGAATGCTGGCAACCCAGCTCCAGACGGTAGCTGCCGAAAGCAGGAGCGCTTCGACGATCAAAGTAATGTTGAGTAGTGTGATTCGGTCTATGGAATTAGTCGGCATTGGCTATAACCACCTCTGGCTTAAGCCTATTTTCGGCTGTCTTGCTGCAGACTGCAATGAGCTTTCCCTCATAAGTGACAAGCACGGAGCATTGTACCGAGTCTTCAGCCGGATTTGATTGCGGCTGCAAAGAGTAAGCGATCGCATCGTCTATTGGCAACAATTGCCCCATCGTCAGAAGGCGAATCTGTTCGGGCGGAAGCGGCAAGCAGGGCAATCCTAAGATATCGGCCGGATTGATTAGGGCGGTTTGCGCCCGCCCGCTGTCGGCCAAAGCGCCCAACTCATCCAGTGTTATTGCACTGGACAGCTCGAAAGGGCCGGCCTTCTCGCGTACCAGCGATTGCAGGCAGCCCCCGCAACCAAGGTTAGAGCCGAGATCGCGTGCGATCGATCGAATGTAAGTTCCGGCTCCGCAATCGATCCGGGCCTGCACCATTGGCAATGCCAGTTTCAGTATTTCTAGTTGGTAGACGGTGACTGTTCTGGTTGCAATATCAGCTGGAACTTCCCCTCTGCGCGCCAGATTGTACAGTCTCTCTCCTTTGTAATGAACCGCGCTGTAAGCTGGTGGCAGCTGCTCCAAGTTGCCTACAAATCTTTGTGCCTCCGCAATTACGGCTGTCTCTGCCGGTATGTTTCGACTGGTGGCAGTTGTCTCCCCTTCGATGTCGTCGGTAGTTGTGGACTTACCCAGGAGTATCTCTGCCAGGTAAACTTTCCTTCCGTCGAGAAAGCGAATCAGCCTGGTTACCTTGCCTACGGCGATTGGAAGCACGCCTTTAGCCATCGGATCGAGCGTACCGGCATGGCCGACCTGCTTTACTCGCAGTATCCTTCTTACCCGTGCCACGACATCATGAGCAGTCATTCCGGCCGGTTTATTGATGTTGAGAAAACCGATCATGAACGCGCTCCGGACCATCCGGATTTTCGCATTGTTCTAGATTTCGCCACGGGAGATTTTTGCGATCAGTTCGGAGACTTTGGCGCCACGCTCGAGCGAATCATCGAGCCGGAAGACCATTTCCGGTGCGAATCGCATGCCCAGCCGGCGGCAGACTTCGCCGCGAATATAACCGGCTTGCTCATTCAGCACGTCGAGTGTGCCTTTTTGTTGAGACTCATCACCGAATACTGAGATGAAAATTCTGGTCGAGCGGCAGTCTCCAGTGATCTCGACTTCGGTAATCGAGACGATGCCTGCAATCCGCTCGTCTTTCAGGTCGCGCCTGATGATCTCGGACAGCTCGCGCTTAATCTGCTGGGCAACTCTAACTGATCGAGGGGTAGTCATATGTTGACACCTCTGCTTGGGCGTCCGAGCTACGGAATGTCGACCTAGCGCGTCGGTTCGCGCTTTGTCTCCTGAATTATGAAAGCATTGACGAGGTCGCCGACTTGAAGGTCGGTAAACTTCTCAATACCCATACCGCATTCAAATCCCTGAGCAACTTCTTTGACATCGTCTTTGAAGCGCTTGAGAGTGTCAAGTTTGCCTTCGTGGATGACCTTTCCGGCGCGCTCAATCTTCACGATTGATCCGCGTTGGAGTTTGCCGCTCAAAACGTATGCGCCGGCGATCGTCAAATTCTTGCCGACCTTGAAGATCTGCCTGATTTCGGCGGTTCCGGTTTGAACTTCCTGCCGGATTGGCTGGATTAAGCCCTGGATCGCCTTTTCCAAATCATCGGTGATTTGATAAATGATGCTGTAAGTACGGATGTCGACTCCGGCTGCTTCTTTGACGCGATTGGCATTTTGATCCGGTTGGACATTAAAGCCGACGATAATTGCATTACAGGACGCGGCCAAGTTGACGTCAGTTTCCGTGATGTCACCGGATGCGGTGCGCACCACTTTGACTTGCACCTCCTGGCTGGTCAGCTTCCTGACCTGGTCAGCAATCGCTTCGGCTGTGCCCTGCACGTCCGCCTTGACGATAATGTTCAACTCTTTGACTTCGCCTTGCTCCAGGAGATCGTGCAGCGACTCCAGTGTGACGCGTCCACGGCGGTCGGTGTCGGTCAATTTGCGCTGTTCGACCATCGTCTTGGCTGCTTGCGCGTCATCTACAACTTCGAAGCGGTCACCGGCGAGCGGCACCTCATCCAAGCCGAGGACTGCAACCGGCATCGAAGGTCCGGCCGCTTTCACGCGCTGACCGCGATCGTCGAACAGGGCGCGAACGCGACCGGAAGCTGAACCGGCAACGATCAAGTCGCCTTCTCTGAGTGTACCGGTTTGAACGAGAGCGGTTGCAACTGCGCCCCGTCCTCGCGACAATTCGGCTTCGATAATTGTTCCTTGCGCCGGCTTGTCCGGATTTGCCCGAAAGTCGGACATATCGGCGACAAGCAGGATCATTTCCAGCAGCTCATCCAGCCCTGTCTTCTTCTTGGCTGAAACATTTACCGTCACCGTGTCGCCGCCGTATTTATCCGGGAGGATCTGGTGCTCCATCAGCTGGGTAAGAACCCGGTCGGGATCCGCTCCGGGCAGATCTATCTTGTTAACGGCGACGATGATCGGCACACCGGCTGCTTTGGCGTGATCGATCGCTTCACGAGTTTGAGGCATAACACCGTCATCTGCTGCTACGACAAGGATGGCGATGTCGGTTGCCTTCGCGCCTCGTGCTCGCATCGCGGTGAATGCTTCGTGACCGGGGGTGTCGAGGAAGACAATCTGTCTTAATGCGCCGTCTTCTCCCTGCACTTCGACGTGATAGGCGCCGATATGTTGAGTGATGCCGCCGGCTTCCGCATCGGTCAAGAGGAATTTGGTCTGGCGAATTGCATCAAGAAGGCTGGTTTTTCCGTGGTCGACGTGACCCATGATCGTCACGACCGGTGGTCTGGAGACGAGCGCGGCCTTATCTTCCTCGGACAGCTCGACGACTTTACTGGCTGTTTCCTCGGCTACGACGGGCTCTTCGCCAATTACTTCGTATTCCATTTCAATCGCAACATCTTTTGCCAGCTCGAGTTCAACCGTTTGGTTGACTGTGCGCATGATGCCCTTCATGAAAAGTCGCTTAATAATCTCCGTTTCGGAGACATTCATCCTTTCGGAGAGTTCTTTGACCGTAAGACCCGCGGTTATGCTCACCACCTTCGGAATTTCGATAGTGGCAGCAGCCGGGCGAGACTTTTCGTCCTTCTTTTGTTGAACATGCCGTTCCGATGGAACATGGCGGTGCGACTTGGGGGGACGAGGTGGAGTCGCCCGGATCGATGGAGCGGCAATGCGGATCGGAACCGAAGGTTGCACAGGCTTGACGGATTGACCGGTGAACCCGAAAGTTGGACGCTCTTCTGAGCCTGGATTATCGGCCGGCGGTGGCGCCGGTTCATCGGTGCTCTCCGGCTTGGTGGCAGGAGCGGTCTCGATCTTCTCTTCGAGCACTGTCGGTGCTTGGACCGGCTTCTCAATCTCGACTTCTTTGGCCGGCTCGTGCCCAACTTCTCCAGGACGGATCACTCGCGGCGGAGCTTTGCTGGGTTCGGTTGCTTCTTGCTCTGGCGCAGCCGGAGCTGCTGCTTCCTGCTCTGGTGTCGTCGGTGAAGCCTGCGTAACGGCTTCGTTTACAATTGGCTCGCCGGCGGCGGCTGCTGGCGCTGACGGTAATGTTTCGCTTGGCACTTCGGTACCAGGCGGAGGGGTAGGCTTGCGACGCGAAAGAACGCGCGGCTTCACAATCACTGGCTCTGGCGGCGGCGCGGGCTTTGATGCCGGCTTAACGGATTTGGTAGCTGTTTTCAATGGTCCCTTGTCCTGCTGTTTCTTTTTACCCAACGCAGCGATCAAAAGACCTACCACGTGACTGTCAATCGTGCTCGAATGGCTCTTTATGTCATAACCGAGCTCACGCAACGCATCGATGAGATCCTGGTTAGGGACGTTCATCTGGCGCGCGAGTTCATAGATTCGGACACGATCGTTCATTCACTACCCTCCCTTCTCATGAGTATTTTCGCACCTTTTTGCTTGTTCTGTGCACAGTCGCTCTATTTCGTATATAAGTTGTGGTTCAAGAGGCCACTGAATCGAGCGTTTGTTCTGCTTGCTTTTCTTGATTCGTCCTTCAATTGCAACCTTGAGACGAGCTCCTTTTAAGGCCTGCTGTGCACAGGCCATCCGGCGGCAGAGGTAGGCGGAGCGGCCATGGCAAGCTCGCTCGTTCGGTTGATTCAGCTGCACAGACCCAGTTGCATGGTCGACTGTCAGACGGATCAATATCTGCTGAGGAGCCTTTCTTCTGCAGGATACGCAGATACGAAGGTTATCACCGTCACTCTTGATCAAATTTTAACCTTTTGATGCCTGCTCGCTGTCACTGGCACGGTTGCCCCGGAGCGATTGATGGCCGGTTTGAAGCAAACCGGGTTTGGGCGATCAGCAGCATTTTCAAGGCGGGCGGCTCTTTAGCCGCCCGTTGTTGCTGTTCGCCGGCGTGCCGATTGTGCTGACAATGGCACCGGCGTTCGCCTTTCGAAGTTAGCCTTCCTCCTGACCAAGCGCAACGTTCAGCTTCTTGTAGCTGCCGCCGGTCTGGCTCTCGGACTTGATGTCAATCTTCCAGCCGGTCAGCTTGGCTGCCAATCTGACGTTTTGCCCACCGCGACCGATCGCCAGGCTGAGCTGGTCATCGGGCACGATTACTTCGGCGCGCCGCCCACCCATTTCAGGCGCATCGTCATAAAGTGCTACCGTCGTGATCCGCGCTGGGCTGAGAGCGTTCGAGATGTAGTCGACCGGATCGCCGGAGAAGCGAATCACATCGATCTTTTCGTTGCGAAGTTCAGCTACGACGTTTTGAATTCTCACGCCGCGTGTTCCGATGCAAGCGCCGACCGGGTCGACGTCAGTATCTTGCGAATGTACTGCAATCTTCGTCCGATAACCTGCTTCGCGGGCGATCGACTTGATCTCAACTGTGTTGTCTTCAATCTCTGGAACATAGAGCTCGAAAAGTTCACGGACAAGCTCAGGGTGGGCTTGGGACACGATGATTTGAGGCACACGCCCGGTTTCGCGCAATTCAAGCACATAAACTCGCACACGATTGCCGACACGGTAAGTTTCACCGGGCAGCTGTTCGCGAGTCGGCATGCAGCCTTCGACTCTTCCGAGATTGACAATCACATTGTTGCGAGTGTTGCTGATTACTTCGATCCGCTCGATTTGACCGGTGGTGCAGGTTTCCTTGCGGGCTTCGAACTCCTTCTTGATCAGCTCCTTTTCTGCTTCGCGCAGTCTTTGAGTGATCAGTTGCTTGGCGGTTTGGGCTGCAATTCGTCCGAATTCCGAGAAATCTTGCGGCGTCACTTCAATTTCGAGAACTTCGCCGACGGTGACGTCAGGAATGAGATCTTGCGCTTCGGCCAGACCGATTTCGTGATACTCGTTGGAGACCTTTTCGACGACCTCCTTCGGCGCGAAGATGCCGATTTCACCGGTTTCTCCGTCGAAGATTGCTCGCACGCCTTCCACATCGTGGTCGGGCACTTTCTTCTTGTAAGCCGCTACAATCGCGTCGCAGACGTAAGAGATAAACTCTTCCTGCGGGATATTACGCTCTCTTTCAAGCTCTTCTGCTGCTTCCAGCAGCTTATCGCCTATCTTAATCAAGGTCGGTCCTCCGGGTGTATTTAGTTGTAGGTAAACTCGATTTTTTCGAGTGACCGGTTTTACGCGGTGCTTTGCGGTCGGTAATACTTTCTATCAGTTCGTCTCCTGCATCGATTTTTCATGCTCGACAAGCTCAGCAGGAGCGAGTTTTATGTAAATGAGCTGGGAGATCTCCAGTTCGATTTGCGCCGGCGTATCCAGTGCAATCAAGTTGGATTTTGCTTTGGCTTTCGACTTGGAGCCGGATGCAATTGCTTTCGGATTTGAAATCACGACCTTGCCGGCCGAGGCGCTCGAGAGAGTGCCGGAAAATAAAGTGCCGAGAGCATCAATCTTCTCTTTTGCAAGAACTTCCACTGGCTGGCTGTTGAATACAGTAAATTCGCGCTCTGTTGCCAGCTGACGATCGATGCCCGGGCTCTGCACTTCCAGCAGATAGGCGCCTTCGAGCAATGGCGGTGTTTGTTTGTCCAGCGCATCTTCCATGCTTCGGCTTACCGCTTCGCAGTCTTCGAGCTTGATGCGCCCGCCCCGGCGGTAGATTGTTACCTCCACGCTGCGTCTTTTGCCGGCCTGGCTAAATCGCACGTCGACCAAAACAAGACCGAGTTGCGAGGCAACTTGCTCTGCGAGCTCGGTGATTTTTTCAAGTTGATCCTTAAGTGACATTCAATCGAAGTAGAACGCTTAGCGGACAGGAATATGGCTTTCCCTCAAAAGAGGAAGCGCAATACAAACAGCAAATTGCCATAGGCTAACAACTCAGCCTATGACATACAGCTATTTCCTACATTCGGTATCCTAGCATGTCAATTGAACTTTTCCGAGCTGCAAGGTCGAATGCCAGCAGGCAGTCCTTTATAATTCATATCTGAAATGGCGATCATTATTTGTTTGTAAATGGGTTTTGAAGTAACTATCTCTAATCGGCAGCGCCGTGCGGTTGTGGACTGGCAGTGGCTGTCTGCCAATGTGGCTGAGCTCTCCGAGCAGATCTGTGCCAATCTCGTTCGGCGGCTGCCGCCGCATTTGAATCGGCAACAGATAAAGCAGATTGGTGAGCGCGGAAGCCTCAGTCTCATCCTCGTTTCGAATCGGCAGATCCGAACTCTCAATCGCCAGTGGCGCGGCAAGGATGCCGCAACGGACGTGCTTTCGTTTCCGCTCGATCTCCAAGCACCGCCGGTGGAGCTGCCCTGGGAGTTCGGTGAAGTGATTATTTCAGTCGAAAAGGCTCACGAGCAGGCTGATTCGTTCGGGCACTCGGTCGAGCGAGAGTTGGCGTTTCTCTTTGTGCATGGTTGCTTGCATGTTTTTGGCTTCGACCACGAAGTGGCCGAAGAGGAAAAGGAGATGTTCGGCCGGCAAAAGCAGATATTGGCGGCCGCCGGTCTCGGCCGTTAAATGGCTATAATGGCTTGCTTATGGGCTTACAGCGTGTTATCGTCAGTCCGGATTCGGGCAGACTCCAATCGACGAGGGAAGAGCTCGTTGTTCGTTTTGGGAGATTGCAACTATTTCTGTAAATTTGCAAGACAAAGTTGTCCTGCGCACTGCGGATCTACCGACCAGAACCCGGAGCCTGATCCCGCGCGCATGGAAGAGAAAAGCCGGACGAGCAAACAGCATGATTGAGTCGTTTTACCACGCCTTTCATGGCATTTGGATTGGGCTCAAGGAAGAGCGCAACGTTCGCATCCATTTCGCTTCCGCCGTAGCCGTGATCGGATTGGGGCTCTGGCTGAAAGTAGATTTCAATGCCTGGGCGTTCTTGGCGGTTGCAATTGGGTTTGTCTTGACGACTGAGTTTCTCAACACTTCGCTCGAGCACCTGGTTGATATCTCGGCAAACGGCGAATACCACGAGTCTGCGAGATACGCCAAGGACACGGCAGCTGCCGCAGTGCTTTGCTCGTCCGTGATGGCGATGATCATCGGGGCGGTCGTCTTTGTCCCGAAGTTACTGCAAGTCTTCCATATTTAGGTGGTGGCTTAACTATTAGTTGAGTTCTCGGGGAGCTCTTTCTTCGGCCTGACATCTTTGCGCGAATGTCATATATCTGGACGGCGATTTTTGGGGCTGCAAAATAGAGATTGTAGGCTGGGTTAGACTTTTAAGCCTTTTGATTGGCGCGCGCGACCGGCTGGGACGATCGGGTAGAAGCCGACAGCCAGCCGGTTCGCTTAAAATTGGCTAAAATGGGCACATTAATTGTAATCTCACCCAAGTTTGAGTCGCCTTTTAATCATTCGGAAAAGCCCTGGGATAGCCGTTCTATGGGCATTCGGTGGGATTCTTCCCATTGACTTTCCAAAAAATGTCAATTATGTATAGACACGTGTGCAAGAGGCGGAAGACACTCCGTCCGGCAGGCAACTGAGGAGCAGAATAGAATGACAGATCTATATCAGTGGGATGGGAGCGATGCCAACCCCAACCAGCCGAGGCCCGGACAGGGGCAGCCGGGACAACCCGGTGGCAGAGACCTGTATCAGTGGGATGGCAGCGATGCCAACCCCAACCAGCCGAGGCCCGGACAGGGGCAGCCGGGACAACCCGGTGGCAGAGACCTGTATCAATGGGATGGCAGCGATGTCCGCCCGCAGGCGCCTCAGCCGGTAACGCCTCCGGGCTACAACCCCTGGCAGGCGGATGCTTATGCGCCGCAACAGCCGGGTATGAGAGCCAGGCAGTTCTGGGGCGGTCGCGGACAAGGCGGCGGGGACATCTATGTAACGGCCATGCCGGGCTCGGAAGTGATCATTAACAACGCTTCGGGCGAAGTCAATATGCAGGGTGGCCGCAACTTCGATTACCGCTATCCAGGTGGGCAGAACTATAACTATCAGCAGTACATTCCAAAACAGTGCTGCCAACCGAGTTATCAACAGTATCGCGGTTGCTACAACCCCGGACAGCAGTATCAACAGCAGATGACGTATGCTCCTGACTATTACAATCAGTATCAAAACCAAGGCATGCCGATGTACAGCATGGAGCAGGTCAATGGCGGACCGAACGGTTACAGATCTTATCGAGCCGGCTACAACGGCACCGTGCCGTTTGCGGGCGGTGATCCGGCGATGTCCGACGCTCAACAGGCGATGAATATGGCGATCAGCGGTTTCAACGCCTGGGCTGGTTATGACGTAGCCAGTCGATATGCCAATCGCGGTGGTCAACAAGGCGGTCGTTGCCAGCAGTTCTATCCGGAGCAAGCATTGGCTTACGGGCAGCAGCGCGGCAACATGATGCATGGCTATCAGCGCTATCCGCACCTCTATCAACGTAACTAGTGCGGACAATTTGAAAGGCAATGAAGATGCTCGCTTCGGCGGGCATCTTAGCTATTTAGAGCAGTTCGTGGCGGAGTAGACCTTTCGGCCGGTGGCGGGACAGTGCAATATGGCGACCTCGACTTGATAGACCTGGCGCAACGTATCGGGGACAAGAATCGAATGCGGGGAGTCGAATCCGACCGGGACGCTCGGACCATTTTCGGGCTTCGTGAGCAGCAGCACTTTGTCGGCGATTTGAGCGATGAAAGTGAGATCGTGCAGAACGACCAAAAGACCAAGACCGTTGGCTTTCATTTCGGAAAGCAGCGCGGCCAGTTCGATCTGGTGGCGAAAGTCCAGATGAGCAGTCGGTTCATCTAGGAGCAAGAAGCCGGCTTGCTGGCAGAGCGCCGTAGCGATCGCCGCTCTTTGCCTTTCGCCGCCGGATAGTGCTGAGAGTAGTTGGTGGCGTAGCTCCCAGGTGCCGGTCTTTCGCAATGCTTGCTCGATGGCCGCGGTATCGTCGCCGGACTGCTGCCAGGACCACCAGTGCTGGTGCGGATTTCGCCCGAGCGAGACCAATTCCAATACGGTCAAGTTTGGCCCGGCATCAATCGACTGTGCGACGTAGGCAACCTTTCTGGCGAAGCAGGTGGGCGAGATCTGCCTGAAGTCTGCTCCATCCACGTAGATCTGTCCAGACAGTGAACTGATTTGACGAGCGATTGTTTTGAGAATTGTTGATTTACCGGCGCCGTTTGGTCCGGCGATTGCTACTATCTGACCGGCGTGAATTTCGAAATTGATTTTTTCAGCCACCGCCTTTCCGGCCCAGCCGACAGAGAGTGCTTGAGCCGAAATCGAGGCTGGTTGATTGGATGAATTCATCAGCTAAAGAGCCTCGCCTTTGCGATGGAAAACTTGCCACAGAAAAAACGGACCTCCGACCAGTGATAACAGGGTTCCGAGCGGAAGCTCTTGACCTTGTCCCAAGGTTCGAGCGGCGAGATCGCTTGCCAGCACCAGCGTCGCACCGATCAGAGCGCTGGCGATTATCTGTATTCGCTCATCGCGACCGAAGAGCGAGCGTGCCAGATGGGGAGCTATTAAGCCGACGAATCCGACCAGCCCGCTCAAGGAAACTGCCGCGCCGCACAGCACGATTGCGCAAACCAGCAGCGCTGATTGCGCTTTTGATACATTCAGACCAAGCGAGGTCGCCGCTTGCTGACCAAGCGAGAGCAGCCGCAAAGGCTTGCTCAGCACGAAAACTGCTGCTACTGCCAATCCAACATAAGCGCTCGACGGTATCAGCTCTGACCAGCTGCGACCGCTGATGCCGCCGGCCAGCCAGAAAAAGACTACCTGTGAGAGGGTCTGGTTTTTAGATGTCGTCAAAAGCAAGGTAATCAACCCGCCGCAGAAGGCAGATAAGGCGACGCCCGCTAACAGCAGCTTTGAGATAGAGAGCCCGGCTGGGCTGCGAGCGAGAATAGCGGCCGTAATGCTGGCAGCAAAACCACCGATAAAGGCGATTGGCGGCAGCAGGGCAAAGTCGGCTCCGGCAAAGAGGGCGACTGCGACTGCCAGCCCGGCGCCGCTCGAGGTACCGGTCAAATAGGGGTCGGCTAAATAGTTGCGCGATAGCGCCTGGAGAACATAACCGGAGACAGAAAGACTGATGCCGACTACCGCTGCTACCAACAGCCTGGGCAAGCGAATCTCCCAGATGATCTGGTTGATACCGGAATCCCTCAGGGCGTCGTTGCCCGATGCAAACAGGGTAGACCAGGCTTGCCGCGGGCTCAACCAGACATCACCGATGCAGAGATTGAGCCCGACTGCTGCGCCGACTGCGAGAAAGAGAAGAGCTATTCGAAAGGCATTCATTCAGCAAGCTTGCACCGCGCCGTCAAGCTATTTTACGACGCAAACTCAGCCGGCATACCATTCGTGTTACCATCTGTCTGCATAAAAGCGGCTTTTGCCGCAATTTATACTTAAATCCCCGCTCTCGCGTAAGTGAAATGATCGTTCCAATCTATCTGGACAACAGCGCTACAACCAAGGTGCGCTCGGAAGTGGTCGAAGCGATGATTCCCTACCTCGCCAGTGAGTGGGGCAATCCTTCTTCACTGCATCGCTTCGGGAGGCAGTCGGCCCAAGCGCTGGTGGAAGCTCGCAGCCGGGTCTCTCGGCTGCTCAATTGTGATCCCGAGGAGATATTCTTTTCACCCTGTGGCACCTACAGCAACAATACAGCCATCGTCGGAAGAGCACGATTTGCCGAGGCCAACGATCTCGGTAAGCATATGATTACCTGCTCGATCGAGCACCCGGCCGTGCTCGGCCCGGCAAAACATCTCGAAGCGCTCGGTTGGCGGATCACCTATCTTCCGGTTGACAGCGAAGGATTGGTTAGTCCGGCCGATCTAAGCAAGGCGCTTCAATCCGATACCAGCATTATCTCGATCATGTGGGCGAACAACGAGATCGGCACGATTCAACCGATCGATCAGTTGGCCGGCATCGCCGAAGAGTCCGGAATCTATTTCCACACCGATGCAGTACAAGTGCCTGGCAAGTTGCCGATCGACGTTTCACAAGTTAAGGTAAGCTCGCTTTCGATTTCCGGACATAAATTTCATGCACCAAAGGGGGTGGGTGTGCTCTATGTCCGTAAGAATGTCAATCTCATGCCGCTCGTCTACGGCGGCGGGCAGGAGCGCGGCTTGTTTCCAGGAACGGAGGCGCTGGCCAGCATCGTCGGCATCGGAAGGGCGGCAGAATTAGCGCGTGAGGAGTTGACCGATAATTTGAGCAGCCTGCGCTCCAAGCAAGCGCAGTTGATGAAGCGATTGCTTGCGGTTGACGGTGTGCGAATGACCGGCCCAGTCGAAATCGAGCGCCGGTTGCCTGGCCATGTCAGCGTAGTGGTGCCCGGCTGTGACGGTGAGGCTTTGGTGCTCAAGGCAGATCTAAAGGGAGTTTGTATCTCCAGCGGCTCTGCTTGTCATAAGGGAATTAAGGAGCCCTCGCAGATTTTGACGGCAACCGGCATACCGGCAGGCGATGCAATCGCTTCGGCGCGTATTTCGATCGGTCGTTTCAACACGGATAAGGAGTGCGATCAAGCTGCCGATCTTCTGGCCGGAGTGTTTCAATCAAGTCGACAAGGCGGTTCTAGAGCACTCTCCAAGAGTTGATGCCAGCAAGTTTTCAGGGCTGCTGCCAGAGCCGCCGCTACGGAACGATTGCAGCGCCGTTATAATAGCGCCGTTGCTCAGTTCATTCACCAGGGTAACAGCCAAAGCTGGTCCCGCGGGCTCTGGTTGTGGCATCAACAAAGATTCGATTTGGGTCGAACTGCCCATTTGTAATTCAAGAATTCTGCCCATGAAAGTTTGGAGATTGGACAATTCCATGAGCTGCCAGTAGCCACCGGCGTCTCTTAGTTTCAATTCCAATACCATCTCTTCGTTGTACTTGGCATTGAAGAGTTTGATGCCGATTAGCGCAATCTTTCCTTCCGTGCGCACATATTCGATGTCTTTGTAAATCTTGCCGGTAAAACCTAGTTGTCCGGGAATGCTGGAGAATCCGCCGGAAGAAACTGTTCTTACACCATCGTCCAGTCCGGCCGTGCTCGCTCTGCCTTCGACATAATCGGTGATGTGATGTTT
Source organism: Candidatus Obscuribacterales bacterium (assembly GCA_020050835.1). GTDB lineage: Bacteria > Cyanobacteriota > Vampirovibrionia > Obscuribacterales > Obscuribacteraceae > JAGVKB01. The sequence continues at coordinate 9,414 of JAGVKB010000084.1, read as the reverse complement.
CATACTATCGACTAACAGTGGCTTGACGAATACGCCCAGACCAAAACCAAGGAGCTCGCCGACAATTCCCGGACCAAGCGTGCGCTGAACAGGCTTGGTCAGAAGATCATCGACCATCCGGGAGGCTACCGTATCAATGTCGGCGTACTTGCGAAAGCTGTTTATATCGTGCTCCTTGATGGACTTTCGGAGTTGCAAGACGGAATATTGCGGAGTCGTGGTCCAATACCAATAGCCAAGAGGACAGACTGTAAGCACAACTATAATCAAGAGCCTCAACATGCCAATTCCTCTCGCTCAGGATCTAAAGATGGTCCACCATTGTCCTATGAAATGCCCTGCCGTATCCAGATTGACTTGCTGCCAGGTTGAGGTTTTTCCCTCGGTTACAGCCGGTTTCGCCGGCACAACCTCAGCGCTCTATCCAGACCGGCGCGCTTTTGAAGGCCGGTGTCTTCGAGCGCGGATCGATCTTTGCCTTGATTAATTGATTCGACTCCGGATAGAACATCGCAACCACGCCCGGCTTGATTTTGCCGAACACCACTTCAATGTTATCGAGTTTGCCTGCCTCACCGCGGATGGTGACACGCTGACCGTCCCGAACTGCCAATCTCGAGGCGTCTTCGCCTGAGACTAAAATGCAGTTGCGGTGCGGAATGCCGCGATAGATGTCTCTTTCCTCATAGACTACCGTGTTGAACTGTCCCTCGGAGCGGAAGGTAATCAGTCTCAACGTGTCGGCTGGAAATTTTGGAAGCGGAGTTGGGTGCATATTTGCCCGTCCTGTGTCGGTCGGGAATACGGGAGTGTGAAAGATGCGTCCGGAAATCGTAAACTCCTTTTGGGTTTCATCGATTTGCCCGATCTCCTGCCAGCCTGGTATCACTTCCGACAGCAGCTTCCTTACTTCCTTGTGGCTGCGCAGTCTGGACCAGTCGACCGGCTTGTCTCCCAGAACGCGATTGGCAATTTCGCAAATTATCTCTGATTCTGCGCGCATGCTGCCGGCGACACTTGGTGTGCCGCCTTCAGACAAGCGCACAAAGTTGAACATCGATTCTTGAGACGTCGCTTGCGGCTCTTCGTCTCTGGCGAATACGGGTAGGATGAGCGTGGTTTGACCGCGGCCGTGAAAGTGTCCGGGATTGAGCTTCGTTGAAAGATAGATAGTGGTGTTGATTTTCTGCATACAGTCGGACGCCCAGGCAAGATTCGGATTGGATCCCCAGAGGTTGCCTCCGAGCGCGAAGAGCATTTCGATCCTTCCTTTTCCAGCTGCTTCGATCATTGAGTAAGTGTCTAAGCCGTTTTCGCTCGGCATCGGTTTTTGATAAGCGCGCTCCAGCGCTGCCCGAACTCCGTCCTGGAGTGTCGGGGCAAATCCGACCGATCCCACTCCCTGAACATTAGAGTGTCCTCGCAGTGGAAGCATTCCAGCGCCGGGTCTGCCGACATTGCCGGTGGCAATTGCTAGATTGCACAGAGCAAGGACATTGTCGACGCCATTTTCATGATGGGTTAAACCCATGGCCCAGGTGAAAATAGTACTCTTCGAGCGAGCAAGCGATTCAGCCACCGCCGCCATGGTGGCATGGTCCACGCCGCTCACCTTCGTCAGTTCATCCCAGGAATGGCTTTCGGCTTGTGAAAATACCTCTTCCGCTCCGGTTGAATGTTGTTCGATGAATTCTCGATTCACTTGATTCTTTTCGAGCAGAGCTTTGATGGTGCCGATGAAGAATGCGACATCACCGCCGGCCAGCGGTTGGATGTAGAGTGAGGCAATCTCCGAGCCGAACAGGAGCGACAGCGGTTTTGATGGGACATGAAACTTCTCCAGTCCCGACTCGCGAACAGGATTGACGACAATCACTTGCCCGCCGCGCTTTCGCAGCTCGGCTAGTTGAGTCATCAAGCGAGGGTGATTCGAAGCTGGATTCGTTCCACACAAAAAGACGAGATCGGCCTTGTCTACGTCCTCGAGTGTAATGGTGGCGGTACCGGAGCCGAACGCCATTTTGAGAGCGAGTGCGGAGGCCTGGTGGCAATAGAACGAACAGTTCATAACATTGTTGGTGCCGAATACTCTGGCGAATGACTGTAACAAGAATGCCGCTTCGTTCGAGGAGCGGCCTGATGAATAGAAGGCCGATCGCTCCGGCGTGGCAGTCTTGATCGCCTCGCTGGCAACGGTGATGGCGGTGTCCCAGGAAACCGGCTTGAAATGAGTGTCGCCGGGCGCCAGCATGATTGGATAGATCAATCTGCCTCTGTCTTCAGCCTGTTTCGGAGAGAGAGCTAGAAGCGACTGCAAGTTGTTTTTTTCGAAAAAATCGACTGGGATAGCCCCCAGCATGTCGGCAACTTGTGCTTGCAGGCTCTTCTTGCAAACCTCGGGAAAGCGATTGGCTTCATTGACCATGCCTCCCAATTGCCCGCCCATTCCCATCGCACAGGTTTTGCAGGCGTTGCGCGCTCGCATCCGCTGCCAGAGTCGCCAGGGTCCGACTTTCAACGCTTTGTCGAGCGTATAAAAAATGGCCGGCCATCCACCACCAGGCTTGGTTCTGCGATAAGTTGACATTTGCTAGTTTGCTACTGCTTGGCCTTGCGCATGAAATTGTACAAGAATCTGCCAACGCCGCGCAACTTCGTGAACGGGAACGAGCCGTGGATCAATTCGATGCCCGCTCTTGCCGTTTCGATGCGCGGCTTGCCGTAGGGATACCACCACAGACGGTGCGGACCGCCGGAAGCATCGATGGAAATGTGCTTGATGTTAACCAGGTCCAGCAGTCCAAAGTAGGAATGCGAACGCCCGGAGCCGCTCTTCTTGATACCACCCCAGGGCACTTGCGGGCAGGCGAATGAGAACAAGCAGTCGTTGATAAAAACTGTTCCAGCATCAAGGTCGCGAGCGACATCTTCAGCCCGATGCAGGTTGTGAGACCAGACAGAGGCGGTCAAACCGTAGTCGCAATCGTTAGCCAGTTCGATTGCAGCGTCTTCCGATTCGACAACGGTGATCGGCAGGACAGGACCGAATGTCTCTTCCTTCATGATCTTCATGTCGGCGGTTACGTCGGTCAAAACGGTCGGTTCGTAAAAGTATCCGCTCAGATCCGAGCGTTTCATTCCACCGCAAAGAATTTTAGCGCCGCCGGCTTGCGCTTCCTCTACGTGTGATGCTACCTTCTCCAGTTGAATCTCGTCGATTAAAGGACCGACATCAGCGGTGGGATCCAATCCCGGCCCTACTTGCAACTTTCGAGTAAGGGCAACGATCTGATTAATCAAGGCATCGGTTCGCTTACCCTTGACGATGTAGAGCCGTTCGATCGAGGCGCAAGCCTGTCCGCAATTTGTAAAGGCGCCCCAGACTAGACCATTGGCTGTCCAATCAACAGGAGCGTCTGGAAGCACGATTGCCGCATCCTTGCCGCCCAGCTCGAGCGATACCGGAGTGAGGTTGCGAGCAGCCGTGGCCATGACATTGCTTCCGCCGGCAACCGAGCCGGTAAAAATCACTTTCTGAACCTTGCTGCTGACCAGATTTGAGCCGGTGGTGCGGTCTCCCGTCACGATTGTGACAAGCCCGTCTGGAAATCCAGCTTGGGTAAACAGCTCGCCAATCTTGATGCCGGTTAGACTGGCCTTCTCGGAAGGTTTCAAAATGACTGAGTTGCCAGTCATCAAGGCCATCACTATCGTCATCATCGGAATGGCGAAAGGATAATTCCAGGGCGAGATCATTGCCACTATCCCTAGTGGCTCAAATGTAATGATGCTTTGCTTGCTGGACAAGAGCGGGTTGTCCAGATTCACAATCTGTTCTTTCAGTGCGCGTTCGGTGTTCTCGGCGAACCAGACGCAGGCATCGAGCGGGCCAACTATTTCAGCCATATAACTCTCGGTGAGCGGTTTGCCGGTCTCAGATGAGACGAGTTGAGCGATTTGATCGGACTGAGCGCTGATTAGGCTGCGAAGCTTGAGCATCTTTTGAGCGCGGTGGTGATATTCGGTCAGGCGCCAGGCTTCAAAGGCGTTCCATGATTTGCAAACCGCCGCCTCGACCTCGTCTGGACCAAAGCATGGTACTTCGCCAATCAACTGTTTCGTGGACGGATTGATGCATTTGATAGTGGTGGCGTGTTCGGTAACCATACTCTCCGTTCCACAGTTAACTGTAATTGTTTGAATCTACGGCTTGGTGGCCGCCTCACGCAAGCGGGTAAGCGCGCTCTGAGCGTCGGTTGCTGCTTGTCCGGAGATTCCTTTGTCGATACTTCTTTTGTAGAAGTCGATTGCGTTGTCACGATCGCCCTTCTGGTCGAGCGCCTTTGCCAGTTCGAAGCAAACTTCCGGCGCTTGACCGAGGGTGGGATCAGCGTCTATGGAGTGCATTAGCTGTTCGCTCGCAGCAGCAAAGTTGCCTCGGCTGAACTCGAGCTCGCCCTGACCGAGCAGCGCCAGCGGCAGCTCGGGTTGATTAGCTAACGCCAGTTTGAATTCCTTCTCTGCTTGATCGGCCGAGCCAAGCTTAACCAGCGCTCGGCCTTTGATAGCCAGAGCCTCGGGCTGGCGGGGATCGAGCGCGAGCATTTTCTTGGTGGTCTCAAGGCAGTCTTGATATGAATGATTGTTGTATTGCGCTATTGAGACCAGCTTCAGCGGCGCTATCGCTTTGGGATATGCTTCGACCACTTTGTTTCCGGCGGACAGTGCGTCGTCCCAATCGCCTATGGCCATCGCCTCTTCGGAAAGTTGCTGGAGAAACTCGGCGCCATAACCGCCGTTATTGATCAGCCGCTTCAGCTCGGCTTTCGCTTCGGTCAGCTTGCCTGAATGTTGGAGATTCTTGAGCAGGCGCAAGCGAACGGTTTTGGTGGAAGGCTCGAGCTCGGCAGCCTTGTTCGTTGCTTCCTGGGCTTTGCTGTCTTCGTGCAGCTTGGAGTAAACACTGGCCAGCGTCGACCAGGCCTCGTAGCTCCCTGGAGCAAGCTCGACCGTACGCTCTAATTCCTGAACCGCGCGAGTATTGTTTTCGGCCCCGCTGAGCAAGAGTCCGAGCTGGAGCCGAGCTGCGACCAGAGCGGGGGCTGCATTGACGGCCTGTTGGGCCGCAGACAGCGCCTCATCCATATGCCCGCCTTGTCTGAGCAGAACAGTGGAAAGCATCAGATGCAGCTGCGCATTGTTGGGACAGCGTTCTTGCCAGCTTTTCAGGAGAGCGGCTGCCTCGGTAACATGGCCGGCGGCAAATTGAGAAGCAGCTTGCGATATGCAGCTGTGGCAGCCCGGATCGTCTTTGGCCTGGCTCGCTGTCTTGCCGCCCCGAGCCTCGCTCGGCAATAGCGCAGCAGAGCTGAAAACTGTCAACAAAGCGGAAAGGATTGGCGTCCAAGATAGTCTCAACACTGTTTGCCCTCGCCTGTCCAATCAACTAAACTGTAGCTTGAAGAAGTCCGTCTCAACGTATTCTTTGCCCGGATTTCGCGATTCTAGTCGAGTAAAATCATCGGTCTTTTCAATCATTGAAATCAATTGCGCGCCTTGGCCATTTTAGCTTGTTTCTTCTGCCAGTCATCTCTGGTCTGGTACTCTTTACCGTTGGCCCAGTCGAAGGCCAGAAACTCAATCGTGCTCCGACCAGCAAGTCCAGTCAGACCAAATCAGTTGGGACGGGCAAGGTAGATTCAAAGGAGCTGTTTGATCAGGCTGGCAAATGCTATGCCATAGGTAAGCTGACGGAAGCGGCCGGGCTTCTGCAAAAGGTTCTGACGACTGACGGCGATCATGCAGCGGCTCATAATATGCTGGGAAAGATCTATCACCGGCAGCAAAAGCTCGATCAGGCTATTGCTGAATACATTAAGGCGATGCTGGCAGATCAGAAAGTACCGGAGGCTCGTTACAATCTGGCGATCGCCTATTTCGACAAGAACAACCTAACGGATGCTGTCCGATTGCTCGAAGATGTAGCAAAAGACGAACCGACCAATGCGGAGTGCATCTTCAATCTCGCGCTTTGCTATGAGCGGCAGGGGCGCAAGGACAAGGCGTTCGAGACTTGCCAGCAAGCGGTCAAGCTCGGACCCAACAACGCCCTGGCTCATTACAGTCTTGGTCGACTCTATCAGCAGAATGGACAGTTTGAGCCGGCAGTCGAGGAGTACGGAAAGGCGTTGGCGATTAATCCAAATATGGTTGATGCCCACAATAATTTAGGAGTAGCTTTCGCTTCGCTGGGAAAGTTTGCTGAGTCGGTTAATGAGTATCAAGCGGCGCTCAAGATAGACCCAAATTATCCGGAAGCGCAGCGCAATCTTGGCTATGCTCAAGCGCATCTAAGTTTGGGCATTACCTATTTCAATCAAGGTGATTTCAAGAAGGCTCTGGAGGAGTACAGCAAGGCTGTCGAGATCGATCCCAACTATTCGGACGCTCACTACAATTTAGGCTTGCTCTACCACAAGCAGGGACAGCTCAAGCAAGCAGAGATTCAGTATCAATCTGCCATCAAGAGCGATGGGAAGAATGCCAAGGCGCATAACAACTTAGGAGTGGTTTACTCGAAGTTAGGCAAGGTCGACTCAGCCGTTGCGGAGTACAAAAAGGCGCTCGAGCTCAAGCCCGGTTATGCGGAAGCGCAGAGGAATCTGCAATCAATTGCAAAGTAAGGAATTGCGCTGCCGCCAAACGACGGCAGTTGAGTGCAAAAGACAATCAACTGCCGCCTAATTCGCCAAGGACTTTCCAGAGTCGCTGATCAGCTAGCTTCATGCTCGTAAATGGACAATACGCGCTGTTAGTGGGCAGTCGCCGAATAACCCTGCCGGCGGGTGTTTTGATATTCAGGGCTGAGCGGAACCGGATAACTGATTTTGATCTTACGGCCATCGGTAGATTTCGGTGGATGCACAATGACGGCTGCCCATTTGTCTGTAGATGTTTCGAGTGGTTTGCTCAATCGGCGTCTGGAAGATGACTTGGATGTGTCGACTTTGATCGGAAGCTCCCAGGAATACTCACCGGCATCATCAGCTATAGCCCGGCTATCGAGCACATGAGGATTGGTGAGCGGCACCGGTGGTGCTTGACCGACCGGTTCCACGCCTGGCCACGAGCCGGTAACCAAGGTCAATCTCGCTCTGGGCATTCCAGACTGGACGTGCAAGAACCGCTTGTTGCCATGTTTTACCACTGAGACTAGCCGGTCGGTGACCGGAATGATTCGACTTGACCGCAGCGGTTGCACCACCTTCTTCTTGGTCAGGTATTCTGCAACTACCGTCGATAGCCTGCTTTTCGTTGCTTCCTGCTCGGTGGCGCCGTTGAAGTCATAGCCTTCGCCGGCGTTGAAACTGTAGTCGTTGATGGCAATCTTATACTTAGCCTCCGGGTCGATATCGTGCCAGCGACCGCGTGCATCTTGAGCCATGGCAAAGACCACTCGGGAGCCCGATGGTTTGGTCGGATCGTAGGCCAGTTTTAGCCCGTGCACGTCGAAGAAAGGACCTCCCAACCCACCGCCAACGCTGTGTTCGAGCGCTTTGAGCAAGATTTTTCCGCTGATGGTGGCAAATGTGAGATGATTCTCGAACGGCAGTATCTCTTCGACCTTTTCCATCGTAATCGGTCCCCGCTCGAGCCGACCTCTGATGCCTCCGCGGTTTTCGAAAGAGATTGTGGCACCGTATTTAGTGCCAGCTTCGACCAGAGCATCACAAATCAAATCTCCGATTGGAGAATCCCAGCTATATTGATTGAACCGATTGTCGAAGTCGTCAAGCGCGACTGCGACTTTTTTTCGCCTGAGAGCCTGGACGGGGCCTGCTCTTTCGGCTATGAATGCAGCCATATTCTTGTCTTCATAGATATGGTCGGCGATGTTAATCAGATGATAGTCCAGGTCAGCCGGAATCAGGCGGCCCTGAGCGTCGAAAGCCAGTTTGAGCTTCCCAAGAGCTCTGCCATAGCAGCCGGTCTGGACAATAATGGTCTGGCTGCCGTCCGGATGTTTCACTACTACCGGTTGCTCCAATCGAGTGTGGCTGTGTCCCCCGACGATCACGTCGATGTCCGGTATCGCTTCCGCGAGCTCTTTATCCCGCTCGAGCCCGACGTGAGTAACCAGGATGATGCGAGTGATGCCTTCGGCTTTCAATTTTTCTACTTCTTGCCTGATCGGCTTGAGCCAATCGGCATCTTTATCCTTTATATGGACTAGACCGGTGGTCAAGGAGATTTGCTCCAGGTCTGGCGTTATCGCTCCGACAAAACCGACTTTCTTGCCGCCGACTGTTTTAATCACCGACGGCTTTATGATCTTGGCCAGATCGGGAACACCGGAGGCGTCGATATTGGCCGAGATGACATCGAACTTGGCTGCTTGCAGCTGTTTGGCAAGATTGTCCGAGCCGTCGTCGAACTCATGGTTGCCGGGGGTGTAAATGTCATAGCCGGCCAGGTTCAGCAATCCCACTTCGACGGCACCATGATAAAACTTGAAGTAGGGGGTACCTTGAAAGATATCGCCGGCGTCTATAGCCAAGACATTTGGCGTATTTTTCCGAATAGTGCCAATGAGATGTCCAATCCGAGCCAATCCGCCGATCAGATTGCCACGTTCTCGAAACGATTCGTCGTGGGCGTGCAGATCATTGGTGTGTAAGATGGTCATTACGAGATCAGGCTCGCTCGAGGTTTGAGCGAATGTGGCAAGAGCAAAGAGCGGGAGGCAGATTGCGATGAAAAGTGCAAGCGCAAAGCTAATCTCGGTGGCTTGCCTGGTTGGATTGGTATTGACCATTGATTGTCTCTGTCTGCCTCTGTTGTCCGTCCACAATATCTGCCAAGCGCAGGACTCGTCTCAGGTTCGCAAGTTAAACGTAGAAGCCGTGGTTGAAGATGGCTGCCCGGTAGCGGTGGCTTCGGCCCGAACGGAGCTGGATCTCGATCCATTTGGTGCTCCGCGCGACGCTAGAATTTATGTAGATTATAAGAACACTGGTGAAAAGGCTATCTCTGCCGTTAAGTTTCGCGTACGTTTTTATGATCAAGACGGCAAAGACAGAGGCACGTTTCACGCGCCCGATGCCAGACCGTTAGAGCCGGGCGGGCAGGGGTCTCAGAAATGGCGGCTCGACAGGATCGATCCCCGCACGGCGATGGTCAAGATGCGCACGCTGGAAGTCAGGTTTGCAGATGGTTCGAGTTGGCAGAGCGTGAAGATGTCTGAGATAGTCCAGCCTACAGCAAGTTCGACCAGTCCAGCCACGGAAGCGATCGCTCCGGCTGCTTCGCCGCCGGCTGCGGCAAGTCCGGACAGCCAGCCAGCCGCTAACGGCGGCATTCCGTCCGGTGGGGCGGATGCCCAGTCTGGCCAGGCAGCGCCACCGGTTGAGGCCG
>JAGVKB010000062.1 GCA_020050835.1 Candidatus Obscuribacterales bacterium | reverse complement strand
GCCGGTAGCCGCCGTTGTTCGAGCCGTAACCGCCGTAGTTGGGCCGGTAACCGCCGTAGTTCGAACCGTAGCCGCCGTAGTTGGGCCGGTAGCCGCCGTAGTTCGAGCCGTAGCTGCCGTAGTTGGGCCGGTAGCCACCGTAGTTCGAACCGTAGCCGCCGTAGTTGCCACCGCGGTAGCTTCCATTACCGAAGTAGCTCCCGTTGTAGCCTGGAACTCCGGCCCCATAGAGCTGCGAGCCGAAGTACTGATTGTTGCCACAATTTCGGCCGAAGGAGTTGTTGCCGAATCCGCCGAAGGAATTGTTACCGTAGAGGCCGTTACCGAAGTAACCGCTGCGGTAGCCGCTTCCAAAGGAATTGTTACCGTAGAAACCGTTACCGAAGTAACTGTTGCGGTAACCGCCGGCCGAGCCGCTTCCACAGTAGCCGCCGCCGAAGCCGCCGCCGTTGTAGCAGCCGGAGTTGTTCGTAATGCTGAAGAGGATGCTGCTCAGCAGCCCCGAAGAACCACAACCGCCGCTCATGCCGCTGCCGTAGCCGCCGAAGTTGCCGTAGCCACTGTAGTAGTCGTTGCCACTGTAGTAGTCGTTGCCATCGTAGCCGAGGTCGTAATTGTCATCGCAGTCGCGGTAAAGCCCGTTGCCGAAGTAGCTGTTGTTGCAGCTGGGCGACTGGAAACGACCGTCGATGCCGTAGCTGGGGGGGGCGAAGGCTTCCGGCTGCTGAGTTTCGGTGTTCAACCGAGGAGTGACGGACTCGTACTTGCCGGACTGTGGGAGATTCTCGACTTCAGTGGAAGCCGGTGCAGTGACCGTGGTGGGCGGCTGTTCGCTGACCGTGTTGACGCTCTTCTCCTGCGTGAGGCCGCCATTCAATCGAGGCGTGACGGCATCGAAGCGACCGCGTTCCGGCTGGCTCTGCGCGAATACCGAGGTTGTTGCAGCGCTGATGGTGCAAAGCAGGGCGATCAGATGAAAATGCGAAATCAGACGATTCATAGTGAATCCTCCAGTTTGGCGCTGGCAGTACACTTTGAGTGAACGTGCTCAAGCGCGTGAGGCGCAGGAAGTTTGGTTGGGAGTTTTGTTCGGTTCCTGCGTTCCGGACCAACTCCTGAGGCAATTACACGAGAACTGTGAGTGTTCTCAAAACTATCGGGAAACGAGCCGGTTAGGCTCGGTGCGCGTGGTCTCCTCCGTCGGAAGACGGGTTAGCCGACTGCTTTGTCCGCTACTCGCTATCCACTTCAGGAATGGTCGGATCGTCGTTTTCGTCGACTTCCTGAAGCATGTTGTCGTCCGGCTTGGTATTGGCAGTCGGAGCGTGGGAGCCTTCGACCAGGCCGGCCGGGCTCAACTCCTCGACGAGCTCGACCGTCCTGCCGTCGGACTTGAGCTGATACCGGGTGGAGCTGTTTCCGTTCGGTACGGTGACCTTGCGCAGAGTGTAGCCGCCCTTGTCGTTCTGCTCCCAGACTTGCTCATACAGAAAGGTCCGCTCGCTGCTCAAGACGCGGATTGTCATCGTCTTGTTCTTGCCGTCGACGATCCGGCGCAGCGATTTGCCATCCTTGGCGTAGTAGTTCCACTCCGGATTGCCGCTTGTTCCGGGGATCACAGCGTCGAACCAGAGATCATTGTTTTTGCCGGTTCGGAAGTGTTTGAGCTCGAAGGCACCGTTCGGCTTCACGCGCCTGATCATCTGCGGATGCTTTCCGTCCGGCTTGTAGCGAGTCGCCTCATAGGTGCCATCGGAAAGTTCGCGGCGGTCGAATAGCTTCACTCCGTTGAACTTTTCGAGCGCAAGCTCACCTTTCGGGTAGTAGTGCAACTCCTTCCGGTCGCCGGTCTTGGCATCGCGGATGTGCTTGTACTTGATCTTGCCGTTCGGGTAGAGCCCCTGAATCTCGGTGCTGCCGTCGAGAAACTCGACCTTGATGCTGACCTTCTGCTTCTGTTGATTGAAGATGTGGATGCGCTGCTTCTCGCCGCTTTCGGCCGGTCGCTTTTCGATGTCCGTGCTGTAGCCAAAGGGCAAGTCGTCTGCTCTGCTGACTCCTGTCGTCCCGCTGATGATGGCGAACACGGAAAGCAGTGTGAGTACGATCGTGCTTCCGAAAATCCTTCGCGCTGTGTTCATCGTGGTCTCCTCGTTTTTTCGTGCTGTGGAAGGAAGAGCGGTATGACTCGCACGAGGAATCATGCCGCTCGGGTTTTGCGGACCGTATGCTGAGATTGTTACTCCTTACCGCTAGAGGGCGGTGCGCCTTCCTGCGTGATCGGTAGTACCGATGGTGTCAGCACGCCGAATGACATGACGATCTTCAATGCCTCGTCAAGGGATAGTCCGCTTTCGGTGACCTGATCTGCCGGAACCAGAATGAACGGTCCGGAAAACGGATTTGGTGGTGTAGGAATGCAGACGGTTACATACTTGCGGCCGGTAGTGGCGTCGACGGTCTCACTGGTTGCGAAGGCGAGCGTCTTGGAGTCTCGCCAGCCCCATGGAATCCAGACGACGCGCTGGAAGGCGGATTTCTTGGTGTCGCTCAAGGTATCGACCAGCTTGCGAAGGGCCGAATAGATCGACCGAATTCCGGGGATTGCGAGAAAGAAACAGTCGATCAGGCTCAGCCCTTTGCGTCCGAGATACCAGGAGTCGATCCATCCGACCGTCGCCAGTACGAACAGCACAAAAGCCAGGCTTAATCCCGGGATGTTTCCTTGCGAAAAAGGCCCCAACCAGGAAGCCGGAATCACAAGACGAAACAGATAGGCCAGTGACGGACCGAGCCGGTTATCGATGGAACCGTAGACAAGCTCGATCAAGATCACCACGACCGCGATTGGCGTCATGATCATTAGCCCGCGCAACAAGTTGCGCTTGAGCTGTGCGCCAAAAGTCTGGTCTTCAGGGTTTGACATTGAGCACTCCATTCGTTCGTGGACGAAATGCCAAGTAACAACATCTGCACTTGAAATGCAGCTTGGGCGCCTGAGTTGCAGTAATTTGAGATTGGTCTGTGCCGGTGTTGCTCAAGAAGTTTCGGAGGAAAAGTTCAAAATCAACTGTGCCCTTTCTTGGTATTTAAATTCAAGAACCGATTACCAAAAGCACAAAGCCTACAAACTCTTTGAAGACATTTAAGAGGCTCCTGTGCTGTAATTAGTCTTGACTGCTCTTTAAGAGAGAAATTTATTATTCGATCTGTTTCCTGAACGCTGCCTAGCGGAGGCAAGCCGATTGTTCAATGCTATTGGCTGCCAAGTCTTCAGTCGCAATCAGTGTTCTGGGCGAAACCGAGCGTCGCGCAATAGTCCTAATAGCAGGGGTGGAACAGGGCTGACGCGAGCTTCGCAAAGCGCGTTTAGTGAGGCAATTACGACGCTTGTTTGCATGTTTCAACGGTGTATTCCAAGGGGTTGAGTACTATTGCTGAGCTTCCAGCTATGCCAGATGTAGCTGCGAAGTAGTGATGGCAATCAATTGTGGACTGCTATATTTCTACAAAATTATTGGCAACATGAAACCGGACAAATGTAGGCTGTTGCTTGTCTATTGTGAACTCAGAGCGAAATAGCTGGTGTAGCACCAAAAAAAGCGGTCGTTTCGTTATTTAGGTCGATTTTAGTTCGTTTGATTGCGAACTCGATGGTGCTATGACTTTTCGCTCTAGTCACACGAGTCCAGTCCGCTGTTCCAAAGAAGAAGGGAGCTGATTACGACAGTCCATGGGTAATGGCCCTGGCGGCCAGTTCTAGTCTCGGGCGCAATCAGCTCCTGAGAAACGGAAAGTCTACATCGTGCGTGGTTACTCGAACATTGTCGGTACTCAAAGGCTTCTCGAAGTTCGATCTGCTAGTGCAGATTCAATCGGGTCGCAGTCAACGGCTCGGTGAGCTGTGGAAGTCTTGTAGACCAAGGAGAAGTTCTATGGACATCGCTTTCGTCGTTCTGGCTGTTTTGATGCTCGGCTGGGGAATGTTCGTGGGGCGCAAGAACCAGACTCTGGAGCAGGGGGATCGCAGCAGCACTCGCAACAGTGCTCTGATCGTGACCTGTCTCTTCGGCGCCTTCTACGGGCTGATCGTCGGTCTCGCCGCCGCCGCGAGCCTTCCGATCTGTGTCGGTGTGGGAGCCGGCATGTCCGCGGCAGCGTACATCCTATCCTACCTGGTCGGCTACTACGTCTGATCTGCCTGAGCGTCAGGCGCCGGCGAAGCGAGTTTGCCGGCGCCCGCTCCAACCAGTCACCGGTTCGACCGATCAAGCACTATTTTTGGTGCGCGGAAAGTCGAGCCGGTGTTTTTCCGCACAATCGGTATCCTGAATCAAAGGGGGGAATTCCGTGAACGTAGTTCAATCGGGTCAACTGGTCAGTGCTTTCGATGCTCATCAGCTTCTGCGTGACACGTTGCACGCGCTTCCCGGTTACGTCACCGGTCGCCTCGCTCGAATGGGCGAGAAGTCCGACTGCTGGTGCATCCATGCCTGCTACACTGTGGCCCGCTGGCAGATCTGGGGAATCGATCTGTTTCCGCAGCGCAAGTGGTTGCAGGTCGTTGGCGAGCAGCTGCCCGACGGCAAAGTGCAGTACCAACTCTTCGCGTCGCGTTTTCCGACGCTGACGCCAGGCTATACCGGAGAGTCTCTCGAAGGTCTGATTGGGTGCATCGGCAACCTCTAGCCTGGAGCGCATCGCGCAGCGGTAGAGTAAGTGCAGAAACCGGACTGCATTCTTGGTGCTTGCAGGCACGCAGCAGCGAAATGAACTGAAGATTTTAGGCGAACATTCGGACGGAAAGGCGAGGCTAGATGCTTACATCTTTCCGTCCGAATCTGACATCGGCATTGCTGAGTAGTAGCATCGGCGGTGCCAAAAATTTTCCTTTTCGGATAATTATTAGGTGGTATAGTATTGCGAGGTGAAAAAGGTATCGGCCAGCGCAGGTTGGGCGTTTGTAGATACCGTTTGCTCTGTCAGACGCGCTGGCGGGAGAGGTGATGCGGTAGCATTGTCTTCGCTGTCCGAATGCAAGCTAGAACAGACCCGGAATTGCAGTCTGTTCTAGCTTGCGCCTTCCATTCCGACGCTCCTTCAGCTGATGAAGAGGCTGCCGAGGAAGAGACCGGTAATGGCTCCTCCGATTCCGCAGCAGGTTGCGGCGATGCGCAGCTCGACCGACAGCGGTATCTGTCCCTGATACTGCTGGCGAATTGCCGCTTTGTGGGGCAGCCAGAACGTCCAGCCCAGGAAAATGTAGAGGAGCAGACAGGCTGCGTAGAACCAGTTGTATAGCCCAAGCCAGGTAGCGCTGGCCAGCAGGTAGCCGGCGGCCAGCGCTGAGGACCCGCTTGCGAAAGGCACCAACACTTCGATCAGAAAGTCTCTCTTTGTCTTTTTCATGTCGATTCCTTATCTGCTGTTGGGGGGTCAGCGGTCGGTCCACCGGAGAGCGGCTCATCCACTGCCGGTCCATTTCGGGCGGCGAGCGAACGTGCAAGCTCGGTTCCGGTGGTAACAAACTCCCGGCACTGTTCGAGGAATGCCGGATCGCCACCTTTGAGAAACGGCACAGCCTCGAACTCGACAACGGTCTTGGCGTGTGCTTCGATCTGGTGGTGCTCGAGCAGCTCATGCCATCGCGGGGCAAGCACCGTTTCGCCTTTGAGCAGAGCTCTTGTGGCTGCCAGTACGAACGCTTTGTGCTCGCTGACAAGCGTGCGGGCGATCGCCATCGCTCCGCACAGTATCTTTCCAATCGTAGCGTCGATCGCATTTGCGAGGACAGGTCCCGGCCGGCGATGGTCCGAAACCGCGATCGGCCCGAGTTCCGACATTCCGAATTCCATCACCATCTTGCCTGCCAGCATGGACCCCATTTCGAAGTCCTGGCTGGCACCGCTGTCGATGGCTCCGAGAAGCACTTCCTGACCGGCACGGCCGGCCATCAACGTGATGATCCGTACCAGCATGTACTCCCGTGTTGCGCTGACGCGGTTGTCGACTGGAGCGGCTTGCATGAATCCGAGAAACTTTTGGCGGGGCAGAATGGTCAGCTTCTGAACCGGATCACCACCCTTGAAAAGCGAGGTGATCAGACCGTGACACACTTCGTGAACCGCCGTGTTGAGCCGGTCCCAGTCTGTCAGCTTCGCGGACGTTCGGGCGGCGCCGTACTTCGCTCGTTCGATGCCCTCATCCAGATCGACGATCGAGATGCCGCTGGTCGCTTGCTCTGCCGACGAAGCGCGCTCACCGCTCAAACATTTCAAGCGTTCGAGCTCAATGTGCCGGCGGGCGGTCACGAAAGCTGCCTCATTGCAGGCCGCCGCGATCTCTGCTCCACTGAAACCGAAGGTGCGTTCGGCAAGCCTTTTGAAGTCGACGTCTTCCGCCAGCGGTTTGCCGCGCATGTGCACTTTGAAGATCTGTTCGCGGCCAGTCAGATCCGGCAGCGGCACGTGCACGTGCCGGTCAAACGACCCGGCCGCGTCAGCGCTGGGTCGAGCACATCGAGCCGGTTGGTGGCGGCAATCACAATCACCTTGCCGTCATTGGGGAATCCGTCCATCTCCACCAGAAGCGCATTGAGGGTTTGGTCCCACTCCTGGTGACCACCGGTCACTCCAGAAGCACGTTTCTTGCCGACCGCGTCGATCTCGTCGATGAAAATGATCGCTGAACCATCGGCCGATCTCGCCTCTCGAAACTTCTCTCGGATGCGAGAGGCGCCGACTCCAACGTACATCTCCACAAAGTCGGAGCCGGCACAGGCGATGAATTTTGCTCCGGCTTCGCCAGCGACAGCACGGGCGAGCAGCGTCTTGCCGGTGCCGGGATCGCCTACGAGCAAGACACCCTTGGGCAGGCGCGCGCCGAAGCGCCTGAACTGGTCTGGTGTGCGCAAGTATTCGACCACTTCACGCAGTTCCGCAATCGCTTCCGGACAGCCTGCCACGTCGGCAAATGTTGTGATGGTCTGCGGTCTGGCCGGTTCGTCTCCCTCTTCCGATTGATGCCAGCCATTCATGTCGAAGGTTGGTGGACGGTGAGCATTCTTTCTTTGCGTCCGCTTACCTCGGTCCACAGCCAATCTCTGAAGGGAGAGGGTGACGTAAAGGACCAATCCACCTATGAAGAGCAAGAATAGAAAGAGCGACTGGTCGGCACCCGAGCTCGCCTGCCAGAGGAAGACCACCCACGAAAACATGTACGTGACCGAAAGTAGCCTTGGCAGTATTTGCCGCAGACGAGAGCCGGCTGAGCCACTCTGCAGAGTGGCATCGTAAAAGAAGAATTGCCGTTTCTTCCAGACGATGGTGCAAACCAGGGCGACTGCCGCCAACACAAGCGCCGCCCGAGCCAGCCCGAGCTGCTGAAAGACAAACTGCAGCAGGCTCATCAACAGTGAGACTACCAGCAGCGAAACAACTAACACTGCAATCTGTTTGTACCAAGGCTGCATGAGAGTTTCTCCGAAAAGGTCTGTCCTTGATGCAGTTCAAGAACGAGACTGTGATGTCAGAAGGAGAGCGCAGGACTACGTGTGCGCCATTCGTTCAATTCCGGCCCCGCTCCGGCGGGTGAAGCTCCTCTCAAAATAGAAGAATTTGGTCGTAGCGACACACTGAGTTCTGTTTGTGGCAGTCAGTGAGTTGACCGTCGATGTACCGCTTCAGTGGTACCGGCGTATCAATGCTGCCAGCAGGAAGGGAAACTTTAACGAAGATCGCGCGAGAGTAGCTTTTAGTTCGACTGCTTGCTTTCGTCCTGGAAAGTGAATATTGGTGATTGCGACATCTTGCATCATACGTTATGAGGTCCGGCATTCAAAGGTGGTAGCCAATCAAGCTACTGATCTGTTCAGGCGGGCGAATTGCTCTTGGTTGTCTCATCTGGACTGGAGTTACGGAAGCGGTTGCACTGCGTCAGCTTGGCTTGGAGGGCATGTTGAGCAGAGTCGAATGTACGTGAGTTCCTCACTCGACTGGTAGCACTATAGTTGGCGCAGCGTACTTGCGTATTTTGATCATCGCCGCTGCCAAGTCCACAGTCTCAATTGGGGCGGAAAATACTATAAATTACTGCGCTACTGGAGTAATCGCTTGGTAATTGGTGATTTCACGATTGCTAGCTGCGTGAAATGGCGAGTACGAGCGGACTGCCGTAGCTCTCCTCCGTCGCCCAAAATACGCTGCTGATGGACGCTGAGTTCATTCTTTGTGGAGCAAACTGGCAATTCCTATTATTCACAGGCCGAAGGCTGGGGATTGTGTAGCGGGTGACCTTTGATTAGTGTGTTCTCATTACGAACAAGCACACAACCACCGAGTCGAACCTTCACCCGAAATCCGCAATCGAACTGCCTTTCAATCTCGAACCAAAGCAAACTGTGCTTGGCGGTTTTCGCTTGTCACTTTGTCACATGTTGTCAGAACCGAGTTCGTCCGATGTCGAACTCAGTGACTGACCCTTGAGAAGGAGCTGATTATGCCTGTTCCCGGTGTCGTGGTCGTCTGTCTGCTGTTGCTTCTGATCGTCTGGTTGCTTGTTCGCAACCGCCGGCAGGAGCGTGAGTTCGCGCGCGAATCACTACGAAGGATGGCGGCGATGCGAATCAAGGAACTGGAGGACAAGGTCGCCGGTGGAGATCGATTCCACAATATGTTTCCTTGTCCGGAAGCTGACCGCTTTCGTGGAGGGGTCAAAGCAGATCTGATACCGCATTTGGCGGCAAAGTTGGCCGAGCCCAACGCCGACCTCGAAGCGATCTGTGAGATGGCCACTGCCGCCGTGAATCGGCTCGACGAGCTGCGCAGAGTTGCGCGCAACTACTTGAGACCGAATTGAGGTCGACCGGGATGGGCGACCAGTCGGTGGTTGCCGGAGCAGGTTGATGCAGCCGTCCATTGCCGGCAAGCACCGTCCCGACGAAGCTGCTCCAACATCAAATGACTCCCCTGATTCCTTAGTTTCGGACGGAACGTTTTCGTGCCGAGCCTGGGAATCGCCTACGAAAGGAAAGTCGTGAAAGTCAAATTTCTCTCCGTGCTGACCGCGCTGTCGTTCTGCCTGGTGGGCTCCTTCTCCGAAGGGGCGCCGCATGGTGCGGGCGCGCATTCGAAGCCGAACTGCCCGCGGCCGGCGCCGAAGCCGAACTGCCCGCAGCCG
>JAGVKB010000146.1 GCA_020050835.1 Candidatus Obscuribacterales bacterium | reverse complement strand
TGCACTGGCGGCTGGACAGGGAAGTAACGCCAGCGGCGCCAACGCCACTGCGGTCGGTACCGCCAGTCTGGCTAACGGCGCTAATGCACTGGCATCCGGACAGGGAAGCAACGCCCAAGGTTCGAATGCATCAGCGGTTGGTTCTAACAGCTTGGCTAACGGAGCGACAGCATCCGCGTTCGGTGTCGACAGCAACGCTCAAGGCGCCAATTCGACCGCAGTCGGCTTTTACAGCTTGGCAAACGGTATCAACACTACCGCTCTCGGTCAGAACAACATTGCCAACGGACTCAACAGCACTGCGGTTGGTACTGCCAACGTAGTTAACGGTATCGGCAGCGGTGCGTTCGGTAAGGGCAACATAATCAACGGCAACAGCTCGTATGCGGTTGGTGATCCCAACGTGATCAACGGCAGCGGATCCGGCGCCTTCGGTAACAACAACACGATTGTCGGTGACAACTCGTACGCCTTCGGTAACAACAACTTCGTCGGAACCAGCGGCGGATTTGCAATGGGCAACAATGCGACCGTCGGAGCTACCAACGGCATCGCAATCGGTAACGGTGCAAACGTCTTCGGTCCGAGTTCGGTGGCGATTGGTGCGGGGGCTTCGGCTCCAGCGGCCAACAGCGTCGCTCTCGGTGCCGGGTCGATCGCCAACGAAGCCAATACGGTGTCTGTCGGCAGCGTAGGCTTCGAGCGCCGCATCACAAATGTGGCGCCTGGTATCAATCTGACCGATGCAGTCAATGTGTCGCAGTTGAAGGACACGTTTAACTTCACGGAGTCTCGCATCATTCAGGTTGCCGGGCAGTTGCAGCGCAATATCGATCAGGTCGCACGAAACTCCTACACCGGTATCGCCGCTATCGCTGCCATGTTTGGAGCAACTGTGTGCCCGCCAAATGGCAAGACCTCGGTTAACATAGGCTCTGGCTACTATTACGGTCAGGCTGCTATCGCCACTACCGTGGCGCACCGCGGCAAGAGCGGACGTTGGCAAGCACAAGCTGGACTCTCAACCGGCGTCAGCAGCAACAATGGTGCCAACATCGTAGCTGCGGGTGGCTTCGGATTCATCTTCTAATTGGCAAGCAATGTCAATTCTGTTAAACATGCTTGCAATCTAAGGAGTTAAAGGAAAATGTTCAAAACTACCGTTCTCACTGCATTCAGTCTCATGCTCTTGGTCGGTCAGACCCTCCCAGCCTTTGCCGGCTGGGAGTTCGTCGGGTCAGCCGATGGCAGCGAACCATCCTTCACTATGGATGAAGATCGGGCCGAGCCGGAAACTGAAAAGGTGAAAGATACAGCCAAGACGCCATCGAAGTTTGCTGAAGTCGACTCGCT
Organism: Candidatus Obscuribacterales bacterium; assembly: GCA_020050835.1. Classification (GTDB taxonomy): domain Bacteria; phylum Cyanobacteriota; class Vampirovibrionia; order Obscuribacterales; family Obscuribacteraceae; genus JAGVKB01. The sequence goes on along the minus strand of JAGVKB010000146.1, from coordinate 29,525 downwards.
TGGTCGAATCTCATTTGGACAACCGCCTAAACCGATTTCGGTGTCGGCCAGGCAGACGCCACCAACTATAGTGAAGGCTGACGATCCAGGTTTGCGCTGGAGCAAGATCGAGAAGACCACGAGTGTCAATCCGGTAAAGAGTAAGAAAGTGGCTGCTAGCAGCAGCGACAAGAAGCTGTTAGCCAAGGCCAGCACTCCTAAGAAATCGCTTTTGGCAGATGCTAGCGACGACAATGATTCTTTAAAGTCATTGCGGAGTGAAAAAATTGTCGGTGGTAAGTCAGAGGACAGCGACTCTAGTTGGAAGCGCTCCGCCAGCAATAAGAGTCTTTTGGCTAAATCAGGTGATGACGATGCGCTCGTTTCCGGTGAAAAGCCGGAATTCGGTGGTGGCTCCGACAAAGGGGTGGCGGCCAAGTGTACTTCATTCTTGACCGGGACGATTTTTGGCACGCCAGTGGCGATGGTTCGTGCGGCCGGCGTTGATTGGAAGCGTGGCACCAGCGAACTTTCCGGTGAGAGCAAAAATCCGCTAGTGTTAGGCGTAATCGGAACCGCACTGTTACCGTTCGTCGCGGTCGGCGGTTTGGTTGCTGGCCCGATGTACGGAATTCAAAATGCGTATAAGAAGGAGCCGTTCAGCAAGGATTCCTTCAGCCTTGGTGAAGACTTCCAATAACAGGTTACTGGGGATTTGCGGTTCGCCCAGCTAGGGCGCGCTGTTTGAAGCTAATCTGATTGGCCCTGCGTTCGAGGGGGGCTGCTTCAGCTACGCGATTGAGTTTGCGCAGCAACGCCGCATAGTTCTGCAAGCCGACGGCGACATTGGCGTGTTCTGGCCCGAAAACCTTTTCATCCAATTCGAGCGCCATTTTGTAGAGGCGTTCTGATTCTTGGAGCTTGCCGGCGTTGGCGTACAAGAGTGCCAGATTGTTTAGATCGCGACAGATTGTTGGATGAACCATCCCGTAATTCAATTTGTCTAATTCAAAGGCGTAGTTTAGAAGCTTTTCGGCTTCGGCCTTGCGCCCGAGCCTGTCGTACACGCCTGCCAGGTTATTCAAAGTGGTTGCCAGTCTGGGATCATTGGGATCCAGCTTTCGTGCTTCCATGTTTGCAGTCATGAAAGCCTTTTCCGCTTCGGCGAAGTTGCCAGCTCGAAAGAGGTCTTGCCCGATTGCGATGTACTTGTCGCAGTTTTGGGCGGTGCCGGAGAGTTTTACTTTTGCTTTGATCTGTCCGGCGCGCGCTTCTAATTGCTCGGCCTCGGTTACTCTGTTCAGTTTACGAAGCAGCACTGCATAGTGCTCCAGGTCAAATGCAACGAAAGGATGATTGGGGTCGCCTACTTGCTCGTCGATCGCCAGAGCTGCTTTAAAAGAGGTTTCTGCCTCTGAAAACCGGCCGTTTTCAGTAAGTAAGATCGCCAGATTGAGTAAATCGCGACTGACGTTGGCATGTGCTTTGCCGAATGTCTTTTCGTCGATCGCTAATGCTCGGCGGTAGAGCTGCTCTGCGGCTGACAGTTTTCCTTGTTTCTGATAGACCAGACCGAGATTGTCCAGGGAAGTAGCCAGGCGGGGGTCAAATTGTCCGAACTGTTTGGCGAGCTGGGTCGCAGCCAGGTAAGACTTTTCGGCATCGGACACTTGGCCGGCCGCGAGTTGCTTCTCTCCCTGATGGCATAACTGTTCCCATGAAGCTTCCGGAGCCATTGCGGTCGATGAGGCCGGAGTCCCTCCCGAGTGTGGATTCGCTTGGTTTGCCGGCAGTGGGTTGGCGATTGAGGCGGAAACCGTGAAGGCCGTGGAGAGGGTCAAAGCTAGAGCGTGAGGGCGAAATGGTCCAAGCATTTATACTACTTCCTTGTCTGTTGACAAGCTGTACTGAAAGTGCACCTACATTGTTGGGACAGTAGGACCTAAAGCCTACCGTCAGGAAGGGGTGCGCGTAATTTAAATGTTTCTGAGGCGGCGGAAGTAGATCGGTAGTGTGCCTTGGTTTTAGGAGCAATCAGGGTTTGGCTTGTTAGGAAAGTCTAATAAGGGACAGCGGTAAAACGAGCGCCTGGGACTGTATTTTGAGTTTCAGGCAGGCTATGCTTGTCCGGCTGTCATGATATAGCAGCTGTTCGCAATCGTCAGCAGGAGGACCAGCAATGGTTGGATCGCGTCTCAAAGGTAGTCTTTGCGCATGCTTACTTGGGCTCGCTGTAACCTGCAGCGCGGGAGTGATGGCGGCAAAGCAGAACGTACATTTAGCCTACTTGCCTTCCGGCAAGCAGATTGCGATCTTGGCTCTTGGCCCAGCCGCTGCTGATGGTGGAAAGACAAAAGCAATCATGTTGCGCTATCGGACAACCAAGTCGACGTCCGATCGCGAAGCTCTGTCCAAGGAAGCCGATGATGTGTGGGATCTCTTTAAGATTGATGCCGACAGAAGCGGATTCAGCACGGCGGTGATATCGGCTGAAGTTGCACCGCGGGTGCCAAGCGGACAGAAGGAAACCGTCAACTTTATCTTAACCAAGGATTCTGCAGGCAATTGGAATTGCAGCAACGACAAGTTGGTGACTGTCGGCACACCAGCGAAGGTGGCATATAGGCAGGGGCTCAAGCTCTATACGCAGGGTCGGATACCGGAAGCATTGGCAAGCTACACCAAAAGCATCAGCCTCGATCCCGCTTATGTGCAAGCCTATGTAGACAGAGCTGCGTTGTACATCAATATCAACCAGCTCGAAAAGAGTCTGGCTGATTCCGACAAGGCGGTTGGCATGATGCCGGCTAATGCCGGTGCCTATTGCAATCGGGGCATTGTCAACGAAAAGCTGGGACAATATCAAGATGCAGTCGATGATTGCACCGCCTCCATTCAGTTGAATCCCGAGCAGGGTTTGAATTATGCCTATCGTGGCATCGCCTATACGAAATTGGGTCAATACGATAAAGCGGTTGATGACTTGAATCGGGCCTTTTCGTTAAAGGTTCAACTCGGTGAAGCGTATTACTGCCGCAGCGTTGCTTTAGATAAGATTGCTAAGGGTGACAGAGAAAGAGCAGCCGACCTTGGCTATCAGGCTCCCGAAGGCAAAGCCACCGATGGCAAAGCAGTTGCTCACAGACCAGAACGCAGGCGACAAGCCCGGTAGTCTTTCAATGCTAGCTCGGCTCGAAAGTCAGTCGTCCCTTTTGGGTGGCAACTGATTGTTTGTGACATTGTCCGGTGGACCTGATGCCACGCCGCCAGCTGACGAGCTATTGCCTTTGGTCGTCACTTTTGCACCGCTGGTGATGGCGCCGAGATTGATCACCGGTGGTTTGCCTACGAGTCTTCGCTCGGACATCTGCAGCATCTCGCGTTCGATGTCGAGAGCTGAGCGTTGCGGCTCCAGGCAAGCGGCGATGTCCGGATAGTAGAGTGTTTCTTTCTCCATCAGGAGATGGGCCAAGCGATCGAGCTCCTGACGTTTCGATTTGACGAGCGCTCGGGCGTTGTCCAGGCAGGTGTCGACGATTTGAGTAATCTCCTGCTCGATCTCGCGTTCGGTTTGCTCGGAAGGTCCTTGATTCTCCGCGCCGAAGCCGACGTCTACGTTGAGCTTGAATCTGCCCATGCCAAACTCGCGCACCATTCGTCTGGCAGTGCTTGCCGCGTGTTGCAGATCGCCGGAGACTCCGGAGCAGGTGTCCTCCAGAATGAGCTCCTCGGCTGCGTAGCTGCCGAGCGAAATTTCGATGTCAACCAGGTAGTCATTACGACTCTTGCGTTGATAGTCTTCCTTTTCCACTCCCCACATGTAGCCGAGCGCATAGCCGGAAGGAACGATCGTCACTACTTGCAATTTTTGTCGTCGATCTCGGAAGTAACAAACCAGAGTGTGTCCTGCTTCATGGTATGCGATTGCCAGCAGCTCGTCTTTGAGAACGTTTCGGCTGTATGACATACCGAAGCTTACCCGTTGAATAGCTTGAATGAGATCGCTCTGCACGAGTTGCGTGCGTCCTTCTCTAATCGCTATCAACCCGGCTTCGTTAACGATGTTGGCTAGATCCGCGCCGCTCTTGAATACGGTCATGCGCGCTATATCTAGAACGTTTAAGTGATCGTCGAGCTGGAGTTCGTCCAAGTAGTGCTTGAGAATTGCTTCGCGACCCTCCAGATTCGGCAGTTTGATTTCGATTCTGCGGTCGAATCGGCCTGGACGCAATAAGGCCGGATCCAGCAGATCGGGATGATTTGATGCCCCAATCGTCAACACTTTGTGCTTGCCGAATCCATCCAACTCCACCAGCAGCTGATTCAGCGTTTTGTTGGAATCCTGCACCGCGCCGCCACCATAGTCGACGCCACGCTTGGCGCCGATGGCGTCAATCTCGTCTATGAATACGATTGCGGGTTTGCCGCTGCGGCGAGCTTGCTCGTAGATGGCCCGAACTCTGGTTGCACCAACGCCTGCCCATTTCGATTGAAAGTCTCCGCCTGAGACGGCGTAGAAGGGTACCCCGGCTTCATTGGCGATCGCTTTTGCCAGCATCGTTTTGCCGGTACCGGGCGGGCCGACGAGCAGAATCCCTTTTGGTGCTTTTAGTCCCATATCGCGCACATTATCGGCGTGTTGCAGCAAGGCGACAACTTCGGCAGCTTCGGCTTTGGCTTCTTCCATGCCTTTAATATCAGAGAGCCTGACGCTGATGTCGGCGACTCGAGAAAGGTTCATTCCTTCAGTGTTTAACTTGTGTCCGGCTGTCACCGAGATGCGGTCTACCGCATCTTCGAGGTCCGGCTCTTCGACGTGCGACTTGCCTTTTCTGACGGCAAGGATCGCTGCCTCGTTGACGCAGGCTGCGATGTCGGCACCGGAGAAATTGGTCGTTTGTTTGGCGAGCTTGTCGAGATCCGGTTCGGATGCCAGCTTGATGTCCTTCAAATACTTCTCAAAGATCTTCTTGCGGGCCGGTCCATCCGGCAGCCCGACGTAGCACTTGCGGTCGAACCTCCCCGAGCGCATAAATGCTGGATCTAATTGAGCTTCCATGTTGGTGGAGCCAATTGTGATTACATTGCTTCGACCGACTCCGTCGAGCTCCGTCAGGAATTGATTGAGCGTCTTGTTGTGATCTTGAACCGCACCACCACCGGTATCAATGCCGCGAGTCGCACCGAGTGCGTCAATCTCATCTATGAATACAATTGCGGCAGGGCTCTTTCTGGCCTGCGAGTAAAGCGCTCTGACTCGATCTGAACCGACGCCGGCCCACATGCTATGGAAATAGGAGCCGGCCAGCGCATAAAATGGCACTCCTGCTTCATTGGCGATCGCCTTGGCCAGCATGGTTTTCCCTACGCCGGGCGGTCCGATCAACAGCACGCCTTTCGGAATGCGGGCGCCGATCTTGCGAAGCTCGTCGCCATGCTTGAGGAAATCGATCACCTCGAGAATGTCCTGTTTGACTTCATCGATTCCGATCACGTCATTGAGCCGAATCGATGCGTCAGCCGAGCCATGCTCCACGCCGGAGCCAACCATCGAGCGTTCTAGCCCGACGGCAATCCTTGTCAGCGCTTGATCGATCGTCTCCATCGTCACTTTGCCCGGTCCGCCCGGTCTTCTGGCGATCAGCGCGGCTTCGTTGACGACGTTGGCTATCTCGGCCGGTGAGAAATTGACGGTCATTTTCTCCAGCTCTTCATAGTCTATTTTGTCGCCGCAAAGCATCTTGCTCAAGTAATAACGAAACAGCTCTTTGCGCTCATTCGGATCTGGAAGCTGGAAATAGATGCGCCGGTCCATCCTGCCGGCGCGCATCAATGCCGGGTCAAGAATGCCATCATTATTGGTGGCACCAATCACGAGCACGTTGTTGCCGGAAAAACCGTCCATTTCGGTCAAAAGGGTATTGAGCGTCATATTCATGTCGGACTGTCCGCCGAACCCTCTATCGCCGGTTCGGCGCCCGCCGATTGAATCGATTTCGTCTATAAATAGAATCGCTCGCTCGTGCTTTCGCAACTTCCGGAACAAAGTTTTCAGCTTGAGAACGCCAAGCCCCATGATCAATCCGCTCAAACCGGACGCTTCCACGACATAAAAGGGAATGCCGATTTCATTTGCAATCGCGCGGGCGAAAAGAGTTTTGCCGACGCCGGGTGGTCCCACAAAAATCATTCCTTTGGGAACTTCAGCGCCGGAGGCGGAGTAATTGTCGGGATGCGAGATCATATCGATCACTTCCCGAATCTCTTGCTTGGCTTGCGCGTTGCCTATGAGCTCTTCGAGAGTCTTGGGCGCTTTGGGATTAATCGGGGCCTGCTTGAACAGAAAAGGAAACATGCGCTTCCAGATGCTTTGAGGAGCCTTGGAGTCGGCTCTGGGCGGAAGCGGAAAGATAATGGAGATCAGTAAGTAGTATTGAATAAGTATGACCAGCGCTCCAAAGAGGGCGCTGGAGATCACTGACACCACTGAATACTTTAGAAGCGCTGGAAAGGATGTGAACGGGTTCCACATCTGGGCGGTCAGCAATAGAAGCAGAGTCCAGCCGATCAGAAGGGTCCATTTTGCCCACGGTTTCATAGTTCTCAGTTCTCCAGAGCGGTTCAGTTATTAGCGCCTAGCGGCATATCGACGTTGCGCTCGCCGCCTTGTTCATCTACGGCCGTCATGATGGTTACCGGTCTGGCTCCATCGACGTACTGCATCTCACCAATGTTGCCTTCTTCTCGTTTCATACCCAGCGGGGCCTCTTTCACCTGATTCACTCCTACCGGCCAGGGAAACGGTGGTCCGCTTTCATACACGCTATTGAGTAAGCAGCTCAAAACGAGAGCAAATAGGAAGCTGCAGATCATCTCTTTCATGTTGGCTGCCCCGGAAGCATTACCCAGAGGGTCTTAGTGTCTGGGATTAACCCATCCACTTGTAATCATAGCCACATTTTATCTTGCCCGAAAGCATTAAGATAACAGAGATACCCGGGTGAAGGGGTAGTGATTACCCTATTTAAGCGCTCCGGGCTCGCAGGGCTCGCCCTGCGCGCGTCGAGGCGCTACGCTACGGATTCCTCGTCGGAATCCTACGCTTCGCTATCACTCGGTGTTCAATCGGGCTCGCAGGGCTCGCGCTGCGCGCGTCGAGACGCTAACCGAGGTATGAACTGATGATCTTTACCAGCTCGGGCTTCGCGGTGTAGCCGACGAACATGTGTTTTGTCTTGCCGCCCTCGAACAAAACGAAGGTTGGCAGCCCGCCTTGCGCATACTGTTCGGAAAGCGAACGGTTCTCGTCGACATCGACCTTGACGATCCGCAGCTTGCCTGAGTATTCGCCGGCAAGGTCAGTCAGGATCGGAGTCATCATTTTGCAGGGTTGACACCATTTTGCGCCGAACTCTACCAGCACTGGACCGTCGGCTTTCAAAACGTCTGCGTCGAAGCTTGCCTCGGTCGCTTCTGTGACAAGCGAGCTTGGGCTCGGCTCCGCCGGAGCGGTCAGTGTATTTGTGCCGCCTTGGGCTGGAAGCGCGTCCAGGGTAGGCGCCGACTGGCTAAGTCCGTTAATAATGCTGCCGACTACAAGCGCGAACAGAAAGGACAAAAGCAATTCTTTCATGAGACCGCCTGCAAACTACTTCCACTACATTCCTAATTTTACCCAGGAATCTCCTTAGCCAAAGCTGTCGACGCATTCGGATTGAAGCTCTGCGCCGGCTCGATTCAAGAATTTCTGTGGCGAATTAGTTAAATGTGCTTGCTGATGGTTGAAGCCAGTGTCGTTTTGGGTACCGCCCCAACTAACTGATCCACCAGCTTGCCTTCCTTAAAGATGTACAGACTCGGAATGCTTCGAATGTCATAAGCCTCGGCAGTCTTGGCGTTGTCGTCTACATTGACCTTTACGACCTTGAGCTTTCCGGAATTCTCCTTTGAGAGCTCCTCGACAATCGGCCCCATTAACCGGCAAGGTCCACACCACGGAGCCCAGAAATCAACCAATACGGGTAAGTCCGATTTGAGCACTTCCTGTTCGAAGGTGGCATCCGAGATCTCTTTGATATTGCTCTCTGTTGAGCCCTGGGTTGACTGAGCTTGTTCGTTGCCTGCCGGGCTGGTCGAGCTGTTTTGAGACGTCGAGGTTGAGCTCTCGCCGCAACCGGCCAATAGACCGGCGGCAACCAATGCGTTTAGAACGGTGACAAAATACTTCATGTGCCTACCTGATTCCTTAGTCAACTCAAATGACGTAATACGGGACTCACTCGGGAAACCTTCATCCCGGTTTCGCCAAGCAAAAGCTGTATGGTCGCATTAACTTAACCGGCAGAGATCGCGCAGGACCGGTTCAAGACATTCCGCCTGATCAAGCCTAGATGTGCTTGTTGATGGCAGTCGCCAGGGTTGATTTTGGAACAGCGCCAACCACCTGTTCAACGACCTCTCCTTTCTTGAAGAGGTACAGGCTCGGAATGCCCCGAATAGTGTACGCTTGAGCAGTTTTCGGATTCTCGTCCGTATTGAGTTTGACAACCTTCAGGCGTCCTTCGAACTCTTTTGACAGATCTTCGACGACTGGTGCTACTGCCTTGCAGGGTCCACACCAGGGAGCCCAGAAGTCAACGAGAACGGGGACATCGGACTTCAGAACTTCTTGATCGAAGGTATTGTCGGTAACGTTTGCCACACCAGACATTGAATTGGACCTCCCCTGAAGCTGGCTAACCTTGACATTGTTTAAACCAGCTTGGAAATTATAAGTACCAAAATATAGTTTCTCACACAACCATCAAATTGTCTTAACTATACCCGCCAAGACAGATGTGACGTGGCTCTCGGCCAGCCAGTCGTAAATTGATCTTTTGATCCTCGTTTCAATTTGCCGGCCTCGAACTTGGCGGGGATACCCGGTAAAGCTTGCGGCCGGTCGCTATGCTTTCGTTGTGGCAGCGCAGGAGGTTACCGGACCCTGCACTTCATAGGCGGAGCCGGTCGTTTCTATCCCGCAATTTGGGCGCCGCTTTGTACTGAGCCTTATATACAATAACTATGTAGTGCGGTCGAGGACGTTTGCAGAATGCGTTTGCTGGAGCGGTTTTATCGATGGCTATCCCGTAGTCTGGCCAACCAGCTCCTCTTTACTTATCTGCTGGTGATCACCATCGCGTTGTCGACTGTGGGTATCTGGGCGCTGTTCTTAATTAAGACGGAGTCGATTACGGACCTTAGAAACGCCCTTGAAGTAGAGGCGATGAATCTCGGGTTGGAGATCGACAACGACCTTGCGCTCGATTCGCCTGATTCTCGCAAGCGCATTAAGGCAGCCGCGGACAGGCACGCTGAAAAGGTGGGAGTGGCGATCACAGTCGTCGACGACGAAGGGCATATCATCGCCGATTCAGGTGTCAAAGCTCAGGCCGAAGGCGAAAACATCTCCAATCAACCCGAAATAGGCGATGCACTGGCCGGAATAGCCGCAATGTATACGAGATCTTCAAACAAGACGCACTCCGAATGGCTTTTCGTCGCCTATCCGATCCGCGCTGCCGGTCAAACTGCCGGAGTGATCAGGCTTGGTCTGCCGCTCAATCAGCTCAATCAACGCCTGAACAAGGATTTCGTGACCTTTCTAGAGTTTATTCTGGGAACCGGGTTTATAACAGTGTTAATCAGCTTGTTGTTGGCTAAGCGTGTCACAAAACCGATTAGTGAAATGAGCGCAATGTCAAAGGAGATAGCTCGTTCTGGCGACATTTCGGAATTCGTGCCGGTCCGGCGTCAGGACGAGATTGGCGAGTTGGGCCTCTCCTTCAATCAGATGATCGGACGGCTGCGAGAGCAGGAACGATTGCGGCAGGAATTCATTGCCAACGCATCGCACGAGCTGAAGACTCCGACGATGGCGATCGGATCGGTGGTAGAGGCTTTGCAGGCTGGTGCGGCGACTGATCCGGAGTTGCGAGATCACTTCTTGGGCTCGTTGGAAAAGCTGGTAGACCGGCAGTCCAGGCTGATTCAGGACCTGCTCGATATTACGCGGCTGGACGGCGGGTTGGAGAAAGATTGGCATGAAACTATCAGTCTCCGGCAAGTAATTCACTCCGCTGTGGAGGAGATCAAGGTTCAAGCGGAGAAGAAGCAGATTGAGCTCAATCAATCTACGGATTGCAATGGCTTATCTGTGTCCGGCAATGCCAGCCAGTTGCAGCGCGCGCTGGTCAATCTGTTGACTAATGCTGTCAACTACACGCCGGCTAAAGGCAAAGTGGAGGTTTGCGTCGAAGAGTTAGACGCGAATCTCGTCGAAGTGCGAATCAGCGATAACGGTGTTGGCATCGAGCCCTCTGATTTGCCTCATATATTCGATCGCTTCTATCGCGGCGACAAGGCCAGAACGCGAGTTGGTGGAGGTACCGGCTTGGGATTGGCCCTCACGCGTGAGATAATCGCCAGGCACCACGGCGTGGTTGAGGTGGATTCCGAAGTTGGAAAAGGATCGACCTTCAAGGTTCGCCTGCCGTTACATTCTGAATCGGAGAGCTCTGGTGCGGGCTAGGAGCAATGCTGTTCACTTCTTGAAGTCAAAGCCGGCTGGCAGCCGGCGCTCCCGGAGAGGACAAATGCTCCTTATTTTAACGGCATAAGGGCAAGGAGACCGGACGATGAGTGAGCAGGAGAAGCATTCTTCCCGCCTGGGAATCTTGGGCGGACTGGTGCGCGGGTTGAGTGGGATGCTCAGCCGCGCGCGAGCCGATGCCCAGCCGCCTGACCCTGCTGAGCCGGAAGTAATCTGCTGTGATGGTGTCGTTCACATCGCCTACCGTGGTCTGAGCGATGATCACCTTTACCTGGCGTACCGGCGCAAGTGGACCGAGGTGAAATTCTTCAAGCAGCGCAACTTGCGTGTCTTCTGCGCCGGCTGCCGGCAGCGATTGCTGTAGCAAGAGCCGCCCGTTTTACGATTCACTGGCTTCTACTATGATTCCAGCGCTTTGCGAAGCGAGCCGGCGTGCTTGGTTAGAAGCGCTTCGGCCTGTGCTCTGCCGAGCTTTCGCTTCACCATCAAAATGGCGGTCTTCGCGTTGTCGTGCGAAGCCACGAGTGCTCCTTCAGCGACATGGCGGGGCACACCGGATATGGTGCTGATGATTGAAACTGCTCGCTCTCTCAGTTTGTAGTTGGTCGGCTTCAGGTCGACCATCAAATTTTCGTAAACTTTTCCGAGCCGCACCATTGTGCAGGTGGAAAGAAGATTCAATACCATCTTCTGGGCTGTTCCCGCCTTCATTCGCGTCGAGCCGGACAACGCCTCTGGACCGACGACTGCAGCAATCGTCACATCGGACATGTGCTGCAGCTCGGTGTCGTGATTGTTTACGATCGCGACGATCTTCGCTCCCGCTTCTTTCGCTTTGTCGCATGCTCCGATCACATACGGAGTTCTTCCGCTGGCGGTGATACCTGCCACGATGTCCTTGTTGCTGATACCGGCTGCGGTGGCGTCCCTGACGCCGGCGGCGAGATCGTCCTCAGCGTTCTCGAAGGATTGGAACATCGCTTCTCGTCCGCCGGCTATGTAGGCTTGAATGAGATCTGGCGTCACGCCAAATGTGGGCGGACATTCGCTCGCATCGAGCACACCCAGCCGTCCGCTCGTGCCGGCACCGAAGTAGAACAGTCGTCCACCTGAGGCTAGTCGCTCGGCAATGAGATTGACCGCCTGGGCTATCTCTGGAACACACTGCTGGACAATCTTGGCGACTTCGATGTCCTCTTCCTGGATTCGTTTCACAAGATCGATGGGCTCGAGCTTGTCGAGGTCCATCGTGCGAGGATTGCGTTCCTCGGTAACGATTCTGTTGAATTCAGCCGTATATCCCATCAGGGTCTCCGATATGCTTGAAACTTCCAATTGCCTATTCCTATGCTGCCTGAGTGTTACCTGAGTTGAACTGTCGATCGCTTTAAGAACTGACCGTCACCGGCCTTGCCTACATACTTACCGTTTTCAATCACGAGCTTGCCGCGGGACAGCACTGTGTCTGTGACTCCCACGACTTCCATGCCCTCATAGCTATTGTAATCTACGTTCATGTGATGGTTCTTGGCGCTGATAGTCATCTTTTTCTTGGGATCGAAGATGACGATATCTGCGTCGGAGCCTACAGCGATTGTGCCCTTTCTGGGAAAGAGCCCGAAAATCTTTGCTGCCGAGGTGGAAGTTATCTCGACGAAGCGATTGACTGAGATGCGACCTTGCGCCACGCCACCGTTGTAGATCAGGCTCATTCTGTTCTCGACGCCAGGAGCGCCATTTGGAATCTTGCTGAAATCGTCGCGACCGAGCTCCTTTTGCTCCTTGAAGCAGAAAGGACAGTGGTCGGTCGAGACTAGTTGCAGGTCGTTCATTTTGAGACCTGTCCAGAGCTCGTCTTGATTCCACTTTTCTCGCAAGGGCGGTGTCATGACATACTTAGCCCCCTCAAAATTCTCCTTTTCATAGTAGGAGTAGTCCAGGAAGAGATACTGCGGGCAAGTCTCCGCAAAGGCTGGAATGCCATTGTCACGTGCTTCCTTTACCTTCTTGAGCGCGTCGTGACAGCTCAAGTGAACGATGTAGACGGGCGACTCTGCCATTTCAGCCAAGGCGATCGAGCGGTTGACTCCTTCCGCTTCCGCCTTGGTCGGTCGCGTGAGCGCATGAAACTTTGGCGCTGTCCGTCCTTCGGCCAGTGCCTGTCTGATTATCTCGTTGATAACGACGCCGTTTTCCGCGTGCATGCAGATCAGCCCGCCGCGAGCGCCGGCCAGCGACATCGCCCGGAAGATGGTTGCATCATCAACCAGGAGCACTCCTGGATAGGCCATGAACATTTTGAAGCTGGTTACGCCTTCTCTGTCGATTAGCCGCTTCACCTCTTCGAGATGCTCTGCTTTGGAGAGATCTGTGACGATCATGTGGAATGCGTAGTCGATCGAAGCTTTACCTTGGGCTTTGCTGTGCCAGGTATCCAGCGCGTCGACTATCGATGTCCCCTTGGTCTGAATTGCAAAGTCGATAATTGTGGTCGTTCCGCCGTGAGCCGCAGCCAATGTTCCGGTTCTGAAATCATCGGCTGAGGTCGTGCCGCCGAACGGCATGTCCATATGAGTATGAGCGTCAATGCCGCCCGGTATCACCAGCTTGTCCTTGGCGTCGATCACTTTGTCGGCGGCAATGTCCAGGCTCTTGCCGATCAGCGTGATGAACTCCCCGTCTACTAGAATATCGCCGTAATAATCGTCAACGGCAGTAATTACCCGACCATTCTTGATAAGTGTTTTCATGGCGCATATATTCCAGACATAAGAAACATCAATATATCCCAATCTGTTCAAATGTTCATTCAATTGCGACTATTTGCCAACTGAATGAAAAATGTTTTTACTTGCTGGGCGGACTAATTGTTGCACGATCGAGCAACGGTGAAATCCGGCGACGATTGGCTCTCATTTAACCTGTAAACATCCCGGTCCATGCTATAAACAGGGTACGCTGAGAGGGTAGCAATGGTACTCCCCTGGCGGCTGGAACCTCAATGGTGCCGGGAGCTCAGTTTTGGCTTCCCGGGCACGTCAAGCGGCGAGACGAGGGCAAAGTGCTTTGAAGGGCGTTACTCCGGAAGTAATCGCGGAGGTCCGGGGACGAGCCAATCTGCTCGAGGTCATCTCCGAATTTGTCGTCTTAAAGAGGGCTGGGAAGGAGCATCGCGGGCTCTGTCCGTTTCACAGCGAAAAGTCTCCATCTTTTCACGTCAATCCTGAAAAAGGCATTTTCAAATGTTTCGGCTGCGGCGAAGGTGGGGATGTCTTTGCCTTTGTTCAGAAGATCAAGAAGCTCGAGTTTATCGATTCGGTGCGAGATTTAGCTCACCGCTATGGGGTGCAGCTGGTCGAGACGGTCGAGGACAAGGCGGATTATGACCGGCGAACCGGCATTTTAATGCTTTACCAGCAGGCCGCTGAATTCTACACCCGCATTTTGAGCGATCCGCGTGAAGGCATGATTGCTCGCGACTATCTGAAGCGTCGCGGGGTTTCGGATGAGATTATCGCTCAGTTCAAGTTGGGTTACGCGCCAAATGCCTGGGATGGTTTGCTGCGCTACTTGAGCACTGCGACTAAGGTCTCTCAGTCTACGCTCGAAGAGGCGGGGTTGGTTCGCAGGCGTCCGGACAGCAATAGTTGTTACGACCTCTTTCGCAATCGCCTAATGATCCCGATCTTCGACGATCAAGGGCGTGTCATCGCATTTGGTGGCAGAACGCTGGGAGACGATCAGGTCAAGTATCTGAATTCGCCGGAGACTCCGATCTATACGAAAGGTCAGCACCTCTTCGGATTGCATCTCGCGCGCGAATCGATCAAGCAGCGCGATTGCGTAATAGTCGTCGAAGGGTATTTCGATGCGATTACCGCGCATCAATATGGATTCGAACAGACTGTCGCCACGCTCGGCACGGCGTTGACCGAACGGCAAGCGAAGCTGCTTGTGCGATATACGGAGTCGAAACGAGTTTACTTGGCTTTCGATGCCGATACGGCCGGAGAGCGTGCGCTAGAAAGAGGGGTCGAGACTCTCAACCTGATTGCCGAAGGGGTGGGTATTGAATTACGCGCGCTGCGTGTGCCGGGCGGCAAAGACCCCGATGAATGTTTGCGCAGCGACGGTGCCTGTGGAGGCCCGGCCGCATTTGAAGCGGCGATTACCGCTGCGCCATTGCTGGTCTACTATCAGTTGGAGCGGGCAATCGAGAAGATTGACCTGAAGACTCATACCGGACGGATTGAAGCGGCAAAGCAGATCGTGCCGATTCTGGCTCAAATCAAGAATTCTGTCGGCCGCGGCGAGTACATCAGGCAATGGGCGCTGCGCTTAGGCATTCGCGAGGAGGAGCTCTTATCGGATGTCGGGCAGTACAGGCGCCGGCAGGGGATGGGGTTGGCGCCTCGCAGTCAGTCGGCTTCGCCGGCTCTAAAGCCTGGAGTCCTGAAGTCTGGACATTTGGAGGCCGAGCGCCAGCTGTTGGCTCTGTATCTTACGTCGCGCGAGGATCATCGGGTTGTCAGTTCCGCTCTGGCAGATGAAGTCTTGATTGAGCCGGTTCATCAAAGGATTAAAGATGCTCTCGACGGAATCGGCAGTCAATTCGACACCGCTGAGGATTTGCAATACAAATTGATGGACAGGTTGGCGCCCGATGGCGAAGCCGCCGGCGTTATGGTCGATCTCGTTTTGAAGGTCGAGGAGATTCGCAAGCAGAAGGCTCCAGTAGGCGTTATGCTTAATGAAGGGCGCGCCCGGGTTCTGAAGGAGCGGCTAATTCGTGCCAAAAATCAGCTACGTGGACTTATGGGTTTAGCTGGATCGGAGAACGAACAGAACGCGCTTAGCAGTAAAATAAGTCAGTTATTGCAGTTGGAATCATCCACGCTCCTTTCTGCCAGAACTGAAGATGAAATCAACGATGTAAGACGCAAAATTAGTGAAATACTTAGTGATAAGGGTCAATTCAAGCAATTGGAGACCACGGCGTGAGCAGCGGCAAAGATAAAGAAGACAGTTTCATTAACAAGCTTGGCAAGCTTGAGGAATCAGGTAAGCGCAGGGACAAGGCCGGACTAGAGGAGCTTCTCGGCGACGACGAGTCGGACCTCGAGGCCGAATTGCCTGGATATACCGCCCGGGGCGGCGGTGGCGACGAGTCTGTCTTCATTGAGATTGAAGATGAGAAGGTCGAAGAAGATCCCCAGGAGTTCGAGGCTGAAGCCTCGCGCGGTCTGTCTTCTGATGATCCGGTTCGGATGTATCTGCGCGAAATCGGACGAATTCCGCTTTTGACCGCCGATCAAGAGATCGACCTCGCCCGCCGAATTGAAGGAGGCGGAGCCGAAGGCGCGATTGCCAAGAGAAAGCTGGTGCAGGCAAACCTTCGTTTGGTCGTCTCTATAGCCAAGAAATATATCGGTCGGGGCATGCTCTTTCTGGATCTCATTCAAGAAGGCAATCTCGGGTTGATTAGAGCCGCTGAGAAGTTTGATTACGAACGAGGATACAAGTTTTCGACTTATGCCACCTGGTGGATCAGGCAGGCGATCACTCGAGCAATCGCCGATCAGGCAAGAACGATTAGAGTGCCTGTGCATATGGTTGAAACGATTAACAAACTCAAGAAAGTTACTCGTAAGCTTGCTCAAGACAAGGGTCGCAAGCCGACCGAAGAAGAGATTGCTCAGGCGATGGAGATCTCTCTCGTGAAACTACGCGAGATCGTCAAAGTCGCGCAAGAGCCAATTTCACTCGAAACTCCGGTCGGAAAGGAAGAGGACAGCAGGCTCGGCGATTTCATTGAAGATCGCGAAGCGGAGACGCCCGCGTCATCCGTGACGCAAGAGCTGTTGCGTGAAGATATCATCGAAGTGATGGCTGGCTTGTCTCCCAGAGAACGTGACGTCCTCAGGCTGCGCTTTGGTCTGGATGACGGGCGCCAGCGGACTCTGGAAGAGGTGGGTCAACTCTTCGGCGTAACTCGTGAGCGGATTCGGCAGATTGAAGCCAAGGCGCTGCGTAAGTTAAGGCATCCTAATCGCAGCCGCCGTCTGAGAGAGTACATCGACTAGTCTTTCGTTCTGGAAAAGACCGCCACTCTAGGGGCTGGGCCATGCCCAGTCCGGGCGATGCCAGACATCGTTCCGACAGCTAATTCACAAGCTACGGTTTCTTCGCTTCGAATTTGAGTGCGGCGGAGTTGATGCAGTAGCGTTGCCCGGTTGGTTTTGGTCCGTCGTCGAAAACATGTCCGAGATGTCCGCCGCAACGTGCGCAAAGAACTTCTGTGCGATGCATGAGAAAGCTGTCGTCCGGGTGGCGGGCTACGCAAGATGCGGTAGCTGGGGCCGAGAAGCTCGGCCACCCTTCATGTGCATCATATTTGGTGCCTGACTTGAAGAGCTCGTTGCCGCAAGCTGCGCAATAGTACGTTCCAGCTTGAAAGAATTGGTCGTACTTACCTCTAAATGCTCGTTCTGTTCCCTTCTCTCGCAGAACGTGATACTGCTCGGGTGTCAGTGTCTTTCGCCATTGGCTGTCTGGCTTGGAGACGGGAAACTTCTCTGTCTTTGCGGAATCATCTGCAGCCGCTGCTGAGCAATCATAGAACGGCGCAATCAGAGAGACGATCAACGCGAACAAAAAACGAACAACGGAAAAATGGTAGTCCATCTGCTTTTCGCTCCCAAATGCGGTCCTTTTGTCTTTCCTGGGCGGAGTCGGCGCAATTGTACTGCCGGTCTGGTCGGATCTATTGTCTCAAACGGACGGCTGAAATCGACTTATGTTTCGTCCGGCAACCATTCTAATACTTCGGGTGGCCGGCGAATCTCCTCGATAATCTGATAAAGATCGGCTGCGCTTTGTGCGGGAACAGCGCCGGTTGGTAATGCTTTTACTTCAACTGTAATAGCGCGCGCGCCTAGCTCCAGGTGTACTTTGTCTCCCTCTTTCAGCTCTGCGGATGGTTTAGCTGCTCGCTCATTTACATAGACCCGGCCTTGTTCGCAAGCCATTTGAGCGACGGTGCGCCGCTTGATCAGTCGAGATACTTTTAGCCACTTGTCGATTCGCATAATGGTATCAACAGCAAGTCGAGGGTATAGAAAAAGGGATTGTTCAGGGGATCTATTTCCAACTTGCCCTGGGTGCCGCTTCCCCTTGCCCAGCAATTAATCTAGGACTCGGTTGCCGAAACTAATGTACCTCAAAATGGACCCAAGCGGACTATAAGTCAGGACAAACATCGATAACACGCAATGCATTAGGTTTCAGCAATTGATGGCCGACCTCTAAACTACATTGGCCAGGACAAAGACGCCCAAGCCAGATCCTTAAACCTGCGCAAGTTTGCGCACTTCTTGCCGAATCTTCTCCGTTCGCCCTGTGTATTCCAGCATGGCAACGTCGTAATTTGACTGGAGATTAAGCCAGAACTCGGGCGATGTCTTGAATGCAAAAGACAGCCTTAGGGCTGTGTCTGCCGTGATCGCCCGCTTTTCGGTGTCGCTGATGATTGCAGTAATTCGAGACGCGGGCACGCTCAGATATATAGCGAGCTTAGTAGCGCTTAGATTCAACGGTTCCAAAAATTCTGTGCGCAGAATTTCGCCCGGGTGAATCGGTTGCAGTTTGTCACCGTCTTGAAATTTAGTGGTAGTCAGTGATTTCGACATCTTTGAAGTCCTCCCCATCAGCTACAAAACAAATTCTGTACTGATCGTTTATGCGAATGCTGTGCTGTCCCTCTCGATCTCCGTGTAGCGCTTCAAGCCTGTTACCTGGCACGGCCGCTAGATCTGTCAATCCCTTGGCTGCTTTGAGCACGTCTAGCTTTTTTCGCGCTGATACCTGGATGCTGTCAAACGCTTTGACGTAGCGGTTGTCGGATAATGCTTCGGTATCTTTGTCTCTAAAGCCTTTTATCATTAGCTAATTTTGACACGTTCGGCGTAACACGTCAAGCGTGTTGTGTGCGCCGGGTGCCAACCTCTTCATAAACGCGATGATGGACAAACCGGTGGCAAATTTGCCATATCTATCTACTCCATGGAAACCGCGATTTTTGGGGGGAGCAGATTCTACCTTAGCCGGTGAACTGAAATAGCGTGGCCATTTCCTGTCACGCCTAAACTGTGAGGTATGAAAGTGATTCTTTAGGAATTTCTGCTGGTCTTCCCACGAAGCTGCTTTGTATCAATGGCTCGGTAGAAAATCCAGCGTAGAATGGATGAGCAGAAGGCACGAGGAGGGACGTACATGAACAGCAATGTTGACCCGCTCAGAAGTGGGCCGCGCAAAAGGCGATCTGCCAGCGGACAGGCAATCGCTGAAGGGGCTGCAATGATGCCTGTGATAATCGGCCTTGCTGTGTTTCTGATTATTCTCCTTATGTTTGTTGGCTTTACGTTGTACTACCACCAAAAGCTCGGCTTCGTCGCCAATGAAGTGGCGAGATATGCTGCGGATAGACTGGCTGGAGACGGTTCTGATGAGGACCTAGAGGTCCTGAAGGGACTCGGGGACCAAGCGAACTCCTTGACAGCCTTGGTTGGGCTACCAAAGGTGCTAACTTCAGTGTCACCGGCGAAGCCGACCAAAACCATCTCGGTCAGGCTAAAGATGTCAGGCATCAACATCTTAAATGGCAGTGTTCCATCTGTTCCGATCGAAGAAACTGCGGCGGCAATCATTGACAACACTAAGCCGAAGGGCTGGACAGCGTTCTATCAGTGTGAAATGGGTTCTGGATGGTCAGGAATGATGTGGGTGCCGGTTTATGGTGTGAGCTTATACAATACCAAGAGTAAGACTTACCATTATCAGGTGGGACCCCGTATACCGCCTGGGTTACCGCATCTCGCCAATTATTCGATTTGGAACGACAGAACACTAGGGTGGACTATTTGGGATACATCAGGAAAATTGCTCTATAACATCGACCCGTCGCTCGCACCGCCTGGAACACCGCCCGGCCCAACTTTTTATGCTGATCCAGGCAGCCATTAAATCCTCAGTCGGCAATCTTCAACAGTATCCCTCAATACAGGGGATTTCCAGTCCCACTTAGCCTTCGCGGTCCAATCCATGTGGGTTTCTGACTGTAATGAGATGAGCCGTGTGCTGTTTTGATGATTCACGCACTACTCCAAGCTTGTGTCTTTCGGAAAAATCCCCTATTAGCTCAATTCACACTTGCTGAAATGGAGTTGTCACCGACCCGGGCGCTGCCAGATTCCCGGCTGCTGTGTTGGTTGACTAGCAGAAACCGATCCTCCCGAACTCTGCACTGCACCAGGAGATTGCTGAGATGGCATGGGTGTTGGTGCTTGTCCTGAAGTTGGACCGGCGGTAGGAGACTGAGCAGGCATAACGGAAGCCGCAGCGGGGAGTGTGGATTGTCCGGAAACAGCGCCTTCATCCGGAGCAGTGGAAGACATTTGTCCAGTTGATTGTCCACTGGTAGGATTTGGACCAGGCATCAAGGGTGGATCAACGGGTGCTACTGGCTGTTCCGAGAAACCTGGTGTGTCCTTGATAGTGGCACGAATCTGTTCAGCATATTGTCCGCTGGCAGGAATTTGAGTTGGATTGGAAGTGGGCACAGCAGGCTTTTGGGGCGAGCTGCCCAAAGCTGACACATCTACAAATCCATCAGACGACGTTCCGCCATCATTATGCTGCTCAGGCGTTTGAGACGGAGATGCCTGCCCCGTCGCGGTCACGTGTCTAGTTGCCGGCGGTAGCGAGCTAAGCACATATATGCAGCCGACTACCAACAACACTGCCACCACACTCGCCACCATTACAGTCTGTTTGCGTCTGGCACCGACAGGACAATCTGCTGTGAGAAACTTGCCGTCTTTTCTCTTGTACAAGACAAAGTTTTTCTTGCCTTCGTTCTTGAATATAATCTCCTCGGCCTCAGGCATCTCCGTTTTGGTGAAGTCATAAACCTGCAACTGGCATTTTTCACAGAAGCGAGCTCTATCCGTGCCTTTCATCGCATCCCAGCGAATTCCACAGGGAGCAGCGTTCCGAAATTTTTCGATTGGCGTGAAGTGCTTGGGAGCTTCAATCGGCTTGTTTATTAGCTCCTCGGCAAGCTTGGCTTCCCGCTCATTAAACGAGCGCTTCACCACATCTTTGATGGCACCGAGGTCGAGTGTTGTCCTTGCCACTTTTTTGGTCGACTGCGCCAGCTCTTTTAACTCAGACGACACAGCCGGGCGATCGTCTGTCCCGCCTTCTGCACCAGAGCTGGCGTCACGCCTGGGAATGAAAACGTTGACTTTCCTGGTACCCGCGTTCTCACTGGTTGTATCATCTTTCGCTGCCTGTTCCGAAGCTATTTGGCCGACCGCATCCTCGACGGCGCCATGGTCGAGCATTGTCCTTGCCACTTTTTTGGTCGACTGCGCCAGCTCTTTTAACTCAGACGACACAGCCGGGCGATCAGCTGTCCCGCCTTCTGCACCAGAGCCAGCGTCACGCCTGGGAATGAAAACATTGCCCCTCCTCGTGCCCGCGTTCCGGCTGGCTGCATCATCTTTAGTTGCCTCTTCCGAAGCTATCTCGGCAGCTTGGCCGTCCTTCCCTGAGGGTTCGTTTACTTCTAGTTCGTCTGCCATCGCTATGTCCAACCGAAATGTACCAACCACCTCAATTTTGATTATTCCACAAGCAAGACACCTCCAGACCCTTGCTTCCAAGAATAACCTTCATAATGATCCAAATTCTGCGGCACCGGCTGGCACATGTGCCATTGTCTGAGTCTACAGGGGCGAGATCTTGTGTCGTTGCTCCTGAGTCCGATTCTACGGTGCATTAATTCGGCAAGGAGAATCCTAAAATGCTCGCGCAGGGCAGCACAAGCCATCTCTCAGCTCCTCAGCTCAACCAACCCAGCAAACGGGAGTCTGGCATTGATCGAGAAGGGAGTTTGTTCCCGGTTAGAATGTCACATTCCTCAAGTTCGACTTGCCTTGGACGGAAGTGAATTGAGGCGATTTTGCACAGCCGCTGCTTCAGCTTGATGCCCGCTTTGATTTAAGACTGCTGCATACCTGACAAGCAGTGTGCGGTAAGACTTGCGATCGCGGGGAGGGTTCGGTTCGAGATTGCGTAGCTCTGTTTCACAAATTTGCCGGGCTTTCTCGAACTTACCAGCCCAGTGGTAAGTCTCAGCGATCCTTTGGTATAGGTCGATTACTTCGTCGCTACGAGCGTCTTTCCCGTCGCGCTCGCTTGCCAGCACTTTCTCGTAGATTGCCGCAGCTCTGTTCAAGAGTATAGCTCCCTCTGCTGATCTCGCGTCCAAGGTAAGTTCAGTTTGCGCCAACTGAAGAAGAGACGTAGCAACAGCAACAGGCTCCGCTCCTTCCATCTTTTCGACAAGCGCCGAGGCTTGTCGACTATATTGAATCTGGACTTCCGATTTCCCTTGCTTGCCGGCACTGTCTGCGCAGAGATCAATTACTTCCAGTGCACCGGGCTTGTCAGGTGGTTGCAGAAATAGCGGAATACTGCGGCTCAGAATTCTTTCCGATTCTTCGAATTTGCCTTGTTTGTAGCAGATCTTTCCATAAGCTCTGAGCACCACAGCAAGCGGCTGAGATTCTGCGTCGCGCTTACTTAGCGCAGCTACAACACCCTTGAGCCTATCAGCTGCCTCCAGCGTGTGATTGAGGCGGGTACAAATTTCCACATAGTTTTCGACATCATGAACAAACCCTTCATCGCGCGGATATCCGCTCTTCTTTTGAATCGACAGCAAGTGCTCGAAGCAGTCCTCGGACTCTGCCAGCCTCCCGCGCTCCTTAAGCAGGTATGCAAGCTTTCTAAGCGTCGAGCTTGCGTGAATGCTGTCCTGTCCATACTTGCTTGTAATTGCTTGCAGCTGTCGTTTGCAAAGCGTCTCGACCTTTGCACTCTCTTTCAATTCAAGGTAAATTTCTTGAAGGCAATACGCTGGTTTGGTCAGATACAGATCGTCGGCTCCATATTCCTTCGACAGCAACCGCAGCTCCTCTTCGTAATACGGTTTTGCAGCACGAAATTCTTTCTGGTCGAAATACAGATCTGCAACATGCTGTACGGAAAGTGCCAGATCAATGTTTCTGGTGTCGGGCGCGCCCTTTCGCAATTGCAAGACTTTTAAGTAAATTGTCGCGGCTCTACTGTAATCACCTTTGTGTCTGGCACACGTAGCCAGTCCTTCTAGAGTTTTCGCCAATCTTGAATCCGCTGGGGAAAAGCTTCGCGCCTGATTGAGGGCTTCGCCAAGATTATCTTCAGCAGTGTCAAAGTGACGTCGAGAAAGCGCATTGATTCCCGCTCTATAGTACTTCGCCCAAGCAGCATCGTCCGATCGTCCAACTGAATCAGAAATTGACATGCTCGCTAATGCGCCGATGGTTGCAGACAATCTGTCGAGATCAGCATCGCGGTGAAGCGCACTCAACAGCTGGCGATATTCCTCGCTGATGCGGTCGATCAAATTATCGGGAGCAGCGGAGGCAATCGCAACCGAAAGAGCTTTCTGAAAGAGGTTGATTGCCTGCTCGGAATCACCACGGTCTCTATAAATACCTGCCAGTCCTAACAACGTCTTAGCAACAACCCGACCAATAAGGTGGCGACTGCCTTGCCAATTGCCACTTTTCCAAGTTTGCTGTTCGAAGGCAAGAGCCTTTTCATAAAAGGACTCGGCTTCGCCTTTTTTTCCTTCAGCCTTGTACATCTCTGCAAGACCAAA
Organism: Candidatus Obscuribacterales bacterium; assembly: GCA_020050835.1. Taxonomy (GTDB): domain Bacteria; phylum Cyanobacteriota; class Vampirovibrionia; order Obscuribacterales; family Obscuribacteraceae; genus JAGVKB01. The sequence continues at coordinate 6,186 of JAGVKB010000146.1, read as the reverse complement.
AAGACTCCGGCACATTTCCAGTGTCATACGAACATCGTTCAATTGATTACCGGCGGCAATAGCTTCTGAATAGAGCAGCTCTGCCTCTTTGTTTCTGCCTAGCGTTTTATAAACTTCAGCCAGCCGGTTGAGACTCACTATTTGATACCAATTGCTCGAACGAAAGCTTCGGGACTCTTTCAATGCCGATTTATAAGACACTTCGGCGCCCGCATAGTTGCGTTGCCCAAACGCCTTTTCACCGCTGGTGCTGTACCACTCCCAGTACCGCAGGTGGTACCAGTAGTCCTGCTCGACGCAGCCTCCGCAAAGGAAGACGACAGAAGTGAGCAGATAAACAGTTCGAATGGCTTGTTTCATCGCCCTCCCGCGTCAAGTTTAATGTTTTTGGAGCGCCCCACCCAAAGCCGGTACGCGGACCCAAAATGTCGATCCCTTGCCCTCTTCGCTATCCACGCCGATCTTGCCTTTATGTTCCTCAATTATTCCCCTGCAGACTGCCAATCCTAAACCGCTGCCGCCCTTGACAATGGCGTCCGTAGCCTTTAGTTGCTCAAATCGGTTGAATACTTTATCCAGATCGGACTTTGGAATGCCGCGTCCTTGATCGCTTACTGTAATTTCAATCCAGCCTGGAGTTTCAGTAGCCGTAAGCGTCACGGTGCTATTTCCCGGCGAGAATTTGATGGCATTCGACAACAAGTTGACTATCACCTGTACCAGCCTCTTTTTGTCGGCGAACAGCTCGATCTGATTGTGTTGAGATTCAACATTTACGTTGCTTTGCTGGGCTAGAGTTTGGATGGATTCGATTGATTGCTGGAAGAGCTCCTGAGCGGATACCGTATCGAGCACTAGCTCCCATTTGCCCGCTTCCATCTTTTCTATATCTAAAAGATCGTTCGCGAGCGCCAGCAAACGAGCAGCACCGCGCTGCGCGCGCCTGCATGTTTCCAGATTCTTATCGGACAGCTCGCCATGTACGCCCTTTATCATCAATGCCAGAGCTCCAGATATAGCGGAAAGAGGAGATCTCAAATCGTGAGTCACCATTGCAAAAAATTCTCGCTTCCATCGATCTACCTCCTTAAGACCATCTGCCATTTCGTGGAATGTTCGATCAAGACGCGTGATCTCATCGCTGCCCGTCAACGGCTCATTGAGTGGCTTCCCAGCTGCCAATTGCTGCGTATTGTCGATCATGATTGACAGCCGTTTTACTATCCCCTTTGTAAATGAGAGTCCCAAAATAACTGCCAGAACGATATTTATTGCCACGCCGGACAACAATGCATACTTGACCAGCAACCGTGACCTTGCTTCTGAGGCGGGCGGCTGCGCTGCGATTTCCCTTTCAATCTTCGTCACGCTTTGTAATCCTTGCGTGAGCTGCTCGAAAGATCGATCTATCTCGGCAAGAATTTCCGATTCGCGAAAGACTGCCTGCTCGCCTTCGTCAATAAAAGATTTGTAGCTCTTGATCAAATCGACAGCCCGATCCGTAGTAGCTATCACTCCACGCAAATCAGACTTGTCACCAGAGTAGTCTTTGAGAAGCAATTCAAGCGAGTGAACCTCCTCTGGCGCTTGTCCAATAATGGCATCGATTCTCGCAGCCGCCGCGGGGTTCCTTGACATTCGGTAAGATACTAGAGCGACTATTCCTCCCTGTATGACGTTAAGAGTCTCGTCGGCTTTTGCAATCACCGTTTTGGCATGTGCCTCTTTCCATATCTCGTACTCCGCCTGGTTGAGAAGAGTGGTCAGTGTCGATACAAAGATCAGCTCAATGGCAAGAAGGACACCGATCAGAAGCAAGCCTTTCTGAGAGAGATTGAGGTTAAGCATCAGGTAAGACTCTAGCGGTTAAGGACATCTTAGCAAACAGAATCCCTGGGTCTGGTGTTACTTGCTGTCTTTTTGGCAGCAGAGAGAGAAACAATTTCGATTAGAAACTGCGTTTAGTCCTAATGGAGCCGGGTACTGAATATAAGAAAGCATACCCAAATCGGAATAACATTATTTGGTGTTGGCTTCAATTTGGACCGCCGGTGTGAGTCCGGACTACCGTTCTCGGCCAATTAGCACGAAAGCCGCAGGCTAATCTGCAGAACCAGTGAAGGAATTGCGCATGGCGAGCATATTGTTAGTTGACGATGATGTCGATGCCGCGGCTAATGCCGCCGACTTTCTCACATATGAGAATCACACGATCGAGATCGCTCATTCTGGCACCCAAGGCTGGGACAAAGCGAGCTTCAACCACTACGATGTGTTGATCCTGGACTGGGATTTGCCAGGACTGAACGGGATTACTCTGCTCAAGAGATACCGAAGCGCCGGTGGCAAAGCCCCAGTAATTATGCTGACCGGGCGGAGCACGCTTTCCGACAAGGAGCACGGGCTTGATTCAGGAGCTGACGATTACCTCACCAAGCCATTTGAGCTGGAGGAATTGTCCGCCAGAGTGCGGGCGCTTTTGCGGAGGGTGGAATCACAAAAGCCCGTCCATGTGCCGCTAGGCCAAGGCAACCAGGACGTGCTCCAAAAAGGACAGCTGGTAGGCACCGCACTGGCAGCAAGATATGAATTTATGGCGGTACTCGGTGAAGGCGGAAACGGAATAGTCTTCAAGGTGCATCACCCGATGATGGACAAACTAATGGCAATTAAGATGCTTAATGCTGCAGGGCTGAAAGAGGAGTCCCTGGAGCGCTTCAAGCGAGAAGCCAGGGCGATAAGCAAGCTCGAGCACTCGAACATCGCAGCAATCCATGATTTTGGCATAACCGAGAATGAACAACTTTATATGGTTATGGATTTCATTGAGGGGATGAGCCTGGACGAATTGATCACGCAAGAGGGTGCGCTGCTGGTCAGCTTCGCTATTGACCTGATGATTCAATTGAGCGATGCCATGTCCCATGCTCATGCCATGAAAGTCTTGCACCGCGACATTAAGCCAGCAAATGTTATGCTGCGCTGCTTCACGGACAGACAGCCGATTCCTAAAATTCTGGATTTCGGACTGGCCAAAATGCTGGATCCCGAGGAGAAGGAATCGACGAAGATAACTCAGTTCGGTCAGACATTCGGAAGTCCGCCTTATATGAGTCCGGAGCAGATAGAATGTGCTCATGTCGATGAGCGCGCGGACATCTACTCCATGGGTTGCATGTTTTACGAAATGCTGACTGGAGTGCCGCCACACCTCGGCGACACTGCTGCAAAGTTAATGGTAAAACATCTTACCGAGCCGGTGACACCATTGCGTAAGCTGCGGCCGGAACTAAATCTACCCGAGAATCTTGAGCTGGTAGTCATGAAGATGCTGAACAAAACTCCGGACAAACGTTATCAATCAATGAGCGCCCTGAAAACAGACCTCGAAGAAATTAGGACCACTCTAGGATAAATTCACCCAGAGAATCCAATATCTCGAGTGACAAAGCCTACCGCAATGCAAATTTGTTAACCGCATACGCAGCCTCATCTCTTCACTGATATATCTTAAGAATGGCAGCGGGTTTCGACGCAATGAAGTTTGGCACTCAAACGGCAATTGCCAGGAAAAGAAAGGAATGATTTGATGTCAAATTGGACGAGCGGGTCCTTTTATCCATACTTGCTCTTTTTAGGGCTCTGCGTGGCTATTCTTGGTCCGGCAATCCTTCTGCGATGGCTGCATGGCAGGAGTTGTCAAAACTTAGATCTTCGTGACTATGGACCATTCAGGGAAGACGAAGTGCTGAGCCAGGACACGAACCTAATTTCCACGTTGTCCGAAGGTGTTTCTGACGCGCCGATATCATCGACAGAAAGATCATCGCTACTGCTTCCGGACGAGTTCTTTGGTGCCACTCCAAGGCAAATAGCGTACGTCGATAAGAGCGGCTGGCTACTTCAGCCAAGAATTGCCCAGTTTCTAGCACTTTTATGTTATCCGCTGGTCTGGTTTTATTCGGATATAGTTGCCTACACGCTGACTCACCGCCGATACGATCCTCTCGACCTTCAACTCTCCCTGCCAATTCAATTCGGGATCTTCTTTCTAGCAGTCGCTTGCGTGGAGGTATGGATCTGGGGCAGAGCATGGCCATATCGCTGTCTGGCCAAGTATGGCAGCGTTTCCCGATTAGTGATAACTGATAAATACCTGCGGCGCTTTATTCGCGGCGGCTGTGACTACTATTTTGACTACACCTTCCAGGTACCGCAAGGGTACGGCGTAGAAAAAGTCTCCGCCACTTTGAGAGTAAATGAAGGTCAATTCAAGAAAGCGGCCAAAGGCAATATGGTATCAGTCCTTTATGACCAGAAAATGCCGCGCAGAAGCGTCATCTACAGATTCTGTCCATATCAGTGCGTAAATTCTCCGCATTCAAAAACCAATTGGACAGAGCCCTGAATAACGTCCTTGCCTTGGTTGGTCAGCTCCGTCAGTTGGTCCTTGAATAGAAACGAAGATGTGGGAGCTAGAGCGCGAGAATGTCGGAAAGCCTCGATGCGACTAAAGTTTGAGGTGGTTTGCGAAAGAGAAATGGCCGGCAGCGGGAGTCTGCGAAGTTCCGCGGCTCAGGTAGCCGTCACTGCAGCCCGAGAGGCATGCATGTTGCTAGGCAAAAGATCTACTCGTCTACGGAGAGCAGATACCAGGAGCGGTGATGCTCGATGACGGTCGAGTCAATCTCGAGCTCCTTTAGATCGTCGAGCCGGCCTTTTGTGATGATTAACCAATGCGGGCCGGGAGTCTTGGACAGGAACGACCTGAGATCTTCTTTGTCTTGGACCCAGGGCAGGTGGTGTCGCAGGTAGAAGAAGGTCGATGATTGCATCGGTCCGACCAGAGCCGTGCTGGCTGCGGAGCCCTTGTTGAGCACTGTTTGGAGAATCTGGTGATAGCCGCTTTGATGATGATTGTAAAACGCATGTAGAGACAGAGGAATCAATGCTGCGGTTCCAATCAGAGTACCGGACAGAAGGCATTTGAGAGCAAGGACCGGCCGGCCTTTGAACAATCCGACCGCATAACCGATCATGCCGAGTGCAACTACCGCTGCTGCGCATTCGAATGGCATGAGAAGCTGTGGAGAGTGATGCAGCAATACCGGAATAACAATTAGCGCTCCAATTCCCACAGCCGCCAGGACCGGTCCGGTCCACTTTAGAGCGTTGCCGCGCTTGAGCCTGATGATGGTGTCGAAAGTGGTGCCGAACAGAATGGCCAGCGCCGGCCATACAGGCAAAATGTAGGTCGGCAATTTGCTGGGCACCAGGGATAATACTACGTAGACCAGCGCCGCCCAGACTGCTGCGAATTTCACCAGGGTGGCTCGGCGTGAAACAGTGGCGCTGCGCGTCGCTCCTTTGACCAACACTTTCGGCGCTCCCAGCAACAAAATGGTCCAGGGAGCCGCGCCGCCGAACAAGTATGGAATGTAAAACCAGGGTGGGAATTTATGGTCGGCGGTGCCGGCCGCTCGCCCGAAGTTTTGCTTCAGGAAGAACTCTTGTGCAAATGCTCCTTTGGTGGCCGTGCAAACCGCCAAGTACCAGGGAACAGCTACCAGCGCGCTCACCAATAATCCCTTGAAAGGATTGAGCTCGCGAACCGACTGCCAGCGTTCTGACCACGTAGATTTGTATGTGAAAAGGAAGCCGCCTATTACCAGCCCGGCCAGCATCAACGCCAGCGGTCCCTTGGCGAGCGCTGCCAGTCCTAGTGAGATATACGCGAGCCAGAAGTAGTGGCTGGATTGTGCGGTGAGCAATCCCAGTAAACTGAGAAGCGCAACTGAGACGCAGGCGGTAAACGGCATGTCGGTCAGGCTCAGGTGCCCGACGACTTGGTAGAGGGGGCTGGCCAGAAGAATCAGTGCCGAAAGTAAAGCGGCGCGCCGACGTAGAAAGTGGCGCGTAAAGGCATATAAGAACAGCACCAGTGCTACTCCTAAAAGAGCAGACGGCAGACGCGCTGCAAATTCGCTAACACCCAGTAGCTTGTACGAAATGGCAATCAGCCAATAGGCAAGCGCCGGCTTCTCGTACCAGGGCTCATAATTGAGCAGTGGCGTTATCCATTCGTTCTTCTCCAGCATCTCGCGGCCGGTCTCGGAATAATAAGCCTCACTCGGATCGATCACGCCGAAACTGCCAAGTCCGGGCAGAAAAAGCGCCAATGCAACC
>JAGVKB010000033.1 GCA_020050835.1 Candidatus Obscuribacterales bacterium | reverse complement strand
TCGCCAAAAAGTGGAAGAAGGGGAAGAAGTCCAAGGACTTCTTCCCCTTCCGGCAGACTTTCTTGTCATTTGACCGGCAGACTTTCGCGTCCGCCGACAGTAAAGACATTACTCCCGCGCGGGTCCGACTCACCTACCCCGGCTTGCCGTCAGAGCAAGCCGTCCAGTCCAAAGCGATCAGCGCTCCGGATTTGCGGCTCGCAGGCTCTCGATGTGAGCGAGGAGCTCTTCGGCCGTGTCGAACTTCTTGGCATTCTTCGAATCGCTGCGATTGGCGTCAACCAGCACCCAGCGCACCGAAGCGCCCTTAGCCTTGTCGTTCTTGATGACGAAGACCAGCCAGTGCAGATTCTTCTGATTCGAGTCGCTCACTTGCAGCGGCTCGACCACCAGATAGTTCTGCCAGGGCGAATCCCAGTCGGCATTTACGACGTCATGTACCGCTTGCCGCGGTCCGGACGGCGGCACCGCTTCTCGCGAGATGTATTTCTTGACTTTGCCGGTGATCGCGTCAAAGTACAAGATCTCTCGCAGCGCGAAGCTGCTCGTGCCGTACGGTTCGAGCGCCACCACCTGCTGAAATCCGATATCTCGAAAATCCTGCAGATAAGGAGCTCGATTCTCTTCCGTCGAATTTGCCTTATCCTCGCTGATCTCGTAGATGTCCTCCTGCGGGTACCACCAGTAGTTCTTCAGGCCACGGTGAAATTTCGCATACGCCCGCGAATACTTTTCACCGAGCTCAAGCGGGAACAAGGAGGCGCCCTTGAACTGCTCGGCGGCCTGCTTGACGCTGTAACTCTTGCAACCACCGTAAGGTCCGAACTCCATGACACCACCCATGGTCGGCACCATGGTCAACGTCCAGGTCATTCGATAGCTCGTGTACGACTTCAAGTAAACCCAGCTGCCATCAGGCTTGCGCCAGTAGACAACTTCAGCCTCCTTGGAGAACGGGTGCATCAGCCGGAAGAGAACTTTCGACGTCGTCGACTCGTGGCCGAACAGAAAGTAGGCATCCTTGCCGGACTCCAGATCGGGCTGCATGGTTTTGGCATTGACCCGAATCACTTTCTCCACCGACCCGAACATCTTGCCATACCAGACCGTGTACGGCATCGGTGCCACCCAGTACATCTGCGATTCGCCGTTTTCGACGACTTGCACCAGATGCGGATCGATCGCTTTGGTCCGACCGTCGGTGTTCTTGCGCTTGATCTGCTCGAGCGCGATCGGTCGCGGCACGAGCCGGTTGTTGTTCGACACCGGCAGGGACTCGATCTCCTCGGCATCGATCACCGAGGCAATCTGCCATTCGACCAGGTCGTCGACATTGTTGGTGCACCAGGCCAGTCCGCCCAAAACCAGCACCGAACCGGTAAGGACAGCCCAGGGAATGATGCGCGTCTTCCCGTCTTTCGAGTTTTTCGTGCCGATAATGATGCCGCCGACTAAGCCGCCAACCGCAATCAGGAAGAACGGCAGATTGGCATAGAGGCGCACCAAAACAGGCTGGATAAGCGGGACGAGCAGCAGATAAGCGACGGCGAAGATGAGCAAACCCTTGAGCGACCACTTGGCGTAACGCCAGTATTTGGAGCTTTCGGGCTGGCCACTGGCCGTGCTTGCATTGTCAGAATCGCGGTTCATACGCGTCCTTTCGCTCTTGTAAGCAGGACAATCACTTCCTCCGCAAGCGCGCTGCGCTTGCGCCGATGAAGAAACACACTTCATCACGACAGAATTGGGCAGTAGTTAACCACTTCAGCCTCGAACAGGCTTTTCGGCATTTCAAAAGACGGTAAGTCCGAGTCCCTTAGTGGTCTGTTCTCCTGTCAAAAAATGTCGGGAATGTATCAAACAACAGACCCTAACCCCTTTAATGTTTCGATCTCTGCAATTGTCACGAGCACCAAGATTTAATGCCTCTAAGCGCCGATCGCTTGCTAGGCGCTCCCTTCTGCTCGAAGCGATGCTCAGTCAGCATCCGGTGCAGTAACCGGGAGCGGACCAGACCGACAAAGAGATGACTATCTCACCTGCGCTAGCAGGCGGATGTATTACATACCGATCGTTGCAGCCTTAACTCTCGCCGTCAAAAAGGTCTGATCTCTGCGCTTAGCAAACTCCAGTGAGTCCACATGTTCAGGATAATCGTGCTGGAGCCTTTCATAGTAAACCCGCACAAGTGAAAGCGCCTTTTGCCAGGACGCTGCTGAGCTGCCGTAATCGCCGCGACCGAAACAATTCTGCCCTTCTTCAAAGAACCCTGCGATCATCGCTCTGGCGGCCCGATCTTCTTCTGACTCGACAGACTTCACATATTGCCGAACAAGCCCATAGCGCTTTCCATCTTCCTCGTTCCAGCCGGCTTTCTTTACTAGCTCCTCGAACGCTCCCACTTCCTTTTGCAGGTCAGAGATACTTAAAACCAGCTGTCCAAAATCGTCTGTCAATCCGCTTCTGCCGCCGAGCTCCTCTCGCAACGAGTCGAGATACCCTTTCTTTTCGTTTTCTTTTTCACTCATAACGACTTGCGCCCTTGTTTACCACAGGCTCTCAACCGATTCTTGCGCATCTGGCGGATGCTTACCTCAATTCAACTCTTGCCGATATTAAACCACAGACGAGCTGACTGAATTTTACCCTTACACCAGGCTCGGCGTTCGCTCCAGTCTCAACATCTCTTGTTTACCGAGGCTGCCGACAGCGCTGCTTCGTTGCCCCAGTCTGAAAGCTTTTCCAGAAAGCGTCGCCGCTGCTCCAACTGTTGTTTTCGCTCCAGGCTGCGGAGCGGAATGTACACAAGCAGTGTGGCAATCCAAGCTTGAAGCGAGCAGACTCCTACGTGCAAGACTTTCAGCCCGTCAATCAGTCCGGAGGTACACACCCCGACCAGGAAGCCAGCCAGCACGGCGCTCAACGCCGGCGCTCTAAGGCGCGGCAGCTCGGCCAGCGATAGCACCCGACTGAAATTGCTATCAACCCCCCAGGCGCGGCGGAGAATGAAGTGCTCGGCCATTATAACGACGGTCGCGCACGGCAAAACGATACTCGAGACGGTTGTCACCAATTCAAACGCCTTACCGTTGAATGAAAGCGTTGCGGCGACCAGGGCGCCGCTGGCTGTCAACAACGTCACTACCTTTCGGCGCGGCAACTCGCGGATGTTCTCCAAAGCATTGATCGCCCCATAAAGACCGGAGTCATTCACAGCGAAGTAAGTAATGGACAGCACAATCGCCGCAATCAAAGTAAAGCCGCCGAAGGCATAGTGATTCATCAAAGCTGTCGCAGCAGCGTAATCCGTCACACCGGTAGTTTTGGCCAGCATCCAGCCTGCCACCGGGAAACAAAGCTCGCCGATCGCCAGTGACACCACTAGCGGTATCACCGACTGCCAGACACGCGGTCGGCCGTATCGCCAGTAATCAGCCTCATTGCCCCAAACTCCATAGCCGATCACAAATGATGAGACGACCGTCAGCGGGCTGGGAAACATCGCATGAGCAGGCTCCAACCAGACTGTTTGCGGGCAACTCGCAGCGGCTTTGGCAAAGGTATAGGCGACCCAGATAATCAACACCGGAGCCGCCAGATAACGGGCGAAATTGGCAATTCCGGTGAAGCCGAAGAAATTGTTGAACGCCATCGCTACAGCCAGACTACCAGCCAACAATGCAAGCGGAATCTGCCAGTGGTACAGCCCGATCAATCCCTCGGCCAGAAAGATTGCATTCAAGCCATACCATCCAATCGAGATCCACACCAGATTGAACGATACGAACCAGGATCCCCAGCGGCCAAAAACCTCACGGCTGAGCAATCCGAAAGTCTGACCGCTGCGCGCTCCGAGATAGCAAGCTGGAATCGAGTAGAGGAGCAGGATCAAGCAGCTCGCGATCACATTTTGCACGACCTGTGAAAGCGTTAGCCCGGATTTGAACCAATCGAATCCGATCAGCACGCTGGGAAATCCGGTCACCATCGTTAACCAGAGCAGCCCCATCGTGAGTCGTCCGCGCCGAACGGAAAGCGGCACGACATCAGTTGCCTGATCAGGACTGGCAATCAGCGAATCTGATTGGACCGGTCCCTCTGATTGCTGACTGCCGATGCTCAGCAAGAGACAGCTCCCCCAATGATGCGAATCTCTAAAAGATAACTGCAACACAAAGATTAGACAAGACTAAGACAACGGCACACTGGGGAGGAATACGACTGGCCTGGCGTTGACGGAAGTCCAGATATTCACTATCTCATATCGTACTAATTAAGCACCAAAATGAAGCCGGAACGGAAAGGTGTTACTCTCCGCCCGGCATCATTTTGGACTGATCGGGAGTGCAGCGGGGAAGGCGCTTCTGGCACTCTCCCCGCCGTCACTAGCGAACGAGCCGGACATTCAATCCAGCACGAAGCACTGACGATGCTGCGGCAGCGTCACGGTCCAACCGAGCCGTTGCTCGATCTTCTCCTTGAAACCGGCCAGCGACTCGGGCTCGCCGTGCACCAGGAAGGTGTTACGCGGCTTGCGCTGGAACAGCTTCATCCAGGCCAAGATCTCTTCGTAATCAGCATGCCCGGAGTAATCGGACATGAACTCGACCGTCGCGTTGACCGGGACGTACTCGCCGAAGATCCTGACAGACTCCGGCTTATGCTCGCGATCGGCGAGCGTCTTGCCGAGCGTACCGGTGCCCTGGAAGCCCACGAACAGTACGGTGTTTTGCCGGCCCGGCAGTCTGGTCTTGAGATGCTGCAGAATGCGGCCACCCGCTGCCATGCCGCTCGAACCGATGATGATCAGCGGCTTTTTGGCAGGCTGATCGAGCAGCTTGGATTGATTGGCATCGGTGACCTCCACCTGGCTGGGGGTGGTGAAGGGATCGCGACCGGCTTCCACCAGCTTGCGGCAACTGGCATTGTACAGGTCGATGTGCTTGCGGTGCACGGCCGTGGCCTTATTAGCCATCGGGCTGTCCACAAAGACCGGCACCACCGGCAGTCGCCCTTCGTCCATCAGCTGCCGAATGTCGTGCAGCACCGCCTGCACGCGACCGACCGCGAAGGCCGGAATCAGCACCACACCACAGCCGTCCTTCTTGCCCGGCTTGGCAGCTCGCTCCAGCGCTCGCTTGAGGATGTCCTCGAGCACCACCAACCGGTCGCGCTGCTCATGGCGCTTGTTGCCGTAAGTCGCTTCGGACATCAAATAGTCCGCCTGCAACACCGGCTCCAGACTCTTCAGAATCGGCGTGTGCGGGCGACCGATGTTGCCGGTGAAGACGAAGGTTCGCTTCTTGCCGGCCTTGCCGATCTCCAGCGTCACGACCGCAGCGCCGAGAATATGGCAAGCCTGGGTAAACTTGAAGCGGACGCCGTCGGCAAGCGTGTATTGGACGCCATACTTGAGCCCCTTGACCTGAGGCATACAAGCTCGCGCGTCCTCTTCGGTGTAGAGCGGCTCGACGCGCTTGGGCTTACGCATCTCGTGCAGTTGACGAGGCTGCTTGCCTTGCTTGCGGTCTTTCTGGCCGGAGCGGTCGGCACCGGACTGAGGCTTGGCTGCTTCCCGAAACTTCCGCTCGTTGTGGCGGTTGATCCGCTCGGCGGCAGCCTCCTGAAGATAGCCGGAATCGGTCAGCATGAAAGACATCAAATCCCGCGTGGCTTCATGCGTGTAAACCGGGCCGGTGAAGCCCTGCTTGACGAGCGCCGGCAGCCAACCGGAATGGTCGATGTGAGCGTGGCTGATGATCACGGCGTCAATCTCGGAAGCCGAGATGCCCTTGGGAAGACGGTTCTCTTTGTTGAAAGAGTCGTTCTCCTGATGCATGCCGACTTCAAGCAAGAACCGCGTAACCTTGGCTCCATCATAGTATTCGAACATCATGAGCGAGCCGGTCACATTGCCGGCGGAGCCCAACACATGCAGACGGGTGAGAGATTGTCCGCTCTGGGCCAGTCTCTTCCGCATCATTCTTGACATAGTAATTCCTTTCCAATGACCGGATGGTTCCCGCAATCCGTGTCGGTTGTTGTGCAGTGAAAAAAAGTGACGCCACCAGACTTCTTGTCGGCGGCGCACTTGATTCGGGCCTGGCGTTTTAAGCAACGGCGAAGGACGGAGCAAAGACGTTAACTTGTGACATCGTTGTTCCGCCGATCGAGCGCTTTTTGCCGGCACTAGTTGTGATCAGAAGCCTGGTGGGCTCTCGAAGGGAAGCATGAAGCTTTTTTAGCGGCAATCAAACGAGCTTGCCGGCTCTAAGCAGGCAAATCCGCTTGACCAACAACGCTAGCCAGTGCAAACCAGCCTGTCGGGAACAGACAGACTCGGTCAAAAGCACAAGCAGAATCTGGAGCGCCCTTATTCGGCAGTTCTCTCCGCAGGCAAGCCATACGGCTAGAACGACCCGGCACCACTGATGGCTGAAAGTATTTTTGCTTCAGAGCTCAGGGATGCTTTGTGTTTCCGATGTCTTTAATGGCTGAAGGGAATGATAACAAGATTCCTTAACGTAACAGTTTCTACTTTTATTGACAACCAGCAAAAGCCGTAAATAGCGGGCTTAAGGAGAATTATGTAAATAGCGAATAGCTAAGTTGGCGGAGCTTTATAGAAACAAGCCGTCGGCTGATCATTTACACATGTCAATATGAACTAGCCGCGCCAGATCTCAATCCGGTAAGCCCAGCCGGTAGATTCAGCTCAGACCGAGTCATTTCACTGCTCCCGAGCGTGTTGCTAGCCCCAAAACCAGGATCTGCACTTATTCTTGATAGCCAGTTAAGAATTTCAATGTTGTATTAAAGGTTGATGTTTCATTAAGGTACTGATGTCTATTTTTCACATCTCGCCTTAAAGAGCAATCAGAAGCCAAGTCGAACAGTCTGCGCCTTCCTACCCGTGCAATGTTGCTTCCTCCGCGGAGTTTGTAAGGGTCTGCCGTCAATTGCCCAAGGACACGCTTTGGCGTGCTGCGGTGCACAGGTCGGCAGGTGTTCGCGTTCGGCAGTGAGTTCTTTTTGATGTGAAATCGGCATTGCTCGAGGGATTACGCGCGACAAGGCGCTCTCTTCTGTAGCAACAACTCGTTTCTTCCGAGTGTTTTGTCTGCGCTTCGCAGTTCCTCGAGAGCACTGTCACCGCGTTGGCGGCACACTTTCGCGCGAATTTCCAAATTCCCTCGGCTAGGAACTGCCCGAGGGATTGTCACCAAGAGCCTATTTTCGACCGGTATTTGCCGGTTGCCGAGGCTCTTCAGGAGGTCGAAAATGATTCCCCTGAGAGATAACCTTCGTTGCAAGCTCTTCCCGTTTGCAACCCTGGTGATCATTGCGCTAAACCTGCTGGCCTGGTTCTACGAACTCATGGTGCGGAGCAGCGGCGCAATGGATCAGTTCATGTACACCTATTGCATGATTCCGTCGAAAGTCGTCACCGCCTTCCAGAGCGCCGACCCGACTCTCATGCTGTGGGCGACGATTAGCATCTTCACCGCCATGTTCTTGCATGGCAGCTGGATGCACATCATCGGCAACATGCTGTACCTCTACGCCTTTGGGCGCGGTATGGAAGCGAGACTGGGTCGCACCAGGTTCGTCACTTTCTACCTGCTCAGCGGGCTCGCGGCAACTTTGCTCCAGCTCTGGAGCGATCCCTTCAGCAGCGTACCGAACCTCGGTGCGTCCGGCGCCATCGCCGGCGTCCTGGGCGGGTACATTCTGTTCTGGCCGAAGGCGCGTGTGACCGGGATCTTCATGTTCGGTCCGTTCCCGATCCCGATCAACTGGCCAGCGTTCATCTACCTGGTGGCCTGGTTCGGCACGCAGCTGCTCTCCGTCCTCGGACCGCAGGTTGCCGAAGGAGGCATCGCCTACTGGGCTCACATCGGTGGGTTCCTTGGCGGGCTGATTCTGGCCGGAGTCTGGAAGCTTTACCAGCCGGTGTCGGATGTTTGCTACATCCCGACCGACTGCGACTGCCCGGAACCCGCTGCCACCGACGACCCGGACGACACCGTCGATAACACCAAAGCGAGCAAGGACTAAGGCAGTGGCCACCCTACTGTCTTGGGGGTGCAGGCAGGCTCAGGGCTCTGGGCCGCCTGCACCCGGCTGGTTGCCGGCAAGGTTCGGACAAGATCGCCTCCGGCGTAATGTCTGAATCTTGCCGCAACCATCTTCTTTCCGTCCTTTTTGGCTTTCGTCCCCGGGTTTCGCCGGTTCACTTTCGGCGCTGGCGCTTGCTTCGCCGGGACAGACGGCGCTGCCCTGCCAGACCCGCCTTGCACATCTGCACACAAGACAATTAAACGAAACGGAAGTGATTGACATGAGGCGCAACAAGCCTGCCATATTCTTTCGAGAGCTCATCAAGCTCACACTCATATCGGCTCTGAGCATAATGCTCGCCACCAGTTCCGGAGTGATGGGTTTCATGCTCAACGGTCTTTCAGCCAACAGCATGATGAACAGTAATCACTGCTTTCAGGGCGCCTATTACCATAAAGTGGCGTCCCCATTCGGAGACTGGCAGGGCATCGAAGGTCTGATCATGCTCGGCGTGCCACAGCTCGATCCCAATCGATTCGACCCACAGGTCAACTGGTCGCGCGACGGTTACAACGTTTACATGGGCGGCAACGCCGGTGGCATCGAAGAGATCGATGCCGGTCTCACCTGGGGTCCGGTCGTTGATGACAACGGCAAGTGGATCGACTCACAAGGAGCATTTCATCCGTTCTGGCGCAACGGCCGGTGGAACGACGCCCCGGTTCGCGGCCGAGTTTACTGGTACCCTGGCGAGATTGTGAAAATGTCGGTCGTCGTCTCAGGCCCCGGCCTGTTGCGCCTGACCATCTGCGACCCCGGACCGAATCCGAAAAGGGTGTTCGCGAAAGAGTTTACCGCCAGCTACTTCGGCGTCGGCATTCCGATGCAGTTTAAGCGGGTAAACGACATCGCTCAGAAGTACAACGAGGGTAAACCGGTAATCCCAACCACTTCGCAGATAGTCAATGCGGTCTGGTTGGAAACCTACTACCTGCGCACCACCAACAATCAAGCAGAGCGCGTGCCTTCCATCAACTCGAACAGCTTGATTTGGAACTGCCCGCCCGGACACTGCGAGTTGGTAAGGACGCCAGCACTCGAAGCAACCGGCGGTGAGAAAGTGAGCATTTACGGGACACCACCGACCAGGACGATTCCTCAGCGACCGCTTCCTTCGCCGCTGCCAGCGCTACCTTCGGCACCGCTTGAAAGTCCGTCGCCCGCACCTGCAACTCCAACCTCTGCTCCGGCACCTGCCCCATCTCCATCTCCGGCGCCGAGCGCTGGGCGACCTTCAGACGACCTTGATTCCCTGGTGCCACCCACGCCGGTTACCCTGCCGGATCCGGTCGAGTAAACCCTGGTTCGGATCGGAAGAAACTCAGCCGCTTGGCGAAAACCTCAGCAGCTGGAGAGCCTTTCGCTCCTCTTTTTTCAAATTCTTACTATCTTTCCTAGTTGATAAATTTTGACCAGGCGGTACAGGCCTCTACATCCCACAGCACCCACCGTAGATACTTCCCAAGATACCAAACAGGCATAAACCTGATTCGGTCGTCAGCAGTAATAGCCCGAAGTCACCGCTATTGCCGTTCGTAATCAAACTCTTCGGCTAGCCAGTTGTTTAGCTCCTCATCAAGCACACTTACTTCGTCGGGATCGATCAATTCACGCTTCAGCGCTTCGAAAATCACCCTGGTGCGAGGATTGTAAATCTCCATGCCCGCCGTCTCTTTCAGGTGCGAGTCTTCACCGGCAAGCAGCTTCATCAGCAAAAGCGATAAGCGGTTTTGCACTCCGCGCACGCTGATATGCCGGCGAGCAGCGATTGCGCGGTCGGTCAGGCCGACGCAGATGTCCAGCAATGTTTCATACTCGACATCGGTCAGTGACTGATCTTTGCATTGCAGACGCGCTTGGACACCGCGCACCAGCGGATCAATGTAAGGATTATTGTGTAGCAAAATGGAGGTAATGGCATAGCTGAGCTTTTCATCGCTCTCGCTCTTGAGCGCGTATCCGTGAATCGCTTCGTCCGGCACGATTTTGCCCAACTCCCTGACATACGCCTCGCGGTGATACTGCGACCAAAAGAGGATCTTCATCGCCGGACTTTCCTGCCAGATCTGCTCGGCAGCCTTGATACCGCTCATCTCCGGCATCGAAATGTCCATCACTATCATGTCGGGCTTGGCTGATCTAAACAGCTTCAGTCCTTCGTTGCCATTTTGAGCTTCGATAATTTCAGGTGGACCGGGAATTTTCTCCCGAATCAGGCGCGTTACGTGCTGACGCAGCGCTGATACGTCCTCGACTACTAGAACCTTCGGCATCTTTTCTACCCGCCAGACTGATTCGGATCTCTACTGTTGTTCCCTTGCCATCCTCGCCAGATCGCCAAGCTATTGTAGCGCCGATGAGGTCGGCTCTTTGGCGCATATACCTCACACCGCGCGAATCCTCACGGAGCTTGGCAGGGTCTATGCCGCGTCCGTTGTCCGTCACCTTAATCGAGACATGCTCACCATCCATATCCACCGCTGCCCGCACAATCGAGGCGCCGGCATGCTTGCAGATATTGGTGACTGATTCTTGAACCAACCGGTACAACAAAGACTTTTCCACCATCGTCAAGACATCCAGCGCTTCGTTTTGCAGCTTGCTTTTGAACCTGACCTTGAATCCACCTCGCTCGGAGCCGCGGCGCAGGCAATCTTCCAAGGCGGCCACCAAGCCCAGATGCTCGAGCGCAGATGGGCACAAACTGTCCATCACTTCGCGAATCTCGTCCATCGCCTGATTGAGAAGTGATTTGATTGAATCTGCAACGGCGGCATCCGGAGTTACGAGGTAGGAGTCCAGCTTGTGCCTGACCGCTTTCAAGTCGTTCAACACTTGATCGTGAAGGTCTGCAGCCAGCATGCGTCGTTCGATCTCATCTTGTTTGACCAGCTGAAGTTTGGTCTCTTGCAGCTCCTTGTTGCGCAGGAATAGTTCGTAGAATTGAGACTCTTGTTTGCGCCGCTGCAACTCCAGCCGGCGAAGACTGTAACCACCTAAAGTGCCGACAAAGACTGCTGTAAAGTATCCCAATGGGTGGCCAGGCACTTTGAACAGCTGCCAAAATCCAACCACCGAAAGCAATGTAAGCACAAACAGTTGCACCAAGACTAAAAGCCGCGGTACCACCGACAGACGAAATCCGGACCAGGTTGCAGCTGCAGCAAAAACGAGAATAGGAACCAGTTGGAAAAAACCTTTCAACAGCAACGCCGGTTCGGCGCCGGCTTGCTCCCTGCCAATCGGATGGGAGCCAAACACTTCCACCAGCCGCTCGAATGTCTCTCGATCCAAACCTGCTGCTTGCGATACTACCAGCCAGGAGAGCAATGAAACGAAGGCAACTACGAAAGACGCCTGCCATCGATAGTTTTTTTGGGCGCCCGCTTGAGACATTGCCAGCCAACCGCTTCCAGAACAGACCTTGATCACAACCCATTCCTGGTTTTACCCAGGTGACAGCCTATTGCCGTTAGATTAGCTTCAAAGCATCCGATAAAGAATCGGGTAATGCTAAGATTTTGGCATGCCAAAAGTGCTCGTTTTGCCTGATCATATAGCAAGCCAGATCGCCGCCGGGGAAGTTGTTGAGCGTCCGTCTTCGGTGGTTAAGGAATTGGTGGAAAATTCCATCGACGCCGGAGCCACTCAAATAGAGATTTCGATCGGCGCCGACTGTCGCGACATTCGAATTGCCGACAACGGCATCGGGATGGATTCCGAAGATGCTGTTCTCGCTTTTCATCGCCATGCAACATCCAAGCTCGCTTCGGCAGACGACTTATGGAAATTGCATACAATGGGATTCAGAGGAGAAGCGTTACCAAGCATCTCTTCTGTTTCGAAAGTAACTTGCTTCACCAGAACAGCCGATGCTGCTGCCGGTACCCGCTTGGAGGCAGCCGACGGCAAGGTGACCGCCCTTGAGACCGGTTGTGCACCAGGGACGATCATCGAAGT
Source organism: Candidatus Obscuribacterales bacterium (assembly GCA_020050835.1). Classification (GTDB taxonomy): domain Bacteria; phylum Cyanobacteriota; class Vampirovibrionia; order Obscuribacterales; family Obscuribacteraceae; genus JAGVKB01. The sequence goes on along the minus strand of JAGVKB010000033.1, from coordinate 9,826 downwards.
GACCGATCTGTTTTACAACGTGCCGGCCCGCCTCAAATTCCTCAAGAAAGCCGCCACCGAGTTTGCGCACATCCACGAGACGGTGCAGGCACTGGCCATCGCCTTCCCCAAAATTGTCTTCCAACTGCTCAACCGGGGCGAAGTCGTCTTCAAGACTTCAGGCTCCGGAAAGCTAGCGCAAGCGATGACCGAAACAGGCTTCCTGAGCGGCACAATTGCACTCTGCCCGGTGACATACGCAGAGCTGACGCATGGTCTGGCCGTCTATGGCTACGTAGCCAGACCGACTCACTTTCGGGGCGATCGCAAAGGCATTTTATCAATCGTCAACAATCGACCGGTTCGCTGCCATCTTACTTACAAAGCCCTGGATTACGCCTTTCAAGATCTGGTTCCGCGCGGTAAGCACTCACTGGCTGTCCTTACAATGACGCTCAATCCGGCGCATGTGGACATCAATGTGCATCCCACGAAAAAGGAGATCAAGTACACCAGCAGCAATGAAGTCTATCTCGCCTTGCAGCGCGCCCTGGTGGAAGCGCTGAGACAGCCGCGAGAAGAGATTTTAGCGGCAGAGGAACAACCGGTAGCCGTAGCGGCCGGCGCTCAGGCGGCCGACAAATCAGTGTACACCACCGGTAGTGCCAACCACGAAACAGCGCTCGAATCATCAGTACGAGAGGCGATTGAAGCAGAGCCAAGCCCAGCCACTCCTCGCTTTTCGAGAATCACCTCCGACCAGATCAAATTCAGCGATCGCCTCTCCTATACACCACCGCCGGTGGCATCGCGCCCACCAAGCATGGGCGGGTTGATCCCTTCGCGCACGCGTCTCAGCGCGACTGTTCCAGCTGGCTGGCGCTTTCTCGGCTATTTGAACAACACTTATATCCTGATGGAGACTCCAACCGGACTCGAGATAATCGAGCAACATATCGCGCACGAACGCGTCATCTACGAACGCTTGCTTGCCATGCAAGAGACAGCTGGACGGCTCACCGAAAGCTCGCAACGACTGGTAATCTCCGTTCCGCTCGATCTCACCGCCGAGCAAAAGGCAACCATCAAGGACAACCTGGAAAAACTCCGGGCAATCGGGTTTGACTTTGAATTTCAAGGCGATTCGAACGTATTTTGCACGCAAGTACCTCTGGAGCTAGCTCACAAAGAGTACGCAACAGCTGTCCAAAGCATTATTGAAAGTCTGGCCACTACCGAAAGCGCCGAGCTTGAATTAGAAGCTACCAAGTCGGTAGCCTGCCAGGCAGCTATCAAAAACGGCATGCCATTGAGCGAAGGTGACATCGTGCAGCTGCTCGCCGAATGGGTTAAGACTCCGCGCAACGACACCTGCCCGCACGGTCGTCCGGTCAGGCTGAAATTCTCCATGGAGAAGCTTTTTCAGTTGTTTCACCCCTGATTGGCGGCGTTGAGACTAATGCCGGTGTGCGCTGTAAAGCATCTCGCGCAGACGCGCTCCAAGCTCTGGAGTCGAACGGCTTAATTCTCTTGCTTCAAACTTCACCAGCTCCGGCGCAAAACCCTTCAAAGCTCTGGTCACTGCAGCGGCAAACTGCAAATCACCGGTGGCAGCCGACCGCAGCAATGGGCGCACCGCTCGAATATCTTTCGAGGCGCCCAGCTCGCGGGCTGCTGCCAACCTTTCGGCTGGTGAGCCAAGGTCCAGCCTGGCCAAGAGACTTGTAAACTGTGAGTTCTGGCGCTCGCCCCTGACAATTTGCTGGGCCCGCATCGCCACTTCCTGATTGGTGTCATTGATGTACCGTTCGACTCGACCGGCGATTTCAGGCACCGGATAAGCCTTGAGTTGATCGAGCGCTCGCACACGCAGCTCAGGATGCAGAGCCAAAACATTCAGTGAAACGGCAACCTTCTGGTCCGGTTTGGATCTCAACAAATGCATCGCAGCGTCGAATGCTTCCTGGCGAATCGCGGCCGGCAATGAATCCTTTTCCATCAACGACTGCAGCGAGGTCAACGAGCCGCGCTCTTTCGAAAGTCTGAGCGCTTCAGCGATCGCCAGACGGCGACCCTGAAGGTCCGGCATGCGATCGATCAGCTTGATCATGTCGCCAGAGCTGCCGCTACCAGCCAGCACCTTCGCAAATTCCTCATACTGTGGAGAGATTTCGCCCAGATCTTTGAGCGCCTGTGCTTGCACTTTTGAACGCCGCTGAGAAAGCTCGACCAGCAGTTCGATGCGGTCTTCCTTGCTGCGCCTAAGCTTAACGACCGACTCGTAAGCGGCGCCGGCTAGTTTGGGATCACCAGATTCGCCGGCGATCTGCTTCAAGATTCCGCCATGTGTTTGGTTGCCAAACGAACCAAGCAATTTGATCGAGTTCAACCGAACGCTAGTATCTGCGCCGGTGGCAGTTTCAGCCAGCATCTGTTGAGCCTTGGGAAGAATGTTCCTTTCCACGAAACTGACTCTTTCCCAGTATTGACCGTGATAGGGGCTGCGCTCGCTCTCCGCTACCTTGGCAAGCGAACGGCTCACAGCGCGCGCCATCACAACCGCCCTCAGCGGCATCTGTTCGACGCTCGAGGCAAAAATGTCCGCGTCGGCGTGCAAGAATCTTTCTCCCAGATGGACCGCCCAGTTCTCCTCATGAGGTTGATGGGCTACCAGCACAGCCCGGGCGTAATCCCTTGAAAAATATCCACCACGTTCCGCCGACTCGATTTGGCAGGCCAGGTCAAACAGTTGAGACTCCGCCGCAAGCTTTGATTTGAGCAGGTGCGACCACTCATGGCCCATCTCCCCGCGCCCAACCCATTCCGCTCCTGGTCTGTCACGTTCTTTAACATAAAAGGTGACCTGACCGTTCTGACCGGCCGAAGCGGCCGACTCGAAATTCTCCCTGTAAATCTGCCTGTACCAGCGGTCCTGCGGATTTCGCTCATCTAGCAGCACCAGCCGCTTAACGAGATTCGGCTCAGGCAACGCCTCAAGCAACGGGATAAAGTCTTCCGGCAGCATCCGATTGGCATATGGGTCGGACTTCAGCGCCAGTTTCGCCTGAGCCACGCGCCCTAACTCAGCAGTTGTACTGTGCTCGGTAACTCTTTGCTCTGCTTGAAGTCGCAAGGAACGCACTGAATCCAGCCTTCTGGCATAGGCTTCCGGAACGACAATATCTGTAGCTAGAGTGTCGACGCGGTAAACGCGAGTCGCTGTCTCTCGAGTGATCATGGCATTGGCGGCAAAGTCATCCCAGCTCTGGAAGCGCGTCTTTGATGTCTGCCGCTCGTAACTCATCGGCTCCCTGCTTCTGTAATAGCTCAACCTGTTCGTGAGCTTTTCCAGTGGTATGTCCCGCTCCGGAGATATCTCCATCTTCAGATGTTGCTCTATCTCTGCCGAAGATCGCCTGGCAACAACCGCCTCCGCCCTGCTGCCCGCTGGCCTGTCCGGTTTGGCAACAGGAGATCGCTCGACTGCGAGATTCAACTTGTTTTCGATTGGACTGCTTACCACCCGGTGAGCCTGAGCTAACCTGATCGATCGATTTAATTCATGGCCGTGGACGAAAGCGCCGGTAAATCCGCCCACCAACCCGCCTTCATTCATATTGGCGAGAATGCCAGTCAGTCCTTTGCCAGCAACAATCGCATCGATGCCACCAAAAACGCTGCCGCTGGCGTAACCAGACCCCCAGCCGGCGACTAAATTTGCCGCCCGCTCCGAAATTCGTCCTTCGGCCGCGCTTGCGGCTGCTCCGCGAGAGATTCTCGTGCCGATAAAACCAGCCGGTAGATTGGTCAATGCACCGATACCGCCACTCTTAGCGAGACTTTCCAGTCCGGCGACAAGCGAGACTTCGCCGGATTTGTCCGTCCATGCCCGCTGATTGAAGCCAGTTTTGACAATTCCCATCCCGGCACCGACCGTCAGGTGGGTAGCCGTTTCAACTGTTAGGCCGGCACCAAATTTCGCACTGAGCGAGCGAGCAAGCATTCCGTCGGCAGCCCCAAGCTTGCCGACCTTGTTGAGCGCGGCCCCCTCCAGAAAGTTCTTCCCAAACAACCATCCGTTGCCGCTCAGACTGCGCCCGGGGTCGGACAGAAGCACTGAGCGCAGCAGTCCGGCTCCGGCCAATTTAAAGGAGGGTAGAAAGGCGGCTGTATCAGCGGCAATCTCCACAATTCGGTCGTTTGAGCGGGCTCTGGCTTGCTTGGCGCTCCCCGGCTCATTGCTGCTGGAGCTCGCCAAATCACGCAATGCACCAATCACCCGTCCGCCGAGAGTATGTTCGCTCCGCGCAAAACAGGCATCCAGGACTGAGTTGCCAGCCTCTGATTGCTTACGAATTACGCTTGCTTCCGTCCTTTCGAAGTTCAACTAGACTAGACCTGTGGGGGATCTTCAGGATGAAACCCACAATAACAGAATGACTCCTCGATGAGGAGTCATTCCTGCGTGGATTACGTGTGCTTCGCCTGCGCGAAATACGAAACCGCTATTTTATTTTACGAATTGCAGCACGCTCAAATCAGCGCAAGCTAGCCTGTGCACCTGCCATACCGGTTGACAACGACATCGGCTGGTCCAAAGCGAACTTCATCGGAGTCCCGCTTGGAACTTTCACGTCCTTACCGTGCCTCCAGAGATTGCTGCCGAGTCCAACCGCACCACCGGTAGCGACACCGGCGATCGCGCCAGCCCCGACTGAACCAGCGACAATCGGAGCGAAGATAATTCCGAGTAAAGTTCCACCCGCTGTCCAGGCTGCCGTCCTGGCTACACCGGAAGTGACTGTTGCTTTCTTGGATCTACCTCGCAAGTTTCCTTGCTTGTCCTCGGGAATCGGAGATTGCTGATTGGCGACTACAGCTGCAGACAACGGATAGCGAATTCCATCCGGTGTCATGGCTGAAGTTAATCGCAAACCGATTAGTCCGTTGCTACCAGCCAGACCACCCTTAGTGGCAGCAGTTACCTGCCCCTCGAGTGTTGTATTAGCCGGCAACACAAGATCGTTGCCCAGATAAAGCGGCATCGAAATCTTTGCATTGAATATGTCACCCGGTTTTGCAACCGAGCTGTCGATCGGACTGGTTAGCACCGCATCCAGAGTGGTTCCGGTCGGCACGTAAGTAACGTGCCCCTGCAGTGGCTGACCGTTATAGGTCTGGGCAACAGCAGGTAATACAAGCCCCAGGGCCAGGGCTCCCGCCATAACCGAATTGAGAAGTGACCGTTTCATCAAATGCTCCTTCTAGTGCATTAGAGGTGAAAACCCAACGTCCAATTTGCCCATGACGAAGAATAACACAGGTTTAAGAATCAGCAAAATTACTTTTGCGGGGACACCATTGCGGTGGCACCGGTGGTATTAATCTTGCGAGCTGCCATCAGGCGATACAAGATCGAAACAGCTGGCCAGCAGCCTGTTTTACCACTCCCATTCTTGACAACGGGATTGCTTGTATCGGCTCCAGATCCACTCGCTGATAATGTCTCATTCTGTCCGCGCGCGCCACCAGCTGTGCTACTATCCGCTCGCAATATTTGCAACGAAACTTCACTCCAAGTGAGCTGATAATGCCGAAAAGTGCGCGGGTGTCCATTCAACTCCATTCTGAGGAATCGAAATGCTCGAGTTAAATCGTCAGGTGCGCGATCTCTATCATAGTTATCAAAAGAGACAGCTTAAGCCGGAGACGTCGTTGGAAATAGTCAGTGACTTCGTACTCGATCTGATAAATGTATTCGGAGAAAGCCTATCTGGAGAAAGCCCACTTAAAGTTGACTGGAGTCAATTCGCACCGTTCGAGTTTATTCTCGACTTAAACAAGATACTGGAGCGCTATAAACAGTCTGGTTATGCCGACCTCGACCCGACCGAGCGGGCACTGTTTGCAGATCATGGTGTGCTGATCGGCACCTTGGTTCGTGCGGCTCTTAAGGCTCATCCTGATGCATACCCTGAGGAAGAACACTTTCAGATACCAACTTCGGTGGCAAACGAGTTACTGATATTATCCGAGTTCGGATAGGGACTTTGTCGTCCTTTGAAATCCACCAGATAGAACCCTGGCGGTTATCAAGTGGTTACCAAGCCGCGCTATCGCTTTATCTACCAAAGCGCCCTTCGGTAGATCGAATCTACCCCTGGGGAAATCGTCCAAAAGCCATGCCCAGAGAGGAAATAGAAGCAACATTTTGGACACCGCAGAATTGCCGGCGAATTCCCGCATTACAAGCTTCTTCAAAATTGTCAGAGCTTTGGTATTGCGCCTCGATCTCGCGTCTGACTACGATTGAAAGCCTAAATACCTGAGCGAATCATCATCGGAGAGACACAAAACCAACCAGCAGGCCGCACAAACAGTCAGTTTCGCTCCCTGCCGTACCTTTCTAGCAAGGTTTGTTTGGTTGTAGCTTCAGCTCTCCGCACGGCTTTTACCAGCTAGTTCACTTCGCTCCCCTGTCAAAGGGGCGCCCATAACAATCGCAGCCCAACCGTTGCAAAACGGAAGGATTAGGCGATGCATGCACCGCCTAAGCAACTGCTTCCCACTGGAGGGACTTATGAAAGACTCCACAAAACGGCGGTTGATCGAATCCACTTTCTACGCCTCGATTTTCACCTTCTCCGGCTTCGGCCTCTACTACGCCTTCGGGCTGATGGTCACCCTGGCTCAAGGTGGAGACACGGTCAAGTTCTTCCTGGACAGCATCCTTGGCGGTTTCCTCGCCTTCGTCTTCTTCTGGTTCTTCTGCTGGGAAGTTACCGGCATGTTCGAACGCTTCAATGAAGAAGGACGAAAGGAGCACGAAAAGCGCCTCGAAGAGGAAAAGAAGCGAATCGACGCCGCCGCTGCCGCCAAGAAACGCGTCGACCGCGATCAACCGGCGCCCAAGGACGGCGACCAAAAAGAACGGGAGCCGGACAACAAAACCTAGGCTGTACAGGCCGTTCAAGACAGCCTGAAACAGCTACTTCTTCTCTGTTGGCTCAAGTGATCGTGCCGAACAAACGAATCACCGCCAGTGGTGTGGAAAGGACACCCAGACGGCGTTAACGTCAAATGACAATCATCATGAAAGACAGCAAAATCGTAACCATTGCGGTTGTCGCTTGCGCGCTCGCGATGTTCCTCGGCTTCATGGGATGGATGTCCTGGGGACGCTACGCGGAATCGCAGAGCCCGGTGCGCGAGGTTCGCACACTCGACCAGTTCGGCAAAGAGCTTCAAGGCTCCACCCAACCGGTCTTCGTCTTCTTCTACACCAAGCAGAGCGCGCTGTACGAAAAGCAGCTGCCGCTGATCGAACTGGCCGCCAAGGACTACCAGGGTAAGGTCACCTTCCTGAAGGTGAATACCGACAACCTGCCCGAAGCGGCGCTTTCACTCGGGATCGATCAGGCACCAGCCTTGATCGTCTTGAAGTGGAAGGAAAAGACGATCGTCGGCGTGATCGGCTTTCTCGACATCGCCGAGCTGAAAAAGATGATCGACGACGGCATCAACGCCCAGCCCAAGCCTGCGCCGGCTCAGCCCAATCCGCAGCCCGCTCCGGCCCAGCCGAACCCGCAAGCCGCTCCGGCTCAACCGGACAGCCAGGCGGCGCCGGCTGCGAAGTAAGCTTCAGTAGTCATCGCTTCGATGGATAGCGGGTTTGCTCAAAAGCAGACCCGTTATCCATCACTTTTTCCCAATACCTATCAGGAGAACGCAGTCGCTTTTGAAACCAGCGGCCGTGTTTTCTTTTTAGGCATTTATAGCAACTAGATTATATCGTATATCCACCCTTTTATTTTGGCTGATAACATGGCATACATCGCTATGAACTTCACCACTTTGGTGGACAGTGCAGATCGGAGCTGGTGTTGCAGCAGCCGTAGTAGTCTGTCTGTGGACCTTTGACATCCATACCACCAGGTGGTATACTTTACCGATGAGAATTCTAATGACCAAGAAGTTTGCCAAACTCGCTACAGACGAAGGTCTGACCGATGTGGCTCTCAAAGAGTCCATCGAGGAATTCGAAGAGGGGCTCACCGGTGATGCACTGGGCGGCAATCTGTACAAGAAACGGGTGGCGTTTGGAGGCAAAGGAAAGAGCGGCGGGCTCAGGACGATCCTGGTTCACAAAGCAGCAGACAGTAGGGTGTTTTGTATTCATGTTTTTGCGAAAAGCGATCAAGACAACATATCGGCAAAAGAACTGAAGGCGTTCAAGTTAATGGCCGATTTCCTGCTGGGACTGAAAGCGGGACAAATTAAGAAATCGATTGAAACAAAGGCTTTGTTTGAGGTTAAGTAAGATGGCGGCAACAAAAAGGAAAACGAAAATGGCCGGAGCGAAAGGACAAGCGGCGGCAAAGACGCGCAAAGAGAGCGCCAGCAAAAGCAAGATTCTTGACGCTATGCATGAAACTGCGCGCGACTTCTATGACGCCGGTGTGATGAATATGGAGACCATGCGCCAGTTCGATGCACTGTGTTTGCCGGAAATACCCAGTTATACTCCAGCGCAGATCAAAGGCATAAGAATCAAGTGCAAAACCAGCCAGGCTGTCTTCGCCAAGTACATTAACGTATCAGCCTCATCTCTGCGAAAGTGGGAGATTGGCGAAAAGAAACCGAGCAATATTGCCCTGAAGTTACTCAATGTGGTCGACCGCAAGGGACTTGAGGCACTAATATAGAGCAGGTTCCCGTCAGGCTGTGCATAGCAGACGAGACCGGCCATTCGCCGGTCGTCGTCACTAAATTATCGATACGGACGAATGCGCGACGCCAGCCTTAGGATGAAAGCAACGGCGAACTCTTCTTTCCACATCGACACTGTAGTGATCATGAATAGTCAAAGATATGTACTTCTCGAAGTCCTGAATGAGGTTGTGCTTGCTTCGGTATCCTGCAAAAGGAAGAAGAGACCATTAGCTCTGCTTATAGTAGAAAAGGACGGATCTGCTAGGATTTGCCTGTATTTAACTAGGAGGCTTCCATGCAGTCCAGAAATTTCAATTGTTCACTAGCTGTGATTTTGTCGGTGATTGCTTTTGGGCAAGCGGCAAAGGCTGAAGACTCCAAAGATGCCGTTGAAGTTACCAAAGCTCCGTTTACGCGTGTCGAAAAGGACGCAAACGGCACAGAGAAGGTGAAAGCGCCATTTACTAAGGTTGAGAAGGATGCGCAAGGAAACGAAACCATAAAAGCGCCATTCACCAAAGTAGTTAAAGACGGACAAGTAAATGAAACGGTGAAGGCACCGTTTACGAAAGTAGTAAAAGATGCACAGGGAAACGAAACCATAAAAGCACCATTCACAAAAATCGTCAAAGATGCACAGGGTAATGAGACGATAAAGGCACCATTCACAAAAATAGAGCACAAAGATGGGAAGGTGCACATAAAGGCCCCCTTCGTCGACAAATGGATGACAGAAGCGGAGTGGCAGGCCAAACAAACCGCAGACGCGAATCGCAAGGAAGCAGAAGCACGAAAAGAGCAGCTCGAAGATGAAGAAGACGCTCGCAAAGAAAAGGAGAAGGAAGCTAAAGAAGCTGCTAAGCGCAAGAACGATGACTAAGCCAAATCCATATCTTCGACGAGTTCACTTGTTCCCCGAATGAAGTAGCCGCTCACGCTGGACTGACTGCACTTGCCCAGCAGATCCTGACACCCGCACGCTATCTGACTTGCTTGGCGATTGAAGGGGTCGTACAGGTAGCTGTTGGTCAGCCCTGTCCGAGCGACTTCAATCAACCTGGTCAGTGAGTCATACGAAAAGGCATTGACACCATCGCTGGTGAGGCAGCCGTTTGCGTCGTACTCAAAGGGCTCC
>JAGVKB010000131.1 GCA_020050835.1 Candidatus Obscuribacterales bacterium | reverse complement strand
TCGCCAAAAAGTGGAAGAAGGGGAAGAAGTCCAAGGACTTCTTCCCCTTCCGGCAGACTTTCTTGTCATTTGACCGGCAGACTTTCGCGTCCGCCGACATGAAGCCAGGCAGTTTGTCACTATCGACGGGATTTTGCAGAGCAGGTGATCTTGCTGCGCGGATCAAAGTGACCCTCCCGCGGGCGAGCCGGGAGGGTCACTTCGGACGAAGCCGCTCTGCTTGCGATGTTATCCGCCGCGCAGTCCTGAGCGCAACAGCCAGACTCCGAGCGCGATGAAGGCGACCGACAGGAAGGGCAGGTAGACTGCTTGCGTGCCTTCGAGCAGACCCTGGACGAACAGTCCGGAGAAGCCGAGCAGGTTGTATGTGATGCCGCCGAAGATGCGATAGACGGCTAGACCCCGCTTGCTCCCGGACGTGAATGCCGTAAACCAAGCGGACAGCGAGACGCAGGCGCAAACGAAAGTGACGATCATGAGTCCGAGCAGAAGGTATGCCATGGCAGTGTCTCCCCTTAGTTGAGGAAGCGATAAATCAATTCCAACGCCAGTCCAAGGGCAAACCAGGCTGGAGCGAAATCCAACCGAATCAGTCCGTGAACATTCCAGCGAGATTGGAAGTACGATTCTTCTGAAGGTGACGAGCTGAGAAGCCAGCGCAACAGCAGCATCCCAAGGTACTCAGCTGTGAAAATCACTACTGTGTAGACTGCTCCTCTGATCAACAGCGGCAATCCGAAAAGGTAAGCGCCGGTGAAATGGAAGAAGAGCGGAGTCAAGGCGTACAGCGGAATGTACCAGAGAGAGCTGTAACCGAAGAGATGCCGTTTGGGATCGTTCTTGTAATCCGTAATGGCAGTGAAAGCAGTTTCCACTCCCAATCCCAAGACTCCGAAAAGGAGCATCTCGAAGGCGAGCAGCAATGAATTCGAGTCGAAGATAGCCATCTGCAACTTTCTTGTTCCTGATTGTCTGCTCGCTCTTCGCTAGCAGGTTGGAGCGCAGTATTAAGAAACGGAATGCAAGATTCACAGAGCCGGGCGCTTCATGCACCCGACTCTGTGAATGGATTTGGAAATGACGACATTCAAGGTGACCTAGTCGATCCGCTCGCAACCATACTTTTCAGGGTTGAGCATCTTGTCCCACTGTTCCTGCGTCATCGGAGCATAGAGGTCGGGATTCTCGCCGAAGATCTCTGGATGGTTCAAACGACCCAGGAATGGTCCTTCAGACATGGCTTTGAGATTGGCGGCGATCTCTTCGGCAGAGACGAAGTCAGCCGAGATTTCGCTCACTTCGAGAACCTGAAGCAGTTTGTCGATACCTTCAGCATCAGCTCTCTCCGCGAGAATCTTGCCGCGAATCAGCAGCCAATGGACCGGCTTGCCGATGTAATTCTCGGGGTTGCCGCCGCGCAACAGGAACGATCCCAGTTCGCAGCTGAACTGGTAGGTGTTGTCGCGGGCGTCGTTGATAGTAAGTCGCCCGTGCCACTGGCCCTCCTGTGCTGCGACTTCTGGATGCAGGGAGCGCAAGAGTGCTTCGTGCTCTGCGTCGCTTTTCGCCCACTCGTTTTGAACGGCGGTGTCGAGGTCGGCGAGAGCGTCTGCGCTCTTCTCGATGCAGGTGAAAATTCCGAAATGCTGATAGCGCATCACCGTTTCGGTGAAGTTGTGCCAGTCGAGGCCTTGCGAGTAGTACGCCAGAATCATTGGCGGCATTCCGCGGCTCTTTTGTTCCGCCCGCTCGCCGATGCACTTGCAGTAGGCTAGCATTGCGTCAATGTCGGTGACCTTGTCGTGGTCGAAGAAGTAAATATCGTATTTGGATGTTCCGCTCTCGTCGAAGAGTTGATCCAGGTTGTCGCCCAGATTAATCTGCTTGACCCGCGTCCGCTGCCGACTGTTCGTCGGGGTCTTATCGTCGGATGCTGACATGGTTGTTCTTTCTTGATTGCTACTGGTTAGAGAGCGAAGCGAGTAATACATCAACCTAACGTTTGGGTAGAGATCAATTCAACAAGCGTGATTCGAGACATTGCTGATATGTGGTTGAAGACAGGCTTCTAGGCTGTGCGGTTTGGTCGATGCTATTGCATTCGAATGTTGTTTGGGTAGGCAAATATCGGAAGTCAACCACCGGTTGATTCCTTTGAATATGCTCAAATTGTGCGGACAAACTCGCGTAGCTTGCGCCAGCTTGGTGCATTATCTCGTTAGCCGGCAGGTAGCTCGAGTCAACCTTGCCGACTCATGAGGATGCCTGGGCAGCCATCTGCTCGACGAAATTGTCTATCTCTTCGGTGGTCGGCAAGGCTGGAATTGCGCCAGCGCGCGTGCAAGTGAGTGCGCCGACAGCGTTTGCCCGCCGAATGATTGGAACGATCTCATCGACTGTCATGCTTTGCAGCTTCACGCGGCGATCGCTTTGTCTTTCTAGATGTGGCAACAGGCCGGCGATCACTCCGGCTGTAAATCCGTCACCGGCACCGGTGGCTTCCACCAGCTGCACCTTGAAACCGGGAACATGTTTATTGCCGGCTCGACAAGTGAAGTAAGCACCATCAGCATCGAGCGTCACTATCAACAGTGGAATTCCATATTCTTGCCGGAGTTGATCTGCTGCTTCAAAACTACGCGAGTCAGTCAAGAATTCCAGTTCATCGAGATTGATTTTCACCAGGTCGGCCCAGCTGAGAGTGTCCAGAATTTTCATTCGGCAGACTTCCGGTGAGGGCCAGAGGCCAAGCCTGACATTGGGATCGTAAGAGACCAAAAGCTTATGAATGTGTGCTAACTCGACGGCCTGTTTGGTTGCTTCGGCGCAGGGATGACCGATCAAAGAGATGGATCCGAAATGCAGAACGGACGATGCTGCAAACAAATGAGGCTTCAAATCGAGCGGCTCTAAGCGGGCGTCAGCGCAGGCAATTTTTGTAAACTCCGCCAGCTTGCGATCGCCTGTGATGGTGGTTACAACATAGGCCATCCGCGTCTGAGCGTGCGGGTCGACGATTACGCCTTCCGTGTTGACGCCATCCTGCTCCAAGACATTGAGCAACCAGTTGCCGTAGGCATCATCCGATACCCTTCCGATAAATCCGATTGAGACGCCCTGGCGTGCCAGTCCGACTGCCAGGTTGGCGGGTGCTCCGCCCGGTGCTTTGGTGAATATTTGGGCTCGATCCAACTCGGCACCAGGGGTGGTGCATACCCAGTCGACGAGAATCTCTCCTAGTGACAGAACGGCTGACATCGTTGTGCATACTCCGGATTCGACTCACATCGGTGCCGGCCCATGTGAGTAGGGATAGGTAACAAACGCACGATTATAAGATGATAGTTGTGACTGCGATATACCAACCAGATATGGCTCGGAGATCGGTCCTGTCCCCCGAAAAAATCGTGGCTGGGTAGATGCGAAGCTCTTCCCGGGCTCGACTCGGGAAGGGGTCTGGATCGATCACCCCTCTTGACTAGCGCTTGTCACCCTCGTGTAGCCACGATTTGTCACGCTACTCTGTCTAAAAATTAACCGATTCGGTTGCCTAACAGTAATACAAGAGTTCACAAATCATTATTAAGTTGGTACCTGAACTGTCGGAATCAATTGAGTCCGACGGTTCGTTGATTCAACGATGCAAACGTAGCAACGCATGTTCAGTGGGTGAAATGCGTAGCGCCGGATCTTTTTTGCTGGTTGCCTGTCTAACCGTTATTGGCCGCCGAAAATACCGGCACTTCTAGCTGGCCGGTCCGTGTTGGCACTCGACCCGAAAGAAAATCTCTACTTTGGGGAGTCAGGGCTACCGTTTGACCTTTCAGTTACGGGACAATTAAGGTGAGCGTATGATTTCGCACCACTTGAACGTCACGAGGTAACTCTCGACACCGAGCTTGAGCTTCATTTTTGATGGCGGTTGCGTGCAGACTTCCTCTGCAGTCGAATGCCGCTATCGGGCAAATGAATCTTTTGAATCAGTAATGTGCCGGCCTTAAGCTCAGCAGTCCAACCCACCTTTCTCAATGGTGCTGCCAGTCTGATCGCCGGTGCGGCCTGTGATTTCATTGCTGCGACAAGATTCAAATCTGAAAATTAAATCTGGAGGAGCAAATGACTCTTGGTTGTCTCGTATTTGTCTGTGCATTCTTCTTCGGGCTTGGCGTGCTCACCGCCCTGTTCACCAAGGTAATGCTGGTGATCGATGCCTTACTTTTGGTCGCGGCTGCCGCATTTGTGTTTGTCCAACTTCGTGCCGAACGGATGGAAGACAGGCAGAAGGCGCTTGCGACCAAACCTGCCACCGCTACACCGCCGAGCAAGAAGTGGGCAGGCAACTTCGCGCCCAGCAAAGTGAACGGAGGCAAGCCGCCCGCGGATGGCAAGCCTACATCCACGAATGACCCGAACAACCGGTGCTGATCTTTCAGCTGGTAGCAGTGATCCTGTGCGGATATCTCTGGGCTACGGTCACTGCACTCAAGCTTGGCCTGTGGATTCGAAACAGTCTTTGCCTGTCTGCGGTTTGGGCTGTATCGTTTACTCTGTGCTGCTTTTTGATTGGCTGCGCAAAGGTGCTTGTGTCGAGCGAATGGCAGTTCGTCGTTGACCTGGTTATCTCGATCTGCACCTTCGCAGCCTTTCAGCTGATAGTAAACTGGACAGGCGATGAGCATAGTGATGGCTGACTTGTCATAATCAGACGGGCCTGCCGGCTCATTGCTGAGCTCATCCTGATTTTGCCCGCTAGAGTTTCGCCCGCTCGAAACTTCTAGCTTTCGGCAAAATATACTAATAAATATAGTGACAAATGAAAATGTGCGCTGTCTATCTTGTGATCTCCTGCCGCAGCCCGGGAGTTCGTTTTGAGAGACCTAATGGCGTCCGCCATACTCGCGATTGCCTCGATACAAAACGTCCGCTACTTCAATATTGTCTCCGGCTGTCATTGAGTGCTTGAAGACTATCCAGTCCTTGCCTTTCACACCCATCTTGGCGTCCTTGAGCACCAATCCGGCGCCACCTTTGTCAGAGAGTGCCATCTCATCAGGTGTTGCATCTCGCCAGTTACCTTTGATGCCGTTCCACTCATACTGGTGATCCGGCCAGATCTTCAAATCTCCGGCCAGGGCACCATGCTCTTGCGTAACCAGATCATAACCAGGAATGTACTGCTGTACGCGGGTGACTCCGCCAATTTTGGACATGTCCCAACCGCCAAAAAAGTAGTTTTTGGTAGCCGGCGGTCCCCAGTTTTGACGGAGCGAACCGGTGACTTTACTTTGCACTTCGTACTTGTTGATTGCGTCCGTAACTTCTTGCGGACAGTTAATCTTGAAATCGAAATTTACACCGCGACTTCTAATGACGCGGGCCACTTCTTCGTTAACCTGGTCGTTGCGCGGCCAAACATTTTGCCTGGGATTGCCAATCTTTTCTGCGAACAAGGCAACGACGTCTGCTGGAGTCATTGCCGGACCGCTGCTGGCTGGCGCGGTCCGGCCTGCTGCAGCGGCGGCCGGCTTAGTGATTTGAGGAAGTGTCGCGACATTGTGTTGGGCGGCGGCGGGCTGTTGCTGTACCGCTTGAGGACAGGCTGCAGGCGCGACATCGTTCTGGGCTGCTGCAGCCGGATCGGCTTGCTGAACTGCTCCTGATACCGGTCTGACCATATCCAGGTCACAGGATTTCGTATCGCCATTGGGATAGAACTCCCGGGGCTTGGACCTCACGATCACCTGCTTTCCGCTCGGGGTCATGTATTCGACTGTACCAACCGACCATGGCGAATAGGTGCCTTCTTTGTACTCCACCGACTGCCCTTTTTGATATTGAGCAAATGCGATCTGCCCGCTGCTCAACGTTAATTGACAGGCGAACAACGAGCATAAACAGGCTGTCAGTTTGATTCTTTTCTGCATGATCAACTTCCTTCAGTCGTAAAACTTGGCTGCCAAAATGGCGCCAATCTCTGACTAGCTGCAAACGCCGTTCTGGTTATATTCCTTGACCGAATTGCTTTCAAACCGGAAGCCAATTCTGCCGTTACTGGACGTTGCCGCAATTTAGAATTTGCGATGCGGGATAGTAGAAGCATCAACAAAAAATTGTTTTTGTCTCCAACATGGCCAGTTCAGCAGGCTAGCAAAGCAGAGGGAAACAGGCTGGATCGCTAGTATTCAGCCTGTTTCCCTCGACAGATCTCACCGGTGGTGAGCTTGCGGGATCGCCTGCTTCAATCCGTTTCCGCTGATGTTTGCAGACGTATCTATGTGTCGCCGGCCAGGAGTCCGTCTAACCGCTTTTGTTGTGCGGCGAACCGAAATTAGAGCCGAGTTGGCTGCAGACATAGTCAGCATGGTGGACGATAGTCGCCTCGAGCGTGCGGGGCGGATTGTCGCTCTGCTGTCCATGGTGGCTGGCGACGATGTGGAGGATCTGATCGACCTCTGCCTTCGTGATGCTGCTGTCCTCCAGCAAAGCGTCGCGAATTACTGCGTAGCTCTCGATCAAGTGACCGTTAAGACGTCCGGCTGGGGAGAACTTGATACCTTCCGAGCCGTACTCGTAGGCGGTTGTCTTGGCGATGTCATGCAGGATTGCTGCAAACATCACGAAGCCGAGATTCAAATTCCCATATTCCAGCGGGCGAAACTCGCGCGCTTTCAAGGCTAGCAGCTGAGCGGTTTCCGCCACTTCCAGCAAGTGTTGAAGCAAACCGTGAATGTAGGGCTCGTGCGAAATTGCCGCCGGTGAAGCCGGAGCGATCCGCAAGTTCTTCCCGAGCTCAGTTTTGGGGTCGACCAGCTTGGCGGCGATCCGGCTCAGGCGAACATCCGGAATTGCGGCTATATAGCTCGTCAACCTTGATTCGAGCGATACCAGACTGCCTGCGTACCGGGGTAGCAGCTGGCTAGGATCGCAATCTTCGACCGGCTCGATGTTCTGAATGCTCAGTTGCGGTTGACCGCGATAAGTCTTGATCGTGCCGCCCACCTTCACTACCTGTCCGGTTTTGAAGGCGAGCGCATTGTCCCAATCGACGGCGTTCAGACCGGCTGTTTCGCTGTTTTGCAGCACCAACCGTGTCTTGGGAAATCGTTTGGCACTGCTGCCGGTGGCGCCCGGTTTGCTCTGCTCGATGCTGACGATGCGGAAAATTCCGTCGGTCAACATCTGTTTTTCATCGGGCGGTCTCTGCGGGCTGGATGAGTCGCTGATCATGTTAGTGATTCTTCCTTCCAGGCACTGATGAGAATCTCACCACACAGCAAGGGGAGGGTGACGAAGCACCCCCCCCTCAGCGGGCGTGGCAGATGGTAAGCACAGTACTAACTTGCGCACGGCACTAGCTCTGCTTCTGGGAGTCGTGACAGCCGCGGCGCTTTTCGCCTTCCAGCTCCTCGCTGTCCAGGGCGGTCTGACGCTGCCGATAGACGTCGTTGATCCCCTTCTCTTCGGCTTCACGCCAGTTGCGAGCGCTCGTGCTGGAAAACTTCGTGTCCAGCGGAAGCTCGGCATGGTCGAAAACCCATCCTTCGAGCGGCAGATGCAGGAAGTGGGTATTGTTCAAGCATTGCCCATCCGAACGCCGGCTGTTGCCGATGAACAGCGAGTATTCCGGGCTGATGCCGTGGGCCTTGATGGCGGCTGCCACCATTTCGGATTTGTTGTCGTACTGAGTGACGATGACGTCGTCGAAGATCGCGCGCAGCCCGGCTTGCTTGATCTTGTACTGCTGAGCGTCGCGATCGCCGATGGTGACCGCGATGATGAAAAAGTTGTGGTGCACGCGGGTGAGCACCTGCGCAGCATCCTTGAACAGCTCGGGCTTTTGGAAGAACGGACGATCGCCGATGTCTCGGCAGGTCTCGACGATCCAGTTCTCGGGTTTCTTGCCTGCTTCTCGGCAAGCCTGCCGGTAAGCCTTTGCCATTGAAATAGCAAGTGCCTGGCGTTGGAAGCCGTGCTTCTCGATGTGCTCGAGTTCGATCTTCTGAGCGAGCTTGCGAACAGCGCGGCCGTTCAAGCCGCACATGTTCATGAGCTTTTGATATCGCCTCTTGGCACTGTCGAAGTGCTTCTGGCACTTGACCAGAGTCCCGTCGAGGTCGACCAGGATGGCTGCAATCTTTCCGCCGGGAGCACAATAGTTGCGTCCGGGGACCCTACACTTTCTGCGCATAGGAACTCCTTCACTGATGATGCACTGATTTCCCAGCACAAGGTCTGTTCGCGTCTGAATCTGGTCAGGCGCAAAGTAGAGACTGGCGATGGGAGATGTGCAGTTGTTTGGAAGTGAGAACTCAACGAACTACAAAACCACTCCTCACAAGAGGGTTGGCTTTGTTTCAAGAAAGGCTGATGGAAAGCTGTTTGTGCCTGCTTGTTTTTGTCGCGTTGAGTTCTAGAACATACCTGTAACTTAAATCTTCAGGAAGGATAAGAAAAAGACGCTTGTCAAGAGAAAAACTGTTTCGACACTGAGGATATCAAGCGCTGGTGCGGTTTTCTCCAAGTATTTGTTGCCGCTCATCTGCACTGTCACACCTCGGTCGGCTCTGCTAGCATCTCTGCCCGCGATCATAGGCGCTAAGTGCAAAGTCTCGATTGGCACTTGTTTTGATTCAGGCGATTAATCGCCATCCGTGCGCCTGTAAGGATCAAAAAGCACTGGGGGTGAAAGAGATCTTTCTTGGAAACAGTTGTTCGGCTGATCTAAGTTCAAGTCGCACATTTCTTTTCTTGATGAAGTTGGAGAGCTACAGCTCGCAGCAATTCTCGAAATTACATCATTGAGATTTTTTTGTCGGAGCTGCAATTTAGCGCTCTGCGGATTTTGTTACCCAAGTGTCGAGCTTCTGTCCGTTTGCAACGGGTGAGGCGCGATCCGCTTCTTATGGAGGTTGCCATGAATCAACACATTCTCGCCGCGCTTGCGGGCGCACTGGCGTGTGCTACCCTCTTGGCGCTTGTTCTTTGGGAAGTTCGTCAGCATGCTCTCGCGAAAAAGGGAGTCGGCGAACCTTGCAAGCACGGCAAGCCGAAACGCAGTTGCGTTAACTGCCGGCCGCGACTTGGCCTGTTCAGCTTTTTCAGCGGTCGAGCATTCGATGTTGAAGAGCAGGCTGACGACCAGACTCCGGCAGCGGAGCAGAAGGATGCTCCGAAGCAAGATGAACCCGAAGGCGATAGCCATCCCCAGTCGGACGGACGGTAATTCCGTCGGCGCGTCCTAGATTCGCGGCAGGCGGCTGAACACTCCGCCGCCTGTTCGCTTTCACCTAGACAAGCAACCTATTGCTGGAGGACTACAGTCATGATGTCCTGCAAGCGTCACCCGCTGTGCAAGCAGCTCTATCGCAATTCAGGGCACGCACGGCTGAATGGCTTCTATCGTGCCTATCTCGGCAAACGCCAAGGACAGGAGGTCTGGGTAATCGATGGCGCGCTCGTCGTCAGCAAGCTTTACCCGGCTTTCATCATGGGTGGTAATGACCAGCGTTACCGCTTCAACCCGGTCGATGAAGTCTGGCTGGACAATCGTTCCGGCATCGAGGAGTTCCGCTACACGCTCGCACACGAGTTGATCGAGCGAATGCTCATGCGCCAGCGAGGCTGGAGTTACAGCCGCGCTCACGGCGAGGGCATCAAGCTCGAAAAGGAGATGCGCGACCGCGACGAGCTTCTCGCCCTCAAGCACGAAAGGAAAGTTAGAGCCAGCGGCTTCGTGCTGCCCGGGGGCATCTATCGTCAATTTCTGGGAAATCGCAAGGGGCTTCAGGTCTGGATTGTGGATGGCCCAATCGTGCGGCGAGAGCTGCACGGCGATTTCAGCATGGGCGGCAACGGCTTGAGCGACTCGTTTATTCCTGAAAACGAGATCTGGCTTGACTCGGCGATGAACCTGGAGCAGGTGCATTACACGCTGCTTCAGGAGCTGGAGGAGCGCAAGCACATGTCCAAAGGGAAGGGCTACGGCGAAGCTTACGAGCTCGGGCTGGTCGTGTTGCTCGACGAAATGGAGCGACAGGAGAAGCTCGCCCGCGCTCACGAGAAGAAGTTGCGGCCGGTCCGCTACGGAACCCGCGAGCGCGGCGTAAAGACTCGCAAGCGACGTTGACTTCGACCATTCCTTGGAGCGCCAGCAACCGGCTCGAGAAGCCCAAAGGGCCGATCGGTCCGGATGCTTGCGCTCTAAGGCTTACTGCGTTTTTGCTCGCGTCTTGATCGGTGTGCGGTCATACACTGCACCGTCTGTTTCGGGTGAATTAGGAGCACCCATAACATGAAGCTGAATACAAATGAGCTGTACGAGGCGTCTCTCAAGCCACATCACGGATTGGTGTGGCGGACCCTCTGTGCCTTGTGGATTGTCGGAGGGCTGACTGCTCTGACCGCAATCTCCTGGGCTGAGCCTTGGAGCGGCCAGCTTTTCGCAAGGCTGCTCTCTGCTGGCGTTTCGCCGTGGCTGGTCGACTACGTGCTGACCCCGTGCGTAATGGCACTGCGGGCGGTGATGATGGTCGAGGTCGTCGGCTACGCCTACCATCGCTTCTTCCAGCACGTCGGGTTCTTCACCCGGCGCTCTCAGGTCTTCCGGCGGAACCAGCGCTTTCACTGGATTCACCACATGATCATCTACCCGATCGGCCGTTTCTACCGCCGTGCGGTGGAGTATGTCGCGGCCGAAGACGGAGTCGGTTTGAGCTGGGTGATTCCCGGTGTGATCGCCGCAGCGCTGTTCGTTCTAACTCACGGCGTTAACATTGGTTCGCTGGCTTTCGTCCTGGCGGTGATGCTCTATGCGCAGTACGTCATCGACAAGACGCACTCGCGATTTCATGAGGTAAATCACCCCTGGGCCGGCAGCCCGTATTTCCAATGGCTGGAGAAGATTCACCTCCTGCATCACTGGGACCAACGGAAGAATTTCACGATCGTTCATCCGCTCATGGACATGTTGTTCGGCACCTACCTCTCTCCCAAGACCCACGCAGCCGAGCTTCGCATCGCGCTCGAGGACAAGGAGCTGACGGTATCGGATCTGATCAACTGGCGTTACCTTTTGATTGAGGCGTCGCCTGCTGAGTACGCTGCGTTTATTTCGGCAGCCAGGCAGCACCCGCGCTCGATCAAGAAGATCGGCATGCTGATTGAAGTGCTGAAGTCGCGCATGGCTTCGCATCCGGTTGATTCGGAAGCGAAGAACTTGCACGCGAAGGCGCTCAGTCTGGTCGATGCGATCGAGAGGTCCAAGCGTGAGGCATTCCCCAAGGGCAAGTAGTCGTAGTGACAGATACGGAAGGGCGCCTATTCCCCAGGCGCTCTTCCGTATTTTCTTTTTTCGATCGAACTAACACTATAGAGACCAGTAGTATTTTTTTTAATTGATAGTTGGCGCGAAAGCGTGGCAACCTGACATAGGCAACTAGCGGTAGAACTGCCAGGAGAAGAGAGCGTCCTTGCTCTCGTCTCGGCAACCGGGCCTGAGGGGCTCAGCTCCTGTTCGTGCCAGTGAAGATTCTAAGCACGGTCAGGCATGTGAAGATTACTGAATAGAGCAGCGGAACGGTCGTCCAGAGCGGTGCTCCCTGCTCGTAGATGCGGACGAGGCAGATCAGGGTAAAGCCGGCAGCCAGCCCCCATACCAGTGCTACCGATGACCAGCCGAACAGGGCAGGCATCGCAATCGAAGATCCCAGCGCTGACGCCAGAACACAAACAGCGACTTTCCTGGATTGGATGCACCAGGCAAGATGTGCTCCGGCGAAGAACGAGACGAGAACTGCAATCGTTACGGCAAGAGTGGACATATGTTGGTCTTTCTTGGCGATGGTGAAACTGACCAGGAAGAACTCAATTCAGCGCTGTTTCGAGCTGACGAGAATGAAAGTGGTGCGTGCGGCCTGAGCGGCAGATAGAAACAAGCGGTCGGTCTGATGAGCTACCAGCAATGCTGACGCTTCCGGACTGTCCGGACCATGAGCGTTTAGCAAATTGATGTACTTTGCAACGAGCTGTTCGCTGTCCACTTGCTTGTTCTTTCCGAGGTCGAGCATTGATTGCACCAGCGCGCTGCTGATTAAGTCGCAAGCCGCAAGCAGTTTGAAAGCAAGATGCTTACTACCGGCAGCCGCGTACTTGACTGCCAGACAGGAGAGCGGCGGCACGAAGCCGGCGAAGGTCAAGATCAGTACGGCAACAGCCGGTTCACCGCTGGCAGCCGCGCTGGCGGCGACGCAACCTCCGAACAATGCTCCGGCTAACGCTGCAATCACCTGTACGATGGTCCAACCTTCCATGTCCCAGGGCTGATACTCAGCAGGGTTGGCCTGTGCAGTCGGAAGCCATTTCATCAGCTTGAACGTCACTTGCGTCGAGATGAGGATGACTGGGGCTCCGACTGCGATGCCGAGAAGTGTGAAAAGCAGTGTCATGAGCGTTCTCCTGATAGGGGTGAGATGACGCGCTCCGAGCGACAGCAGCGGTAGCGCGGAAAGGGAGGATGAGCAGCACTCAGCTTGATTTAGAGCGGGTGTTCGGCCGATTTAGTTCGTCTCTGTCTTGCAGAGCGGTGATTGGGGTCGAGCTAGTGGTCAGAGAGCGTGCTTCTAGTTCTCATCCTGATTGAAAGTCGCAAAGCGATCGATGTCGATAAAGTAAGGCCAGTGTTGCTTCGAATTCAATTAAATACCTTTCTTTTGCCTCTGCTGGCTGCTTATTTAGCTGGTTAAGCTAGCGCTGCCGCTATCTGCCAATATCAGAAGTTTGACAGAGTGAATGAGCCGGAGGCTGCGTCACCCTCATGTCACAGCGGTGATGGAATACTGCCCAGACAGTGTCAACCATCTGCCAATTGGAAAATGAATTGGGCTGGAGCAAGAGTGCATGGATTTAGTTCACGGCGATCATAAGTCAGCCGGCGCAAGTAAGAATCAGGAAGCCGCACGTCAGAAGCTTGGTTCTGAATCTAGTCTCACCGCTCTGGCAAAGGGGTTTCTTCATGAAGTCTCGCAACCGGTGGCAGGCATCGCTCAAATCGTTGGTTTGAAAGAACCGCAAAAGACCAGGCATCAGGAGTCGCAAGGTACTGCCTTTGCAATCGGTGCTTTCGCCGGGCAAGCAGCGGATTTCGTGCTTGCGACAGCCATTGCCAGGCGCATTCCTGGTTGCGCGAGCTCTATGCTCGCGGCCACAGTCGGTGGCGGTTTGCTCGGTTTTGTCTCACCGCTAGCATCCAGTGAGAACACGCTTGCGGACAGATTTCGCAAAGGGCTGGTCGGTGCGGCAACAGTGGCGGTGCTGGAGACTACCGGTAGCCGCAACATGCGATTTGCCTCGACGACGGGGTTGCTACATCATGCGCTTCATGAGTCATTTTCCGGCGCCCTGGCCGGAGTTGCGACCGTCCAGCTTGACTCAAAGTTCAAGACTGGCCAGTGGGTCGGTTGTAGTACCTCGCTGGAAGCTGCTCTGGGATGGGGTATCACCGGTGGTGTCAGTACCGTTCTGGCGACCGGATTGGCAAAGAGTCTCGAAAAGGGCGCAAAGCTCCTGCCTGAGGTGGATTTTAATCATAAAATGGAGCGAAGCAAGTTTTGTTTCGACAAGACGTTGAATTACAATTTGAAAGAGTCAATCGAATCTTCCATCCAACGCAACGAGCGGGAGGTAACTGCTCAGATTATAGGGCGGACGCAGCGTGAAACCGGTCCGATGCCTGAAGCCGTGTTAGGTGGTCCGCCCTCCAGTCATGAAAAATTGGAGCTAAAACCAAAGTCGATCGACTTGCGTCAAGACATGAGCGGTCTGATCGAAAAAATTTCTACAAGAAAGGAACCGATTCTAGAGGTACTTAGCGGTCCTGCGGTTGAAAAGGAGTTCGTGGTTCATAAGATACGCGGCTGTAGCACGGAAATTTGTGTAGCGATAGAGCTTTTGCCGGAAATTGAAAAGATTCGCGAACTCAGAACACTTGGCGGTAGGTTGAGCGAGTTTGATGCTGTTGAGTTTCATCGCGTTATTGAAAAATGGACACCAGAGTACGCATCGACAATCTTGCCGGAGCAGTTGCCTCTTTTCCTCAATGAGCTCCCAAACCAAAAGTTGATAAAGGAGATCTATCTTCTGCCCCAAAGAAGTGGAGATGGTATGCTGGCGTACGCGCTCAGTCCAAGCAAAATAATTGCCTGGGAGTTTAACCAGAGTCCCGAGGCGACCCTTCGCTGGATGTTGGCGCATGAATGGGCTCATCTTGCCGACTTCCAGGGGACATGGAAGGGCATATTCGAATTGGCGGCAAAGTACGAAGAGCATGGATACAATGCCAGAGATTACGCGAAGACTAATTTGCAGGAGAATTGGGCAGTTCATCTCGGCGAGGAGCTGATGCACCGGGATCCTGACTTTGCATGTGTCTTGGCGGAGAAAGCTCCGTTTCGAGCATATGTTTTGGCACGCGCGCTAAAGGAGCAGATTGCGAACAACGGCTCCAGCTTTGCCAGCGCGAGCAATGCATCCTTTGCAAGACGGGCAGACTATGTGCAAGCAATTGCTGAGGAGGAGATCAGGAAAGTCTTGCCTTCACTGTTCAATGGTAATAAGTGGAGAAATCTGGCCGGCGTAACTTCGTTTCTGCAAGCGCTCGCTGAAAAGCGAGAGGACCTTGCTGAACAGCTGATCAGTCGCCAGTTCGTAGAAAGCTGGCTGCCTCCCGACCAGCAGTCGTCGCAGCAACCGTTGAGCAAACTGCTTTCTAAGATGCACGACAGGGTGCGAAATCAGCACTGTTTAGAGATGGTGGCCAGCTCAATGCCGGCAATCGCGGTCAAAGGGATTGAAGAGCTGGCTAGTCGCGGTGCTGATCCGAAATTGGTGCAGTCATTGATCGAGCAAACTCTAGAGCGCGGCGAGAAGTTTGCGGAGACAACTTTGCGGCTCTTTGAATTCAATCGGATCGACTCCCGCTATCTACCTGGCGAGGCGGTAGCTTCTCTGGTATTGCATTCTGATGCGGACTGGCTGTCACAAGAGGCGCTGTCTGTGCTGCTGTCGCACGGTAAAGAGCAAATCGAGAAGTGGAGCCCGGCTGCGCAGGATCTGATTTTTGAACGTGGTAGAGAGATTGTAAAGGCAGCCGGCAATTTCGCCGGCGAAGCAGAGAGAAAGATCTTCCATGCGATGTACGATCGGACGGCAAGTTGGATGGCTAGCCCTTCCCGTCGCTCCATCGAGTTCTTGATCGAGCAGCTTCATAGTGGCAATCGGCTTTCTGATTCCGCAATGCTGATTGTTAGTCATGTCAAAGATCCTGAAGCCAGGCTTGAAGCGCTCAAGGTTTTGCAAATGAAGATCGACGCCGGTATTTTAGGAGATCATTTTGGAGTTTGGTTGAAAGAATTTACTCACGATTTGCCACCGGTGGCACGAGAAGAAGTTCTGGTCGAAGCAGTAAATCAACAAGCTCTCGCTCGCCGCCGAAAAATCTTCGAAGATATGAGGCTTGCTGCAAAGGAAGGAGACGAAGCTTGGATACTTAATGCATTCAGGCGGGTGAAGATGAGCGAATCCGCAGCCTAAGCCATTGATCTGGCTAACCATGCAGCTAACCGCTCAGACCGCCGGGTAAGCAAAAGCCCGAGCTTTGTGGCTCGGGCTTTTGAACTTTAGAATTTCTGATTCAGACCTTACGGTTTGACCGGTAGAACATGAATTGCTTTGATGACCAGCTCGACTTCGTCGCCTTCTTTCAATCCCATCTCTTTGACGGATTCAGTCGTTAATACGGAAGCCATTTCATGAGGGGCTTTTACACTCAGTTTGACCAGTGACATTATCTCGTCGCTTTTTACAGAGTTGACCTTTGCCACGATTTTGTTTCTTGCACCGTAGTTCATTCCTGCTCTCCTTTTGCCATTGTGTATCAATCAGGGACAGGATCATACCATGGTGGGCTGGTTATGATTGATTGGTCTGAGGAACAGTTTAAGTGGTCTGATGTATTGAGAAAAATATGAAAAAACAGGCAGACTAATTGCCGCGTAAAATAGCCGCAGCTTCAGCGAGGACGTGCAGCTTCGCTTCAGCGATTTCGGCCGAAGAAACTGGGTTATCGGCAAACGTAGCGAAGCCGCAGTCGGGGGTGAGAAGTAGGCGTTCGAAACCGACTAAATCGATCGCTGATTTGGTTTTTGACAACACTTCATCAATTGACTCGATCCGCGGATCTTTTGGATTTACGGCTCCCAGTCCGATTTTCACAGTCTCTGGCAAAGCCTTGATGATTTCCAGATCTCCGGCGCGTGGAGTGCAGAATTCGAGAAAAAGTGTTCCGACATCAAGCTTCTCAAGTACTGGCATCAACCGATGATAACTGCCGCTTAGCGCGACGGATTCGTCCGGCGTCCAGTTTCCGCGGCAGATGTGAACGGCCGTGCGAGTGCGTGGAAGTCCGGTTACTACAGCGTTTATCAAGTCGGCAGCAAACTGTAGCTCCTCGTTGGTTTCACCGCGCTCGCTCAGTGCGCCGCACATGAAGCTGCGTGTATTCTTGGCTCCTGTAAAAACAACCTCGGTCAGCACCGGCTCGTCGAGCTGGACGAGGTCTGCTCCGGCGGCCAACAGAAAGTGAATCTCTTCCCGCAAGACTCGCACGATGTCTTTGGACAAATTCGAGCGCGAGTCATAGACCTTGTCAGTTAAGCAATCTAGCCACAAAGTTCTCGACAGCAGATATGGTCCCGGTAGAGCCACTTTCACCGGTTTGTCCGTGAGGCGTTTTAGATACTCAAATTCGTGTACAGCGATCGATTTACTTCTGCCCAGCGGGCCAAACACCACCGGATGCCTTACCTTGTCTGCTGGTACATCCATGGACTGAAGCTCTTTTTCCAGCTTTCCGGGGTCGTCCACCAGCGGTAAGAGGTCGGTTAGCGGTATCAGCTGGCAATTGTCCAGAATACTGCCGACAAAACTGGCATAGTTGTCTCGCCGCTGCTCGCCGTCGGTGACGATGTCTACACCAGCCTTCAGTTGAGACTCGACGCTCAACTTTATGGCATCATCGGCGGTGGCTTGAAAATCGGATTCGGGTAGCCGTTGCTCCAGGCGCTCGTGCAGAGCCTGCAGCAGCCAGCGGGGACGAGGCCAGCTTCCAATGCCGGTTACGGACAGGTTGGGAATTGGGGGAACCGGGGCTGGTTCGGGCAATCGCTCGGGGATTGTTATGGCCTTTATTTGCAGAACAGCGCGTTCTTGCTTGCCACCTTCGATTCCCATGTAACTTCGCGGATCGAAGCGCCCCTTGCATATCAGGAAGCTGCGTCTTTTGCCTTCCTTCGTCCACGAGACGAGCTCGTTGCTGGTCAGCCGGCACCAGGACGGAAGGTCTGCTTCGACGGCAGTCTCGGTGGAGATGATCTCCAGGAGTTGCCCATTCTCGAGCGGATCGAGATTCTTTCTAATCAATAGCAGCAGCCCGTTGCCGCAATCCAAGTCGCCGCCGTCAAAACTGGCTGCTGGAACGAAGTCATGACGCTCTTTCGGGTCTGCCGTCATTGCCGCACAGCACCTTTTCCGCTAATACGTTACACAAGCTGAACCACCGTCCGTGCTCAAGAACTCCACGAGCTTAGCGCCACCGACGATGGTGGCACCTGCAATCAGCTTCGCCTCGTCCAGGTTGCGTTTCTTGAAGCAGGGGGAACAAACGAAGATCTTTCCACCGACTCTGGTGAAATTGTCGATCAGTTCTGCCAGGGGAGCGAATCCCGCTTCGTGAATCGGGTCGGCGCACCCATTTTCTGCCAGGCGGGCGCCTTCGATCGACAGGAACACCATAGTTTCCTTGTCGGAGGCGACTGCTGCGTTTGCAACGACGAACGCTACTGTCGCTTTGTCGGTATTGTCGGTTGAGCATGTCAAGCTGACGCAAAATTTCCCTGGCATGAAATCAGTCCTCTTTGTGGTTTAGAAATTTTACACCGGCCGATCGTGATCACTTTGAGGGGAGTGCTCAGGGCGTGCTATCGGATAGTCGCGGCCAGAGGAGTCGTTTGAGTTGGAAGGCGAGATCATTTTGGTAGGCTAGACAGCGCTTGAGAGCTGTATTGGCGTCCTCGTCGTTCGGCTGGAGACCGCAAGCTTTTGCTGCGAAGGGCAACGCTTCATCTCCTCGCCCCTGCAGAAGGAGGATTTCGGAAAGCTTGAGCGCTCCTTCGAAGCATGTCGATCGGGTAATTAGAGCTTGTCGCAACAACGCTTCGGCAAGCCGCCACCAGGCCTTTTGCAGGCGAGCGCTGCCGCCAATCCGTTCTGGCTCCAGTGTGGATGCCTTCTCTAGAAAATGCCTGCTCAGCTCGAGCAAGGTATCGGCATCCGAAGCCTTGTTGAGAAGCGCTTGTCGAGTAAGCCAGGCAGCCTCCGGCAGGTAGCCCTGGCCGCCACAGGCGGCATGGCAGAGGCGGCTGTAGCACATCGCATTTTGAGGCTGCGCCAGCAAGAGACTCCTTGATTGCGAGATGGCGTTTTCTTGAGAGTTTCTTTCGGTGCTCAAATCAGATTTCAGCTTGAGAGCCTCTTTAGATGTCGGGACAATATTCAAGGTTTTGCTTGCCGTGATTTTGGCGGCGTAAGTATCTCCCAAAGCGAGATAATTTCTGGTAAGAGAAAGCCAGACAGCTTCGTTGTCGTCATGTTCTGCGCTTAATTGCTCAAGCACCATCATCGCTTCGCGCGGTCTCCCCTGTGATTCCAGGCAGATCGCCAGCGGCATACCGAGCGACAATTGCTTAGGGTCCAGCGAGAAAGCCTTTTCCCATTCAGCAGCTGCCTCCGCAAGCCGATTTAAGGATTGCAAGAGGGTGGCCAGCTGGCGGCGCAGCTGCCAATCCCGCTCGTCCAGGGATACTGCTTGCCTGGCTTCCCTTAAAGCTTCTTGCGTGTTCCCGCCCTTTTCATAAATGCTGGACAAGTGAGCATGCAAGTGAGGGTCTTTCGGGTCTGATTCGATCGCTTGTTGTTCGCTTCGAAGCGCTGCTGGCAGGTTATCGGCATGAAGTTGCATCATCGCTTGAGCGTCCAATTCATTTGCTGCTGCACCGCCGGCATGTGCGTACGAGATAGACAGCAGGCTGGCCAGAAAAGTAAGCGCCGATGTTCTAACACTATTCATCAATAAGGATCATACTAGGCCGGAGTTCTGATTCAGGAATGCTAAACTGCTACGCCAAAGATCTCAGAGGAGGCCTCGTCCCAACATGAGCAACGGGCAAGCGATCTATCAGAAGCTGCTGGACACTGCCAAGCAGGCTGCCGAAAATAGCTACTCGCCCTACTCCCGATTTCCGGTTGGGGCCGCACTTCTGTCGGAAGACGGACGTGTTTTTACTGGTTGCAATGTCGAAAATGCCTCCTACTCGGCTGGAGTATGCGCTGAGCGGACAGCTGTCCTCAAGGCCGTGTCAGAGGGATGCAGGCGCTTCAAGGCGATTGCGGTTGCCTGTTTGAAAAATGCCGATGGTTGGCCCTGTGGGATCTGCCGGCAATTCATGTCGGAGTTTGGGGTCGACTTGGAGGTTGTGGTGGAAGGCTCGAGCGGTAAAGTCCAGGTGATGAAGCTGTCAGAGCTCTTGCCACGGCACTTTGGACCGGATTCGTTGTAAAAATGAAATCTGCTTGACAATGATGGCTTGTGTGGTCTAATAGTGCCTAGGCTGGACTATCGGCATTACTTACCACTTGGCAGATTGGTTAATGGCATCGGATCAAAACGTCGGTCAGTTCAACGACAGTACACCGGATAGCGGCTCAAGCAGCAGTGGCGGTTCTGAATCACCATTTGCTAGCTTTCTGCAATCAATGTATTCCAGTGATTCCGCCAGCAGCAAGAGCGCTACCAGCTCCAGCGGCTCGGATAACGGTTACAAGAGTGCGAGCGGGCAGATGGCTCTGGCCATGGACAACGCTTTCGCCAACGTAGCCGGAGACTCCAGCGGCTCAATTTCGCAGTCTTGGGCTAGCGAGAAGTCCAATGCTGAAGCGGAGGCGGCCAAAGGCACCGAGAAGGCGGAGAAGACAGCAGTAGCTGCCAGCACGCCTAGCGATACGCAGCAACAAGCTCAAGCTCCGACTGACGGAACCGGCAATCAATTAGCCTCTAATGCCAAAGTAGAGCAAGACGGCAGTATTCAGTTCGACGCCTGGGCCGACAAGAAGTTAGCTAAGGCCGCCTAAACCGGAACTTTTCGAAATGCGAAGCGTCCGGTCCGGCCGATGCAACCGGAGGTCGCCTATGGCTTCGTGTCGTCTACCAAGCGGTCGTTCCGTCGATCTGCTTTTGGTTCTTTAGAAAGGCCGCTAGCTGCTCGGCCGCTACCTTGTGTCCGTCCGACGAGAAGTGATATTGCAGGAAGAGAGAACTAGGGTCTGGGTTCGCCTTAAAGGCCGGCGTTAGGTCCAGCAAGCCAAACCGCTCCTGCTTGCTCAATCGAATAAACTCGGCTATCTGTTTGGTCTGAACAGGATCGTTAACGGTGTTTGGGAAGATCATTACGATCAACTTGCTGCCGTTGGCGAGGCAGACGTCGTTGAGTCTGGTGATCAGTTTGCTGGTGACCGGCCAGACATCTTGCGGTGGATAGAGCAGGCGTTTAAACTTGTTTGATTGAGCCGGTTGAACTCTGGCCATCAGGCTGACTAACCAACCTCTGATTTTATGGTAGAGCTTTTCATGAATGCTGAGAGAGAGATTGGTCTGGCTCAGGACGCCGTAAATACGGCTGTTTTTGCGCAGAAAACTGAGCACCGCATTTGGTTGCATAGCCGTCGCTTGCTCTAGCAGGACGCTGTCATCTTCTTGCAGCCGTCCGGTGCTGTCGATAAAAAAGTACGGTCTGGCCTCCGCCACGCGTTTATACGGATTGTATACGTTTTGCAGCGCCGCGCCCGAGACGTAGAGAAGAACGGTGAGATCGGGGTGGTACTTGACCGCTTGCTGCTCGAATTGAAGCACTTGCTGCCCGGTCGAGTAACTGGAGCAGCCGAAATTGAGCACTTCGGATCGACCGGCGGACCCGCTGTTGAGATGTCGCTCCAGCACCCGGCAATAGGTGTTGCCGAGCGGGACTTGCAAGCCCTCCGTGGCCGAGTCTCCCAGAACCATGATGCGTTTTGTGCCGACTGGTTTGGCCTGTTCGTGCTCGACGTCGCGATGACCGGACGAGCTAAGATAGTCGTTTGAGAATCCTTCCAGGCGCCAGGTTACTTGCTTGCCGGGAATCTGGCGGCAACCAAGTTTGGGATCGGGCTCAAGGAACTCCTGCCCCCCGATACCACAGGTGGCAAACAGCAACTCCAGCAGAATTACGGCAACGGCCGAAAGCCCGGCGAATGTCACGGCTTCTTGCCACCAGCGGCGGTGCTTGCCCGGTGCGAGCGCCGATTGATTAGCTGTTCGTGATATTTCTGCTGTCGTCATTTCTGCAATTAGAATTGGAAGTAGATGAACGGCTCCATCTTCCCGGGAGCAAAGCCGAGAACAATCAGCGCCACCGAAGCATACGTCACCGCTTGAGCGGCAAATGAGTTCTGCCACCATTGCGCGACCCCTTCAGCATATGAGCGCCAACCTGTGCGTGAAGGCTGTTGAGAAGCGAGTTTGGCGTCAGGTTGCGAACAGTCTGATCGTTCCCAGCAGACCGAGCATATCAAAAAGAGCGCATAGGCTGACAATGTCACAGGCAATGTGGACTCCAGCAATGCCGGAACGACTTGACCTGATGAGGCTGGCACGAACAGCTTTTGCGCCATCGCAAGCGCGTGCGGCATCGTATCGGAGCGGAAGAGGATGCCGGCCATGAAGAGCAAGAACCATGTGACCAGTACGCCGGCGCAGTGCCAGATCGGATGTGGTCGGAGCCGAGCCAGCCAGCCGATTTTTGAGACGAAGTCCTGCCATTCTTTCGTGAGCACCAGAATGCCGCCGTGGAAGGCTCCCCAGATCACATAATGCCAGGCCGCACCATGCCACAGTCCGCCAAGAATCATGGTAAGCATTACATTGCGTCTTGTTTTCCAGGCTCCTCCGCGGGATCCGCCCAGAGGAATGAAGAGGTAGTCGCGCAGCCAGGTTGACAGTGACATATGCCAGCGGTGCCAAAACTCCGTCAAGTTGGAAGCCAGGAATGGCCAGTTGAAATTTTTCGGAACTTTATAACCAAACGCGAGCGCCGAGCCGCGGCCAATGTCGGTGTAGCCGGAGAAATCAAAGAAAATTTGCAATTGAAAACCGACAACCGCAATCCAGGCGTCCAGCGTCCCGAGCTTATCCAGATGGTTGAACCCAATATTTACTACTTGCCCGAGGTTGTCGCCCAGAACAATTTTCTTGAACAGGCCAAGGAAGATCAAGTAAAGCCCGGCTTGAAATGTGCTTGGTCTAAACACCGGCTCTTCGAGCAGTTGCTTCATGAAATCTTGGAAGCGTTTAATCGGTCCGGCGATCTGAGAAGGAAAGAAGGCGGCAAACAAGGCGAAGTTCCAGAAGTTTTTGACAGGCTGGCTGCCGCGATAAACATCTGTGATGTAGTGAATAAACTCGAATGTAAAAAATGAGATACCGAGCGGAAGGATGATGTTTACCACCGGCTCAGTGACCGGTACCGGCAGCGGCAGTCCAAGTTTAGTATGCAGCCAGGTTGCCGATTGAAAGAGTGAATCGATTAAAAAGTTGGCGTACTTATAAAAACAGAGACAACCGAGATTGAAAATCAGCCCGAGTGTAAGCACCAGCTTGCGGCGCTTCTGGTGGGCGAAGATTGCCAGACCCAAAAAATAGTTGACGACGGTAAGAAGCAGGATGAGCAAGCCGTATGCCGGTATCCAGTTCATGTAAAAGACGTAGCTGGCGACCAAGAGTAGCCCGCGCCGACAGACAGCGGGTAGCAGCCAATAAAGCGCCACAATAATCGGCAGGAAAATGAGGTAAGTAAAGCTGTTAAACAGCATTCAGAGCGATGCCTCAGCTTGTTCTCTGGTAATCAAGGGTCGCCAGATGATATCACGCGAAGTCAGTAGGAAACCTTTCTTGGATCACATCTCTATATACGGTCTTGAGCAGAGCGACCGGCAGCGATCGTCTCAATTTGGCGATGACGCCAATCTCGACCTGCTTGGACCGGGAGTAAGATTCGGTATTGCAAAGGCCAACTATGACCTATAATAAAAATCTGGAAAAAGTGCGGGAAGCAGACGTCTTCGTCTTGCTGCCCGCCAGAGAGTCTTAAGCGCGACCTCAGGCTGAGGCGTACACCGCGTCTGGAATTTCGCGTTTGAGACAAAGGCAAAGAGCCGATCCGATCGCTACGAAGTGCCACAGCCACCAGCCCAGGACGATCAGTCCATACAGCCCGTAGGGATCGACCGCCAATAGAGAGTCGAACTTAACTTGCATCCCGCAAAGACCATAGAGCAACAAAGAGGTGGCCAATGGCACAACCAGTCCCAGGTGCAAGCGCTCGTTTGAAATCGCTCCGGATGGTCCGGTGCCGGTCTTTTTTGTAACCTCGAACGTTCCCGCCAGCGGCTTCCTGGCGAAGTCCATCGAGGCTCTGAAGAACGAAAAGGCCATCATGGCACCAAATATGGTCGACCACCAGAATGTCTTCTCTCGAAACACGCTGCTTACCCAGCGGTGTCCGATGTTGAGTCCGAGGCAAGCGAGCATGAGCGCAAGCGAGTATTTTGCCAGACTTGTCTCCGCCAGCTTGAGAAAGAACAGCGGTGCAAACAAGAAGGCGAAGTAGGTCGCTTCGCCCAGCCAGTGAATCAGCAGCGCTGCGTACATGAGCTTAAGCTTGAACGGCAACCCGTTGGACCAGACCGGGTTGGGCTTGAGAGCGAGGAGCACTTGCATGTTGCCTTTCCACCAGCGCAATTGTTGCTTGCGCAGATCGTCCACCAGGTCCGGGCAGGAGAGATCGCAGAGCGACTCGTAAATCGGCTCGCTTTGCCAGCCGCGCCGCTGTACTTCAACCGCGAAGTGCAGATCTTCCGTGATCGTCTGCTGCGGAAAACCGCCTATCTCGTCGAGCGCTTGGCGACGCACAAGGAAGCCGCTGCCGGTGCATACGCTAAAGTCGCTTGGCCAGACGTTTGAGAGCAGTCTAACTCGCAGCTCGTGATTGGGCACGGCTGTCGCCGGGGCCTGTTTCGTCGCGATGAATTCATCGATCGGATCGCGGTTGTAATATTTCATTCCGGCTTGCACGAAGGCCAGCTTTGGGTTTCGCTTAAGGGCCGGCACTGTTCGTCGCAAGAAGTACGGGCTTGGACGTGCGTCAGCGTCGAACACAGCCAGTAAGTCGCCGTTCATGTGAGATAGCGCGTTATTGAGATTTCCGGCTTTGGCCCCAAGATTGCTCTCGCGGTCCAGATACCGGCATCCCAAACTATCTGCGAGCTGTCTGACCGCGGGACGTCTCTGATCGTCCAGCAGCCAGACAACTTTGTTTTTGTAGAGAATCGCCTGACAGAGCCGTACCGTTTCCGCAAGTAGTTCCGGCGGCTCGTTGTAGGTCGGAATGGCGATGTCTACCTTGGGCTCATCGAAGGAATGTCCGCTTGTGCCGAGGAGCACAAGCTCAGGGTAATTTTCCATGTCCTTGATAACTCTCTTCTACTGCCGGCGGTGCGACTGAAAGTCTCTCTCTCTGGACTGGCTGTGCCAGGTGACAGAGAGTTTTTGGCAGCTGCCGGTCAGTTACTTGCATAAAGATGTGCGAGACGGGTCAGCGCACAAAGAAGCATCCGCCCGAATCTAAGCCAGCGGATTACCAGCCTGCTCGGGTGCGAGCCATAGTCTGCGCTTGCTGGTTTCGTTGTTTTGATGGTGGATGGTTCTACGCCTTTGGCTTGACTCTAAGTTGTCTGAGAGATTGCGCATCTAGTTAATCAAAGACTATCGATAAAACTCTGCGCTGCTCAAGTTGATGCCGGCAGAGCGCTTGTATGAGGTGCATCGGGCATCGGGCTGTCGTTTCGATTGACGTTTGAGCTTTAAATCGGCCCCAAAAAAGTTTTCGCTGACACGTAAGTTCCCTACCCGCACTCCATACTTGGCTAGGCGAGCGCTGCTAGTCGTGGTTTGCGGTGCAGCCTTTCGAAATCGTCCGCTCGTTCTTCCGCTTTGCCATCTGCGCGAAGTATGACTGGTCGATTTCAGCCGATTAAATACTGCCAAGGGGTGAAGAGCAGGGTTGAAACCAGGTAGGGTCATTTCGTTCGTTTTTACATAAACCTTCAAACCTGTTCAAACCCGATCGAGATCAAGCCATGAGCAGCCTGTGGATCGCGTCTTTCCTGATTCTTTTGGTCAGGACCGATTTTGCCGACTGTCGCCATTGCCAGGCTTCCCCTCAAGCAATGATCGGATTTTCCGAAAGGAGGTTGGCCATGTTCGACGATGCGGACAAGGCTCAACTGGAAGACTTACAGCGGCGGGCATTGCAGTACTTCCTCGACAATCAGCTGCCTCACGGTCTGATTCTCGATCGACAGCGCAATCGTGGTGAGGGTGTGCGCGCTGGTTGGTGCAGTACATCGGGAACCGGCATGGGCTTAATCGCCATCGCGCTCTCGACTGCTCCGGAGTATCGCCTCTTGTCGAAGCAAGAGGCGGTCGCCAGGGTTGAACGCTGTTTGAAAACGGCGCTCGAACGCTTGCCGCAGCTGGACGGGATGATGCCTCATTTCGTGGATGCAACCACTCTGCTGCCGGTAGGCGACGACGTCGTAAGCACGATCGACAGCTCCTGGCTGGTGGCAGGCGGACTCTGGGCAGCGGACTTTCTCGACGACGCCGAGCTGAAGCGATTGGCCGCTAAACTCTATCGCCGGATCGATTGGTTGAGTTGGGCTCGGCGGCACGACGGGGGTGGGGCGCTGTGGCTGTCGCATGGGCAGAAGAGAGACGGCAGCAGGATCGCCTCCAGCTGGGACAGACTCAATGCTGAAACTGCCTTCATGTATGTGATGGCGATCGGCGCCGAAACTAAAGAGGCGCTGCCAGCGAAAAGTTGGACCGGATTGAAGAAGTCCTATGGTACCGTCGCTGGTGCGCGCTTCGCCAGCGCTGATCTCGGCTTATTCGCCGCTCAATACAGCCTGGCTTTACTCGACTTCGAGAGCGCTCGCTGGCCTGGGCGTTTCAATCTTCACCGGCAGGCGAGAGAGGCGGTGGCGGCAAACTATCGCTTCTGCCGAATGAGCCGGGGGCAGTTCAAGACCTTCGGGCGCTTCTGGGGGCTTTCGGCCGGAGACGGGCCGGGCAGACGTGGGCAGGAAGATCAGTACCGTGCCTATGCTCCTCAAGGCCCGGTCGATGGCACCGCCCACTTGACCGCTACGCTGGCGTCGATCGAAATGTGTCCCGAACTCGTCCTGGAAAACTTGCGAGCCGTAAGAGACAAGCGGTTTGCCTCCGCCTACGGTAAGTACGGGTTAAGCAACGTCAATCTTAGTCGGCGCTGGGTGAGCCGGGACGTCGTGGCGATTGACCTGGGGGCGGCAGTGATGGGGATTGACAATGCGCTTCACGGTCAACGTGTGCGCCAGCAGTTTCACAAGTTGGCTTGCGTTCGCAGAGCGACTCAGCGCCTGGGCGTGCGCGAGCAGCCGTGAGAGCGATGCTCAGCCGAAGCGCTTTGGGCTCTGCCTGCAATTGTTGGGTGCCGGACTGAAGCGTGAGTGCAAACAGCGCTTCAGTCCGGACTCAGCAGAAGATAACTTTGCGATAGTGCAAAAATTTTTTGGTAAGCATTCGGCCGGCACCAGTATTGGCATGAAAGCACTTGTAGAGGCGGCTCTCGTAGCCGCTCCTACAAAAACTTACTTGTACTGACCGAGTACTTGTCTTTTTTTTGTTGTGTGTGCGAAGTGGTGTAGTAGAAAACTGATCCAAAAAAAATTGAAGACGCTGTCCTAAAGCTCGTTGAATTTCGAAATTGGTGATGACCTCCCCTGCCAAGCAGCGATGCCTGGGTAGGTTTGAGTTGCGAAACAAAAAATC
>JAGVKB010000071.1 GCA_020050835.1 Candidatus Obscuribacterales bacterium | reverse complement strand
CGTCTCGCACCTTCTGCGCTGACAAAAGTCAGCCTGTGAGATTGCTGATCTACCCGGACTGGCAATACCCATAGAAAGGAATCCAGAATGTACAACGAGCAAGTTTGTGCCGACTTCGGACCTGTGCTGCTTCAGATCCTCTCCTCTTTGCTCGGCGTTTCCGCCGTCAGCGCTTGCCTCATCGTTCCGAGCGGCATCGCAATCGCCGTGCTGATCGAAAGATCGCGAGCCGGAAAGGCACGTGGTGCTGAAGCGGAAGAGCACCGGCAGAAGGAAGTCCTGACCGGCATTCTGTCGGCCTTGCTGGCAGCGGCAATCCTGCCATGGTTTGCCGGATTGATCTTCCTGCTCGGCGTCCTCGCCTGTATTATCGTCCTGGTGCCCGCTCTCTTCACAACCGGGCTCTCGAGACATTTCTCCAGCGTCGCAAGCGTTGTTCCACCCAAAGTTGTCAGAGTTATCGACCAGACGGCCGGGCACATCCGGCGGCGTCTTGCCAGTGCCATCAACTGGTTGAACCAGGACCAAGTTCGCGAGATTAGCGCACTGAAAGAACTCCTCGGTCTCCCGGAGTCCGAACGCGAAAGGCGTATCCAGCTAATCCGCCAACTTGAAGAGGGTGTCAAAACGTTGCAATCAACCATAGGCGATCTGAGAGAAGTTCACGCACGCCGCAACTTGCTCCGGAACAATGTCGATGCACTCAAGTTGAATCCGGACTTGGATTCGGCTGCAAGGGCAACTCTGGATCAAGCTTTGCAAGGACGAGACGAGGCAGTGAAAGCCCTGCTCCAACAAGTGAAGGAGCGCTCGCAGGGAATTTTCGAAAAGTATCGAGAACTTCATGCGCATCTTTGCGCGGTCCGTCCCTGTGAAGTCTCCATCATCGCCGTGCTCGCCGAAGCAGAAACCGCGAACCAAGACGCGCTATCCCTCTTCGAACAGCTGCGATCTTGAGGTAACTAAGCAGCTCGGGCACGTTGCCCGAGTTGCATTGCCTTGCCTACTTTCAGGAGAAAACGATGCTTACGGCTCTCAGAAGTGTGCTGTCTTCGCTGTTCAATCCGACCATCCGACTGACCAGCGAATTTCCCTGGACGCTCGGAAAAGTGATGAAGGTCGCCGTCGGCGCCGAGTTTTACTTCATCTTTCCCGGACTCTTCCTCTCGCTATCCTGGTGCATCATCGTGCTCGGCTCGGTGATCATCGAGCAGGTGGCCCGCGTACCTGTCTTCAGTGAGGTGGTCAGACCGCTCTACTGGAATGACGAATTGACCGAAGCCGAAGGCAACTCGCCTTTGCCGGGCGGAGGACAAGTCAAGCTCAGCTTCTTCATCGGCATGATGGTTTTGTCTACGGTGCTCGGCTTCTTGTTCGAGCTCTGGTACATCTTCCGCTGCATGCGCGATGAAGGCATCGACTGGAGAAAGGTCGTCGGTCTCAACCTTTCAGGATTACAAGGCCGCATCTGGGAGACCACCTGGTACGCGCTTATCGCCTTGTTGCTCATGTACGGGCTGGACCTCATGCTTTCTCAGGTGCTGCCCGAGCCGGTGGACCTTGTCGCTCAGATTTTTCGCCAGGCAAACGGGCTCAACTTCCTGGCCCTCGCCTTGATCGCTGTCGTCCTGGCGCCGGTGCTCGAGGAGATCATCTTCAGAGGCTTCCTTTTCAACGCACTGCGTTCGGCTTTCCGGAGAGGATGGGTCGCGCGTATGCTCGGCAACAGCGCTTTCAAGGCAGACGGCGCCGCCATCTTTTTGAGCGCCGTCCTCTTCGGAAGCGTGCACATGCTGAACGCCTTTGTCGATGCCAGGTATCTCTGGTGCCTGCCCTCGATGATCGTCTGCGGCATGGTGCTGGCCGAACTGTTCCGCCGGACCGGAAGCCTGATACCGGGGATAGCACTGCACGCCGTCAACAACGGGGTGATAGTCTCTCTGATCGCCTTCGGCTGATGACGGAGTCCGGAGCTCTCCGTCGCCTTGCTTGGAGCTGAGCCAATAGACTCCAGCGGCAAAGAAATAGGAGCGGAAAGACAGGTCCTTTCCGCTCCTATTTCGCCATTTTTTCTACTGTTTTCTTATCTTTTTTGGCCTTTTTTCGTCCTTTTTGGTGCTTTAATCAGTCCGCGAATCAGGTCTTACGATACAGGCAAGCTTTTCTGACGTCAGGTTATCCAAGTTAACGCTTCGGAAATAGCTCAAATTTGGTCCTCAAGACTCTTTCCCGTCAGTGTGACAGTCGCCATGAAATTACCATTATCAATTCCTTTTTGATTGCAGCTTTCCATCTCGCCTCAGAACTACCGGGTTGCCACCGGCTGGGAGATAGTGGATCAAACCGTCTTTGTCGACCGACAGTGCGCCTCTAAAAAGCTTTTGGCGATTGGACTGCCACATTCCAGGACCGGTCTTTCTCCAAACTTGACCGTCAATCGCCATGATGGCTTCCAGTTCACCTGAGTCCTTGTTATAAAAGAACTTGCGCTCCTTGGGAGGTTGACCACCATCGGTAACGTAAGTCACTCGACCATTTGTATCCATGGCCACCGCTGACTTATCCGGAGCCGCATATTCCTTGAGCATGTAACCATCTTTGAGTTTCGTTAGCCGTTCACCATTGGGATACGCAACGGCAATCTCACCGTTCAATCGATGTTGGATGGCGATCTTATCTTCACCGGTAAATTGGAGATTTCCGTCTTTATCGACTTCAATCTTTCCTTTCCATACCGCTCCTTTCTTGTTCACCCAGCCGGTACCATCCGGCTGCCTGGTCCAGCGCTCGTCGAGACTGGTGACTTCAGCCAGCTCTCCTTTAGGTCCATAACCAAACTTGAATTCCTTCCCATTGGCATTCTTGATGCCAATCACCTTTCCTTCAGCGTTGACATCTAGCGTCGAACCATCTGCATTCTCAATCCGCCGAACACTGGCTTTTGGGCTGTCGGACTTGTCAGCGCCCTTTCCAATTTCCCTAACCGCATTCTTGAGATCCTGCGACAATGGCTCTTCCCCCATTCCACGCAAAAGCTGTTTAAAGCTGGCGAGGTCAGTTCCGATGCCTTTCAAAAAGCCTACGAGTCCGGTAAAGAGTGCGGCGGCTTCGCCCTTTGGATCTTTGCCTGCAGCCGCCTCCAACCGCTCAATCGCCTTGAGCAGTGTCGATCCGGTTTCGGCCTTCAGCAATTCTTGCTTCGGATCAATCTTATCTGCAGCCTTTTCGGTCCCCTTAGGAGACTCCTTCTTTGCCTCTTTACTCTCAACGCCTACGGCAGGACGTGGCACAGCAACTTCCTGCGCGCTACCACCGCGCCCCTCAGCCTTTTCCTGGACAGGTTGGGGCTGGCGCTTAGGCGCTCCATCCATCGGCGCTGGAGCTGACTCAGATCTACCGCCGATTCTCTTCTCAGCAGGCTGACTGAACTCACTGCCAGTGCTACCGTCTGTCCTGTAGACAGTCCGCATATTAGATCCAGTAGTCTGGGCACGAAAGTTGCCATGCTCATCAATTGATACGACGCCATTCCAGCTTCGGCCTGTCGGCCGACCAGTTGAGTCCTTCTGATGCCACTGCCCGTCAGCACCTCTTGACCAGGAATCCACCTGCCCATTTCTGGAGTTTGTATTTCTAAACTCGGAGATTTCACCAGTCGGATTGTGACTAATATCCAAGACAATACCATTGGTGCGCACCACTTGCCGAATCTGCTGAGTACCACTCCTATCAGGCTCACTGAACACACGCGCGCCATCGCTCTTGTGCTTCACTTCGTACTTACCACCCTCGCCAGTGTACGTTACGTTGCCATCACGATCTGCACGTACAGAGCCGACAAAGAATCGTCCAGTATCGATCAGTCCCCGTGTTCGATTATCATGCACGAACTGACGCCAGGCACCACGCTCGTCCTTTTGCCAGAGTTCTGTTTGACCGGTGCGCTGATTCGTCCGACTCAGCTCATTGGGATTGCCATCTTTGTCAAAGCCGCGAAATTCGGTGACATTGCCAACTCTATCCTTGACCTTAACAATAGCGCCTTTAAGGGTAGTTACTTCAGAGCCGTCCCGATTTCTCTGTAACTCTGGTTGTTCTCTTGGAACCGCGTGAACATGACCATCTCTGGGTGGAATTCTCACGAGAAACTGTGGACTGCGCCAGCGCATATCCAAGTGTTGGGTATCTGCTCCATAACATCCTGGCTCCCGCCCAATAAACTGCTCAACCGGTCGCAACACCCTCTGCCCGTTGAGACCCACCTGGATCTGCCTGCGACCCAAATCAATGTTAACGTCCGGCAAAATTCCGAATCCAGGATTTCCCACCGCCGACCGATCATGGATAGCTCCGCGCCTAGTTGCATAAGCATCCAGATTACCCGCATTCATATATGCGTTACCTTCTGGCATGCCAAACTGAGCGGTGTCTCTTCCCTGCTTAAAATGCGCACCTTCCATTGCAAGTCTCTCCTCTCAGACACTGGTCAATTTTCAGCGTCGGAATTTGTTGAACCTAGTACGTTATCGAGCGTACCGTCAGCAAGTGACCATTAGGTGAGCAGTTAGTGAGCAACTTGTGAGCGCCACATGCGCGGCCCGTTCGCCTGCTCGGAAAGCCGGTGTAAAATACGAAGCATGGCTACGCTGCAGCAGATAGTACCAGTTGCGTGATGGTTCCACGTAGCGACGCTCAGCCAGCGGATGCACCATCAACCCACCCCAGATTTAGCCCCCCGAATCAGCAAAGTCCAATCCTGCACTCGCGAAGATGTCTGGGAGCGATTTCTCAAATCGCAAATAGTGCCGACTTGCATCCTTGCGCGAAAGATGCGGCACCAGTTATGGTGTTACTCATCAACTAGAACATTTGGTCGCTCGGGAGCAGATTCAAGAACCAGACGAGCCCAAGAATCAAAAAACAGCTCAACTGCCCGCCTTCAATGGAAGGAGGTGAGTGGCCGGTCTGCCTCGCGTGGCTGAACTGAGACACGGACACTGCGAACAACGACAAGCAAGTCCGAACTTGGAGCCAGACAGAAGTTGCGTCCTTCAACATTTCCACACGACTGACACTGAACACATTGTTGTGTTCTGCCAGTCCTTCTAAGGAGAGTGTCATGACCAAAAGCAAGTTCTCTGTCGGAGAGACCGTCACCGGCAAGGTCGCTCGCATCCTCGTGCGTAAGGGGAGCAGCGAGGACAATGGCAAGGGAGAGCAGCGCTACGGAGTCGTGGTGCAGTTCGGTGCCAAGACCAATGGCATGCTCCACCTGCGCCACATCGGCACGAACACCGAGCAGTCCTCCAAGCGCCTGAATGGGCTGCAGGTCGGAGACATCATCGAGGCCAAGATCATCGCCACTCCGCGGCACAGCTACGGCACCCACCTGAGCGAACGGGAGGCGCTGCAAGCGCGAACAACGGAAACCCTCCGCGCGGTCTACCAAAAAGGCGCGGTCGTCACCGGCAAGGTCAAGTCCGTCCGGATCTTCAGCGAGACCTCGGCCGGAGTTCTGGTCGAACTGGATGGCGTCATCGGCATGATGCACGACAGCCAGGCTGCCGGCAACACGACGAGCCAGCGGCAGCAGCGCGTGCTCGCGCTCGGCAAGGCGCTCGGCTCCGAGCTGACTCTGATGGTGATGGAAGACGCCCAGATCGTCGACGGCAAGGTTCGCGTCGCGCTCAGCGAGACGCAGCTGCTCGAGTGGCAGGCCAAGCAGAGGCAAGAGGCGGCGCTGGGACTCCTCAAGGAGGGCAGTCTCGAGATGGGCAAGGTGGTCCGGCTCGACAAGGATGCGCTGATCGTCGAGCTGTCCGGACCCGTCGAGGGTCGGCTTCCGCACGGCGAGCTCGGAGGCGCGGTGTTGGCTTCGGTGTCCAAGATCGGAGCGAAAATGCGCGTCAAAGTCGCCAGCATCGCCAGCGGGCACGTCCTCCTGAGCCGCAAGGGGCTGTGAACGCTACCGTAAGCAACGACTAGAGCCTCCGTCCTTCGCCTGAAGAAGAGGCGACAGAGGCTCTAGTCCAGCCTAAGGCAGGCGCGGGTCTGAGCTCCGGGCAACAGCGCGTAGGATCGTGCCGGCACTGCCGGTAGAAGCACATTGCCAGCAGCGCTGACCAAGCGCACTCGAGCAACTGCAACGGGTGACCAGTCGAGGTTACCCGTTGCAGTTGCGGCACCAGCAGTATGTTAGCTAAGCCATGCGTTTTTGAAACACAACCTCCACTATAGCACCTAAGACCCCCCCCCCTTTTGCCAAACCAGTCAGTCTGCCGGGATGGAAGTGATACCAAAGCAGCTAACTTCCTCAAGAATTCCTCTCGAAAACTTCGCAATTCCATCTCAGCCTTCATCTACTGCTGAACAAACCTTTTCCCTGATTTCCACATATTGTTCAGTGAGCACCTTGAGCGCACCTAAATTTCAGATTTTGCGTATTTGCGAGCAGCAGGGCGCTCACTTAACCCTTCATTAACTGGTCCGGTGCTAGCATGTCTTTATGAAGGGAGAGAAAGATAAGTTCAAATCAATCCAACACTTACCCTACGGTCGTCCTCTGGAATGGGGTGAAACAGTAAAGCACGAGGAAGAAAGCCCCTTATTCCCAAAAAACCTTCCGCCCATAAATGACGCATGGCAGT
Source organism: Candidatus Obscuribacterales bacterium (assembly GCA_020050835.1). GTDB lineage: Bacteria > Cyanobacteriota > Vampirovibrionia > Obscuribacterales > Obscuribacteraceae > JAGVKB01. The sequence goes on along the minus strand of JAGVKB010000071.1, from coordinate 48,815 downwards.
TGTTCTTGATAATTGGTTTTCCGTTTTACTGCTGGCTTTTTGCAGTTATTGCTATCAACTATTTTTCGCATTCTACCTGGAACAAGTATGTTCAGGACGGCGGAGTGCCGTTTTTAATAGCTAGCACGGTCTTCATAATTTGTGCTTTTCTGGTGCCGATAGTTCATGCACTGATGCGCAACTCAGAACGCGTAGTAATAACTGACAGACGAATCTTCTACGCACCATCGGCGTATGCCCGCCCGGAATACCGTTCGGTCTTCAGGCCTCTTGGGAATGCGCTTGGACTGGAGGTTCAATTCAAGTACACACTGAGTGTGACAATTGAAAGGCACTACAAGAGGCCTTGCCTTGTATTTCAAGCCTACAATCCCAACTGGTCAATCACCGATGATGACGGACCGGTGAAGGAATTCCATTTCTACGTATTTGATCCACAAAGCGTTTACGATCATTTACCAGCGTATTTGAGAGTCCAAAAGGTCATCCCTGATTCACTTGATGGCTCGTACGAGAAGCTCAAGCAATGGTGTGAAGAACACCTGGCGCAAAGGGAGTGAGGTCAAGAAGCGACCCTTCAAAGCCAAAACGGTTGCCACGCCTCATAATACTGAGCATCTATGCGGTCGTGAAGAACAAAATTGTCTTGGTTAGTGCGACTTTAGAAAACTCTCAGGTCGAATGGATCAGAGAAGATTAGTCTGAGCGGTTGTTACCGCAAGCACCGCCGGTAGGATCATGATAGACAATGCAGTGGAAGCGTTAACGATAGACGCAAAGACTCATCTGGTGCCGTGGCGCTCCAAACATCGAGCACCACTGGACTTGTAAATTTGATACAGCAGTACTTGAACCAGCCAGCTGCGTTTCTTACTGTACCTGTATAGTCTCTCCATTCTGGCGCGAACACCCACAGTGGTGATTGTTTGCTCTGAGGCGGCCAATGAAGTGTACACCCAGAGAAGTTCAGATTCTCATGCGGTACTCGAAAACACATGGACGAGAAGGAGTAGCGACTAAGGCTGCTATGTCTTTGAGGACAGCCAGGAAGTATCTGAAGGCGGGAGGACAAATGAGCGCCGAGCAGGCATATGACTTGGAGTTATATACTAGCTCATACAGTATCCTAAAAACGAGAAAGAAAGCAGCTGCATCGTGTTGAAACCTTGGGAATAGACAAATGACAGCTCGATCAGTTCTCTGCTTAGACCTGAGCGACCCAGCCCACAGCTAAAGATTGCTGGCTGTCATCTCGATGCTGATTGCTAGAAGACTCGATGATTGAACCAAGAAATGGAAGCATCAGAATCAGCAGCAGATCGTAGAAGCAGCTCTGGTAGCCGCCTCTACGATCTGCTTGAATTGACTCTCGACCTGCCGACTCACACCATGGCCGGTGCCCGATAGATCGGGTTGCGGACGAGCACGGTAGTATTGTGACCTTCGGTTTTCACCAGCACGATGCCGAGAGCCATCCACATGCAGGCCTCGGTAGCCGACAGGTCCTCAACCCGGCGTTTCAAATCAACTGCGTAGGTGGCGCTGCACCGAAGCTCGTGCACCGCTCGCTGCACCGCCTGAATACCGATTCTATCCGATTCATCACCCTCGCGGAAGATTGCGTCCTGCAAGACGTGCCAGAACCAGTAGTAGTTGGGCATCGACATCAGGAGTTGCTGCGCCTCATTGGTGCAGAAGGTTGGCAGCACTTCCCCGGTCTCGAGTGATTGGACTCCCCTGACCTGCAAGGCGAGCTGGTACAGCTGCTGTCCAAGCCCGTCCTCCCGGAGTTCGTTGTACCAGTTCTTGTTCGAAGCCTTTTCGAGCTTCTGCTCCTGAGCGATGCTGTTCAAGTCTTTGGCCCACTTGCCGAACATAAGAGACCTCCTTCGGTGGACTCGCATCTTCAACCAACGTTCACGGCTCGCACGGCTGGACATCACCAGCCCATCTGCTTACGGCAGATTGCGAGATTGGAATCGATGTTCTCAACGAGGGCAGGATTGCAGTAAGGCCATTCAGAAATGATGCACCTGGCCTGTTCCCAATGCTGCCGAGCGTCGTACCAATTGCCCCTAGCGGCAACTGCACAGGCCAGCAGATTGATGATGCCGGCGACCCGCCAGTCATCCCAGCCACTACCTTGCAGTTCGCTCAGAACCTTGCGCGCCTCTCCTTCCGCAGCCTGGCTACTTGGCTCATTCCTGAGCAGTAACCCGACCATGCGCCAGTTTTTCGAGAGTGCCGTCAGACGTGCGAGGTGCTGTCGTTGACAACTCACCCCATCGCGCAGCCAGTATGTCGAATGCTCCGAGTGATGCAGCAAGATCGATGTCGCTCGATCGAGCAGTGCTTCCGCTTCGAACAAGAGGTCGTTTGTTTGTTGAAAGTCAGCAAACTTGCTCAGCAATGAAACTAGCAGGAGATGGTCTCCCGAAAGCTGAGCAAGTTTGATTGCCCGTTGGAAGCAAGAGCAAGCTTCCGGAATCGCACCGATTCCCCAAAAATGCTCCGCATGCGCATGCAGAGATATTGCATGCGCAGCATAAGCCCTGGCTGTTGGTGAATGGTGCGCCCTGGTCATTACGCCTTCCGTTGGCGCGTTGACTCCTGCCCCCGCCTTCGCCTGATTGTCGCGTGTTTTCCATCGCTTGAGACACGTCCGGATCCAGGCGGCGAAACATGCAAGCCCAATGCAAACGAACAGGACCTCAAGAAGGACTGCAAGGTTCATATCGTTAGCTGCTCCTTTCAATTGGCTGAGTGTACTGCGTGTATGTGACAAAGACGCTCAAGCATTGCCGGCGCTACACCAGCAGGATGTTTCCGGCAGTCGGCATAGTGGTCCAGTCGAAGGGACGATCGCTGTTGCAAGCATCGCGGACAACTTCAATCCTGCTGCCAGGCAACTTCCTGGACAAACCGCAGACGGTCTGCCTGACACACACGTGCGTCTTTACTCCGCAGACCATCAAGTATTCCAGACCGAACCCCCGCGCCTTACACTCTCCAATTACCTCGTCCGAGCCATCGTCAGTGAATTTCGTTACGACGGAGTAAGATCCGTATGGCGACGGTCGAGATAACGGCTGCATGATGTAAGGATGCGTCCTCAGCCTCGGGTTGTCATACAAGTTCGGTCCGAATTCCAGTATGACAATCGGCGCCTTGATGTCGATCATGCGATCGACCAGGACCTTGACCGCAAGAACAGTTCGCCAATCAACGCTGATGGAAAAGAAAGACTGCATATCCACAACGACCAGCGTTGGAATCACGATTGTCTTCGCCATGGAATTCCCTCCTTTCTACAGTGAGTTGACAGACTTTCCAAGGAAGCAATCTCATCAAAGAAGCGGTTAGCGCCATGGAGGAGAATCAACCACCAGCGCTTCACACCGCCGGTAGTTACTAACAATCACTCCAGTTTTGGCGTTAGCCCGAAAGCTACCTGCCACAGAAACCAGAACTCAGCGGCCCTTAGACAGCACACTCTGCCCAAGAAGATGTGCGTCTGGCCAATCTGGTTCTGATACTTGCGCCCGGAGCGCAAAAACAGCTGAATCATTACTCGGGAGTTAGTCGTCAGATGCTTAGGCGCAACTCGGTTAGATGGAGGTAGAGGACATATACCAAACTTAGTGTGAATCGATTCAATAAATCAATTCCACCAATTTTTGCGTTCCTCTACAGTTGGTGCATCGCCTTCGACCAGCCTGGTACTAGCGGATTGAACCTGCGGGTAACCCATTTTGCTAAGACAAGCAGTTTCAAGCACTGCATTAGCTGAGCGCTAACTGCTGTTAGCGTAGCTCGCAAGCGCATTGCTTCCACTCCATGCATCACAAACGTTCAAGCGCAGCTCAGCATGGTGATTTCCCCAATTGTGCGGTGGTCACCAATCGTTCACAACGATTTCATATGATTTAGAACTATTGGGAGCAGGAGGCTGTCCGATGGAACCAATCGGTTACACCAGTTATGGAACAGGTCCTACCAGCGAATCATTCTGCGACAGCGGAAGCAAAACCGTACCCTGGTCCAACCTCTATGTTTCACTCTTCCCACTTGCTTGCCGAACTGGCCCATCCAGCAGTAGTGGCACGGCGACTGACGGAAACTCAGGTCGCGTGGAGAGTCAACAATTTAAACCGGTTGCAGTTCCTAACGAATTCAAGAAATCAACCGATCGATGCATTGAGCTGAAAGCTGAAGGACTCAAAATGCTTTCAGACACCCTAAATTCAATTCGTCCGACGCTTGACGGAAGCGCCCCACGCGTTATTCAGGTCGGCACAGAGCATGCAGTAGCTGAGCCGACTACTGTACTTGCGCTAGCCAGGCGGCTATTGGGAGATAAAGCCAGTGACTCTCAAGTCGACCTCTATGCTCGGCAAATCTGCAAGAACCTTGGATTGCCAAGACAACCGGAAAAAAGCTCATTGGAGCCGGGGCGCAAAATTACACTACCTGGTCAAACAGTCGAGGGAGGCATAGTACTGGCAGCGTTTGCTGGCCTAAAGAGAGTCGAATTTGTCGATGGTACCACTTACATTTATGAGGGACCAAACAGAGGAGAGCTCCGTCGCACGATCGATGGCAAGACAACATGCGTTCGGTGGGATTCCTTGATACCAGAACGAAACTCCAAATTCATCATCGCCAGCGGTGAAAAGATAGAACAACAAGCTGATGGCAAAACTTTAGTTCATCGGACCGCAGACAATGGACCACACTCTATCGATGGAGAACCATACTTCGATCAGCTCTCGCTAATAGTCGAGCAAAATGGACGGCAAGCCTCAGTGGTCTACACCGGTGACAATTTCCACCCATCGCATTTGGTAATCGTAGAACCACCAGCTTTTGACTCAGGAGTTCAACCATTTGCCCTGCCGGTCATTCGCGATTGTCCACAATTAGGAAAGCGGGAATATGTCGATCCAACCGGCAAAGTCGGCTACATCTTGCTTGGCGTAGAGCTAAAGCGTTACACGCGCAGCCAAGACGGTGAAGTGATCACAAAGCGCTTCGATAACGGCGACATTCAAAAGGTAGACGCAGCCGGGCGCATAATTTCCAATCGCTATCGGGACATAGCAGGCAGAACTTTCGAAGAGACATACGACCCCCCTTCGGACGGTGGACTAGGCAAACCATCGAAGGTAGTTTGTTGGCGTCCAGGTGACTCCAAGCCGATTCTGTTTAACCGCACTGCTACCGGCAGATACGAGGGGAAGATTGATAGTGCCGACGGGAAGACGCAAATTATCGAGTTGCAACGACAAACGCTGGATATTGTCACCCGTAACCGCAAGAGCAACGTAATCACAGTAGAAGGCGAAAGAGGGACAGTTACGACATATCACAATTCACCTCATGCCCAGGCGAAAGTCGAAGTTGTAACTGCCAACGGCAAATTAACCACTTTGCGTGACAGGCAAGGAGCTGTATCGCAGGAACAGTTCATAACTACGGACAACTTCGTTTTTACGCGCAACTGGCATCATTCCGGGCAGGTGGAAGCAATGTCCATCTTGGAGCCTGATGGTTCGCGTACCGAGCTGCATATGAATCGAGATCTCGGTCGCTTTATCGGGAAACGTTACGGAAAGGATGGGAAACAGGAAGACGCCATCTTGAATGAAGATCGTCTGCTGTTGACCGATGCCAAAACGACTCAACACCGAGCAGTGGAGTTTGACTGGTGGCAGTCAAACAACCCAAGAATGAAACTAATTTCAGTTGATCTCGATACTGGCTTTACAACCAAGGAAGGTCAGGACAGAGGCACAACCTCGAAAGCAAGCTTTCAGCCGGGAAGAGTTGATACTCTAGGAATTGACGGAATAGTAAGAGGAGAGGTTTTAGGCGCGGACCAGTTGCTGCTCGAAGAGTCGTGGTGGAATCCTAAGACAAAGGAAGCTCTGGTCACACGGATTGACGGCTCAGGAGTCCGCTTGAAAGATGGTCGCATCGACAGTTGGAATGCCAATTCTGGGCAGAACAGCACCTTGCTAACGCCCAGAGAAATCTCATTCATCAACTCAAATAGAGCGATAGATCTTCGGCTGATAGCCGAGATTCACCAACGCCTGAATGGAGACAGAAACAAAATCGATTCACTGTACAAACAGCTAGAAGCGGTAAATAAGGCTAAGTCGCTGTCAGTACTCGAACGTCAATCATTAACAACCAGTCTTCTCCATCACATTGCCCATCCAGCCGAGATTTCGCAAGGGCACACCTTTTGCTGTAACGTCACAGTTGTCCAGCGTGACCTCGCCATCAACGCTCCCGATCATTACGCCCGAACAATTATCACGGCAATTTCGGATGGTACACTCAAAACCACCGATGGAACTACCGTACACTTTGACCCAGCCAACCTCAAAGCGCCGGACACGACCGGACGCGATATTGCCTCGAGAATCTTTCAAACTCTGGCTATTCAAGTCGCACTTCATCCCAATCGCTTCAGCAATACTACCGATGGTGTCGGAAGGATAACCAATGAAAGTGGAAACAGCAAAACTTTCGACGGTGTATCAACTGAAGAGATTACAAAGTTGATTTATGACCTGACTGCCAGAGAACAGGCACTTGCGAAGGTGTCAAGCGTAGAAGAGCTTGCTATCGTGTTTAGGAAAAATGGAAGCAGACCGATGATAGTGATAGTTGATGCACTCAAACCACCGTTTTCAACCATCCCAAGTAACCTCGACGGAACTCATGTCGTAACAGTGACTGGCATGGAGTGCATCGACAGCCATTCCGTTCCGCCCAAATACAAGGTCTTTGTTCAGGATCAAGGCGGTCCTCACCGTGATCACTCCATGCCGCAGACTGCTTTCAACGCTTCGGAGCTAGTTCAAAATATGTTCTGGTACTACCAGGGCGGCAACGTAATGATCGACGGTGACAAAAGCATGGTATTCGTAGTAGCCGACGGTGTTTTGAAGGAAGATAAGGCAGCTAGCGAGGCGCGTCAGCGATTGCAAGAACGACTCCGAAGCGAAAAGTAGCGGCCCTGATTTGCAAAGCATCAACACAATCACGGCTGACTCAAGGATGCTCAAACAAATTCCAACAAACCGGCCGATGCCAACAATCTTACGAACGATCTCGACTATTTTAATTCACAGTACACGACCTCCAGTGAGACATTGGCTCAACCACCCGCAAGCGCAAGCGAGAACAGATAGCGAGATACGCTACCTGACTGCGTGACTTGTTCGGGAAATGTACACAAGCAAGCTGCGCTAGCTCCCACTACTGGCAGTCACCGTCAGCCAAAGTCGTAAAAGACTCATCTGGTGCAGTGGCGCTCCAGTGATTGGGCACCACTGGTCTTGTAAATTTGATGCTGCAGCCCTTGAACCAACCAGCTGCGTTTCTTACTGTATTTATATTGTCTGTCCGTTCACTCAGCGAATTAAACCCAGAGCCAATACCGGAAGCCTCATCCAACCTCACAGAAACCCCACTTCGGTGGCTGCATACATGTCCGAATCGACTCCGACTCCGACGCCGGTGCGATGCGGACACTGCCAGCCGTCGTCCTTGATTGCCCACCAAAACGAAAGGTACCGCATGATGCACCTTATCCTCGCCTTCTTCATCGTTTTCATGATCTTCATGTTCATGTTCATGTTCGTGATCGCCTTCTTCATCCTGAGCTTCTTCGACCCCTATGATTTCGACTGACAACGCTGACAACAACAGTGTTTTGTGCATCCAACCCGGGACTTCTTGCCTAGTGACAGCGATCACTTGAGCCGGTTTCATAAGGTTGCCGGAAAATTAACTGAGTAGGTTTTCCGGCAGCGCCACCCTTTGAATCCGGACCGAGCGATCAAGACAGGTCATTCCCTGAGAACAACGCTGTAACGTTTCACTCATTTTCTCGAGAATGGCCTTGTTTTAGTTCTACTAGGCTATACCGTATAGCCCTTTAAACAAAAAAGCCCCAAAGAGTGTCTCTTGTTAGAGTGCTGAAAGCGAAGAACTTAACCGCTGGCAGCATCCACTCGGTTGTTAACCAGAACCCACAAGATGATCGCTCAACAGGCACCGTTATTGGTATTACTTAATTCCAACAGCGATGCCTGTCGAGCTGATTGCACATCGACCAAACAGTACGCCAACCACACTGTGACGCGCCGTCACTTCAGCCGAATGACGATGGTGTAACCGCTGTCCTTCTCCTCACCATCGTACCAATACTCGATCTTCGGCGAGAGTCCGGCAGCCGCACAGTCGTCGAAAACGATCCGAGCCGCGCCCTTCAGCCAAGCGGGCAGGCAGATCTCCCACTCGTTGCGGTGCGAATAGGGACGGTCGTAGTCCCCACTGCTGAGCGCCATGATGCTCACCCGACCTTGTCCCAGTTGAGCCGCGACTTTTGCCAGCGCAGGGACTCGATCGACGATCGCCACCGCCAGCCCCATTTGCGACACGCACCTGGAGCGCTCGCCTTCCGCGCAGGCCTGCAGCCTCGCCGCGAGCTGGTCACGACCAATCTTGACGGCGATGCCCACAGCTTGCTTCAATTCTTCACTCGTCATGGGAGCTCCCTTCTTTTGTGCGCTCACACCGGATGCCCGTTTCAATTGGGAGGCAAACAGCTTGGTGCCTGGTTTCCTGAAGTCTCCGTTCAGCACAACTCGAACCTGTACCCCCAAACTTACACGCCAAGGTCCAGAGCTCCGCCAGACGATGCCGCGGAACACCGCAGCCGTTGGCGTGGGCTGCGGTGTTCGGTACTTTTGTCTCAGCAGCGCTCTCGCAAGAGGAGCGGCAACGAATGGGGCAGCCATTCCATGAGCACGCTCGGGCTGCCGGTCTGGCGCCTGGCCAGGATGCTCTCGAGCATGGACGCCAGCGTCTCCTCGCTCATCGCCGCCACCGCTCCGGCCAGCAGAACCTGGTCGGCAAAGCTCCCACCAACGTCCGACTCACTGCCGTAGACGCCGAGGGTGAAGATTCCCTGCGCCGCGATCGTGCTCACGACCTGCGACGCGGTTTGCCCGGTGTAGCGGTCACCGACCAGGACGATCGTGACCGTCTCGAGAGTGGTCGGAATCCAGCCCAGATCCGCATGGTTGAGCACCTGGACCCGGCCAAACTCCCGCACGATGGTCTCCAGCGCGTTGCGCGCACGCGTGCATCGGTCGGAGAGATTGTCCCGGCTCGAGCCGCTGACACTGCCGGCTTTGCCCCTCTGGTACTCGGACTCCGCGATCTGCAGATCATGCAGAGCAGCCTCCAGCCGCTTGCAGTCGGCCTCGGCGAACGGCCGTATCCGGCGCGAGATCTCGTCGGTTCGTCCGGTTCGTTCGAGGATGTCCGGAAACCGGTCCCGGCCTTCGAACTGCTGGAGCAGCATGGACAGCCGTTCTGCCTGGCGCACACCGATCATGAGTACACGCATCTGCTTCTCCCTTCGCTTGATGGTTGTAGTTGCGTCAGCCAGATGGCAAGTCTGAAACATCGCTTCCGGCGATTAATCAAACTTGTTTCTCAGCTGACTGGAAAGAGACGCCCCTGATTGAAGGCTCAGGGGCTAAGCCCGTGCATATCTGCATTCAGAGCGCAGACACCGCCACCGCCTGGACATCCCGGTGAGGGAGCAGCTCCACTTCCTGCAGGTCCCGGCGGACGCCACGGACCTTCAGCACCGGAAAGACCGTCGTGCCGACCTTGAGCACCAGATACGGCGACTGCTCCGGCACAACCTCCACCAGCGAGTGCCGGCAGTCGTAGTGCTCGTGGTGGCTGGCTTCCGGCTCGGTCCGAAAGGTGATGCCATCCTCCGAAATCTCGACACGGAGCGCATCCCAGGCTTGCGGCACATCGCGCCACCCGTTCGGGCGCAGCAGCAGCGGGTGACCGGGCGACACCTGAACTGCCTTGGCGGCCCTGACGAACTGAGGGGTGCGATCATCGACGAACGGTCCGCCACTCCGGAGGTACAGCTGCGGCCTGGCGCACGGCATCGGCACCGGCAGCCCGCGGAAGACGCGGCGGAAGTGCATGTGCAGGTCCTCGACCGGAACGAACTCGTCCAGCCTTCGTTGCTGAGTCTGCCCGGACGCAGCTCCCAGTTGCTTGACAGAGACGGTCCAGCACGACCAGAGACCGATCAGGTGCTGCTGCAGTCCCGCCGGAGCATGCAGCTCCAGCACCTCGCACAACGCTCCGGTCTGGACGCCAGCACCGTAGGGCTGGCGTTGGATCTCGCCGGAGTCCAGCGGCAGGGTCCGCTTGAGGCCGACGAGTCGCTGCGACAGCTCTCGCATCAGTCGCTGTCCGGCCGCTTCCACTTTCACGATGAGCTCGGGGCTCAGGTTGACGGGCATTCTCTCTCCTCTCGATTTTCCTGACTTCAGCTCTTTTTCCCGAGTTGTCAGGCCAACCCGGAGCTGCTACACGTGAAACGAGAACGGTCCCACAGCAGGGACCGCGATCAAGCCAAGTCCGAAGCCGTCCGATCCGCGGCAACAGGCGCTATCAGCACCGCTGTCACCACAGACGATACTGTTCGTGCACTCGAGCCGGATACGCCTCGAGATCGGCCCGGCTGACTTCGTACACCGGCAGGTTTACCAGCGTGATCGGACCGCCATCCGAAAGCCCGCCGGAATAAAGCGCCTGCTCATAGCGCGTGACGTGCCCAAGCTCGGACCAGCGGTCGCACATGTACTGGAGGAGGGCTCGCTCCCAGTCCGTAAGCTCAGCCGAAGCCAGCCGCCGGTGGAGTTCGACCCACCCGAACAATCCGTCCCGGTCGAGATCAAGCCTTTCGAAGTTGGCGATTCCGTACTCCTTCACCCGCGGCGCCAGCAGCCGTGCCACCTCAACTTCATGCCGCATCTGACGGAGCGTTGCCAGAAGAGCCGCACCGGACGACACGGCCGACATCAGCACCAGTACGAGGAATTCCAGCAGGTTGGTCCGCTCGAAGATGATGCCGGAAGAAACCGCGATGGCAGAGGCGCAGGCGCTGGCGTACCAGAACAGTTTGCCGGCCGGACGCGGGTCGAGCACGAGCACCGCTCGCGCCGTCACCATACTCAGGTAGCTGACGATCGAAGCGACGACGACCGACAAGAGAAGCAGCGAGAGCAGCGGTGTCATGCGCCATCCTTTCTTTTGTGCCATTGGCAAGAACTTCTCAGCCACGAAATCAGCCGCCAACCTCACCGTCCGTGATGGGGGCGCCAGTTGCCCCGACCGTCGGTCCAGCCGTAGCAGCCGCGACCAACCGACCAGTACGCCGTCACCTGGCGCGTCACCAACCGACGATCCATCCGGCATTCGCTGCGCGCGCCGACCTGCAGGTAGACGTAGCGGCACTGGCAGTGCTTCCACACCCAGGCGTAGACCGGTACGCAGACCGTGACGGGTTGGCAGACCTCTTCCTGCACCATGATGGTGATCGGCCCGGGACATTGGAACACCGGCGGCGGGCAGTCGATGACCGGCGCGACCGGCAGGCAGTTCGGGACCACCGGAGCCGGGCAGGGGAGCACGCAGGGGGGAGCCGAGCACGAGCTGCGCTCCTCCTTGTACTTGTACTTGACCTTGGTTTCCTGCCAGATGCCGCCTCCGTGGCACCGGTGGTGATGGCAACCGACCGTCGAGAACACGAGGGCGGTGGCGAACAGACCGAACGCGACGCTCTTCATAGCGAATCCTTTCACCGGTCCTATTCAAGGATGCCCTGGCCGCTCCAGGACCTGGATGAGCGGCTGGCTTCGAAACGACTCGATTCGATCACGCGACAAGCTGAAAGTGACACAATTGCACTCAGCCCAAGCAAAGCTTGGTTGGATGTGGCTTGAATAACAGTTGCATTTCGGCTTTGCGAGTTTGGGTAGACTTCCGTTTGGGCGGGGCTGAAACATGATGAATCCAGACTAATCAATGCTGCCCCCTTAAATCAACCTCATTTTCTGCTGCGCAATCACCATTTACGGTGCGAGCATTCCAATTAGTCTGGATTCGGAAGACTCTGCACAGTTATTCTATGGCGGGATCGCGGGGATTGCCCTCAGTCAACCGAGGCAAAAACTTCGCCCAGCTCACGATCGTGTTTTCCCCACCATACAAGCTTGCAACAATTGGCGCGGTGCTTCGCGGGATTTACCGTATCGCAACTAGCCGACTTAGCACCAGGTAAACTGACGCAGACCGACCCCGCTCGACGATCTGTGCTGACAACAGCGCCAATTCACAACCAGCAAATTCCCACCCGGACTTCGGGCAAGATCAATCTGGTTGCGAAGTCTTAGTCCGGTCTTGAAAGTCCGAAGTCTCCTTAGATCGCCGCTGAAACTTCAAATAGGCTGCCTTCACCGACTTGCAGTCTTCACTATCGCTTTGCGCGGACGCCTCGAACAACGCCAGCGAGCGATTGTACATTGTCTCTGCGTCGCCCAAGAGCCCAGCGGTCGCCAACTCGTCAGCCTGCTGGGCCGTCACATGAGCGGCTTTCAATAGGCTCCTCGGATTCGCATTCGGGTTTCCCCGGGCAAATTCGACATACAATGAACGAAACTCGTCATATTGATGCGCACTTTGATACAGATTGAGCAAGATTTGCATTATCGCTCTTATTTGGGGATCGTCAGGGCGTAGCTTCCGATAGGAAGACAGAGCTCGCTTGAGATATCTTCGAGCATCTTCCTTCTTGTGCAACGAGTAACAGAGAGAGCCCAAATTATTCAGCACAACAGCAAGCTGCAAACTGTCTTCTCCCTCCGACTCGGAGAACTTAAGGGCTCGCAAAAGCATGCTCTCGGCCGCCTTTGCTTTGCCCTCGTCTTCGTAGAGCCCGCCTAGATCGATCAAAGTTGCAATCACACATTGATGATTCTCGCCAAGTAGCTTTTCCCGAATGGAGAGAGCTTCGGTCAGAAATTTCTCCGCCTCGGAATATCGCTTCTGTTCCTGCTTCAGCACCCCTAGACTGTTCAACGTGCGAGCTCGCTCGCTTTCGAAGTGCTGTTTTTTAGCCTCGTCGAGAGCTTTCACAAGAAGTAACTCTGCCACTCCGAAGTTACTGTCACTGTACGCCTGTTCAGCCTCATCGTTAAGCTTCTGCCACTGCGCTGCTTCCGGTGGCGCTGGTGGACAAGTGTCCAGTACAGCCGAACTAACAGCGAGACAGCCGGTTAACGTCCACAACAAAGCAATTAACACTGATACAACTCTGCTGCTGGAATCGACTAGAAACGTCATTGAGCAGCCTCAGTCACAGATGTAGCCTGTTCATCTGAAAGTTGAGATTGTCCGGTGTACAGAGGAATTCTAATCCAGAATGTACTGCCAGTGCCCTGTTCGCTTCTAACCCCGATCAAACCATCGTGAGCCTCGATCAACCTCTTGCATATTGCCAAACCAAGCCCGGTCCCCATGGTTTTCTTTCTCGGTCCCTGCTCGATTTGATAGAACTGATCGAAGATTGCCGTCTGATGCTGTGGTGCAATCCCCGGTCCCTGGTCGGTGATTGCAACCTCCACAGACGCCTCATGTTTCGTGACCGAAATTGTAATTTTGCCGGCTTTAGGCGAATATTTGATCGCATTGGAGATCAAGTTAGTAACTACCTCAGTAAGCCTTTCGCTATCTCCCCAGACTGTTTCATCGACCTCAGGAACATCGATAGTCAGATACTGCTGCATCGCCATCCCCTTAACCGAGTCGACCGATTGCTCGATCACTTTCGCAAGAGAGATCGGCATCATATCTAGCTTCAACATTCCGGCCTCTAGCTTCTCAATATCGAGAAGATTGTTGATCATAGTAACCAACCGACCGGTAGTTCCGTTAGACCTGACTACGACTTGTTTCCCCTGCTCGGACAGCTGCCCAAAGGTGCCTTCTGCCAGCATCTCCAGAGTGAGACGCAGTGAGGTGAGTGGAGACCGCATATCGTGACTAAGCATCGAGACAAACTCTCGTTTTTTTAGATCAAGGTCGTCGAGTTCGACAGCCATCTCATGGAAAAATTTGTCAAGCGTGGCAATCTCGTCACCGCCCTCAATCGGCGCATGCAATGGTTGTTTCTTGGCAAGTTTGACCGTGTTCTCCATCAGCTTCGCAAGCCGAGCTGCCGTATTTCGGTGAAAGGCAATCGCCAACCCAAATACAAGCAAGATATTGACTCCCGCTCCTACCCACAGCATTTGACGAAATGCTTGTCTCGTTTGAGTCTGAATCACCGGGTTCTCATCCTGGAGTTTCTTTACGTCTCTAAGAAGTGTTTCCGACTCCGTCCAAACTTTGGCCATAGATCCAGTCAACGAGTCGAGCACTGCTGTGCCTTTTTCGACTTGCCCCTCGTTCATAAGCCTCTGCCCTGCTGCGCACTTTGACTGCAATTCCTCGACCAGTGTGCCGAAATGCTGAAAACTCTGCAATTGCTGCGGGCTCATACTGCCTAAACGCTCCAGTTCCTGTAATTCCGATGGAATAGGAGCTATTGCCGAATTGAATCGCTCGAGAAACAACTTGCCAGAAATTGTGTTATAGCCGATTGCCGCACCGCTAGTCAGCGCTTTCGTCAGGACTCTCACATGCAATAGCAGAGATCTCGCACAGGACTCACGCTTAACTTCTCGTTCTGCCTGATCGAGCATCATTGAAAGACAGAATAGATACACCAGCTGAAATGCAAGCGGTATCGTGACAAGTAACAGAACTCTCTGAAATAGTTTGGATGGTGGCTTTAGTTGGCGCATGGTGGTAGTTTAGCGTTTGCCCTCCGGTGACCGGCTGGTTGAATCCATCACATCAGCGAGATAGCCGTCCTCATCAAACTCCTCCTCCGTCGAGGAAGGTTGTTGCAACGCTTCGGCAGCTAACCAGCCGGCGGCAGTAGAGCTCACTTCCTGGTTGCGTCTCTCGGCAGGCGTTTCGGCTGTCGCAGTATGCTCGGTCAGGAACGTTGACGGCGAAAAATGCGACAAGTCTTCCAACTCGGTACTGAACGTTAGAAACTCGGCCCCATCGAGCTCAGAGAGATCCCCGCTGCTTCTCTCTGCCTGCTCAACCGCTGCTCGCAAGGCGAGACTTAAGTGCTTGCTGACAACTTTGTTAGTCGGCTGCAATGCCAAAGATTGTTGGAATGACAACACTGCACCCCGGTACTGCCCTAGAATCATCATTACTGCACCGAGATTGTTGTAAGCGGTGACGTACTGAGGACTCAGTTCAATCGCTCGCAAAAAAAGTTCTTTGGCTTCTCGTGGTCTCTTGGAGGCAGCCAATGCTACTGCAAGGTCATTGATGACTGTGGCATTATTGGGATCAACCAGCAGAGCCTTTCGCTGCTGCACGATAGCGTCGTCGAACCGCTTCATCAACGCCAGCGTCCTACCATAACAGTTGAACAAACTGGAGCCGCCCCTACCAGACGAGCTCAAACGCTCATAGATTTTTACAGCAGCCTCGTATTGGTTGTGAGCGACTAACGAATTTGCCTGATTGAGCAGTTTAGCTTCAACTGGCCAATACTTTGCCATGGTACTACTTAACTGCAAGTTCGAATGATCGGCTACAGAGTATGCTGGACTCTGCTGCAAAGCGACCAGGGAAACCAGCAGTCCCTTCAAAGCCCCTCTTGAAGGCAGACAAAAAAGCTTCAATGTTCAAGACTCCAAAGCCGCACAGCCCAGACTAGTAATACCCTCTCCAATACTTGACTAATCATCTATTGATGGAGCGACTCAGCTCTAATTACTGTCCGCACAAACTGGGGAAGATCACCTTCGCTCACAACCGATGTTGCCACAAAAGGACATAGATTTCCAACTCATTAAACATGGCTTCGCGAACGCTCGTCTACGAGCATGTTACTGTCCCATTGCACGTTTATACTCAGCGCGCCGCGACGCCGCACGCTCCACCTGACGGTTGTACTCAACTTTCTTGGCAGTCTGGTTCTCAACTTGCCGGTTGTAATCGTATTTTTTCTGCTGCTGCCGCTCCTGAGTCCGGTTGTATTCGTACTTCTCTAGCGCGTGCTTTTCGAGCATGCGGTTGTAGTCTTTTTTCTCTTGCGCGTTGTTGTAAAGCTTTTTTTCTGCGCTTTGGCGTTCGAGCATGCGGTTGTAGTCTCTTTTTTCTTGCAGCCGTTCTGCTTGGCGACGATAGAATTGTTTGTTAATTTCGCTTTTCGGTTTGGCATACGTCGGGATCTTAATGCCGACATTTCTGTCGAGCCTTCGTTGTTCCTGCCGCGCAGCTTCCCGATTTGCCTCGATCCGGCGCTCCTCAGCGCGTGCATAAGCACGCCTCTCTTCACTGCGGCGCTCGGCTTGCCGCTCCTCGTCACTGTCAGCAACAGCTGGACCGGCCAATAATGCGCTGGTCGAAAGTGCAGCGGTGACAAAACACAGAGTTTGCAATACGTTGCGGAGGGCTAAATTGGTGCGACTTTTGTTCATGTGGTCCTTTTTTCAAAATTATTCATGTTTTGCCGGGGGACGCCAAGGAATCTCAGTTTGCCACTCTCTGTCCCCCACGCCGGGTTTGCCTATAATCAACGTCTGCGATATTGATCCAATCCTGATTCGGATTAGCGTTATTGTCCTTGTGAACAATCCAATCTTTTCCTTCCTCTCCGTTCTGCAGGACGATTCCAACACCACCCTGGTATTTCATTTCCGCAGGAGTGGCGAATCTCCATGTCTTGTTAATCCATTTAGGCGGAGGATCATTCGGTCCTAGCTTCCACAAATATTTTCCGTCCGGCTCGATTGAAACAAAACCAAGCTTCGCCCCATCGTCGCGGCTTCCATACCCAAACGCATTCGTATACGACACATCCCACTCGCCCATAAGCCAGTCTAGTGTCACAGGCGGACCGTAACATTCGCCAATGGTGTAGGTCACGGCGGTATCGGCACCGGCACGGTTAAACTCCGAATCGTCCTTTGATTTGAAGTTGACTCCTCTGGCTTTAATCACTTTGCACAGCTGTTTACAAATCTCCTCTCTTCCGGGATGTGGACCGTTAGTGCCAATCTGCGCCTGTAGATAACTGATGATTTCTTGCTTTGATAGTAGCCCGGTTCCAGCCAGACCGGCACTCGATGGCACTACTGTTGAGTCGGTATTGGGAGCCGCGCCGCTGCTGCCCCTGCTGCTGTTACCCGCACTTGAATTGACGGGTTGATTGGTAATGCCGGCGTTCGGTATTGCCGTTTTGTGCTTGAGCGCCGATGGTGCCATGTACATCGACGATCCACCGGTATGAAACGTGTGGTCTTGCCAGTCTTTTTTCAAAACCAGAACGCCGAATTGGTTCTGGCTTATTACTCTCCCTTCGACGTCTTTGCCGCTGTCGTTGTACAAGACGATTTCACCAGCATTGAACTCTTGTGCATTTGCAGGAATTGAATATGAAAACACTATGGCGAGGGAGCACAAGCCTGAAAAAACTATTTTGAACGTTCGTGAATAAGCTAACGTTGAACGCAGCTTTTCGTCATCAATTCGCCTCATTTGTGACTCCTTTTCGTTTAAGTCATATTATAGGTCACAACCTTCCCGTGGCACGCTGTCCACTCGCTGACAAGGACCTTATGTAGGGAAGCTGGATCGTGCCCGGTAAGCCGGAATCCCCTGCCAGTTAGGCGATTGGGACTGAGTTCGTTGTTATGCGCAACGGCAAACTGGTTCGGGAGATACCGACGGTCTAAGTAAGTAGGATTGATATGAAACTAAAATGAGCAACGCCAGCGAAGCTGCAATTCTCAAAGTGGGATTAGCTCTACGAGCGTTTCCTTAACCAAGGATCAACCTGACACAAGGATAGACACTGATCAGTCCGCATGGTCGTCGCTAGCGCCGCAACCTACTAGCTCGCTCAATCATCTCCTGCATGCTCATTCTCCTGGGAAATTTACCCTCTCCGTCAGTGAGAAACCAGCGTGCCCGTGCCAGCACAGCGTTGATCTCCACCTGCTTTAGTCCAATCTCCTGCAACTCGCGTCGTCCGGAATCACTGTCAAAGCGCTCGACAAATGCGCGCAGGCGCTCTATGTTCTTCGGCGAAACCGGTTGCTCAGCGAGGTCCTTTATCAGCCTTCGCTGCACACCTGCAGTGTGCTGACCGCTCCCCCAAACAGGAGTACTATCTAACTGGAAACCAAAGTCAAGATCGAAATTTTGTATCCTCATTTTGCCATCGCTTCCGATGGCAATCTTTCGATTGAGTCCGTTATCATCATCGTCGCCTAGAATCATCCGCTCCAAAGCAGCCTGTTCGAACTGATCGCGTAGATGAGCATCCTCCCGAATCAGACGGGAAACCTTTTCGCTATCTGAAGGCTCTCCATACCTCCGGACTGCAAGCTCACGAAGAACGCCTGATTCAAAGCCAGGATCTTCCAGTGTTCTGCCCGAAGGGTCCTGAAGCCAGCCTCTTCTGGGTTTACCGTCGACTTCGACTGTACGCTCGACTGATGCGGGATAGCCATTGTCGAATCCAATCAATCGACTCAAACGTTGAGCAGCACATTCCTTTCGGAAGCGTTCGGCAGCAAGCTCGTTGCGGTCGGTTGGTCGGAAAATTGCAGTTACAGCTCGCCCGTCCCCGCCCATCACCTGAGCCGTGTACTTCTCATGCGCAGAATTACCACCCGACCACTCACCAACTACACTAACTTTCCCCTCCTGAAGCATGGCTTCAGAGACAATCGAACCTTCTGCGGGTAGACCTTGCGTCTGTCTAACCCTTCCCCTTTCCGAAAGAACCCTCGGAACAACTTGGTCCCCAGCCGGAATCTCAAACCGAACTCCAGCTGCTCCGCCCAGAATGACTACGTCCCCTGGCTGCAACCGAAATTTGAAGTCAGACTCACCGGGTTTAGAAACATGCAACCTGGTCGGCTCTCCCGCTCCTCCAATCAAAATGAACGTCCCATGAGAAGAAGGTTTGCTAGAATCTTCTCGAATGTAAAAACCATCGCTATCTCGACCGACAAATGCGTGCGTTCGCGAAACGTCAGGCGGAAGCTCTCGCTGATAGGATCGCCCAAGCACTTGCTCCTGTCCAGGTAGAACTTTCACTTCGGAATTCCCCACTCGAAGCCCCACCGATTGAGGCATCGTGAGTTCCACACCTGCACCAGGAGGACCTAACCAGATCCTGTCGGCCGGCAGATTTATTCGTGTAACCTCGCCAATTGCCAACCTTACCGGTAGCTTCTCGCCCTCCCGCAAGATCCAGGTACCATTTGTCGAAGGGCGTTGAGCATCTTCGGTTATCCAAAAACCGTTATGATCGCGGCCGATCTGAGCATGACGGACCGAAACCTGTAAGTTGCCGATTTCCTGAAAGACACGACCGAGCCACAGACTGTCGCCAGGTCGAATGTCTAGTTCTGCAGCACCAAGTCTTATCGTCATCTTCTCAGAGATCGCAGTCGAGCGCGCACCAACATTTGCACCAAGGGAAGCCAAAGGCTTGATTGGCTCTAGAGAAGCCTGTCGTCCAAGCACTTCACCACTTCGGTCCGAGTCAAACGGTCGCAGCTCATGCTCAGGTGGATAACTCTTGCCGGTGGATAATTCTCTACCTGCCTCAGGCGCACCAGCAACGATTCCTCGTCGCTGCAAAATCGCTCCGACGTGTTCAGCTGCCTCATTTCCCAGTACGTGCGATTCGACCTCGTGGGTAAGCCCCAAGTAATCCGCATGCGCTGCAGCAGCCATTTTGTTCAAGTCATTTAGGCGGGTCGTCAAAGTGTCTTCCAGGAGGCTCCTTGCGGCAGCTTCATTCCAGTCCGGTTTTCCGCTGCTCTTCCAGCTCTTGTACATCTCTATCAAGCTCGTCACTTCACCAGGGAAGTCTGCAGCATCAAGCGACTTGCCAAAGAGCCGCTTAGCAAGCGTTTGACCAGTGGGTTCTGACAATTGTTCGATCAAGTCTCTGCCCGGTCTTACCCAACCTGGGTCTCTAAGCCTGGCAACCATGCTATCCACTGCGCGCAGGCTATTTCTGGTCTCGTAGAACGGCGAAGCTAAATCCCTCGACCATTTAAACCAGTCGCGTGAAAGGTTGTCGGCACGCTCCCTCTCAGCATCACTAAGGCGAATACCATTTTTCTGCTCGATTAACTCCGCTAGAAACCGCCTGGACAGCGGTGCTCCGTCCGGATAGGACTTAACATCATAGCCGCAGCGCTCCAGATATAACGTGCGCAATTGGTCGAGTTGCTCTGGTGTCGCTGTTTTGCCGATCTTCAACTCATCAGCGATCAACGCCAAGACTTGTCTTTCATGATCGACATGTCCTGCTTCGTGGAGCGCCGCCTTAACTAGACTTTCAATATTCTTGTGACTTAGCAGGTCGCTTCTCTGCAAGTAGATCTTTCCAGCCCCATACTGACCGTAAGCACCACCAAGGTCCTCAGGCTTGCATAAGACAATCTCCACCGAGGGCAATCCCTTGGCTCGAAGCAATTCATTAAAGTAGCTCTCTACCTCCTTTCTGCGTGGCTCCAGCTCGGTCATCAAAGCGACATTTTCCCGCACAAACGTATCGCGGGCTCTTTCGTATCGATCAACTATACTCAGAGCGAACCGATCGCCATTCTGCTCCAGGTACCGGCGCACTGCATCAGTGCTGCTCAACTCTTCACTCGAGAGTTTGCCTGTCAAACTCGCCTTAACCCTGGACTCATACTCAGCAGTGGCAGACCGCTGAGCCATGTAGGCATCATCAGTTCTCCTGGCTTGTAGCGACAAGTCTCCCGTCCAACCATCTGCAATCGCCACCATCGAACGGGCGACACTCTCGATCGACTCCTTGGTTGCCAACTTTGAGATCCGACCTTCTCTAGCCAACTCTTCTCTGTCTGCAGCCTTAACTTTAGAAAGCTCAAACTCCTGCGGTCTCGCAGAAACCCTGGGCAGCGATTCGCCATCTGCGACTCGCTCCGGCGCAGGCCGGTGTTCAAGTGGAAGTTCCTGTAAAATGGCAGCCTTATCCTCCGCCGAACTGGCTTTATCCTTGGTGCCCAAACGACCTTTCGATTGCTCCACCGTCGGTGGCAAGTCTTCTGTGCGGACGACGCCTGCCAACTTCAAGGACTCCAGAACAACTGCCTGCAACTTAATTGCTTCTGCAAGTTCAGCGCGCTCTCCTGTGACGCTCCCTTCCGGCACCTCTAATGACTTGAATACTTCCCTGGAAATAACTCCCTTGACCATCTTGTCGAAATTCTGAGAAGTTATCACGACGCCTGTTTCCGCATTATTCTCAGGACGCGGTAGCGCTTGGTTGACTAGCAAACTTTCCGACAATTTCGCGATCAGCTTGCCGTTGTGAGCTTTCGAAGTCACGTCAAAGACCGTGATTGCGCCATCAGTGCTCGGCGACTTGGACAGGTGATCCTTTGTATAGCTTATCGCCTGTCTGGCAGCGTGAGCGAGATCCGATACTACCGTAGCTGGATTTTCAGCCACACTCTTATACACCGCAATATAGATACCGCCAGGCTCTCCCGCTCTGTTTACTGAATGGCGCTTTTCGATCAGTTCTCTGGTGCGCTCTTCGCTTGCACCACGCAATCCGATAAATGGCAACTCCTTCTGCGAACCAGCGACCACGGCAGCAAGAGCATTCAAATTATCCCTACATACTTTCCTTAGCACCTCAATTGGAGCATTTACAAGCTCATCTCTGGTCGCAAAAGTGATCTTCTCTTTGGCTTCACTACCATCCTTCAAGATCAATTTGTAGGACTTTCCGTCCCGGGAGCCCGATACCACTGCATCCATTCGCCTATCCGGCTGCGCTGGACTTTCAGGCGAACCTTCTCCTGGCACCGCAGTCCGGCGCTGCTTCAACAGCTCCAGAACCTTCTCTCTGTCAGTGATACTTCGTTCTGGTCTAGAAACACCTTTCCCGGGCTCCGCCGATCGAGCGGTGGCGTCGGCAACCTTGAGTGGATCGACTCCAAAGCTGGCGGACAACGCGAACAAAGCCTTGCGATCTGTTTTCCCGTCTTCGCCGTCTCTTCCTTCCGCGACGTAAAGCTTGTCCTTGCCGACTAGCCTTTCCTTCGTTGGATTTTTGAGATCACCGGATACGCGAAGCGCCAGTTGTCCGTCCTTATCAATCTCCAGCAGTTTGAAGCAGACACCAGACTTATTCTCAATCTCGCGCAGATGTTCAGAAGTAAGCTCTTTGGGCGTCTTCACGCCATACTGCTCACAAACTTTCTCTTGGACCGCTCTATCCAATCGAACCAATGAATGCTGCGCGCTTGAAGAGCTGGAACGTTCGAACTGCTCTCTGGTGACAGTAACTCTATTGCTATAGCCAACAAACTCTTCGACATTTTCATGATCGATCCGTCCGGTCTTTCTTCGCTGTCCTGCATTAACGATGATGTCATCGATTCTCTTAGCAATCGCTCTGGCTTCCTCAGGTGAATTCGCATAAATCGTAAAGGCCTTTGCGTTCTGGCCCTTTTTGCCCGGACTGATTCCAAAAGCCGGTTCTTCCCCATGTCCATATCTGGGGTCCATAGTCTTCCAGGCTGCCACCATTTTAGAGAGGGCGGGATCTTTCTCGAGTGCTTTGAACAAGAGAGCCTGCAAACTCTTTAACTCATCGGCATTTACAGCATCGACATGTACCTTCAAAGGAGAGTCTGGAACTTCGCCTCCTTTCGGTCTCTTTCCGAAATACCAAACATCTTTCTTCCGTCTCTCGAGAACAAGGTCTTCTCCGTCTACCTGCACAAATCGCTTAGAGACTGACTCGCCAGAGACGACAGCTACTTTTCTTACAGCCTCATCTCCACCAGCAGGCGATTTGACTTCTCTGACCAGGAGCAAATCTTCTCCTTGTACCAGCCGACCTGTTCTGGTGGCGCCTGGTGCAGTATTATCTCGCCCCCCGCGATCCGCCGTCGCTGCATCCGGGCGATCTGATGGCGGATGACGTACAGAAATCACCTCCGGTACATCGATACTGGCAGCACGCCGCACGTCTGGTGCCTTCGGTTGAGCGGCAGGCTCATTCTCGGCTCTCCGGACGGCGCCCTCGTAGTATCCCTTCAGTAACTCATACCGGCGCTGAGAACGCGCATCGGCGCCACCATCATAGCCCTTGAGAAACTCCTTTCCGCTGGCGACAGAGAAACTTCCGTCTTCATGTTTGATCAAGAACGCAGGCCCATGCGCCACCCCACCGTTATCCTGCTTGAGTGAAAGCTTGCCATTGGCGACAAAGAATGCCTCAACTTGTTTTCCATTCCTGCCGGTAAACGAATAGGTCTTCCCATCTCTGGACATCTGTTCGAACAGTGCAGATCCCTCAGCTTTGCCACTAATGTGATACTCAGTCCCAAAAAGTTTGACACCACCCTCGAAGCGTCTCGGACCACTCATAAACTGCTCAAGCGCGGCAATTACTCTGGCGTTGTTATTCGGCTGCCCGTATGGAGTAAAGATTGCTGTGCGTACGTCAGAGCCTCCGTCAGTGTAGTTGGATATGATCCCCATATCTTCAATCAAATTGCGATAGTGGTCGAGCATCGGGTGCTGTCCAGGCTTGAATGTAAGCGGGTACTTCTCCGCATTGACATGCTTAAGCGTAAGCGCTCCGAAGTCTGTGGTGACAAGAGGGTCTCTATGAGACGGAAGTTCATGACGCCCCAGCGATGCTACAACAAGTTCCCTTACGCCAAATGCCTGCAACAACGCCTTATTGTCAGCAATATTCTCCGCCTGTTGTTTGCCGCTGTTGAAATAGTCGTCCATCACGACCACAGCCTTGTCCTTCAATTGGCGACCCAGTGGTGACTCCTGCAACTTCTTCCGCAAAGACGCAAACTTACCTTCCTGCAACTCGAACTCAAGCCTTGCCTTGTCTTCAGGTGTATTGACTTTATAAGCCTGAAGCTCTTTAAGCAAGTTCCGCTGCTCGCTGGTCTTGATGAAGCTATTCAGGTCGTCGATCGATACAAAGTTTTTCTCGCTGAGCTCACCTGCCTTGGCTAACATATGTTGCATCGCATACGAACTGCCAGCCCGCTCGTCGCTCTTGGTGCTTTCAAGCGAGCCAATCACTATTAACCTGTCTTTCTGTTCAGGTTTGAGGCCGGCCGCTTCCATAATGCCTTCAAACGACTTACGCGTTTGAGATAGCATGGTAGCGAAGTCTCCGAAATTCGTCCCGTACCTGAGAGCAGCCAGAGCAGCGGACTGGTACTCCTCTGCAGTGTGTCGCAACGGCGGCTCGCCTAAGGCGATTAACTTTAGATTTACTCGCTGTACCTCTTTACCGACAAATGCAAGGTAATCTTTGATCCCCTGCTCTGTAATCATCGGCGCTGTTGCCCGGTCATACAGCACCTTAAGCCTTTCCGCTTCACTGACGTTCGCCCTTGCAAGCAATACCTCTGGGCTAGCCTCAAGATCGGCTGCCGATAACTTTCTAGCACTCCGGTTTCGAGCAAGAACCCCATCCGGTCGCGATTCATCCGATTTCACAGTTTCATCAATCGCCCGCTTAAGCGCAGCTTCGGCCTGCACTTTGTGCTCGGACGCTTTTGCAGGCTCTGTCGCAGCCTCCTGCAAATGTTTTTGATATTCACTATAAGCAGGATGCTTCTGAATTTCGCCAACTAGCAATTTTACTTTCGCGTCGGCGTGACGCCCAGGAGCTGATGACTCTGCAGCCACATCAATTGCATTGACACCACGAACGAAACCACCGACATCAGCCATCATTAACCCAGGAACCTTCTCTAAGAAAGTCCTGCGTGGATCACCGGCTGGGAGTTTGCTTAAATCGTCAAAGATGAGCGCATTTCTAACTCTGTTTGCACCACCCAGACTGCGGAATTTATCCTGAACTCCTTTAGACCAAGACTCATCCAGACGCAAGGCCGACAGCGCGGAGAGCTCATCCTGTGCATTCTTTAGTCTACTCTGGAGCTCAGCAAGACTGGGGGCAATGCGATTACCTTTGGCATCAAGTACGGGTTCATCAGGCTTAGACTCGCCACGCGCTATTCTTTCTCTGTGCAACTGAGCAGTAGCATCCAGCTTGTCGAACCGCTTCTGAGCTGCGTCTAAGTTTTGCTGTCGATTGCTTAATGCTTGTTGCAACAATGAAAGCTCAGCGCCCTTAAGCGCAAAAATCTCAACCCTTATGTCCGGATTGTTCTTAGCAAACATATGAGCGAGCATATTGCCTTCGGAAGCACCATCGAGCGTGTAGATAGTGACTACCTTTTTCGCTCCACCCGGAATTATCTTTTCAGTGAGCATGTCGTCAGGGATCTGCCGGCGCAGCTCTTTCATATGCGCGCCTAGAGCTTCAGGGCTCATCAACCCAGCGGAACGCTCAAGCAATCTTAGAGCAATCGCTCTCTCAGGGCTTCCTTCCGGAAACTGCTTGACGAGTTGCTCAAAGGCTTCCGGTTTGACAGTATTACTCTTGATCTTGTCCGTGAACTCTCGCACGAGGTCGGCTTGTTGTCGAGCCTCTATAACTCTGACTCTGGGCTCTGACACATCACGCAAAATGAGAGCACGTTCTCGTAGTAAATCGGCTACGCTTCTGCCGTCCAAAATGTCGGAAGGATTCTTGCCTTCTACTTTCTTGGTTATCTGTTCGATTTCATTTACTTTCCGTGCAACGAATTCGATCTGCTCCTTCGTCATTTCAGACAGCTTGTCGAACGGAATTGGGAGATCCGCATTCCTTGCTTTAGCTCTAGTCAGCTCATCAAGGACTTTCGCACCAGCTTCCTCACCCATGACCTTCTTTACAGACGCGGTAACACGATCTGGCAACTCGACTCTTCTTGCGGTCTCAACACTAACGCCTTTCTCGTGACTGACTGGAGCACCCAGAGCAGGATCGTCCAAGCCAGCGGCTCTTCGTTGCGGCGAGTCTGCGTCCGCTCGTTCCATCTCTCTAATCGCTTGCAGTCGACGAGCTGCCAATACCGCCTGCCGTTCTGCAAACAAGGTTTCCAACTCATGGGTCTGCTCGACATAGTC
The DNA here is from genome assembly GCA_020050835.1 of Candidatus Obscuribacterales bacterium. Lineage (GTDB taxonomy): Bacteria > Cyanobacteriota > Vampirovibrionia > Obscuribacterales > Obscuribacteraceae > JAGVKB01. Next base: position 22,772 of record JAGVKB010000071.1, on the reverse strand, counting down.
GCTGTACATAGAACGTCGAGCTGCATTCAGTTCGGACATGCGCTCGCGCATCAGATTCTTGAGCATCGTGGAAGCTTCGGCTTCTCGCTCGTTTGTCCAGGCACCTTTGTCTGCAATCAGCTTTTCGACAATATCCGGTACTTTGCCACCAAACAGCGATTCGACCAGCTTCGGGTTATTAGTCAAATCCTGAATCAACTTCTGAGCTGGGAGCTCGCCTAAATTGTCATCCAATTTGGCGAGCTCACGGGATACATCTACGAACCTCAAGGACAGGGCGTTATACTTCTCTGAATCGAGTGGTTTGTTATTCTGAAATGCCTTCAGCATGTTTTCGGCGCGCACCGATTCTTCCGCTGTAAGCAGTTTGCCCGCACGTGCCTCAATCACCTTTTGAAGGAATTGTTCGCTAACCGGCAAACCTGTCGCTTTAGTGTAAGCATCCTTGAGCTCGGTCAAGCGCGGCCCGTCGACAGCTACTCCCACTGACTGAGCATCGAGAAATCGGCGAATTACAGCAGCGTGCTGGTCACCGTGTGTCAGTTCGTGGTAAAGATCTTTGGCAAGAGCAGCAAAATCCTTCGTTCCGGCAATCTCAGCTGATCTTACATGAATCTTTCCGTCACCGTAGACCGGCGCGAACCCTACCGGCGTTTCAAAACCTATGTTCAAATCCAACTTTGGAAGACCACGCTCGGTTGCAAATCGATTGAGCATCTCCTGCAATTCCTTGCGGCGCGGCTCGAGTGCCTGCCTCAAGTGATCGTTTTGCTGATCGAATTCCATTACAGCCTCTTTATGCTGCTCATAAAGTCGTGCAATTGCAGGGTCTTTGCCATTCAGCGCTTTGTCCATCAAGGCATCATCTCGCAACTGCTCAGGCGAGACGCCAAGCTCGCGTTGCAACTGCGCAGCCGAGTCTGACTGGCGTCTGTGCGCGGTTTCGACTGCCGATTGCTCAGCGCTAAACTCAGCGGGTTTCCATTTCGAGAATTTCGCATCAAGCTCTGCTACAAAACCATCAGCAGACTCTTTTCGGACCAGCAAGCTTACTTTCTTTACGTCGTTTACTTCCATGAACTCTCGAAGCTGCAGCAATTCAGCCGGCGAAAGATCATTCAACTCGCGATTCGGCTTCCAAAGGCGTTCTTCATGAACCTTCAACGGTGCTCCGTTCTCACCGCCCACTCGCACCTCATCGCCAGGGCCGATGCGAATGGGCTTGCCGTCCGCACCAACCCGCTCAAAACCCTTTGACTCACCCTCACGCTTTATCCAGATTCCTTCGGAGCCTGCATCTTTCAGGTAAACACCGGCACCGTCCTGACCCAGTACTACCTTACCTGCAGGCTCTCCGCTTTCTGTGCGAGCGACTGAAAGCTCGACCTCCCGACCTCGACCGACGGCAACTCGTTGCCCTGAGATCTCTAAAGTCCGATTCCCCTGTACTGGTACGCCAATATCTGCAGCCTCAACGACTGTCCCTTTCGACTCTTCCGCTGGCCCACTCTTTCCGGCTCGCTCAAATTTCTTTGTGAAATACCTTGTGACATAGTGACTGCCGACAGCCATCGGGCCAGCATCTGCTGCAGCATGCAGACCAGCTTCATGACTTTCCTTAATGACAGTAGCCCAGCTAAACATGCTGCCGGAAGTTGAGACCATACTCGTATCGGCAACCAGTTTGCCCTTTTCGTCTCTCTTCATGAAACCCAACTTTTCGGCAACTCTAGCCTTCTCAGCGTCAATCGACTGCGCCAGATTGCCAGTAAAACCAAATGCGTAGGCATTGGAGACTTGGTTCGCGACACTGGCAACCAAAGTCTGCTCACCTTCCTTTATCGCACCCAAAACAGCCCGTTTGGTTACCTGATCAATTTCAGAACCTAAAAGCACACGACCAGCTTTGCTCTGAAGAAAGGCCTGCCCAGCTTCCGTGCCGGCAAGTTTCTGGCCGAGCTTGGCACCGAAGGCATCGGTTGCGCGTCCAAATCCATGCCCGACACCTTGAGCAAGAAACATCGCTCCGGTTCCAATTGCAAGCTTTTGAGGATCGAAGTGCTCGAGAAACTTTTCGCGGTCATAGCCACTCTTAGCCCAGTCTGCAGCAGCAAACATACCGCTCTGAAAGGCCGAATCAGCTAGCATGGATGGCACATGCGCCTTTGCAGTTGAAAGCGCCTTACCTCCATAGTGAGAGAATGTTGGAATCAACTTGCTCAATCCAGAAGCAGCGGCTATCTCAGTTCTGGCCGCAGCCTCACCAAGCTGAGCCGCGCCAGACACACTGCGCCAGGTTCGCAGCATGCCTGGTCCGCTCATCGCCAAGCCTTTTATGACACCCGAGCTTACATGGCCAAATCCATGACTAGAATCGGACATACTTAAAGTCGAAGCACCACCACCAAGTACTGTTCCCGCACCGAGTTGCCACATGACAGACGCGCCGCGGCTCATTTTTCCGGCGTTGGCTGCCGCCGCGAAGTAAGTTCCGGCACCGGCAGTAGCAACCGTCACTACGGCCGTCTCCAGCGAGCTTGCGACTTGCTGCTGTAGCCCCGCCATCTGCTGCGCAATGTCGGCATGTCTGTCTGCTGTGGTGCCCATTGTCACCATCAGCGTCTGAACAGCACCGGCGCGCATGTCCAGCGACTCCAATCCGACATTTGCCTGATTTCCCGGTTGTCCAACTTTACTGTATGTACCTGCGGCGAAAAGATCTTTGTTAAAGCCATCCGGCACATCTTTTGGATTAAATGATCCGCCGTAGGAACTCCCCTCCGTAGTCTTGCCAAAATATAGCTCGACTTGCTGATCGAGCTCCTTTTCAAATCGCGATAGCGTCTTCTGAAAGTCCTTCATGACTCCCTCGACGCCACCCTCCAGAGACTTTCCCTTGGTAAGCCAGTTGCCGGCTCCGCCCGTAAGCCACGGACGATCGGCGAAATACTTTTCATCCTGTCGAGTAGCCGCCGCAATCGCGTCTCTCGCCTGTTCCTTCAATTGCTTTACGTCCACCAATCCGCCGGCAAGATAACCGAAGTTTTGCGTGGCCGCGCCAGGTCCGAGCCCAATCAGATTGTGCGACTGACCATCAGCTCCTTTCCACTGCAAAAGCACACGCGGCTGCCTTGTAAGATCTACTTTCTCACCGTTGACGAACTCCACCTGATAGCGTGGCTTGATTACGCCGACGGGGATTAAGTCTTCACCTTTGCACTCCTTGCCATCCTTCCAGAGCTTGCCATTATCGAGCTGGTAAAGCCTGGCGTCATAGAGCTCGCCATCTTTGATAAGCAACACCTGATCATTGATTCTAAGTCTTCCCTCGACACCTTTCATATCCTCAGGGATTTCTGCTCTCTTTAGCTTGTGAGCATCTTTTTTCTCCTCCGCCTTATCACCCCTGACATACTTCTTTCCGCCATCCAATAGATCCTTCAAGTCGCTCTCAGATTGGATACCGCCTGAGGCAATCCTCTTTAACTTATCCTGATACTGTTCCACCCTTAGCCTGACTTCCGTAAATGCTCTTTTGCTTGCTTCGGTTTTGCCACCAGCTTCCAGATTTGCCTTGGCAATCTTAAACTCAGCGCTCGACTGCCGATACAATTCCTTTGCGCTGACCAGACGTCCACTGCTAGTACCGTCTACCGACTCCCCAAGTGACACCCAAGTTGCCATATCCCTCTGGTTCTTCACATGCTCATTAGGCCAGCTGAGATTCCAAACAGCTCCTTTTAGATCTCCCATGCTCTTGATCACTTTCGACGGATCTCGAGGATCGACCATGTGCAGGACGCCTTGTGTCATCTGACCGGTCCTAGGATCAACAGTATTTTCGATCTTACCGATTGGTCTCCCGCGCGCATCCAACAGCACACCGTCCTCGATCTTGAATTTTTCCGGTTTATATCTTCCAAACCCGTCGAGATAGGCAACAAAATACTGCCGCTGATTTTGGTTGTGTCACTCGGCAATGATTCAAACTCTGAAGAAGCACTTTCCAGCAACTGCTTCTTGATGCTTATACTTTCTCTGGCAGTAGAAAGTCTCGCTATATTCAGTGTAGACAGTACATAGTTGACGCTCTCTTCCGAGTACTTGCCGTTCATGAGACTATGAAAGCTAACCGCAAACGTTTCAGCATCTCTTTGATTGAGCCGCACAGCATTCTTTAGTTGCCTAACTGTTGATTCTCTGACACCTGTAACATAGTCGTAAGGATGAGTACCGTCGTCATACTCACGCAGCTTCTCCCTCGATTGGTTTAGCCTGAGCTCGCTGGCATCGCGAGCCTGGGTCACACTATACAACCCACCGGTTTCAGGATTGGTTGACCCATCTGCTAGACGTTCCTGCGGACCCAGCGACAGTCCCTCAATATCCTTTTCAGCTATTCCTCGAGCGAGGCTACTCGGCTTGCACAAGCTAAAAGCAGCACCCCTAAAATTACCGAGTGGTACAGTCTTACCATCCATCGAAGTAATGAACCCACCGGAAAGACTGCTGTTGCCGTGCATCGTCGGCGGTGTCAATGTTCCGATTTGCTCGCCAGTCGCTTTATTGACTATCATGCCCATTCGAACATCGTATTCGATGGCACGCCCCTTCTCGTCCGGAATCACTATCTTGCCGCTGGGAGCATCGTCGTTGAGAAAAGCCGTTCTTTCTTGTGGTGGATTGCTATTGTCAGTTCCCTCAAATCGTGCATTTGAAAACTTCTGAGAGACCCAGGTCGACCCTTTCAAATCGGTAGCATTAAAGTGAAATCGACCGGACGGCGACAAATGGCCAAGAAACTTGTTGTCATCAAACACCATTCCGTTAACAACCCGGTATGCCTTGTCGGACCCAACCTCTGGCTGCCTGATGACCCCATTAAGCTCGTCGCGCTTAGGCTTGACCATATTGAAGTGGATCGCGTTACTGCCGTCACCAACTCGGCCACTGAACATTGCTCCTTCGTCGGCTAACACGTTTAATTTGCGACCATCAGCAAATTCAACATCACCATTATTCTTCAGAGCGCCCATCAACTTTCCATCAGGACCAAGTATTTTTCCGGCGTCGACGATAAACGACTGATAGCGACCACCCTCCCAAGCCGTCGGATCTACCAGAATCAATGTTCCGCTCGCCGGGTTGGTATTCCTGGCGATCTCGTCTAGTACATCTTTCTTAGCCGGCATGGTGCTCTCAGGGCTATCTACGCTCCTGATGTTGTATTGATCCCGCATGCGTTCTAGAAGCGAATTACCTTCCGCGATAAGCACATTGACAGTCTCAGTGTTCTTAATGTCGAGGTCGAGTTTTTCGGGATTTGTGACCTTAACATTTATGACTCTGCCGTCCTTCAAGACATAATCCAATTTTGTTTCGCCGACTTGCCTGCTAAAGGAGCTGGCCTCGCCGTTTGCCTTAAACTTCGCTGATTCGGATGTCTGCTTGCCTGCCGAGACCAGCGAACCGCTGATCGTGACTTCACCGGTATTGGTATCCTCTCGTCTTTCGCTCTCACCCAGTCTCTTTGGTGCTGCCGAAGTGCTTACATCGGTGTACGTATGTAACTCAACCTTCTTACTCTTATCACTCGAATCAATTCGACTCTCGATTGTTTCTCGCAGTGCTGGCTTATTGAGCTCTACAGCAGCGAAGCTATTGAAATTCGTGCGCCCCACAACTTCGTTGTTTGCATTCCTGCTCTCAGCCATCACCATAGCGACTGCAGCCGGATTCTCAGTCAATCTACCGTTGCCAGAGACATAGGTGTACCTCGTCACAAGCTCTGCCTCTGGCTTTCCTAATTCCCTGGCTCTGCGCTCTGTGCGCAATCCATTTACATCATAGACATCGCGCTCAATCCTTCCATCAGGGAAAATCCTCGTGTCTGAACGCTCGAGGCTGGCAGAATCACCAACGGGTCTGCTGAACAAAATCACGCCGGTACGCGCATCGACTTTGACGGGACCATTAGGCTCGACTACGTCGGTCTTGAACTTACCTCGATTCGCTGGGTCCGGAATACTCACTTCAATCGATGAAGGTACTTTGCTGTCGCCCCGATACTCGAACTTGGCTGTCACAACTTCGCCGCTGCGAATCTCGCTCGGGCGACCGCTTGCATCGGTAACAACTTTGACGTGAGCGGCAACTGGAACTGGCTCCCGCTGACGTAAATTGTCCAGGTTCTTCGCCGCCTCGGACCAATTCAGCCAGCGTTCAGCCTGAGGGTTGCCTGTCCTTGCAAGTCTTACTAGTTCCGGTTGAATTCTGACCAACTCAGCAGCGTTGGAGTCGCTACTAATTCCAGAAACAACATTTAGAATCTGATCGCGGGCCACAGCTTGCGCTGTAGCCGGATTTAGAACACTCACTACCTCCTTCATGGCCGCTTCGCGCACACCTGGCTCATTAGTTTGCAGCCGGCGAAGCAGTCCCTGAGCTGCGAGTCTCCCACCCAACTTCTCCACAAGCTCATTGGCTGACGGGCTAGGCGGCGGACCCGCAGCCAGCTCAGTGAGTGATTTAAATTCGCGTGCAACCTTCTGTTCGGCTAGATTCGGCTCAGTCTCGCCGGAGTTGGTCCGATTCCACTTTAATAACAGCCCACCAGTCCGCCGACAACTGACCTTTCCACTATCTGAGGTGGACAGGCAACTGTAGTTCTGATCGACTACGACACTACCTTTCCACAGATAGGCCTTGCTCAGATCGGCAACCGGTTGACCATTAGCATCTACGGGCTTGCCAGCGTCATCCTGACTCCCCCACGCAGGCGCGCGATCATATGCTACCCATGTTTTACCGCCATCGCTACTTCGCCAGTGAAAGCCGCCAGTTTCATGAACATAGTTCGGCTTTCCATCAGGTCCAGTACGAAACCTGTATACTTCCTCGCCCTTCGAGTCTCGAGCAACCGTCTCCTCGCCTTTCGGCGAAGCAGTAACTGTTACCGATGTGCGGTCAGGCTTCTGAATCTCCGTTCGTTGATTGTTGGTCACCTTGTCTTCCGGGTTACGCGTGGTCTTCGTCCCATCTGGTGAACGAATCCAGAGATGTCCCGATTTGCCCATCTCGCGCAAATTTAGATTACTGTCGAGTGAAACTTCTCCCTTCCATGTGTAATCGGTGCCATCTGCGTTCTTCACAGGTTGACGATCCTTGTGAGCGACCCAAGTCCTTCCACCGTCGCTACTTAGCCACTCATATCCGTCCTGTCCATGTGTGAAATTCGGTTTGCCATCCGGTCCCAATTTAACAGTGTACGTCTCTTTGCCAGCGGCATCCCGAGCAACTATCTGCCTTCCACTATTCGAAGTGTTGACAGTAACAGTCGTCTTGTCCGCCCTTTCAATTTCGACTTTCTGCACTCCCGTGACATGGTCTCTGGGATACTCCCAAACTCTCGTGCCATCGGGTTGCCTGATAGAAATGCGGCTGTCATCTCCCCACTTTTGAACCAGGTTACCGTCGACTAAACTAATCTCACCGCTCCGGGTTTGCGGTTCGCCGACTTTGTCCTTTGCGACTGTCTTTAAGTCCTTATCTTGATAAGCAGTCCAAATCTTGCCACCATCTGCGCTACTCCAGTAGTAACCACCCCTTTCTCTAACCAGGTCCGGCTTGCCGTCCTGTCTAAATCGAATCAGAAATGCCTCGTTACCCCGGCTGTCTTTAGCAATAACTTCCCTGCCCTTCTCGGAAACACTCTCAGTAACTTCAGTCTTGTCGGCGCTCCTTACACTCTCCAGCACGGATCTGCCTTGATGACTAGCTTTCAATCTTTCAATTTCTGCGCTGAGACTTTCCTTTTGCGGACTGCCTGTGCGCTTCAGCAACGTCTCCAGGTCCTTGAGCACCGGCTGGCGACTCTCAGCAGTGGCTGAACCATCGAGCAGCGGCCGCTCTAGCTCACTGCGATATGAATTGATAGCAGCATTCTGTACAACAACTGCTAATATCTGTTCTCCCTCTTTTTTGAATTGCTCTAGAACTTTCCCCGTCAATGTCTGCCCGTTCTTGATTACTGACTCAATCCTGCCGTCCTTGATTTGATATGAATATGAATCCTCGCCTTGGCTGCGAGTAAAGGTTGTGACTGACCCGGACGAATCGAACCTTACAGCCTGGGAAGTCTTGCCAACTTTGGACTCTTCGTAAAACTCCCTTTCTCCGGTATTGTGATTGACCGTTCTTCTGATTACACCGACTACCTGTGGCTTCTCCAAGTTACTGGTGTCGACAAAGGAATAAACTTCGGATTGCTTGCCACTGGCCCTTGCAGTTCGCTCGATTTTCTGGCTCATGACTGGTCGGTCGAGTTCAACTCCTGCAAAGTTATTGAAGTTCTTGATCTCAATTGGCTGACCCGCACCATTAGTGGTGACCGCTACCGCCAATCGAACCGCCAATGGATTGTCCGTGGGCACCTGCTTGCCGCCCTGATCAATTCCAAAATACTCATATAGTGTATTGGTGGTATTTTGAGCAGAAGTCCGGTTGGATTCGTCCAGTTTGACAATAGTTTCAGTTTGTCTAGTTCGCAAGCCGGTGTCGCTAAATTCATTCTTCTCGACCCGGCCACCGGCAGCATAGACAAATTCCCTTCTGGACAAGCCGAGTTTGGAGTTCAACTGCTGTGTAACAGTAACATCACCAGTTCTAACATTGATGCGCACCAGACCTTCTGCATGAGCAATCTTGTTGCCGAACTTGTCAAAAATATCCGCAGCGGACGGCTGTGTAGTTCCTTCCTTGTAAGACAACCTTGTAGTAAAACCATCTCTTACGATTTCTGCGACGCGTCCTTGCGGATCGTTTTTGAATTCAATTCCTTTCACCGACTTCTCATGCATAGAACGAGCTTCGGCTACGGTTTTCATGGCATCAGTCCAAATCAGCATTTTCTCTGCGACCTGATCACCGCAGCGGGCTAATCGAGCCAGGTCTAACTGATCTTTGCTTAGTTCGCTCAGCGTAGAGTTGCTGGACTTACCAATTAGCGCACGCTCTCTGGTCGCATCGTTCACGAGTTGTAGCGCCACTGGAGCCAATTTGTTCTGTATTTCGAACAACGCCTCTCGCTGACGCTTAGGTACACCAGACTTCAGATCGCCTAACAGTTCTGAAAGTCTTATTGCTGCATCCTTGGGCGGGATTTTGGAGCTGTCCCGCAATGACTCGATCAATGTTCTGGCCTGTTCGTTAAGAGGCGGGCCTTTTGCAGTCCTTTCTAGAGCTTCAAGCGCCTTTTGCGTTTCGGAAGCAAGTCCATTTAGCTTTTCAGGCTCGAACTTGCCACCCCTCCTTGCAAGGCTTACCTGGACGGGTTCCCCTTTCAGCTCGAATCCGCCGGCCGAAAGCACATTCAGACCGGCATTGATTCCTTCATAGGACTGAATGACTTTCCCTAGAGCAACTTTCGTTTCGCCAGCCCTGGTTGCTGCCATCTCTTTCAATCTCAAGAGTGCATCAATACGGGCTGACGCGCTACTGTCAGGGCTTAAAAACTGATGTTTACCGGCATCGATCGCAGATCTAACATTGTTCTGTACTGCTGCGAAATCTAGTGAAGACTGTCCGACAACAATTAACTGTTGTGAGCGAATCTGGTCGGAAACCACTTTGCCGTTTAACTTAACTCCCACCAACTGGCCACTAGCAGAGTCGATATCATATAAATAAAAGTCCGTCCCGACCGACTTTGTAAACATTGTCACCCGACCGTCGGAATTGAAGCGAATCTCTTGCTTTACCAAAGTCCCACTAGCATCGACTTCGCTGGATAATGAAGTTGTGTTAGTTTCACTGTTGAAAGCCCTTACCGTTCTGTCCAAAATTTTAGGCTGGTCCGACGAGCTCAAATCCGTCAGAATGCGTGTTTCTTTCTGCCATGCACCAACTTCGGAATACTTTACCTGCTCAGCAATAAATGGCTTACCGGACTCCACCGCACTTACACTGCTGAACTGCGCTGTCTCCGTGATCCGTCCTTTATCATCGATTTGCACGGAACGTACGGTATTAATGTCATTGAGCGACGCTGCACTCACAGGCAGATAGTTATAGCTGGTGGTCAACGTTCTAGGCAGCCCGTCTTCACCTTTACCAGTTACTGTTTGCTTGGCACGCAATCCTAGCTCGTTATATTCACTTCTTTCGACATCACCGTTCGGGAGATATCGGGTTTGGATACGAGCGAGTCCGGTTGCTGATTTATCCTTTTCGGTAACAATTATAACTGCTGTTTTCTCATCAATTTCAAACTTCCCAGCGTAACTTGCAAGCAATGTTCCGTCTTTTGCACGAATCTCGAATCCTGACGGGTCGTTCTTCTCACCATCGTATTTGACAAGTACTTTCTGGTCACCACTGCGAATCTGCTCGAGCCTCCCGGCGTCGTCTCGCTCGACGACCGGCTGTGGACTGCGAGCAACCGGCACTTCCCCTACCGGGTCAATCGGAATTCGCACCGGTGTCGAACCACCTAGTGTTGTTCGTGTCTCGCCTGGACTAACTGCGCTATCTGCACGCGAGCCGAGTGACGATAAATCACTTCCTTCAGAAAACGGCGATCTGGTATCGCTCCGCTTGAACAGCGTGACTTTTGAATCATCTATACCGTCAGCCCAGACTGCGGTTCCTAATGGCTTGTGATCGACCATACATCCCGCTCTAGTGCAATCGAAGCCATTTTCAATCGGCTTATCCTTCAGCAGCTTCACCAACTCTCTCCAATCCACCGACGCCCCGCCGCTCGAAGGGGTCGAATCACTCGGCGTCTCTTCTAATGGTCTGAAAGAACTTATTCTTGTACCATCAATAGTGCCATCCCAGATTGCAGTCTTTAACAGCTTGTGATCGACCATGCATCCAGCGCTAGTGCAATCGAAGCCATTTTCAATCGGCTTTACCTTCAGCAGCCGCTCCAACTCTCTCCAGTCAAACGCCTGTTTACCACTGGACGGCAATGTGTCAATCGAACTGCCTTCGCCCGGTCTGGTATCAGCCGGTCTCAATGGGAGAATTCGCACATTATCAAGACTGCCATTCCAGGTTGCAGAACCTAGTGGTTGATGATCAACCATGCATTTGCAACCGACACCAAAGCCTTTGTCTATTGGATAGTCTTCCAACAACAAGCCTACCTTCTTCCAATCAACCGGCTCGTTTAAATCAGGACGAGCAACAATGTTTTTCTTTCCGTCCGGGCTAATTGTGACCACCGACTGATCCGAGAAACTCAGCTTACTGACACCACCGGCGGCATCATAAGCGATGTCAATCGTTCGGCCTTGAGCATCTACTAAAGTAAGCGGTCTGCCTTCCCTATCAGCTTCAACTACATAACCACACTGCTCGGGATGCTCAAGCAATTTCAGGAGCACTTCAGCATCAATCGAGTCGGCAATACTTGCCGCCGACTTGGCAGCATCAGTCTTTCGCGCTGTTTCAGGGGCTGCCTGACTCGTCACATCGGGAGAAGCTGAGGCAACCGGTGCATCTCCGTGACCAGGAATTCTAATTGTAATCCCGTAAGGTAGATTGATGGTTCTTGAACCGGCCTGCTCTCCTGTTTGTTGGGTTGAACCAACCATCTTCTTCAGCTGGAGTAGGTCTTCCAGCGACAGCTCCGGAGCCTTGAGCACACCAGGAACAGCTTCACGCAAACCACTGACCTGCTTCTGGAGCTCACCCACTAACTCTGAAAGTCCAGCGTTACCTTCAGATACCGGCAACTCCAGCGCTTTCACGACTGTTGTACCGATTGCTTGCAAGCCGTTCAAAAGCTGCGCATACAGCTTGTGATCGGCCCTTGCGCTAAAAGCTGCCGGATCAGCTAACTCACCGGAAGGGAAGCCCGTTTGAACCGGCAGCTCAACTTTTCCGCCGCCAGGAAGGTCCACCACTCGTGGCAGACCAATCCTTTCGGTAACTGTCAGTTCGTTGGGAAAGCTCGTAAGTGTTGCGCCGGTGCTGTCACCCAAGACCGTGGTACCATCGGCCAACGCCACGAACTTGGTACCATCAGGATCTAAAGTTATGGTGGAATGATCAGGATATGCAAAAACCACAAACGGTTCAGGATTTGCACTTGGCAAAATGGAGGCCGCTGTCTGATCGTGCCACTCGACTGACGTCTGCCCGTCTCGTTTTACAAGGACATCGACTCCCGGCAGTGACGCAGTTCGAGTATCTGTTTCAGACCAACGGGTAAATTCAACAAGCTCATCGCCCTGATTTAAAGTTACTCGGATGTCACCATAGCTGGTTTGCTCTCGGCTCGAGCTGGTGCCGGAAGAAAGAGAATCTGGCGCTCGGCCTTCAAGTGCTTCGGAAGGTGTGTCCGAACGCTCACGATCTTGATCCAGGCCCTCTCTAAACTTCCTGTTGAGCTCTTCGAATGATTTGAGCCTATTGAATAGCTCATCACGGTGTACGAAAATTTCATCTTGGAAAGCATTACCAGACTCCGAGCGAGAGTCGCTCTGACTCTTCTTCAGATCAGACGACTCCACGATACTTTTGTTTTTGCTTTCTTCCGAAACCATCAGGGATCTCCCAGTACACAAGTGAACTGCCGATTCCACTCACAGTTCACCAACTTAAGAGCCACTCCCTGCAACACTAGCCCGCCGCTCCACAGTGACTATACCACCACAAATCGTCATCTAAACCGCTTCTTGGGAGAGTTACGCAAGGTGCTAGCGCTAAGTTGAGCTAACCAACAGGACGGTAGCTCCCACCTTGCGTATTTTTCCCGTGGACTGCGCAAAGCAGGCAATCGACAATGGTTTTGAGCCGATCGAACCGGCCGAACATTTTTTCTTCTTCTGATTCAAGGTAATTTATGTCTGACCGCATCCACGCTAAGCCGGAAGCTCCAAGTTGCGACACCAGTGATTCGCAGCGGCTGAATTTGCTCGACCTACAAATCAGACGGCACGAACGCCAGGACCACTCGCGAAGCCATCTCAACCGAGCCGTCAACTGGGCAGGTGAGTTAGTCGGAATAGTGAGAACTGATGAGTCACTTAGCTCGCTGAAGCTTTTAAAGGAAGAAATTCTAGAGGCGCAGAACAGCGATACAGCGAAGAACCTGAAGCACTTGGAGCAGAAGGTCGACCGATTGGTGAAGGCTGACCAAGACGCACTGGCTCACAGCAATGAGATTACTCACTATGGGACAGGTCTGTTGAAGACCGCCGCTTTCTTTTTCCCTGGCGGAGCAGGCCGAATAACTGCAGCCACAACTTGCGGTCTCGACCAAGCTCGTCGAACAGACAGCCTTGCCTATCAATGTGCCGATGGCAGCCTTGGTGCGCTCAAGGGCTTGCTGACCCACAGTCTAATTAGTTCCTTTTCCACAGAAAAAATGGGCGTTGCCGGCAAGGGAGTTTTGGTAGGAATGGCAAGCAGGATGCTGGAGATCGCCCTCGATCGCCGTTGCTATACAAGTCCACAGGCAGCTGGTCTTGACTTCAATCTCGGAGCCTCTAAACTTGTTGCTCACGCATCCGATCCAGCAGTATGGCTTGCCGACGGAGCAACCTTTGCCGTCGCTCACGGAATGGTAACGGGTGTAAACAGATTCAGCGGAGGACTGATCGATAGTAACCGCACTCTCGCCACTGCGCTCAGTGGCACGAGCTTCGGAATGGTAACAGGGGCGCTAACAGAGCTCGGCCGCCAGCGCACGGAGAAAGAAGCGATAGACATCTCCAAGATAGCAACTCGCTCTCTAATACAAGGTTCCATCGATACACTGGCAGCCTTACCGGGAGGAATTGTCGGACATCGAAATTTCAACTATTGCCGGGTTGTTACGAATGGAACAGAATCGCCTTTGGTTACGAGATACGATGCCCCACCGTCTCGTCGAACTTCGCTTGAGTATGAGCACAATCATGACAGTAACGGCAGCAAGCGAAGTAACAAGACAAAGCCTGGGAATGATAACTTTGTACTGCCGACTAGCAGATCGCTGCCAGAATCATTAATGAGAATTCGTCCAGATCAAAATGGCACATCCAGAGTTCAGACCGGGGCTGACAACAGCTCACCGGGCGGCAGTGGTCCACAAGAAGCACCACGTGAACAAACTGACGCCTCGCCAACTTGTCGACCCAAGCAAGCAAAGAGTCCTGTCGCTCTCAATCGCCTAAAATTAAGTGACCAAACAACCCCGGACGGGACACGAGTTATCCACAAAGCTGACGGAACAGTCGTTACGATTGGACAGAATTCAACCGTTATCGAGCAAGACGGATATAGGACCACGCATAGAAAAGATGGTCCGACTACAATCGAAGGACCGGATGGAGCAAGACTTCTTCGCATTATTCCGAAGCGGAGACCGCATGATTGCCCACTCAATGTTGCAAGCCAGAGTAAGGAAGGAATTGGCAGAAAGTTCTCGAACTTCGCGCAGTCCAGGTTCACACTGGACGGTGTCAAGTACGCATCAGTGGAGGCTTTCTATACTTGCCTGAAGATCACCGATCCGGTCAAGCGCGCTGAGGTTGCCAAATTACACGGCTCGGCAGCCAAGTCTGCAGGCAGAGAGTTTAAATCCAAAACTGGCATGTACCTGGATAAAACGTTCGAGCTTGGAAGTCCAGAGCATCACGCTCTCATAAAGCGTGCCATAATGGCAAAGTTCGAGCAAAACTCTGACCTTGGGCAGGCCCTGGTTGAAAGCCATCCACGACCGATCACCCACAATACCGGACGGCCTGAGAGTCCGAAGACTAATTATCCAGCGGCAGTATTCATTAAAACTCTCAGCGAAGTAAGAGATACATTAGTCAAACGGGAAAATCATGCAAAGGCAGCACCGTCAGATGACTCGGCTGTACAACGTCAAAACTCAGAGATCTCGCTGAATGAATTGGAGAATCGTCGAATGAACGGCTCAGATAGAAGCGGCGTGAGCGAGCATAATTTTGAGGCTGGCGGACTCAAACCCAGGCCGGTCTGGGAGATCCTTGAGTCGATCAATGATAAGAGCGCTCAGAATCGGCATGATCTGGGCTTGTACACCTGGGCGCTTAAGACCGTCGACCTTTCCGGCACCAGGTATCTGGGGGCCGGCGCAAACACGGTCAGGATAGAGTTAGCCGACGGCAACGTCCTGAAGTTAACCTCCGCAGCGTTGACACCAGAGATGGGAAATCGCCCATTTGACCTGCCGATAATAGGCAGAGGCGAGATTACTGGAGGACGATATCCAGTCTCGTACTTCTCACAGCCAAAGGCGCTTCCGGTAACGGAGGAGAACTATCGCCTTTTCCGCGCCCAGCTCCAGGCGGACGGATACGTATTTACAGATCCAGGACTGCAACAAGTTGGATATTATCAAGGGAAGATCCTTCTGCTAGATCCCTTTGCGGTTGCCAGGACAGACGGGCAATTATAGAGGAGCGATTCTCCCGGTGATCTCTGGTTTTCTCGACTCATTTGCGCATGCAGAGCGCACTTTTCTATCGAGAGCGACCACCCATTCCTTCATCTGCATGGCGAGGAGCTTAAATCCTGCCGCTGGCAAGATTGCTTATGAGCTTCCGCACGTCAGTCCAGCGCTGGCTTGCCTCCCTCGTCAATTGCGAAAGCTTCCGGCGTGCCTCTACGTCAATCCGATCGTTATCGATCGGTTCTCCGGCCTGCTGCTTTGTCTGCACCAGCTCGGCACGCACTGCACTGAGCGACTTGGCGGCAGTAGTTGCCGGTTGCATCTCCTGAGCCGCCACATATGCACCGGCAGCGTTTCGTTCGCGCAGGAACTGGAACAGATACTTCAACGGTTCCATGCTGGTTGCTTGCGGAGCAAGCTCCGCGAGCAGTCTCCGGTTGGCTTCAATTCTGGGGTCTGCCTCAACCCAGCTGAACGGAGCATCTCGTCCAATCTGACGGTAGCCGACTGCATCGAAAACGCCGAGCAACCCTTCCTTGTCTGAGCAACCCAGGCGAATTAACTTATGTTTTAGATCGGGTGACATGGAAGCAGGTGCTGTCTTTAGAGCTTCGACTGCACTGCCAAGCAGGTCGATCCGATTATCCAGGGTATCGATAAATCTCGGCTTCCAGGGCTGCCTCCGCTGTACGCGATCGCCTCCGCCCGAGCCCGACGGCTTTTGGGCCGATACCACGTGGTCTTTGGCCCAATCCGGAACAATCGCTTCCGGTAGTACGAATTTTGCCGACCGGTTGCCACTATCTCGTCTCCAGCCATGCTCACGCTGCGCTTCGAGCGAGGGGATTTTGGAGAGAAATTCTTTCTGCACTGCAAGCGGCAGCGCATCGACAGCCGCCACATCAAGCTTCCAACCATCAAGAAGCCTAGCCTGCGCTATCTCCTTCCAGCGCAGGAAAGATCGATCCGACAGCTCGAACAAGCGGTCGCCTAAAACACGGACGATTCTGGGTACGCGTCCACCTTTCGTGGATTCTAGCGCCAGAGCCATCGCTTCGGGTGAATCAATCGCCTGGAGCCAGCGCAAGAACGCCTGATCTGACAGTTTGTCAATCTCAGGGACAAGCTCTTTAGCGGCGACCGCCCTTGCTTCCGGAGTTCCAACCGTCAAGGTGTTGACTCGCTCAAGCAATGTGTTCTCTGCTGCAGACAACGGCACCTTGGTCTCCGGGGCATTCTTCTCAGCCGCATTAACTGAGCTTTCACCTTTCGCACGAACTTTCGGTGAAAGCTCGCCTACAATCGAGCTAGTCATTACCCCGGAAGTCAATGCTTTCAGTACTGTCGGTTCGAATCTCATATTCAACTTCGAATCGCCTGCTTCAGCTTTCGCCTCTCCAGCCAGCGGCACTGCCAACTTAGGTTCAGCGCCCTTGCCTCTAGTCCGTAATGCCGAGGCATACTTAGTTCCAAGCACGATATCCAAAGACTCCACAATCGCCAGGTCCTCACATTTGTTTGCAAAGTGCTCAGTCGCCGGCCGCAGCTCCGGATACATCGACAGATAACTGCTCACAGCGCCTCGATAGCTGGCTGCAAACTTCTCCATTCTGAAAGATGGAAAAAATGTTGTCTGTAACTCTTTCCAAAGTTCGTAGGTGTTTTTATCTCCACGTGCAGTCCTGTAAGTTCTAAACATAGGCAGACCATCTCCCTGGAATACCTCGTTTACAATACTGGTCAATACCGGAACTTTCTTGACGTCCGCGAGCATGCAAGCAAATTCGCGTAGTTCTCGATTAGCTCTCAGAAAGGATGAGACTGCTTGCCGATCAGACTCTGCAGCGGTAGGGTCTGTCAGATTTTTCGCCAGCTTGTTTAGCTCGTTGGCCGCAGGAACCAACGCTTGCGGAACCTCAATAATTATTTTGCCTGATTGAGCAGAAGCTGACGTACAATCCGTTCGATGAGCATGGTTTGCACACTCGCGTCGCCCAACTCCCGATGTAGTGCTACCGAGACTCGCACGAGAACTTCCAATAGAATCACCGTAGCCCAGCCCAAGTCCGGTAGACATGTAAACGACATTTGGAATGAGGTCGGTTAATCTGGTAGGACTTTCGGGAGTGGTGGCAACCGGTCTAATTGACTCCGGTAATCTAACCTGCCCACCAAAGCCAGCTGGAATTCCGACCAACGCAGGCGTCCACTGCGAGCGATTGATTA
Organism: Candidatus Obscuribacterales bacterium; assembly: GCA_020050835.1. GTDB lineage: Bacteria > Cyanobacteriota > Vampirovibrionia > Obscuribacterales > Obscuribacteraceae > JAGVKB01. The sequence continues at coordinate 5,131 of JAGVKB010000071.1, read as the reverse complement.
GCCAGTCTACCGCGCTTTGAAGGTGGCGCTGCGGTTGGTTAGCACGCTCGCGCATGTTCAGATTCATACGCTGAACGCTCTCGTTCATGCGTGCTCGTAATTGAGTATCAGCTTGCAGCCCACCAAAAGACGCTGCTGCCGTATCGACCAGCCCCTGAATTGCCGCGTGCTGAACAATTTTCTGGAGATCAAGTTGTTCGCCTGCCTGCTTCTGGCGCATGTATTCACCGACTCCGCCGGAAGACATCCCGAAAGCCGCACCAGTAAACATGGTTGAAAGCATCGGACTTTCTCTGACAGCACCGCGGCTGAAATGATTCGCTCCACGAAACATTCCTTCAGAAGCTACAAAAACTGCTCCATCGATTGCTCGAGCTCTCGGGTCGACTGCCGAGATTAATGTGTCACTAAGCCCCTTGCCGAATCCATCTTTGTAGGAGTTGCGTGAAAGACCGACATCTAGCACAGAATTTCCGATACCAAGCATTACTCCTTTTGCAACGGCAGTCTGCGAATGATGTCCTAGCACATGGAACATTGCCTTCATGCCTCCGCCCTTCAACCCACCAAGCGTTGCATCGGCTACCTGCTCTTTCCAGGATAAGCTGGGATTCCATTGATCGAGCGAATAAACGCCAACCGTACTGGTCACTCCGATCCGTCCACTAAGAAACAGTCCGGCTGTTTTGAGAAATCCACCAGCGTAATGAGTAACCGTAGCTCGTGACTCGATGGCCTGACGGTCCGCCTCTACTACCCGAGCTATCTCCTTAACGGTTTGTGCCTTTGTCTCGACGTCACCGGTCTTGAGCTTGCGCTCGGCTTCGCGGTAAAAGGACTTTAGCGCCACGAGCGATAATGCTTCCGACTGGAACTTATTCCAGACAGTTCCAATCCCTCGAGTGAGCACACTTTGATTTGCGTCATCTCGTTGATGCAAACGGATTTCCTGCTGCAAGCTCTTTAGAGCCACCAGTTCAGCTTGGGAGCTTAGATCTGTCTGTTCTCGAGAATTATCCGTCATTGCCGCAAAACCGGTTGGAAATCGAGCGAAGGCTCGGTCCAAAGCAACCTGTCCACACCAGTCATAAAACATGCGATCATTTGAATTGCTCCTCCCGGAATCGCTCGCTTGCCCGTTGGAACTCAGGTGGCGTCATTTGACCCTGCCACGGTCGAACTCCGCAGATCTCGAGAGCACCACCAGTCCGATTATGGTCAGCCCATTCACGCAGTCCGCGCTCACGATTTTCAATTTCTAGGGTTGGTGTTTTAGCAAACACTGTTTCCCAGACAAGCCACTTGATCACTGGTACTTGAATAGCAGTTTGATAAAGATCATTTCTAAATCGGAGGATGTCCTCACCCTGCTTTTGCGATCCGGCGTCTCCACCAGATGGCAGTCTTATGTCGATTAAATTAATTGGAAATCTACCACAATGGATCTGTTGAACAATGTCTTGAAAGAGACACTGCACCATGTTGCGTCTCTCGGAAATATCCATGCCTTCACGAACAGTCATAAGTCCTCGCTTCCTGTATTCGGGAAGTTCGGCGCCTCCGTCTATCGTCCCATCTTTTCTACGCAATGACACATCAAGAAAGACTACGTCACCTGAATTCGGATTGATCAACAATGCGTCTCCACCGACTCGGTCGAGCGCCGATTGATGCTTCGTTGCAAGGCAAATCAGTCCAAGCTCTCTGGGACTCTTACTCTCGAGTAAACCAGAGCGATTTCGCAATGCTAATTTCCGACTCCAAATTTCGCTCAAGTCTCTAAGAATTACCATTTGAACATGGCAGCCAAGGCTGCTGTTTTGGGGCATGAGTAGGTTTGCCCTACCCCAATCCAGAATATCGACAGCACCGCCCAGCTTCAGCCCATCAATTCGACGCTCAATCTCCCGAGTAAGAATTGAGCGCGACTCACTAAGTTCTTTGCGTTCGGCAGCAGAGAGACTTTTGAATTCGCGAGCATCAAGCTCAGATACTCGAGCATTCAGCAGGCGCAAGTCGGTTTGAAGCCTCTCGGCTGCAGAATGAAGTCGCGCCGTATCATGCGACAGCCCGAGCTCTGTCTCCCGATTTTCTTGAGACTTGATAAAGCGTTGCAGCGGAGTCTCTCGCTGCATTGTGGCCGGAGTCACGATCATTTGCTCTGGCACTTTTGCAATTGGCCTGCTTGCAACGAGGGGAATTTGTGCTTCAGAAACTGATGCAGAAACAGTCGTGTTAGAAGCATGAAGAGTTTGCGCTCCCCGTTCACCTTTCATTCTGCGCTCCATAGCAACTTGAATCGCCTGATCTGACTCGAGTGCGAGCCCGCAATCTTTACTTATCAGCTTCCTTATACTCTCCAGCGGCATCTGGTCACGGGCAGGAAGATCAGGCGAGGAAATTGGTTGTCTCTTTATCGCTTTAACAACCTTGTCCGTGATTACTTCTCGAATCCTTGGGTTCTCATTGAGTTCCATCCGGTGCAAAACTCGAAGAAGTCTCGCACACTTGTCCGGATCGCAAACGAGTTCGGGGTCAGCTTCGAGGGCTTTGAGAACACCTTGCCTGACCAGCTTGCGAATTACGCCCCGATCTTTGAACTTGCTGAGATTGCTAACAATTTCCACCTCGGCATCCATTTTTGCTAAATCGCCAGACTCGATGTGTTGTTTATTGACAGCTGTTTCCGTAGTTCCTAGCGCAGATTCGACTGCACAAGCAGTTTTCGGCTCCGGCACTTCCACCCTGCCGCTTAGGTTTCCAACGCCCTTTACCGGACTGTCTGCAGCCTTACTTGTAGCTGTGAGATCCGGCTTCGCCAGCAGTGCACCATCCTCCTGTACTGACTTCAATCCCTCCCTAACGCTTTCAGATCGGCTTCCGGACAAAGCTTTCGCCATCTCAGGAGCTCCGAGCTTCTCAAGCTTGATCTGATTGTTGGTATTGCCGGCGCGCAATGCCATCGCATTCATGCACCCACCGGGAACTGCAGCCACACTATCAATAGCTGCTTGTAATAAGGATCTTTGGGTAATCTTCCAAACATCTAACTCTTCACCGTAGCTGCGCTGCCGTTGAATCTCCCCTAACGCTCCATTGGTCAGACCGAAGCTGGAGCCGGTCAGTATAGTAGAAAACAACCGGCTCCTTTCCACCAGCCCGCCTGTTAGTGTATTTGCTCCCGCTGTCAAACCGTGCGCCATCGTGAAGGTCGCTACGTCTGCAAGCACGGCATTGCGATTGAATATGGCTTCCGTCCAACGAGCAGTCCCCGCAGATAGGCTGAATTTCTGGCCCGATGTTTCTTCCTTCCAGGTTTGCCGATCCAAACCGACTTCGAGCGCTCGCGAACCGAACCCCAATACAAAACCCTTTGTGGCCGGACTTAAACTAAGGCTATTGGCTCCCAGAATTGAGAAAGTTTTGTACAACAAGCCACCTTTCAGCCCCCCGAGCCCACCATCGACGAGCTGTGTGGCGAGCCCGTCTCCGGACTTCATTTGATCTAACCCAAATGAGCAAACAGCGCCGATCTTGCCAGAGGCACCGGGCAGAAAGAGCCCTACTGTTTTGACAAAACCTGTACCGTAGTGTGATATCTCCGCTCGCAACCCGAGTGCTTCCCGATCTGCCTTCAAGGCTTGTTTGATTCGCTCTGCGAGGCGATTTGCAGGGAGCAGAACTCCTGACTCTTGGCTCGTATCTATTCCGGAGCGAATCTGTTTCAGCGAATCGAGAGTCTTCTGGTCACCAGACCAGACCAGGCCGGTAGCCCAGTTGAGCGCTCGTGCCAACTGGCTTTGAGATCGATCGTAGCGTTCATGCTGCCTGATTTGCAGGTCGAGCAGATTGAGCCCGTCCGCCTGGACTGATTCACGAACATGATTACTTGACTGGTTTTCAAACCTGTCGGTCATTGTCTCTCTTTGTTCACTCCCGCTGCGAGACCCAATGTAATCGCAAATTTTAGGGTTCGAGCATATGCGCAGCCCAATTAGCTGTTGTCCTAAATCTGACACTGCTCATCGCTTGGTAGTACGATGAGGCTGAGATCTTTGTTTGGCTTTGAGAGTCAACTCTAATGGTCAGGCGTGACCAAGTGGTGAGTTAAGTCATTGAGTGCTTAACGAGAGCGTCCACCCTTTCCTTTGTTTCGTTCTTCCCGCTCTCTTTCTTGTCTCTGCTGCTCTTCAATCGCCTGTGCTCTCTCCTGAGCGCGTCTGGCCAACTCCGCATCGCGCTGTTGCTGCGCCAGCGCTCTGGCTTCCCTCTGCGCATTCACAACAGCTTCTCGATTAGCCCTTTCTCGCTCTTGCTTAGCTGCTTCCGCGTCTAATCGCCCAACTTCGCGCCCTTGCCTGGCAAGTTCTTCGTCAGGAGAAGATTTGCCTCCCCTTCCAGGTATCAAACTCTTCTCATTGGCCGGTATGTCAGTCCCTCCAGAAGGCTGTCCGGTCGTGCCTGAATCCGAACCAGACGAGTTTGCAGTCGGTTTGACATTCGAATTCTTCGCGGCACGCTCGAGCGCGGCCCGTCGCGCATCAGCTTCACCTTGTAAGCGACCTTGTCTGGCAATCTCCGGATCGGGTGACTCTCCACGCTGCCGTCCAGCGTTAGGCTGCTTTTTATCGGTCATCGCTACCGGGTCATTGCTCTTAGAAGAGCCCTTCGGCTCTGACTTTACTGACTCTCCGTCGCCACTTTTGCCTGACTTATCTCCTTCTCCAACCGGCTTTCCTCGTTCGAATTCAAGAATAGTACCGTCTCTCAGAACTACACGATACTTTTGTCCGATCCCAGGCAATCGTACTTCGCCTTGCCTGGCAGCCTTCAATATCTCCAATACTTTGGCAACGTCAGTAATATGTTGTCCGCCAATGTCTGACGGCTTCTGTCCCTGCGCGGCTTCTGCCGGAGCCCGTCGCACTTCTATAACGGTTCCATCCTTTTTAACTACTCGTATTGTCTGCCCTATCTCTGGCAATTCGAACTTACCCTGAGTTCCTTGTGCCAGCAGCTCAAGAACCTTGTCCACGTCAGTGCTGCGCCCCGGACTGCCAACCTGATCAGACGGTCGCCCCACTGGTGGCGAAGCGTCCTTCGCTCTTCCGCTCTCCTGTCCTCGCGCTGG
>JAGVKB010000082.1 GCA_020050835.1 Candidatus Obscuribacterales bacterium | reverse complement strand
CTTGTATCGCGCTCGGGTTGACCGATCATTCTATTGCCAAGCGGCTCTATCTGACCGAAAAGGCTGTTCAATCGAGACTCAAGTCCCTCTATGCCAAGCTGGGCATTCCAGGCCGCAGTGAGTCTCACGACACTGAATTCAATCAGCGCTGTCGCGCTGTATATCTATCTACGCGCCGCGGGCTCATCAACCAGTCTGAGCTGGAAGATTGGGAGTCAAAGCTGCTCGAGGCGAAAACTGGAGGCTAAATTGAAGTACGATCTGAATTTCAAGCGCTTAACTGGTGGGACATTTATGCTTCTTGCCGCCAGCCTCTGCTTGTCGAACATTGGAGCAGCTCCGGCGCAGGAAAAGCGCGATGCTTTGATGCGAAGCGTGGACAGCGCTAATCTTATGAAGTCGAATACTTTTGCCGTGCCAAAAGGTTCTTCGGTTCTGGAGCGCCATGCCGGCGATCGTACGTTTTCTAATGGCAAGACCGGCAAGTCATTGTTTACCGGTCACATACAGCTCAATCGCTCCTCTCCGCCGGAAGCAGGTATAAGGCTGCTTCAGGACATTTTGCAGCGGGTGAGAAACGTTCCGCAGATTGCCATGGCCAAGCCCAAGTATCAGACCGAGCAAAATACGCTAAACGTGCAACAAGCGGCACAAGGACCAACTGACTATCGGCTGGCCATCCGCCCGCAAGAGATAGCGACGCCGCCAGCGCTTCAACCGGAGATTAAAAAGGGCTCCAACGTAATCGCCTGGAGCGATATGCCTAAAATTAAGCTGGATAGCTCTGTCGCGTCAGGCGGTGACAATCCCGACTATGGCACTGTGACGACCGGCGATAGCCAGCTTTCCGGCAAGAAGGGATTTTGGGAGAGGGACGGCGACGCTCTTGGAAAAAACAGGAATCAAAAGGCCAAGGATGCTAAGGAAGCAAAAGAGGCCGGCGCACCAGCCGGAAACGCAGCGGATGATTCGGTCGGAGGCTACGGTTACAGCAATGCGCAAGGGATTTGGGAACGCGAGCGGGCCAAAGCCGAAGCCGCTGTCAATAAGCTGTCTCCGGAATCGCGCCAGCGTCTGAGCAGTTCTGCCAATAAACTTTTCAATCTGGCGCAAGGTCTGGAAGCTGCTCAGCAAAGCGTGGAGCGGAAGCAAGCGCTTCCGGCCAGTGATGAGGAATCGAAATCACGCGGCGCCGTTTTGACTGCTTCCAAATCGAAGTGGTCTTCCGCTTCCAGCTTTAGAGCCGAAAAGGAAAGACCGAGCGTCGGAGCTAGAAAATCTCAAATGCTTGCCGCCAAGCAGAATATCAACGACTTCCGGTCGCCGTTGGCGATGCAATCTTATGGCGGTTATGCCGGCGGCGGCGCGGGATACGCCGGCAATGAGACTAACGTTCGCGGTCACTTAGCTTCCTCGCACGCAATGAGTTCCCAGCCAGTGCCGATGTCTGCCGGACGGTCGCTCAAGACACCTTCCCCGGAGTCGGTGCCAGCGCCAGCGCCCATGCCGAGGGCCGCCGGTGCAGCCAGCAGTGTCGTGCCGGTGGATAATTTTTACGCGGATCAATCCGCCTCGTTCCGGCGCAACGATCCGGTAGCCAGGCGGGAGTAGCGCCTGGCGGAAGTCGCGCTCTTGCCACCAAATGTAGTGACTGGCATTCCGCTTGTTCGGCTTGGGTATTCCGAAACGCAAGCGATGCAGGCTCTTGCCACGCTGGGAAGTTCCGAGCGGCATACAAACGATGGCTGGACCGTTCTCACCTTTCGGAAGCCTGGTACCAAATCCAGTGCTGTGCAGGTCTATATGCGCAACGGGCAGGTCGAAGCGCTGCGAATTTTTGACAGCGCTCTAGTCGGTCCGGACTTCGGTGTGCGGCTTGGCGACGAGCTGTCGTCGGTGAAGCTGCGGTTCGGCGAGCCAGCTTTCATCCTGTCCGAACCGTTGTCCGGTTCGGGCCAGAATTATGTCTATCCGATCAGCCAGGTTGCCTTTCAACTCTCAAGACCGTCGCGCGGAGCCAAACCAGAAGTGGTCAGCCTGCTTATTTTTAACGTGAAGTAAGGCGGAAAGACTATTATTTCTTCTTTGCGTCCGGGTTGAGCGGGACGTCCACTGGAATTTTCGTACCCGGAATAATCGGATTGGTTATTTCGGCCTTGATAATGGCATTGCCTTCTTTGTCCTTGTCGAGCTTCGCGCTCTTGAGGTCTACCGCGACATCCTTGTTGCCACCGCCGAGCAGTTTTGGAATTTCCATCGAGGAGTTGATTTTGATGCCGGTTATGTCTTCCAGCTTATAGCTGTCGCCGTCCTTACCGATTTTGAATGAAACCTCTTTGCCGATATTGGCGTTCTTGACTGTCACTTTCGGCGGTCCGGCATGCTCTTTATTGATATCGACCGTGTTTTCGTCCTTGCGAGTAATATTGACTCCCAGTTTACCGTCATCTGTTTTACTGAACTTGACTGACTCCACGCCCTGGAGCGCTTGCGCCACCGTCTTGGCTTTATCGATCATTTCCGGTGCCAGCTTCAACTTGTCAGCCAGCGAATTCAAATCCATCTTGCCGAGGTCGATGCCCTTGATTTGCTGGAAGAGTCCGCCGAGAAGGTCGCGAATCGGACCGCCCCGCTCTTCGCGCTCCTTGCGGCGCTCTTCTCGTCTGGTCTTGCGATCTTGCGGATCGCCTTCACCGCGTGCCGAAAACAGCTGGTCATAGCCAGCCGAGGCCAACATGTCACCAAAGGCCGCCGCCAGCGTCTTTTGCTGCGGGGGGGCGAAGTCGAGCATACCCAAAGAGCGGTCGGACTTGTCACAACATCCGCTGGTCGATTCGGATTTCCTCGGTCCAAAAGCTTCCATCACCGCTTGCATGCGGAAATCGGGCATTGGGCTTGGCTCGACCGGTGCTGTTTCGGACCTCTCTGGACCGGAGCTTGCTCTCGCGATATCTTCAACCATTAATAGTAATCCTCACTGGGGCCAGTCACGAAGAGTCCGCTGATTTCCAAAGGGAGTTCAGTCGGTTGAAGGGATGAGACGATGTTTAGCACATTAAGATCAAGATGTGGAAATTCCGTGAAAGGAAGACTTGATAAGCGGCGGAATCATTAGGTGGGCAAAGGTCTGGAAAGCCTATTACAGGCTGGGCTGTTGGCCTGGATTGTTAATCCCGGTTAGCGAGCCGGCCAAGGATTTAGGTTAGGATCTATCTTTCAGTAGTAGCGGTTCCGGATCTTCTGCCGGGAGAGGTCAGATGAGTGAGCTGAGGCGACATGAGCCGCTTTATCTCAAATACAGACCACAGTCGCTGAGCCAGCTTGTTGGACAACAGGCTGTCGCTCGGACTCTGGCTAATGCGATAAACAGCAATCGGATATCGCATGCTTATCTTTTTACTGGTCCACGCGGTACAGGCAAGACTTCCAGCGCTCGTATTCTTGCAAAGTCGCTTAACTGCGAGCATGGCCCGACTCCGGAGCCATGCCTGACTTGCATACCCTGCCAGGAGATTAAGATCGGCAGTTCGCCGGCTGTCTTTGAGATTGACGCGGCATCGAATAACAGCGTCGACGATGCCCGTGTTTTAATCGAGCGAGCGCCGCTCGTGGCAGTTGGTGGACGGTTTAAGCTCTACATAATCGACGAATGTCACATGCTGACGAAAGAGGCTTTTAACGCTCTTTTGAAAACAATTGAAGAGCCGCCGCCCAATGTGATTTTCATTCTGGCTACCACGGAAGAGCATAAGGTTCCGCCCACGATTGTCAGCCGGTGCCAGCGGCTGATGTTCAGGTTGGTCGGGCAGGAGGATCTGGTCAAGCATCTGCGCTCCGTCGCTGAAAAAGAGCAGATTGAGATCGATGAGCAGGCGCTCGAATTAATTGCACGGAGATCTGGCGGCGGATTGAGAGATGCGCTTGGGCTGATCGATCAAGCCAGCCTGCTTGGTTCTCCCGGACAACCGGTCAGCGTCGCCGGGCTGCTCGGATTATTGGGAGCCGTCCACGAAGATGTGTTGCTCGAGATCAGCGCGGAGGTTTTGTCCAGGCAAGGGCATCAAGTGCTGTCGTTGACTAACCGTTTGTTGATCGAAGGCCGCGAGCCAAGCGTAATTGCGCTCGAGCTAGCGCGCCATTTCCTTTCGTTGACAAAAGCCTCTTACCTGGTCGAGACCGGCAATTCCGATCCCGGTTCGGCCTCATCGTTCATCGTCGGCTCAGCCGGCTATCTGTCTGGTTTGCTCGAACAAGCCGGGCGTTTCGAGCGGGCAGAGCTCTCACAAATTGTGGAGCAGCTGGATCGGCTCGAACAAACTTGCAGGCGAAGCTCTCAGCCCGCTCTCAACCTCGAGATGGGTCTGCTTTCAATTTGCCACCGTCATGACATGTTGATCGTTCAAGACCTGGCTCAGCGTCTCCAGGCGCTTGAGGCAGCGGTTGCCGGTGGAGCTCAGTTGCTTGCTCCAAGCTCGAATTCACATTCCGCCCAACCGATGCAGAGACCGGCCCAGCCGGTGCCGGCTCCCAAACCAGTCACGCAAACGGTTGCTCAGCCGGTGGCGGCAGAGGCAAGCTCGCCGGCGGCGCCGGTACCAGCAGCGGTGCCAGGTCCGGTGGTGCAACAGTCGCCTGCTGCGGTGACGGTTGAATCAGCGCCGGACAGAAACTTGACTCCGGCCACCGGGCAAGGGATAGCTGAGGATCGTTCAGAGGAGCCGGCAGCAACGGCCGATCGACACCAAAGCGCGCCAGCAGCCCCGGTGGAGCAAGCGGCTGCTCAAGCACAAGTTACTCCACCACAAGTCATTCAAGCACAGGTTGCTCAGCCGCAGACCGCTCAAAGGCAAGCCGCTGATGCCGCACAGGCTGAACAAATACAATTTGCCAGTGCTCAAGAGGAGGCTGCCGATCTCGATCAATTCTGGTCGCAGCTGCTCGAACAGCTGCAGAAGGTTAACATTCCTGCCTACAGTGTGCTTTCCGAGCACGCCTTTCCAGTTGGCCTGACGGCCAAAGACTGTACGATCGGTGTTTTGACCGAGCATTTCCAAAACACGGTCGAGCGGCGGATCGAAAAGATCAAAATTGCTTGTGAGGCGGTGCTTGGGCGAAGCGTCATGATGAAGGTTCGAATTGTTACCGCTCCAATTCAGAGAGCGACCCGCCCAAGGGATGAAGCGCCGCCAGTCAAAGCTAAACCATCGCTGGAGCAGCAATCGCTGTCGCCAAGTCTCTCCCAGGCGGCTGGAAGGGAACATCAGTCCGCCTCGGCCAGCGATGGTTTGCCTGGTTTGGAGCCGTCCTCCCTTGATGAGGAGCCTGAGCCGGTACGGACTCAGCAACAAAATAGCGGTCTGCCCTTGCAGACTGCTGCCAAGCAATCGCCGGCGCCTGCGGGCGGCTTAGCAGCGCCGCCCGCACCAGGACCGACAGCGTTTGCGGCCGGCGACCCGGACAAAAGTGGTGAAAACGGCGAAAGCGGTCCGCGCGTGGTGTCGGGCAAGGCGGCATCGTCAGCCTTGAGCGATACCGGCGATGGTTTCGACGCTCGCACAGTACGCGATGCTTACAAGATATTTGAAGGACCAGGTTCCCGATTGATAGTGTGAAAGCTGGCAGTCAGTGCGAGATTTGGAAGCGCAGCTGGTCGGCTGAATGATCATCAAGGTCCTTTCGCCATTCAACTTCCACCGCCGAGACTTTGGCTGAGGGAGGCCCAATCTGGCACCAGGCGATCAGGCGCTCGACCCGCTCGGCTGGTCCCCAGACTTCGAGCTCGACCGCTCCGTCGTCGGTGTTTCGTATCCAGCCGCCTAATCCCAGCTCACTGGCCTTGGTTTGGGTCGTCTGGCGGTAAAAGACGCCTTGTACGCGTCCAGTCACTCGTAGTTTTGCTTTTGTCATGTTTGGCATGTCAAATCCCAGTCAGTCAAGCCTATTCACCGTATTAGATATACCAAAGGTTATACTAAGCTGTGCTTTTGTCCTGAAATGTAATCTAAGATGAAATAAGTCGGTGTCTGTACGCCTGATGGTTTTAGGGAAGGGTTGAGGCTGGGCATATGAAGAATATTCGACCGAATTTCTGCCCTTTCAAGATGGGTTAAGGGGGCTAGCCAGGACCGCATGTTAAAGGACCTAACCAGTCAAAAGAAGATAGATCCAGAGGTCGTGCTTGCTGCCATCAAGGCTTTGCAGGAAAAGGGTTGGGATATCAATCCATACACGGTAGCCGATGAAGCTAAGATTCCTCGCTCCACGCTTTACAGAAGCACCGAACTGATGGATATCGTCTCAAAGGCGCGCGGCGAAGCGCCGGGCACCGCGTCAGCTGGCGATGATGCCGGTGCTGCCGGCAGCTCCGACAGCAGATTTGCCGAACTGGAAAGGCGCAATCAGGAGCTGGAGCAACTTGTCTTAGAGTTGAAGCAACAGAACGAGGCGCTTGCCAAAGAGCAACAGAATGCCTGGCAGAACGGCTATAAGGCGGCTGCCTGCGAGCGGCAAGATCAACCTGCACCGCTCAAACCTCGTGATACTACTGGTAGTGACGAACCGGGCGGGATTGGTTCGACCGAGGCTGAGTCACGTTTTTTTGACCCCTCCGAGCTTGCAGCCGATTTCAACCAATCATTGACTCTCTTTTCGCCAGAGCCGCCCAGCACAGAAAAGCTTTTTAAAGAGGAGAAGCCGGTTTGCGATGAGCCAGCCGCTCCAGCTACTGTTCCGCCGCCTCCCCCTTTGCCGATTCAAATCGAACCTCCCAAAGTGGCAGTGTCTCATAAGCTTGAAGAAGACGGCTGGTCTATCTACGGTACCGACCAGCAAGAAAGTCCGGAGCAAATTTCGGACTTAAAGGAGAGCGCCGCTGAGCCGTCAGCGACAGCGCCGCCTGTGGCCGAAGAGACGCTGTTGACGGAGACTGTTTCGCAGTCCGAATCAATTCTTATTGAAGAAACAGTTTTGGCCCAGCCTGACGATGCTCAAGCGCCGCAGGAAGTGCTCGCCGGCTCGCAAGAAGAGCCGGCAGACAATGCGGCGCCGGCTGACGAGGTTGCTGAGCGACAGTTAGCGCCCGAGCCGGCGGTCGAAAATGTTACGGAGCCGGTTGCGGAAGCCGGACAATGGGGTGCTCCGTCCTTCGATGGTTTGCTCGATCCAACTCAAAGCCTCTACAGTCAGGATTTTGGCGAAGAAGCCGAGCTTGAAGAAACCAGTTTTCGACCCGAGCGTTCCGAGGGTGACGACGGCATGGGTGCCGGATACTATGAGCCCAACGAAACCGATATCGACCACAAGATCAAGACGACCACGCTCACCGAAGATGAGCTCAGCGATCTTTTGAAGCATCGCTTTGGAAAGACGGGTGAGGAGCCGGTTGAGAAGAAGGAGGACGAAGCCGGCAAGAAGGCTGCGGGCACTAAGTTCGTCGGTGGACATCGGCCTCAACAGGAGCCCCCTCCGCAGGGATTTGTCGTGCGGACCGTGCCTCCCGATATCAGAAAAGCTTGCTTGGTCCTCGGTCTGCGCCCGGAGGAGATAACGCTGGAGACGGTTCACAAAGCCTGGAAGAGCGAAATGACCAGAGAGCATCCGGACAAGGGTGGCGACAACGAAATTGCGGTTTATCTCAACACCGCCAAGGACACGCTCTATCGTTGGCTAGAGGCCCAGGCCCCCAAGCTCGGCAAGAAATTCGGCTCATCGACCATGCAGTTTCGTAAACCGACGGATAAAGAGATAGCCGATGCAGCTTCCAATAAGGAAGATAATAAATAATTGCTGGTAGTCAGTTAGCCTCACATTCGCCGCTGCAATCGTTGTGAGCCGATTCGGTAGCCGTTTGCGCGCAACTTGACTGCGCCGGAGCCCGACAGCACGCAGTTATAATCTGGGCAGGCAGGAGGAATCATGGCCAAACCAGTGGTAGCCATCGTTGGCCGCCCCAACGTCGGAAAATCTACCTTCTTCAACCGTTGTATCGGTGCACGCACTGCGATCGTCGACGATCAGCCAGGTGTTACGCGCGACCGAATTTATCGGGAAGCGGAATGGGCCGGGCACAGCTTTCTGCTGATCGATACCGGCGGGTTGATACCCAACAGTCACGAAGAGATGGCCAATCAGGTCACAGATCAAGCCGGATTGGCGATTCAAGAAGCAGACGTGATCGTCTTCATGGTCGACGGAAAGTCCGGACTTTCCGGGGCTGACGAAGAAGTCGCCAACATTTTGAGAAAGACGAAGAAACCGATTATCCTGGCCGTCAATAAAATTGATGAGCCGCATGAGGACAACAATCGACTTGAATTTTTCAAGCTCGGGCTGGGTGAGCCGATGTCTCTTTCCGCTATGCGGGGATCGGGCGGAGTGGGTGATCTGCTCGATATCGTGATCGGCAGCTTCAAGCAGGGCGCGGTTAGCCCGGTTGAGGAAACCGGCGGCGAAGAGGCGGACAAAACTCCCTTTTCGGTGGCGATCGTCGGCCGACCAAATGTTGGAAAGTCTTCAATAGTCAATGTTCTATGCGGGTCGAAGCGGTCGATTGTCACGGCGATACCTGGTACCACCCGCGATGCCGTCGATACGCTGATCAGATTTCACGGACGAGAGATTACACTGATCGATACAGCCGGCATCCGTCGCAAATCGAAGGTTGATTATGGTATAGAAGCGTTTTCCGTAGTGCGGTCAATCGCGGCGATCGATCGCGCCGACGTCGTCGTGATCATGCTTGATGTCAACGAAACGATCGCCGATCAAGATCAAAAAATCGCCGCTAAGATCAACGAAGCCGGTAAAGCTGTGGTTATCGTCTACAACAAATGGGATGCGATCGAGGATAAGTCTTCTCGCGGCATGAACAAGTTTATTGCAGAAGCGCGACAGGATCTCAATCATCTTGGCTATGCGGAAGTGATTTTCACGAGCGCTACGTTCAAGACGCGCGTCTCGAAGATACTTGAGGCCGCCGAGCGAGCTTTCGCTGAGAGTCGAAGGCGGATATCTACTTCGATCTTGAACCAAGTAATGAACGAAGCGGTGGCCATTACTCCGCCGCCGGCCGGCAAACGAGGGAAACGGTGCAAGCTTTATTACACGACCCAGGTGTCGGTTGCGCCCCCGACCTTCATACTTTTTGTCAACGATGCCAAGCTCCTGACCAACAGCTATCAGATTTATCTCGAACGCAAGATTCGCGAAGCGTTTGGTTTCGTCGGTTCGGCAGTCAGGATTATCGCTCGCTCGAAAGAAAGAGACAGATAAGCTGGAGCCAAGTGCCCTCCCGATTGGCTACGCCTTTGTCTGCGTTCTCAGTTTCCTAAAGCCGAAACAGGATTGTCGGCGATTACATCGGTTCCTTCCGCTTTGGCTTTGAGCGCATAGAGGATGTCGGCCATGCCACTGCGTATCTGTCGATTGACCAGAGCTTGCGGCATGAAAAATCCGACTTGAATACTCGATGAGTAGGTGACGACCGTTCTGTCTTTGTGCGAGGCCGGCTCAAGTTTCCACGATCCGTCGATCGCTCTCAAATCACCTTTTACGCGGTGCCATTCGATCAATCGATTGCGAGTCTCGGTAATCTCCAATTGGTATTGATAGGTTCCCAGTGAATTGCTGGGTGACACTTTATAGGCAACGCATTTGGTCGATCCGCGGTTCTCCAGGATCTGGCATGATTTCAACCCGGGAAAGAGCATTCCGGCATTTTGATAATCGGTCAGAATCTTGTAGATGCGATCAGCGCTGGCATTGATCATAATTTGAGCGACTTCGAATGTCTTTTGACCGCTGGTAGTGCGAGTCAAAAGTAGACGGTCCGGTCCAGGCGAGGTCGATTCAGCCGCAAATGTAACCGGGCAACCCAGAGTCAGGCATGCAACAGCCAGGAAAGCAATGAGCCAGTTAGAACAGTTAGACTTCATCAGCGGGTCCTAATAAGGGTTATCGGTTCGTCAGCACCAATAAGCAATGCGGTCCAGCCCGACCTGACGATTCGCAGGAGCGAATCCGTATATATCTGCGAGCTATCTTGCACTCTGTTCAAGCAGAAGTCATTCGTAATTACACGTAGCGGTTAAATCGAGTCGAGTCAACAAGCAATGATGATGGCCGTCGAGCGATGAGGAGAGACTTCAAGCGGAAGCTTGAGTTGAAGATTATTTGTGCCTCATGTATTGCGAGCTGTGCCCGCTCGGTCTTTGCTGATGGAATCTGTAGACTGGCACGCGGATGCGTAAAAATGGTAGAAATGCGTAGGTTCTATTGTCGTTTGGGCTGCCGTTTGCGGCCGGTCAATTCTGCTTTAGGACAGGGCTGCGCTCGCCGGTGGAGCGAAGACGGGAGTTGGAAGAGCGACGATGTTGACCGCGTTTGCAGTGATCATCCTGGGTTACATTCTGGGAGGGATACCGACCGGCTATTGGGTCGGCAAAGCGGTCAAGGGTATAGATATTCGCCAGGAAGGCAGCGGATCCACCGGGGCTACCAATGTTTTGCGCTGTGTCGGTAAGGGTCCGGCTGCTTTCGTGTTCTTTTTCGACATTTTTAAGGGCTATATAGCGGTCTGGATCAGCCTTTATTGTGAGACTGCCGGCTTGATTTCGGGGGTGCCGTTTCAGGCGCTGCAGCTGATACCGATGGTAGTGGCATTGATGTCGCTAGTCGGGCACAGTAAGTCGATTTTCCTGGGGTTTCAGGGTGGAAAGAGTGCTGCCACCGCGCTTGGTTGTGCGATTGCAATGAATCCACTGGCGGCTGCTGAATCCTTCGGAACCTGGTTGCTGGTGCTGAGCGTCAGCAAGTTCGTCTCGCTGGCCTCGATGGTGGCGGTAATATCTTCTTGTTTCTGGATGATGTTCAATCATGCAGCGATTGGTTTCACTGCTTACTGCATGTTCGGCGCTGTTTATGTAGTACTCAGGCATCGCGCCAACATTGCCCGGCTGCTTACCGGCACGGAACCTAAAATTGGACAGAAGCCCAAGTCCGATGTCGAGCCTGCGGCTGAGCAAAAGGTTTGAGGAGTTTATGAGGTCCACGAATTCAAACATGTTGCAGATTGCAGGAAGCTTCTGGCTTGCGGCGCTCATTGTGGCCTTGCCATTTTTGACTGCTCCGGTTTCAGCTCAGCCGATTCGCTCGAAATCGGCGACGGCTGGAATGTTAGGAAAATTGCCAGCGGCCTCGACGAGCGTTGGACTCAACGGTTTGACGCCGGACGAAGCGGTCAATGTGCGGGTTTATCGAGCAGCAAACAAGGCAGTCGTTAACATTACGACGGTGACGTCGCCGTCTCCGGAAGAAGTGTTTTTCAACGTTTTGCCGAAGGAAGGAACCGGCTCTGGAGCGATCATCGATCCGGCCGGCTATATTCTTACTAACAATCATGTCGTCGACGGAGCACGCAACCTGCGAGTCACTCTGGCCGACGGCAGCAACCAGGCAGCTCAGGTGATCGGAACGGACCCTCCCAACGATCTGGCGGTGCTCAAAATCGATCCGCCGGCCGGCAGCAAGCTGGTGACTATTCCGCTGGGAGACTCCTCCAAGCTGGAGGTTGGTCGGCGAGTTCTGGCGATCGGCAACCCTTTTGGCTTAGAGCGGACGCTTACTTGCGGCATCGTTTCGAGTATCGGGCGGACACTCAGGACGGAAAGTGGCCGGCTGATTAAGGGGATTGTTCAAACGGATGCGGCGATTAACCCTGGCAACTCTGGTGGTCCGCTGTTGGATAGTTCTGGCAAGATGATCGGCGTGAACACCGCCATTTTGAGTCGTTCTGGTCAGTCGGCCGGCATTGGATTTGCGATACCGATTAATATTGTCAAACGAATCGTTCCTGAATTGATCAAGCATCACCATGTCATCAGGCCGGATTTGGGAGTGCAAATGGTTCAGCAAACAGACCTCGGGCTCAGAGTCGTAAGACTTGAGCCGGATGGACCCGCGGCTCAGGCCGGGTTGTCCGGACCGAAGCTTGTCAGCTATCGCCAAGGACCGTTCACCATTAACCAGGTCGACAACAGCGTGGCCGACGTGATCGTCGGGATAGACAACGTCAAGACGCTGTCTCCTGACGACTTGCTTTCGTACGTGGAAGGCAAGAAGGCCGGGCAGACTGTTACGCTTAGCGTTTTGAGGCAGGGGCGTGTGGTCAAAATTCCAGTAAAATTGAGTGCCAGTGATCAGCAATAATCGGTTCAAAGACGGAGAAGTAAATTGAGCAGAATTCTCGTAATCGACGACGACCAGGCCATTGCTGAGCTCGTAAAGGTAAATCTGGAGCTGCTTGGACATCACGTCACAACCTGCCCCGACGGTATAAAGGGTCTGGCGCTTTCCCAGCAGAATCGACCGGACCTGATCGTGCTTGATGTCATGATGCCTGACCTGGATGGCTTCACTGTTTGCCAGCGCCTCAGGCAGAATCCACAGACTCAGACCATTCCTGTGCTCATGTTGACTGCGCTCGGAATGACGAGGGATAAGGTTACCGGGTTTGATTCCGGTGCTGACGATTATCTTGTCAAGCCATTTGAAATTCCCGAGCTGCAAGTCAGAGTCCGCGCCCTGTTGAGAAGATCGGGTTCGGTGCCGGAGTCTGCCTCGCTGCCGGAGATCCTGACGGCTGGCGAGATAACGCTCATACCGGAGAACCTGCAGGCGAAGGTAAGAGAACGGATAGTCAAACTGACACCGACCGAATTTGAAATTTTGCATTGCTTGATGCAGCATCATGGGCAGACGGTTTCGACCGGTAAGCTGTTGGAAGAGGTCTGGGGATACTCGCCAGATGATGACGTAGATACCATTCGCGTTCATATTCGCCACTTGAGAACGCGACTGGAGACCTCCGATCGCAAGTACATAAAAACTGTCTATGGCGGCGGCTACCAGTTGATTCCAGAAGGCTTCAGCCGGCAAGCTTCCGACCCGAGAGAGCCGGATTAAGTTTGGATCGGGTCCGGCCGAGGTGCTGGCGCCAATCATCGATCAAGCGGAGCCAATCTGTTGGATGGTGATGAGGCATCTTCTATGATCTTGGCGGAGGAGCTGTGCGGACGGCTTGATCTGCGGAGCCGGATGAGGGATTGAGAGCCGCTTTTGCTTTCCGGTTCGCTGATTCGACGCTTGACTATCCTGCTCTCGTTGATCGGGCAGGGCGCAAGATGAAAGCTTGCTTGACAATTGAAACCAGTAAAAGGTTCGGGAGTCTTGGTTCTCAAGTGGTGATTTGTCAGTCTGTCCGCAGCTTTTGAGTTGTCTGACCGGGTTTTTATATGAAAACCTTTAGATTAAGACAACCGTATTAGCCTGGACATTCTTGAAATCCAGACATTATCATGGTTTCGCCAGCCAATTGAAAACTTGGATTTGCCGCCTCTAATGAGCATTTTTAGGGTTTCAAGGAGAATAAGGCAGTAAGTAATCGTCAGGTGGCGATTCAGATCGCATACCCAAGGCGGAGCCGATAAATAAGGAGACGAGAGATTGCTTTTTAACAGTCTTCAGTACCTGGTATTTCTTCCGACAGTCTTTGTGCTGTTCTGGATCACTCCACACCGCTTTCGGGTGCCACTGCTTTTGGTGGCTAGCTATGTGTTCTACATGTCCTGGCGGCCGATTTACGGACTGCTCATCTTTGGCCTGACGCTCGGCAACTTCTTGCTTGTGCCGCTAATAGCCAAGGCGACCGAACAGAAGGACAAGAAATGGTGGCTCGGCGTGGTAGTTGCCGCCAACCTGATTACGCTCGGTATCTTCAAGTACGCGACGTTCTCGCTCATTACGGTCAAGGACACGCTCAACTTATTCGGCGTTCAATTCCGTGAGCCCCATCTGCATATCATTCTGCCGCTAGGCATTTCATTTTTCGTCTTCGAGTTTATTCATTACGCAGTCGAAGTCTATCGCGGTAAACCGCTGGTAAAGAAGTTCTTCGATTTCGCTTTGTTCGCCTCGTTCTTCCCGACGCAAATTGCTGGTCCGATTAAACGGTATCAGGACTTCATTCCGCAGCTGGATATCCCCGCTAAGTTTAAATGGCAATATCTCGATGAAGGAATGCAGCTTATCTTAATGGGCTTGTTCAAGAAGGTGTTGATCGCTGACAATTTAGCGCTCGTATCGCAAGCAGGCTTCTCCCATCCGGGCAATTTTTCTTCGTTGGATCTGTGGCTGATCACCTATGCTTTCGCTTTCCAGATCTTCTTTGATTTCGCCGGATACACGGATATCGCCAGAGGTTCGGCGCTTCTGTTCGGCTACAAGGTGCCGATCAACTTCAACCTGCCTTATATAGCTTCCAATGTTGCCGATTTCTGGCATCGCTGGCATATCTCGCTGTCCACCTGGCTGCGCGACTATCTGTTCATTCCGCTGGGCGGTTCCCGCTGCAGCCAGTGGAAGATGTATCGTAACCTGTTTATCACGATGACGCTGGGAGGTCTGTGGCACGGTGCGGCTATGCACTTCCTCGTATGGGGCGCGTATCAAGGCATCCTCTTGATCGCTCACCGTGAGTATTCGCGCCTGCTGGAAAAGTCCGGATTGGCTAAGAGTCTTTTGCAATCGAAGATTTACCATGCAGTTTCGGTGGTGGTGACCTTCCATTTTGTCTGTATCGGTTGGGTGTTTTTTCGGGCCGAGAACATGCAAGATGCATGCGCAATCATTTCTCAGCTAGTGCAGGCGCCGGCTGCGCTGCTTCACTTCTCGATGCAACAACTATCTGTCCTGCAAATTAGAGATCCAATCGTATTTCCGGCGTTGCTAATCATTCTGCCCATTTTGATGATCGCTCAACCGGTAGTCAATTGGCTCAATGACAAACGCTTCTATCTGAGCCCGCCATGGGCCCTGCAGGTAGGTGTGATGGTGGCTCTCATGTGTTTGCTCACCATATTCAGTCCGGATAGTTCACCACGGTTTATCTACTTCCAGTTCTAATGGGTGCAAGCGCTCCAGTCACTATGGCGAACCGCGAAGCTGCGGGAGACTTGCGACATTCTTGCCGCGAGTCCGGTGACAACTGCGTTGTGTCCTGCTTCCTGGAGAACTTTCTGACCAGTCGCTCCGTAATTGCTTCGATCATATTTGCGGTGGTGTGCGGACTGGCGGCAACTTTTGATTTTGCAAGAGTGCCGGCCGAAAAGTTTCCGGAAAGTACCTGGACCGGCTGGGCCATTCAGGACTTCTTGTCCGCTAAGAGCGCTCCTGATGTCGTTTTTCTTGGCTCTTCACTGGTGCTCGTACCGGTTGCCGGAGTCGACGCCAATTTCTTGAATAGGCGGCTGGATGGGAGCCAGCATCATCAAAGCGCCTACTTCGAGAGCAGGCTCAAGGCTAAGACCGGTCGAGCTGTCCGAAGCTTCAATTTCGCACTGCCGGGTGAGATGCCGTCGGATGCTTATCTGATTACCGACTTCTTGCTCAATCGCGAAAACAAGCCGAAAGTGGTTGTATATGGTCTGGGGCCTCGCGATTTTATGGATAATCTCCTGCCGAATCCCGGGGCCACCGACCCATATCGCAGTCTGATTCGCTTCGGCGATGTCAGCAGCATGATCGATCGCATGACTCCGGATTGGATCGACCGGCTAAATTTCAATATCAGCCGAACCTTTTACTTGTATGGGCTGAAACAGGATCTCGTGGCCGAATGGGTGCAGCTGGCAAGCAAGCAGCTTTCTGGGTTGATGCCGGTGCCTGCAGGCGCAAAGCCCTACTCTGTCGAACAACGAAGAATGCTTCTGCCGGACTATCGCCCGGCTGAATTGAATCGCGCCGAAGCCTACTTCAGACCGTCGAAAGCCGAGCACTTTGCCGATAATTTGGCCGAGTACAAGAAGCGTTACGCGCATGTCAAATGGGATACCTTCACCTCCCAAATGCGCTTCTTCGCCGAGCTGCTCGATATATGCCAGCAGCGCGGAATTCAGGTGGTGATTGTTTCGATGCCGATTACCGATCTCAATCGATCGCTGATCAAAGACTATTCATGGGAGGCCTATCGCAAGAGCGTCCACGTGCTCTCGACCGTGAAAGGGGCTACGTTTGTTGATCTGCAAGGAACCAAGACGTTCAATGTTTCGGATTTTATGGATACTGTGCATCTTCACTCTGGAGGCGGGAAGAAGATGTTGGATCTAGTCGTCGAGCAGATGGCTCAAGATAAAGCAGTGCGTACGGCACTGGAATTGCCCGAGCTGGATAACGGGTCTAAGAACAGATCTGCCTCGTCTCAGTCGATTCCGGAAAAGCGAGTTGCCGATGCCGGGCGCTCGGCTCTCTAGCAGCAAAAAAGGAAACCGATGTCCACTGAGCGAGCAGTAGTTGACAATGCCTTGCCTGCGCAACCAGCCAGGCGGATAAAGAGCACATTTCTGCTTGCTCTGGTTTTGTTTGGCGCGCTCAATTTCTACCTTGATTTCAATACCCCCATTCCTTTCGACCAGTATCGCTTTCCGGTTAAAGGCTGGGCCTGGTGGGCGATGAATGACTTGCGTACCAGTGCCGACGTACACAATGTCGTTCTGCTCGGTTCGTCGCTTGTGGTAAGTGCCATTGCCGCCTGTGACGCGAACTATCACAAAAAGGGGCTCGACCTGACGCAGTATCACAAGGCCGCTTATCTGGATCACAGGCTGCGCACTACATTCGGTGGCAGCTTTAGCACCTTCAATCTCGCTCTGCCCGGTCAGATGCCGTCTGATGCTTACCTGGCATTGCGGGCGATGGTCAATTGCGCGCATCGGCCGGATGTAGTGATTTATGGCATCGCGCCGAGAGACTTTCTGGATAGCACTTTGAGCAGTCCGGTCGACACGGAGCCGTTTCGGTATTTCCGTAGATTGGTCAATCTTGACGATGTGGCCAATTGGATGTTTCGCACGCCGCTGGCCAAACTTGACTGGTTTTTGCAGCGCAACTTTTATCTGTACGGAAAGGCGATGGACTTTCAGCTGGCCAGCATCGAATTGACTACCGGCCTGCTGTCTGGTCTGCTGCCCGTGCCTGCCGGTGGCAAGCCATTTACCTGGTGGGACAGGACTAAACTGTTGCCTAACTATCTGCCCGGCGAGATCATTCCAAATGCAGTCATGTCTACGCCCACGACACTGAAGGAAGCGTTGGCTGCCTACTCCGACAACACGAAGGAGTATCAAGCGCGTTATAAGTCTCCTGATCCCTTAACCTACAAAACGCAGATTTATTTCCTGCGTGAAATGGCTAAGTTCTGCCGTAAAGAGCGGATCGAGCTGATCGTCGTGAATATGCCGGTCACGATTGAGAATGCGATGATCTTGCATCCGCAAGTGTTCTACAACTACAAACAAGCTATGCGCGCCATCTGCGACCAGGACAAGATTACTTACTTCGACCTTTGCGATTTCGATGCATTTCGGGTACCGGACTTTCACGACACGGTGCATATGAACGCGTTCGGCGGGACAAAGTTTCTTGACCTTTTGGTGCAAGCGTTGACTGTTGATATGCGCGCCGCGAGCGCACTGGCGTTGGCTGGTAAAGAGCTCGATCGCCATTTCTTTGCGGAATCCAGACCGGATAAGAGACCTCGACTTCACTGAACCAATGACAAACACAAAAGCCGAACCACCACCTTCGAAATACATGTCGCTGTTCAAGGCGCTGGTTCACAGCTCGTTTGCTGTGGCGGTCTTTTGTTTCGTTTTGGTGAATGTCTCAACCGGGCAGATTCTCTCTTCCGCCGGCACAAAACTGGATCCGGATAAGAGCGTTCTGGAGCTCTTGAAGACGGCGAAAAATCGTACATTTAGCTGGTGGACGACGAGAGCTTATGAAGATGAGCCAGGCGCGCCGGACATCGCTTTGATCGGCAGCTCGCAAATGGCGTCAGCGACGTTCGCTGCCGATGCGCAATTGAAGCAGCACGCCATGGATGTTCTGAAACATCGGCGAGCCTCGACGCTGGAGGAAGCGTTGAAAGACACTCTGGGCAGAGATTACAGCGTCTTCAACTGTTCGCAAGGCGGCTTCATGGTATCCGATGGATACATGTTAAGTCGTGCGCTTTTCCAAGGACAGCGAAAACCTAAGGTCGTTATCATCGGTGTTTCGCCCCGAGACTTTATCGACAACAGTCTTAATGCCGCCTCCGCCACCGAGCCCTTTCAGTTCTATGCGCCGTGTGTCAACCTGCATGAAATGGGCGGCAAAGCATTTCCCGATCCGATCGCCCATCTCGGCTGGGTAATGAGCAAGGATTTGCCGTTGCGCAGGCTGTTGACACCTTCAGGCAATCAGCCGGAGCAAGCCGAAGTCGAGGCCAAGCCGCTCGACAAGCATCTGGCACAGAATCAAATGGCGCAGGCGCTTTCGGATATCGCGGGCGATCTCAAGCCAGGGGTGCTCTTGATTCCAGCCAATATTCCAATTGGGTTGATCGACAATACATCTGAATACGAACATCGCTATCGCAATCCGTATCCGCCTGTATACTCCAGCGAGCAGGCGTTTTTCAACGAGCAGCTTGCGTTCTTGCAAGACTCGGGGATCAAGGTAATAGTGGTAGGCATGCCGAACCTCTGGCCCACCCGCGAGATTATCCCTGACAAATTCTGGGTTGAATTCAAACAGAAGGTCGCGTCTGCTTGCCAGCAGCACGGCGCGCGTTGGATTGATTATTGCGATGCAAACGGATTCGAAACTGAAGACTTCTTGGACACGGTGCACTTAAACGCTCAAGGCGGAGCTCGACTGTTTAAGTTGATAGCGCAGGCAGTGGCCAGCGATCAGGCAGTCGTCGCCAGCCTCAGTCAGCCGCGGGCCGAGCCGGAGAGTGTGGCGGCAACGTCATCGACTGTGGCGCACTGACTGCAGC
This sequence comes from Candidatus Obscuribacterales bacterium, assembly GCA_020050835.1. Classification (GTDB taxonomy): domain Bacteria; phylum Cyanobacteriota; class Vampirovibrionia; order Obscuribacterales; family Obscuribacteraceae; genus JAGVKB01. The sequence goes on along the minus strand of JAGVKB010000082.1, from coordinate 17,361 downwards.
GGCAGTAGTAGGCAGTCAGGCATCTTTCAGCGCTCCCGTTTACTGAGAATTTTGGCGTAGGACTGGCTACAATGCTCGATCAATCGGCTGTCCACTAGTGGTGCCTTGACTGCAATCGGCAACGCAACCTGAAAAAGAGGCTCGGCATCGGTCAATCTGTCCTGGTAGTAGTAGACATTAGCCAATTTGAGCTGGCTTAGAGCCAGATCCGTTTTGTGGCTAGGCATAGCGCTCCAGATCGCAATCGCTTCTTTGTAAGAAGATTCCGCCTTTTGAAGCTCACCTTTTGTCACAAAGCACTCAGCCAGATTATCCAGATATGCGGCTAGATCCGGATCGTCTTTGGAAACGGTCTTCCTCGCCGTTGAAACAGCCAGAACAAAGTACTTTTCCGCCTGATCGAAACGAGCCTGCACGCTATATAGCGTTCCCAGGCTGTCCAAACTTGCTGCCACCAGCCGATTCTCCTTGCCCTGCCGTTCTGATTCCTTCAGAGCGGACTGGTAGAGCCTTTCGGCGTCGCGGTAGCGCGCTTGTAGTTTCGCTGCGTGCGCGGCTTCCATGTAAAGGAGCCACTGCTTGGTACTGTCGATATCTCTGGTCAAGGTGCAAGAGCATAAGCAGATACAGATCAGGATTGCCAGAAATAAAAGAAGCAGCGGTGCGGGAGCGGCGCTGCGAATCCGCTGGCGGCGGCGATTGGTCAGCCCGAGCATCGTCCAGTGGACAGGAAAGCTTGAAGACTCGAAGCTAGCCGGCTTGCGCATCAGAGCTGGTGTCCACGCTGAGCGAGCGTAGCCTTGCCGCTCTTGAGCGCCAGCGCTACCTGCGACTGGGCCGCCAGCACCGCCAGCTCCTCCATGAACGGTTGCGACCGGGCGGGAGTGAGATGAACAGTGTCGATGAAGTTGTCCGCCTTGTCCCAACTGTCTTGATTGAGATTTTGATAGTCGACTTCATACTGCTTGCAGAGCTTTTGGGTCGCGCTCAAATAGTCTTGAACCAGGGATGGGGCGAGCATCGCTTTGTTGGCTTTGCTCAGCGGCATGTTGACCACCAATACTGCGATTCCTCGTTGCTTGCAAAGTTCCAGAAAGCGCTGGAAATAGGACAGCTGCTCCGCTACCTGCTGTTTTGACACGGGGTTGTAGCGGCAGTCATAATCAGCCAGCATTTGCGGCGGAGTGAGGTGATCGAGCGCTATACCCGGCCAGGCGGTCGGCACTCCGGCCGCCTCTTCAGGGAAAAGCCCGCGTTTCTGTTGTTTGAGCTCGTGTCGCTCGTTGTACTTCTCAAAGCAGACCCAGGGCAGGAATCGCTCCATATACTTTTTCATGCGCAGCGTTAAATAACTACGCATGTCCGCTTTGTATCGCCACAGAAGAGAGAGGCGACCGAGCACGAGATCTACCTTTGCCTTGAGGCGAAAGGGACCGGATGCCAGCCTTTCCGGTAAATCTTCAATGGTGGCGAGCGACTGAAAGACAGGAGTTGACTCGACTGCGGGCACCAAATTGTCTTGAAAGTCTCGAGGCGCGATACCGTATATGATGGCGATCGGCTGTTTGTCGGACCGCAAGACGTTCTTGGTAGTGCGATAAACATCCGAAGCCATCTGCCCACCGGAAGCCAGGCAAAAGGTGCTTGGCTCTCGGCCGAGGCGGCGCTCAAGAGCTTTTGCCAGTACATGCGTGTTGCGATGGGTGAATTTTGGAAGCGGTTGGTTGAGATACAGCGCTTCGCTTTGCAGCACCGGTGCCGTCATTAATGACGAACCGAAAAGTATGATATCGGCCGGTCCGGGTTGGCGGCGGTACGAATCTACAGCCTGAAAGATTTCGCTGCGTTCAAGGGAAGCAATTGGTACGTTTGTAAGCGGGTGAGCCGCCGCCAGCCAAATCTCCAGAGCGATCACCAAGGCGATAGCAATGGTCATCGCCGGCGGGAAATATTTCGAAGGAGAACCGCTGTCGTTCAAGACCGACTCCACAACTAAAGCTTCCGGAGCCAACCGGCTGCCGGATGTGGCGATAATACCGCAGATGAAAAGGGCAGGCTTGAGACGATTTAAATTATGAAAGCGAGCGGCGGGGGCAGCGCTCTAGTGAAACTCTGTTGAAGATTTACCTTTTCTCATCAGTGCTCTCGTTATGGTTCTTCAGGAGCCGATCGAAAACGAATGTGACATCTTCCGAGAAGAAAACCTCGTGAAGAAAGCGGTTGCCGCCTGGCGGCCAATTTGGTTCTTCACCGTAGACAAGGTCGATCATCTCATCGAGGTAAATTTGATAAAAGCTGCTCAACTGGGCATTATTGTGCTCGGCGGCCAGCTCGGCGAGCATATACAGCCTCGGCAGCAACGAGTCGTTGTGATTCTTGATCGCTTTGCGAATCTGCTGGCGGCAGTCTGAAAGTTTGCCGGTGTCGGCATAAAGTCTTGCCAGTCGCAGGTTCATTCTAAAGCTGTCAGGTGAGCTTTCAATCGCTTTCTTTGCCTCTTCAATCGCTTCGTCCTTGCGATCCAATCGCCAGAGCGCTTCCGAGCGAAGCTGATGCACGCCGGCTGCTACCACTCCCTGCCTCAGCAATTTGGTGTCTACCCAGGAAACTGGAAACGGGTGCTCATGCAGAGAATCTGCTGCTGCGAGATATCTCTTCGCTTCGGCGACCTTGCCGTCCTTCGCTCTCAATTGGGATAAGAAGTAGTCCTTGTTCATCTCAAGAAAGGCAAAAGTAGACCGGCCAAGGTCGAGCAGTATCAAGATCATGAAAATCACGCCGAAAGATTGAATGAAGGCGGTGCCTTTGAGATCTTTGGTCTGGAGCCGTTTGTCCAGGCGACGATTGGTTTTTAGATCGGGGTTCTTGCTCCGGACCGACTCGACTAGCCTTCTTTGGTAATCCGTCGGCACCGTTCCGACCGGTATCTTGGCCAGTAAATCCGCTTCGCGCGCCTCTTTGCCGCAGATCATCCGGGATCTGACCAGCAGGTTGCCGAGAAATGTCAGGAACAGTTCATCGACTGCTTCCCATTTCATGTGCCGGGCCCCAAAGGTGATGCCAAAGCTCGTCGTGCTCACCAACCTCCAATAAACCGTAGGTGGGCAGCCTTTCCAGATCGGAGAGAAAAAAATGCAGCCATATTTACTCTCGACTGAAAGTAAAAGGATATGACTTATTACAGCGGCGAAGATGATCGTCGGTATGCCGAAGAGCGAGAGATCCCAGTCGAACCAGAAATCACTACCGTAAAGCGTCAGAAAGATGCCTTCAAAGACGACGAAGGTCGTGCCGACTAAAGTGAAGCCACGATGATTGAAGTTAGTTGGAATTGTTCCGTAAGCTACGTCCTGACCTGCTAGTGCAGGTTTTTCGGTGGCAGTCTCGGTACTTTCCGGTTGGGTCATAACAGTGACTCTGTTTGAATAGCGGAATTGGCGCTCGATTTCGTAATCTGAATTATTCACGACTAATCTGCCGATCAAACAAGCAATCAGATTAAGCCTTAACTGTTCGAAAAATAGTTTTCGACAGATGTCTATCCGCAAAATCGGTACACAAATCACCTGACGCGGTTGAGGAGCCTCTTTTCCGCCTGGATGATGAAATGAGGCTTAGCGCCTTGGGCGCGCAAAACTAAACGTAGCTCATCAAATTGACTTTCACCGGCAGACCTCTTAACATGTTGCGAGGTCTTAGGAAGGAAGCATGGTCAATACTTTCACAGCAAGTCAAGAGTCGTCGCAATCAGGGGCGCTCAAGTCAACCTTCAAATCAACGGCGGCTCCCGGGCGTACCAATACACCGCGCATAGTCGTAACGATGCCTGCCTATAATGCAGCAAAGACGCTCTTAAAGACCTTTGATGAGATTCCCAAAGGGCTGGTGTCTGAAGTTATTCTGGTAGACGACTGCAGCAAGGATGATACGGTCGCTGTCGGCAGCACGCTCGATATCAAAGTTATCCGACACCCGCATAATGTCGGCTATGGCGGAAATCAGAAAACTTGCTATTTGGAAGCTTTGCGTGATGGCGCAGAGATAGTGATTATGCTGCATCCGGATTATCAGTACGATCCGCGCAAGATTCCCGAGATGGTTGCACCGATTTTGGACGGAACGGCAGACATCGTTCTCGGTTCGCGTTTTCTTGGCGGCGGAGCGCTGAAGGGTGGAATGCCGATCTATAAATTCATTTCGAACCGGTTTTTGACCACTATGCAAAATATGGTGTTGGGCACAAACCTCTCGGAGTTTCATACCGGCTACCGCGCCTATAGTAAGCAGTTTCTCGAGCGTGTCCCGTTCTTGCGCAACTCGATTGCCTTCGTTTTTGATGCGGAGATCCTCTGCCAGGCTGTGTATTTCGGCTTTAAGATCGCCGAAATTCCGGTTGAGACGCGTTATTTCCCGGAAGCTTCCTCGATCAATTTTTGGAACAGCGTCAAATATGGATTGGGAGTGCTTGGTTCGCTGGTAAAGTTTGTGTCCGCTAAAACCGGCATGGCAAAAAGCCCGCTGTTTAGACCGTAATTTCTAGGCCCGAGCTTCGCGTTGGTAGTAATTGCGCAGCGCTTGCGCCCATCAATTACTGTCTTTCGTACAAGCGCAAGTGCAGGGCATGCCTTAAGTCTGTCTGTTGCCTCAGCCTGTAATCGCCGGGAATCATGTTTTTGATCGCTTCACCTTCCTGCGCGGTGATCAACCAGAACCGCTTGCGTCCGGCAAGCAAGCTGGCCAGGCGTTCGGCGCCTAATGCCGGCGATACGCCTATTTGCAGCAGCGGCACGGTCAGATATCTGTCCAGGCAAACTATGTCGTAATACTGGCTCACCAGGAGCGGTTCATCAGTCTTAACCTGCCTTTCCACAAGCGCCGCCATCTCCTGCCAGGGCTCTCGCTGCGTCATGATGTGTCCGTAAGCGTTGTTGACTAGCGCGCAGGCGACATGCACAACTAGAAGCACTTTTGCCCAGCCGCGCATCGCCAATAGTGCCTGCGCTCCGCACCCGCATAGGAAGTAAATTGCCGGCGCTGTCGCTGTGAGATAACGAGCGATCTCCACGACTTTGTGTCCTTCGATTACGTCGATGAGCCACACCAGCAGCGGTGGCATGATCGCCCAAAGCCAGATAAATTGTTTGCAGAACGACTGGTTCTGGTCGAATGGGGCTGCGGGTCTGAGACGGTTTACCAATGAACTGGCGGCTGCGACTAATATTGAAGACGTCACGTAAAGTGGTATCGCATACGCAACCACTTGCTTGCCTGAGAGAAACACGAGCCAGTTGAAGGGTATTCTGGCAATTAGTGCCCAAAACGGCCACCACAAGCTCGGTTGGCGAATAACGTAGAAAGACTCGGTTCTGGCGGCTGCCGCCTGCCGAAAGAGATCGAACCAGGGCAGCCACATAGCTAGCACGCTTAGCCAGCATATGCTCAAAATTACAAAGAGCTTCAGGCTGCGATGCCTGAAACAAAGCCAGGTACAGTAGAGCCCCTGAAATAAAACCACGAACAGAGCTGTATAGTGACTGTTGATAAGGGCCCAGGTCGATACGCTGTAGGTGACCGCCAGCAAAGCGCATTCAACCGTTGAGCCGACGGAGTGCGCCGAGCCGCTGCCGGTTTCTTGTGGCGCTACCGGTTCGGTTCGAGGCTTTCCTTCGTCCTTCCGGTTGGATAGGACGCGTAAACACAAGCCGAGCAGCGCTGAGCCTGACAGGGTGGAAGTGAAGAGCAGGAGCCCGTACATGCGGGCTTCCTGCGCATAGTGAATATCGAAAGGCGAGACGGCGACCAAGAGGGCTGAAAAGAGAGCCGGCAACGTTCCAAAAAAAGATCGGCAGCTGAAAAAAAGAACCAGCAGCGAGAGCATGGACAGCAGGGATGAAAGACTGCGGGCGGCGAAATCGCTTGCTCCGAAGACGGTCATCCATCGATTGAGCAAGACTGCGTAGAGTGGAGGGCAGAGCGGGTCGACCTTTCGAAAGTTGGATAGAACGGTGGCGACCGATTGGGGTGGTCCGAACTTGAAGAGAAAAGGAGCATCCGGAATGCGGGTGAAATCGGGCAGAGGCTGAGCGATGGTTTCAGTGAATGTCTGATACGACTCATCCAGCCACAAGCTGTCAAAGGTAATTCCACCAAGACGCAAACCGGCAGCTAGCAGGAAAATAAATAAAAGAGCGGTGATTTCTTTGGCTGTCAAAACTGTTGTTGGCTCAGCTCGTCGTCGATTCAGTCTAGGTTTAATACCAGCCAGGCTCGGGAACATAAACCCCGGCACTTGTGCCAGAGGTTTTGCCTCGGCTCTGGTCAGCTCAGATTATATGGGCGCTGGGCAAGTCCCGACAGCATTCGTGACGTCAATTTGAAGGGTAACTCTCATGGCTCTTGTCAAAAAAGAAATCGGTGAGCTGCTGGTCGACAACGGACTGATTACTCAAGAGGAGCTAGCACTTGTCCAGGCCGAGCGACAGAAGACCGGTGAGCCGATTAGTTTGATCCTGTCGAGACTGGGACTGGCTACTGAAAACCATCTCAAGAACGCGCTCGAACTGCAATACGGCGTCAATTATGTCTCTTTGTCCAAGACCGAAGCCGACCCGGACGTCATGTACGTCTTGCCGGAATCGGTGATGCGCCAATATCAGGTGGTGCCGATCACCAGGCAAGGCAATCGCTTGACTTTGGCGATGGTTAATCCAAACAACTTGATTGCGCTCGATGATGTCAAGTATAGATTGAAGGGCATTCAAGTTAAGCCGGTGGTTTGCACCGAAGATGATTTCCAGCATTTTATGGAAACCATTTACGCCAAGCGGCAGGAAGAATTAGTTGAGGAAACGTACGAAGAGGCTGATAAGAGCTTCATTGAAGCCGATGTCGACCTGAGCACGCTCGATGTCATGGCCGAGTCGGACGAAGACGTAAACGATCTTGATCTGGCCCGCCAGGCTCAGGATGCACCGATTGTGCTTCTGGCTAATCAAATTCTTGCCAAGGCGATCAAGCGGCGATGCTCTGATGTACATATCGAGCCGCAGGAGCGCGAAGTGACCGTCCGCTATCGCCTGGACGGCGTAATGTTCATCGACCGGAGACTACCAAAAGCGATTCTGGCAGCGCTTGTTTCTCGTTACAAGATTATGGCCGATCTCGATATCGCCGAGCGCCGAGTGCCGCAAGACGGACGGATTCGGGTGCGATTCTCCGGTCGAGATATCGACTTCCGGGTTTCGTCAATTCCAGCCAAGCATGGCGAGAAAGTGGTTATGCGTATCCTGGACAAATCGAATACCACACTCGGCCTCGATAAACTCCTGACCGAACAAGACATTCTGGATGTCGTCAGAGAGATGATCAAGAAGCCTTATGGCATCCTGTTTGTGACCGGACCGACCGGTTCCGGCAAATCTACTACTCTCTATTCGGCCCTGGCCGAAAGGAATACTCCCGAGGTCAATATAGTCACCGCGGAAGACCCAATTGAATATGACATGAACGGCATCACGCAAGTGCAGGTGCTGAGAGAAAAAGGATTGGATTTCAACCGGATCTTGAGAGCATTTCTGCGGCAAGATCCGGACATCATGCTCGTCGGTGAAACGCGTGACCGTGAAACAGCAAAAACCGCTGTCGAAGCAGCTCTGACCGGTCACCTTGTGTTTACCACCCTGCACACTAACGATGCTCCCGGCGCCATGAGCCGTCTCAAAGAGATGGAAGTCGACCCGTTCTTGACTGCCGCTGCCACCATCGGCGTCGTAGCACAACGGCTTGTCAGGCGGATCTGTCCGGACTGTACCGAGGAGTATCTGCCGGAAAAGCAGAGTCTGGAATACCTCGGGCTGATGGACAAAGGAATGGAGAGAGTGGCGGAATCGACCGTCCAGTACTTCAAATTGCAGCTCAACAACAAAGGTTGGCCGATGTTCAAGCGAGGCAAGGGCTGCGAGAGCTGCAACGACTCTGGCTACAAGGGGCGGGTTGGTGTCTACGAAGTCATGCGGGTCAACGACGAATTGAGAGATTTGATCGCCGGCGGCGCGACGACGGCGATGATTCGATTTGCTGCCAAGCAGGCTGGCATGATCACGCTCAAGGACTACAGTTTAAGGCTGGTTGGGCAGGGGTTGACTACCACTGACGAAGTAATTCGAGTGACGCTATCTGATACTGCTGGTGATGACAAGCTGTGTCCGAAATGCCATAATCCGATCGGTGACGATTTCGTGAAATGTCCATTCTGCCAGCATGAGCTGAAGGTTTCTTGCATTCGTTGCGGAACGCTACAAGAGGAGAATTGGACTAGTTGTCCGAAGTGTGGTGTTACGAAAGCTGATGCCATGCTCGAGAGCTGCTGCAAGTTTTGCTGCGCAGACGTGTGTGGTGACTGGGAATCTTGCCCTTACTGCCAAACGCCACGCGGACAGCCTGATTCAGCAGTCGGTGGTGACAGAGTCGCTTAGGCTCGAAGTTGCCTGGTTGGTGCGGTCGAGCACTCAAGAAAGGAGCAGCGCAGTAAATGGCTATTGAAATGCAGGAGATTCTGCAGCTTTGTTTCGACCGTGGAGCCTCCGATTTGCATTTAAAGGTCGGGCAGCCACCGATCGTTCGGGTATCCGGCCGGCTGATTCGCAGCGACTTCGATCCGCTCACGAGAGACGAGGTGCAGCGCCTCGTCTTTTCTATCCTCACTCCGGAGCAGCGCAAGACGCTCGAGCAGACTTACGAGCTTGACTGCAGTTATGGAGTCGAGGGGCTGGGGCGTTTCCGGGTCAATGTGTACAAGGATAAGGGCAATTATGCTGCTGCGCTCAGAACAATCGCTTCACGGGTGCCGGCGATCGATGATCTCAATCTACCGCCTGTGGTCAAAGAGATCGCCCATAAACCGAGGGGCATGGTGCTGGTGACCGGTCCGACCGGCTCCGGTAAGTCGACCACGTTGGCTGCGATGGTCGATTGGATCAATGAGAATCGCGCCGAGCATATCTTGACGATTGAAGACCCGATTGAATTTATGCACCCGAACAAGAAATCGGTGGTTAGCCAGCGCGAGCTTGGCGCAGATACCAAGAGCTTCGAAAATGCCTTGCGTGCGGCACTCAGAGAAGATCCCGATATCATCCTGGTGGGAGAAATGCGCGACCTGGAGACGGTTCGATTGGCTTTGACCGCCGCTGAAACCGGTCACCTTGTATTTGGAACCTTGCATACGTCGTCGGCTGCTCAAACGATCGACCGGATCGTCGACGTGTTTCCCCCGGCTCAGCAGCAACAAGTTCGCATCATGCTCTCCAACGGTTTGGTCGCTGTGCTCAGCCAAACGCTCTTGCCCCGAATCGCTCAGCAGGTCGGTGGCAGTCCGACGACCAAGGGCCGGGTATTGGCCCTGGAGATCATGATTAATACGCCGGCCATCGCTAACCTGATTCGCGAATCGAAGACCGCTCAGATTTACTCGGCGATTCAGATGGGTGGTGCGCTCGGCATGCAAACGCTCGAGGCGCATCTCGCTCGCATGGTAAAGGACGGTCAGATCACTTACGAAGATGCGCTCACAAAAACCAGCCGTCAGGAAGACTTTCAGCGCCTGGTCGGAACACAGGCACCACATTACGTTGGCGCTCCTGGTAAGAGCTAATGCCGGCCGGGAATAAGAGTTGATATTGCCAAGTCCGGCAAGGTTTATCAGTCTGTCGAGGCGAGCAAGGCAAGGAGCGGGAGGCCGGCAAAACAACTCAATTGAAGGTGAGACAAAAAAGGCGGGAGCGCTGAACCAGAGCCAACGGCCGGGCGAAGCGAACCGTGTGGCGATAGCGAGTTATGTCGCCGAAGACGGAGCGTTGTATATGGAATTTCTGTATCGTGTAAAAGATGACCGCGGTCGAATTCAAGAGGCGTTGGCTCAAGCTGAGTCGCAAGCTGCATTGAAAGCGCGCCTGACCGCTCGCGGGTTGAATGTCGTGGACATCAGACCAAAAGGCCCGCAGTCCGGCGCGATGGGCGCGCTTCAAAAATTGAACGAGTCGCTCGAGACGGTCAGATTGAAAGATATGGTGGTCTTCTCTCGACAGTTCTCGGCGATGGTGGGAGCCGGCGTCGCGATGCTCCGCGCCCTGACGATTATGGTGGATCAAGCCGAGAATCCGAAGTTGAAACGAACGCTCGACGGCGTTCGCAAGTCGGTCGAAGCCGGTCAATCGCTGTCTGACTCGATGGCCAGGCATCAAGAAGTCTTTGACAAGCTCTTTGTCTCAATGGTTCGAGCCGGGGAGGCAGGCGGTATCCTGGATGATGTTCTCAAGAGGCTGGCGGAGTTTCTGGAGGCCAGAGCCAAGCTAAATGCCAAAGTTCAGTCGGCGATGGTGTATCCGTCGGTAGTGTTGGCAGTTGCGGTAATAGTCTTCTGGGCTATGTTGACCTTTATTCTGCCGATCTTCCAAAACCTTTTCAAAACGGTCGGTGGCGAACTGCCGGCCTACACGCAGTTTCTGATTAATCTGTCGGAGTTCATGCGGTCTTTCTGGATGGGACTTTTCGTCGTCTCGGTAATTGCTGCGGTCTGGGGGCTGAGAACCTGGTACATGACCGAGCAAGGGCGAATTCAGATTGACGGCTTTGTATTGCGGCTGCCGGTTTTTGGTGACTTAATCAAGAAAGTGGCGGTTGCCCGTTTCAGTCGAACTTTCGGCACGCTGGTCCGGTCCGGTGTGCCGATGCTGTCTGCGCTTGACGTCGTGAAGGACACAGCCGGCAATGCCGTGCTGGCCATATCAGTCGACAAAGTGAGCATGGAAGTCAGGCAAGGCGGCAGCATCTCCAAGCCGCTCAGCAAAGATCCGCTCTTTCCGCCGATGGTCACCCAGATGGTCGCGGTCGGTGAGGAGACTGGACGACTGGATGAAATGTTGGAGAAAATTGCCGACTTTTACGATGTCGAGGTAGAAAATGCCGTCGATGCGCTGACTTCGATTCTCGAGCCAATTATGGTTGTGGGAATAGGGGGGATCGTCGGTTCGGTGGTTGTCGGAATGTACTTGCCAATCTTTACGGTCATCAATCAGATCCGATGATGTGATTTAATGTGGAGTATGGTTTTGTTTCGATGTCATCGAAGCGGACTATTTAGCATTAGAATAGTAATTGTCGTGTCTTCAGTAGTGTGAGTGACTAGGCGTTTGCAAGCAAAAGAAGCCACCGCGGGGTCGGGTAACGGTCCCAAGCCGGAAGTAGATAAAGGGCAAGATCAGGTCCATTCCTGGTTGTGTGAGTATTCCCAGGGCCGAGATCCATCGCTCCGGGATGCGATTATCCAGTCGGCCCTGCCGCTGGTGAAACGAATCGCTTACGGTTTAGCGAGACGATCGACTGACCCGGTCGAGGATTTGATTCAAGTCGGTTCGATCGGACTGATTAAGGCTGTCGATCAATTCAAGCCGGATGCCGGGGCGAAGTTTCAAACTTATGCCACTCACCTCATAACGGGCGAGATCCGGCATTATCTTCGCGATAAGACAGCGATGATTCGCGCTCCGCGGGAGTTGCAGGAGCTGTCGTTCCGAATTAATCGCCTGGTTCAAAACTTGACCGCGCGTCTCGGGCGCGAGCCGACCGATGCTGAGATCGCAGTGGAGCTTCAAATTCCGGTCAGCCGGGTAAACGAAGCCTATGAAGTCGATCGCCGGCGGACATTGATATCCCTGGATCAAGCTCTCTCAAATGATGCGGGCAGCGAGCAATCATTGATCGACACCCTGGTCGACGGCAAGTATAAAAGCAATCAAATCGCCAAAGAAGATCGTTTTATGCTGGCAGAGGCGATCAAGCAGCTGCGAGACGGTTTGCGCGAAGTGGTCCAATTGACCTTTTACGAAGATTTGAGCCAGACTGAAGTGGCGCGCAGGCTGGGCATCTCTCAAATGCAGGTGTCCAGAAGGCTCAGAGCCGCCGTAACAGAGCTGCAACGCATCATCAATCAAACCAAGAAGCAACAAGGCGGGCAGATAGAAAGGAAGTCATGAACTCATGACCAACTCGGTCATTGAGACGTCTAGTCTGACTAAAGATCATGTCAGTCACTTCCTCCGGAAGAGATTTCGGGTCGTCGACGGATTAACCCTTACGGTCGAGCGTTCGGAGACTTTTGGTCTGCTGGGGCTAAACGGCGCGGGCAAGACAACCACTCTTAAGCTGCTTTTGGGATTGCTCAGACCGACTGCTGGTTCGGCTACGGTGCTTGGCTTTCCAGCCGGTGATCGACGGGCTTTGGCCAAGATCGGCTTCTTGCCGGAGAATCCGTATTTTTATTCCTATTTGACCGGCTCCGAGTTCCTGGATTTCGCCGGGCTGACCTTCGGCATCGCCAAGCAGGAAAGGCGCGAACGAGCCGAGCAGCTATTGCAGCTCGTCTCGATGTCCCATGCCGGCGACACGCCGATCAGAAAGTACTCGAAGGGGATGATGCAGCGTCTTGGCATCGCCCAGTCGCTGATGAACGATCCCGAGCTGATTTTCTGGGACGAGCCGACCTCAGGGCTTGACCCGATCGGCCGCCGCGACGTGCGTTTGATCCTTCATAAGCTAAAAGATCGAGGCAAGACTATCTTCTTCAATTCGCACTTGCTGCCGGACGTCAGCGAAATTTGCGATCGGGTAGGAGTATTGCACAAAGGCAAACTGGTCGGCAGTGAAAAGGTATCAACTGTGACCGGAGGCGGAGGTTATCAGAATCTGGAGGAGTACTTTCTGGAATGTGTAAACTGCGAAGGGGCGGCTAGATGACGAACCTGGTCGGTCCGGTTCTGGCAATCGCTCGCAATACCCTGCGAGAAACGGTGAGAGACAGAATTGTATATGTCTTTCTAGTCTTTGCCTTTGTCATTACACTGGCTGGAATACTTCTGGGTTCGCTGTCTGTTGGTCAAGACTTGAGAATCTTAGAAGATATCGGCTTGGCCACGATTGCCTTCATCGGCGGTATCATCGCCATTTTTGTCGGCACTAGCCTGGTCTACAAAGAGATTGAAAGGCGGACGATCTATCTGATCGTCACCAAGCCGATTGCGCGCTGGCAATTCATTCTAGGAAAGTACCTCGGACTGTCCAGCTGCGTTTTGCTGGTTACCTTTGCCATGGGCGCATTTCTCTTGGGAACCATTTGCGCATGCTCACACGAGCATGTAATCAACCCACTATTGATGGAATCCGTGCTTTTGATCTATGTAGAATTGCTCTTCGTGACAGCGATTGCTACTTTCTTTTCCACCTTCGCCACGCCGGTTATGAGCGTTGTATTTACACTGGCCTTGTGGCTAATCGCCCATATGGGGCAGTCGCTCCGGGACCTGGCCAGGGTTTCTGACAATGCCGGAGTTACTCGACTCTTCGAGGCCATCTATTGGTTCGTTCCGGATCTTGCCAAGCTTACTCAGGTGCGGGCGGACTTGATGTATTCGCGCCAGCCGGAGCCCGAGCTGCTCGGCTTCTTATTGAGCTATGTGCTGGCTTACATCATTTTGCTGCTCAGCTTCTCGACGGTGGTGACTGAAAGACGGGAATTCCCATGAGAAAAGCGCTGAGCCCGCTTCAATGTCAAGTGGCCCGTTGTCTTAAGTGGCGCATAAAATCAGTTTGGGCATTTGTGAAAAGTGTTGTATTTTAGATGGTGCCTATCTGGTGCGCTGCGCGAGCTGCGCGGAAAAGCCTCGAGCTAGAAAGTGCCTGTCAGTCCTGAAATGGAAAGCACGGCTTCCAACCCGCTAGCTCTTAGCCTGTTCGCAGGTCTTATCGGCTTGATTGTGGGCAGTTTTCTAAATGTTCTGGCGCTGCGATCGCTTTCCGGCGATTCAGTCGTCTGGCCGCCGTCTCGCTGTCCGAAATGCGAAAAGGCGATTGCCGTCTGGGATAACATTCCGGTGCTCTCTTACTTGCTTCTCAAGGGGAGATGCCGCCATTGCTCTCAACCGATCTCGCTGCAATACCCGGCGGTCGAGCTGGCCACCGCCCTTTCGTTTGTCGTGCTCGTGAAAACTTTTGGACCGACCTGGCAAGCTTTCGGAATGGCTGTCTTCGTCGCAACCTTAATTGCAGTCACAGTTACCGACATTCATGAAAAGCTGATTCCGCATGATATTACTTATCCCTCCATGATATTCGGGATAGGCTTCAGCAGCTTCGTCCGCAAAGACGTGCTTGGTGCGATGGCTGGTATCGGTGCCAGCTATATCTTGTTCGATTTTCTGGCACATTACGGGCTAAAGCTGTACAACCGTTATCATCCGGAAGCAGATGAAGAAGATGGTGTCGGCGACGGTGCCGACGAAGGTTTGGATGCCGAGCTCCAAATCCCTACTGAGGGCCATGACGGGCTCAGGGAAGAGATTGAGGTGATGGGCGGCGGCGATGCGGTTCTTTCGGCCGTGATCGCCTCTTATTTGGGCTGGCAGAGACTGCTGGTTGCGCTTTTGGTCAGCTTTGTGGTGGGCACGGTGATGGGCATCTTCCTCTTGATTGTGGAGATGAAAAAGGCTGACTTGTTGAAGGAAGTCTGGCGTCCGGCGCTGTCCGGCGTCATCGTCGGCTTTTCGCTTTTAGGTCTTACGACCTTCTTTCTCTCGCTGATGACCGGCATGGCCGGTACCGGGCTGCCCTGGTTGCAGTTCGGACTGCTCGGCGCGGCCGGTGGCGGGCTGTTGGGTATAGTGTCGGTAGGAACGAGAGTTTCCAAGCCGTTTCCTTTTGGACCAGCGCTGGCAATCGGCGGAATCGCCGCCATTTTCTGGGACCCGATTGGCTCTCTATTTGGCGGTGGGGCATAATGAGTTTTGTAATCGCATTAAGGCGAAAGGACGAAGGCTGTGTTTGGATTCGGTAAAAAGAAGGGACCGACACTCGGACTGGACGTCAACAGTGCGAGCGTATCGGTTGTTCAGATGGAGAAGACCAAGGTCGGCATCGAGCTGACTCGCTATGGTTCAATTCCAACTCCACCAAATACCGTCCGGGAAGGTTTAATCGCCGATCCTGAAACGGTCGGAGCGGTCGTTCAGGATTGTCTGATTCAGTCCGGACTCAATCTCTCCGGTGCCCCGCCGGTGCTGAATACTGTGGTGCCTGGACAATCGGTAGTGATTAGATTGATGCCGGTACCGACCGGAATGCCTCCCGATGAGTTGGCCGATGTCGTCACGCAGGAAGCTATCAATCACGTGCCGTTTCCGCTCAAGGAAGCTAATCTCGACTGGTCGATCATGCCGGCTACCGAACGAACCGACCCTGACGGGGTAAGACGCGTCGATGTGATCTTGGCTGCTATTCAAAAGGCGATCGTCGACAGCTACTGGCGCATGGCCGAGTCGGCTGGCGTTACGCTCGGGCGCCTGGATATCTCCTCGCTTTCTACGATTCGAGCGCTCAGTTTTGCCGGTTATCTCGATCAGCCTGACCATCTCATCATGTCCGTCAACATCCGGCACGAAGCGACCGACATCAATTTGATCCGGGGTGGGATGCCGTTGTTTACCCGCTCGGTATTGCTTGGCTTGGAGACATTGGGCGAAGCGGTTTCACGCAGTCTTGACATGTCGGTCGAAGACGCGGTCAATCTGTTACCGCAAGTGCAACTGTTCGGCATGGCCAGCGTCGAGCCGCGGATTGGCCAGGCGGCACAGATCTCTCGCACCGTATTCGGTGACATCACGGACGAAGTCGGACGCTCGCTCGAATTCTATAGATCGCAGGTTGGCGAAGTCCAGATTGATCAGATTATTCTTTGCGGTCCAGGCTGTCTGGTTCCGCAGATCGACGAGTTCATGTCCAATCGCTTGAATATCGGAGCGGTGCTCGCCAATCCGTTCAGGGGGTTGTCCGCCGGTGCCGATCTGGTTCCCACCGAAAGAGCGCCGGCCGAAACGATGGTTACCGGCAGCATTGTCGATAGCTCCTGGGCTCCGGTCATCACGGTCGATCTGGATTTGAACAAAGAGGGCCCGTCAATCGGCGCTCTGGAAGGGATCGAGGCCCGCCCGACGGTGCGCATTGTCGAGGAGGACACGCCCTGGTTTCTGCCGGCTCTGTTGGGCGGGCTCGTCTGCACTCTAATCGTGGGAGCGATCTGGCTCTACTTCTCGCAATTCGATGTTCCCAGCAAGGTTGCTGAGCTCAATCGAGTCAACCAGCAGATCGAGGACGAAAAGAGACAGCTGACCAGCTTGTCGAAACTACGTGACGACAATGCTGTCTTGAAGCGTAAGAAGCAGCTGCTGGACGAGATCATTAAGTACAGCAGACCTTGGTCGGCTGTGCTGAAAACAATCGCAGACAATACTCCCGATGGACTGCAGATCAAGAAAGTTTCGATTCAAGGCAATGCAATCAAGATCGAGGGCGACGCGGTCGACTTCAGCAAGATATCGGACCTCTCAATCAATCTCGGAGGCTCGCCGCTGTTTATGGACTCTACTGTGGCTTTCGCCAAACGGAACACGCAAGAAGACGCACGTATAATTGAGTTTGGTGTGGTCTCGCGGGTCCGTCCGGCCGAAGAGCTGTCTTCAATTGCAGCTGCCGGGCCGGGCGCGACTAAATGAGGTAAGCGATGCAGACCAGAGAGAAAATTTTACTGTGCGTAGTCGGCTACATCATCGCGGTGGTGCTCTGGTTTTCCGGCGCATCTCAGGCTCTGACCGAGCATCAAACGAAATCAGACGAGCTGGATGCTAAGTTGAAGGAACAGACGGAGCTGAAGATCAAATTGTCTGATCTTTCCCGATTGCAGCAGGAGAAGGTGAAGCTGGAAGGCGAGATCGATCAGCTCAGGGGCTCCGTGCCGAAAAGTCCGGATATTGATATTCTGATAATAGACTTGGAAAAGATGGCGCTCGAATCCGGGCTCGATCTAGTGTCAGTGGAGGAGCCGGATAAAGACAAACTGAGAGCGACGGAGGCTGCAGATCAAGAAGCTGCTGCTCCAAAAGGGGCTAAGGCCCCGCCCAAACCAGATGAAGGACCGCGAGCGCTGGGACCAGCTCCTGGTGCGGATAAAGCGAAGCCAGTCGAGGTTGAAACCGGGTTGGTAAAACAATTCATGATTGTATCAGCTCAAGGCAACTATGCTGGAGCGGTCGAATTCATGAAAAAGCTGCAGGCCTATCAACGAGTGATCGGGGTCAGTCAAGTTGAGGTCGGTTATCCGACTGAAGGCAAGGAGCAAAAGGACCTGGATTCCAATGAGCTAAAAATCAGTTTTTTGATCCCGCTCTATTCATGCATATAGTTGTCGAGTTGTAAAAAATTTTGGAATTGGGGTGTGGAGGGGTTTTTGAGAGGAAATTTTGACGGAGTTGAGGGTGT
>JAGVKB010000034.1 GCA_020050835.1 Candidatus Obscuribacterales bacterium | reverse complement strand
AATATCGCTGGCGGAGACGTTGTAGCCCGCCAACTGAATCTGTTTTCCGGAAACGGAATTGCGAAAGTAGATTTAAATGAAGCGCAAGGACAGTTCAACATCTTCGCCGGCGAGGCATATATCACCGCCAGGCTCGGCCAGCTGCGCTTCGGGCAGATGCAGATAACGGGCGATCCGATCATCCATGGTGAAAGCGTGGTGCTCGGCTCCATGCAAGTTGCCGACCATCTTTTAGTATTGTCCAGACACGGAGTTTCCGCCGAGCCGGGCACAATCATTTACGCACCGGCTGGAATGAACATCCAGACAGGCATAGACTATTCGATCGCCAGCGACGGAAGCGCAAGCTTTTCCAATTCCGGTTATGAGGGTTCAGTGGACCTTTCCAATGTGCTGAGCCTCTCAACCGGCAACGCTCCATTGTCCATTTTCGCTAACGGAGACATCAGAATGCCTGAGTCTACCGAAGCGACAGGCGTGGTCTTACATAGCAATCCTTCATCACAGGGATCGACGAGCGACATATATCTTGGTGATATCTCGAGCAAATCACATCTGCTCGTCATATCCAGCGCCGGCTCCATCAACCTGAAAGAAGGCTCGCACGTCTCGACTAAAAGCATAATCAATGTGCAAGCACCGGGCGGCGCAATCAACTTCGAAGAAGGTGTCACTGTTCACACCGAATTCGGCACGGCACGCTTTGAAGCGGCATCACCTTACGCGTCAGATCCCACCGTGATAGCATTTGCTCCACAAATCGCCGACGTACTTACTGTCAACGGATCGCTGGCCGCGACAAGCGGGGGTCAAGGCGGGCAGTATTTCACCGTAAACCACCTGCTCGAGCACTCAGAGCCAGGCAACCAGGCAAACGTGAACAACCGTGTTTTGGTCCTATCCGGGGAGATTGCCCTGGGTGGCGGGGTTAACTTCGCAATTGGATACCCGGAGGCTGGCATACCGCCTTCCATGTTGCCACCACCTTCACCGGGCGGACCAGCGCCAGCGAACCCGACTCCGGTCGTGTCACCCACTCCCGAAAACCCGGCTGGCGGCCAACCACCCAGCGGACTGCCGCCGCCTCAAGCAATCGGACCGGCGCCACCCGCTTTTCCCCCGGTTATCCCACCAGCAGCTGGCGATCCCGGAAGCGGTGCAGCGCCGAGTGACCCACCCACCATCACTTGGGTTGACCTCGACTTCGACCAGCAAGGCTCGGTCGTGGTCAAGAACCAAGACGGCGAAACGGTCAACGAGTACTTCCCCGGGTTGAGCCAGGCTTCGCAAGGAGACCTCAGCTTGCAGCTGGTACTCGAAACACTGAGCGGCACACCTGTAAACAATCTGTCCATCCAAGATGATGTGAGTTTGAGCTTCTCACCATCTGCATTTCCGGAACTCAGCATCACCGGAACATTTCGGTCCGACAGCGGCGGAAAGTTTGTTACAAGCGTCAACTCATCTGACAACCTTACGCCCACGTTGTCAGCGTCCAATTTCGACCTCAACGGCAGCACTATATTTGGTGACAGTATTCAGCTGATAGCCTTTCAGTCATTCAGTAACGGCGGCATAATTGAGGCAGAGAAAAACTTTGCCGTGGATGCAAAAACAATCTCGACCACCGGCTCGATCACTGCCAAGAGCGGAGACATCGCTCTGACATCGGCAACATCAATCAATCTCAATCATGACGTTGCCACTCTGGCTCAAGGCGGCAATATCACGTTGAAGACAGGGACGGCAGCGCAGGATGCGCTTACGCTCTCGACCGGCAAACAAGTCGTAGCCGGAGCCAATGTCATTATCAATGCCCACCTGGTCAATCTTGCCGATGGTATCGATCCGGAAACGAGAACAGCCATTGCATCACTAAATGGCAGCGTCACATTCCAGAGCCATCTAGCAGACCGCCAACTCGTCATTAATCCGGGACGCAATACAACAGTGTACGCCGCTATCGCCATCAACCTGAACGACTCCAGAGGGCTGGCTCCAGAACTAGACGCACCCGGCGCAATCACTATCAATGGCGGTCCCGGGAAAGGAACGTTCTTCACAAAGGAAGGCATAGTCTTCTTCTATGGTGGCTCTAACGGCGCTGTAAAAGTTGCACTCGACTCGCTGCCAAGCTTCAACGGATTGCTTGCTAAAAATGCACTAATTAACGTCAATCGCGGGAGCTTGGACATTTACGGCACCACAACCGGGTCACTAGCGATAACCAATGACCAAGGTCCGATCAACATTTTAGGCAAGACCTCATCCGGCGGAGGAGTGACACTTTCGGCGCATCAGGCTGCAATTGCAGTTGCCGCTAATCAAACAATTACCGGCTCCGGCGCCGTAGTGATAAATAGTCCGAAGCTCGTTCTCAACGAAGGCGCCAGTATCAAGGGAGCGACCGTCAATGTCCAAAGCACCACTGAGCTGACTATCTCCTTCAAAGCCAACTCTGCCATTGCCGCCGAGTCAGCGATCAACTTTGGACCCAACGGTGGAGCGCTCACTCTAATCGGCGGACCAGACAAACATGGACGCCTGCTCGCTCCCAATGGGCAAGTCACATTGAGCGGGCTGCCAATTTCAGTCAATATTGAGGAGATACAGGGCAGCCTAGTCCTTCAGGGTGCTTCAGTAAATGTAGCAGTGCCGGCGATAGACGTTAATGTCTCCGGCGGCAACCTCAAGGTCACGTCGGCTTTTGCAAACAGAGGCGACATCGCAATATCTGTCGGTGGAGCTGGTTCCCTGGTCGTGATCGATGCCAAAGCACAAAACGGAAACATCAAACTCTTGGCACTCAACGGCAACATGACCGTTGCAAATGTCAGTTCACCTGAAGGTGAACTGGCGCTGAAGACCGGCTTTGGTCCAAACAACTCGTTGACCATCCTAAACAACGGTACAGCCACCGGTAAGTTCATTGCAATCGATACCAGCGTATTACTTGCCGACGGCAACATTGAAAGCTCTTTCGGCAACATAGATATCTCCTCGCCCGATTTCAACAATCAGCGACCAGTCAAGATTGGCCTCGGTGCTAATGGAAAGATAGTTACACCAGCGGCTAGCGGGGGCATCAATATCTCTGGCTCTGAGATTGAACTACGTGGCGGCAATATCAACGAACTCATCTCGAGCGCAATGGGAGTGTCGATCAAGACCACAGCCGACAGTAACAACCGCCAGGGGCCGGTTGACGTAGATGTCAGAACAATCATCGGCAAAGCAGATGTGAGCGGCTCGCATGTTTCGCTTACAACTCACTCCGGCGATTTGGAGCTGACTGGATTGACCGGAGACGAAAGCATAAGCGTGATCGCAAATGGCGGCAACCTCAAACTTCCGATGCTTTCATCTAGCGGGTTCGTCGAGGCAATAGCTGCCGGTAACGTAAGTATTTCAGCCATATTTGGTGGTTTCGGGCCTGTATCAATTCAAGCCGGCTCGACTGGAGGACCAGGTAGCATCGATACCGGCAAGATAGTTGCTCCCCAGACGACAGTATCGCTGGCAGCTCTCCACGGCGGCGTTGCAGTAAATGGAGATATAGACGTGGCACCGGCTGGATTTAGCGCAGATGGCGGACACCTGAATATCCTGGCGGAGAAGAACGTAACTATCAACGGCAAGATAGATACTTCCGGACGAGAGGGAAATCCAGGATTCAACGCCGGCAGTATCATGCTGACCAGCACGAGCGGCGATATCGCCCTAGCGAGACAGATAGTTGCCCGTGGTGGCGCCGGCAACGGCTGGACACCGAACGAGGTCATCCCAGCTAAAGGTGGAAATGGGGGTAACGTTACGCTCAATGCCAGCAACGGTAAAGTATCCGTCTCGACGATAGACGTATCAGGCGGAAAAGGCGCCGGTAGCGCTGCCGGAGGGATGGCCGGCAAGGTTACGATCATTTCGCAACAGGTCGAACCAAACGCGTTCAACGCATCTGGACTGGAAAGTAATGAGGCAATTACGGTAGATGGCAGTGTCATCACTACTGGTGGCACAGTCACAATGTCCGCCGAAAAGGCACTAGAGGATGCAGGAATTCCGACCTCAATTCCAAATAGCCACTCGCCGGTAATTGTCCCCCCCATAATGCATCCCATACAACTAAACGCTCAGTGGTCCACAGCAGCTGATCGCAAATCGCAGAAGTACAGCGGCCAGAGTGATCCGATTGCCAGTAAAGGCGATACATTGCATAGCAGCACGAGTGTGAAAGAAAGCATTCACCGCACCGGCAAGAACTCCAACTCGAAGGTGCTCATCAACCCGACCAAAAACCCGCGGAATGGGAAGGGCATGAGCAGGCAGACCACCAACATTAAAGCCCTCAAGATTTAGAAAGCAAAAAAGCTCGAGTCGGCAATCTCACCCTCCACTCTCTTGAAAAATACTTGATTGAGATTCAACGACATTGCAACTCTCATATCCAGATTCAACTACAGAACAGGGAAGTGAAAGGCGTCAGGAAAAGCAAACACGGCTGTCGAGTGTTGGTCACCGCCCGTAATACTGCACACCATTGGAGCCCTTTGAGGAGCCGCTGTCAACTTGAGATGTCGAGCCGCTTTGCGCCGGAGCTACACTATCAGTCGGTGCTGCCTTTACTTCCGGATTCGCATTGGATGCCGGTGTTTGAACCGAAAGGGGAGCCACTTGCATCTGAGCTGGATTAACTAGTGCTGGCTGGCTGACAGGCGCTGGCGCCACAGGCGTTGTGGCTTCAGGAGTGGCTGAGGTTGTTTCTGTTTTCGCCTGATTGACGTATGAGCTCCAAGTGAATCCGCCATCGGCGTTGCGGGTAGGAACAGATCTCTGAAGAGGCGCCTGAGCGGATGGACGTCCAGCCGTAGCGGCTGCACCAGACGCCTGCTTCTGAACCAGAGTGTTGCCAACCGGCTGACTGGTAGCCTCCGGTATCTGCGTCCCAGCCTGCGGAACAGGCTTCGGAAGCATTAGAAGCAGGGCCAGCAGGCTAATTGCCAGAATACTTCCCCCAACTATCGCCATCATCCGATCGTGTTTTGCCTTGACTCCGACCGGGCAGTCAGCCGTCAAGAACTTGCCGTCTGCGCGTTTGAATAAAGCCGCATTCTTGCGATCTTCCCGCTTAAAAATGAGCTCTTCTGCTTCTGGGAGCTCCAATCCGGTGAAGTCATAGACCTGCATCTGGCACTTCGGGCAATAGCTGCAGCGATCTTTCTGATCTGTGCTATCCCAGACGGAATTGCATGGTGTAGCAATCTTGTAGTTCTCAATTGCCTGAAAGGGCTTCAGCGGTTCGCTAGCTTTCGCCTTGATCTCGGCAGTTATCCTGATCTCCTTTTCTTTCGTCGCACGCGCCAGTGCATCTCTAACAGCCTGCGGGTCTAGCATAGTCTTAGGAGTACCCTCCCCGGCGCTCGCCTTAAGCTTTGCCTTTTCAGCCCGAATGGACTCCAGAACGGTATTGGAAACAGCTTGCGCAGCAAGCGGCGGCGCACTTCGCTGCGGAACGCCATCGGCATTAGGAGTAGCCGGTGCTCCATCTTTTGGATCGGCTTTCTCTTTTGGGTCCAACTCATCTGGCGGGCCGCTTCCCGCTGCATTGTGCGTCACTGTCAGTAATACCCTCAGGTTACGTTAGGTTCTGAGCCGGGTCACCGCAACACCCCTCTTATTCCCTGGAATTGCCAAGGTTATCCGGTCAAACCGCCTGGATTTTCGAATGTTGCGGTCGATCTTGCTGTTACGACGAGCGGTCCGGTCAATCCTGGAACATTTCCAAAGATGTCGCTACTCAACGTAACAAGCGGCGATACCCGCCCAACTACGGTTACTTGAATCTGATAAACATTGGCATTCGTGTCAATCGGCGTGTCAGCACTGGGGACAAGCTTGGCTGGTGAACCACCAGCAATCGGCACAGTCAGCACGATCACCTCAACATCCTCAGGTCGGATCCTGACGCCGCCGGTCGAACAACTTGAGGCTATCTGCTTAGCCTGATTAACTGCCGAAAGGGTAGTGCCAGCATCCGTCACTACGTCATTTTGAAAAGACGGCGCCCTGGCGGCCTTGACCACTGCGACTCTGGCTGCACCATAAACTACGTTTGAGCCCATGAATAGCGTTGCCAGATCGATCAGTGGAAAGAGAATGATCGCTAGAAAAATGAATATTACAATTGGGAACTCAGCCGAAGAATTGCCCCAGCACAATCTGTTTCCCATCTTCGCGTCACCCCTGCTTGATCGTGTATCAGCTGATTGCTCCTCAACACTTCCTGTATTGCCATCTATCTTTCTTGTCAAGGGTCGGATGTAGGTATCGGTCCATCATCGCCAAAAATATCATCAACATCGGTCGGATCGGTATCAATACCAATCAGCAATGGAAAGGTACTCGAGTTTTTCAGAACTACCCTTTGCACCACACCACTCTCACTGAAGAGAAGCGGAGCTGGAGCCTGAGCTACTAAAGTAGTTATTACCTGAGCGAAAGGGCCTTTGCTCACGTTCGTAATCGGCTTGCCATCGGCATCGACCTTGTAGCTCAATTCAGGGATGCTGATCGGTTTGTTCTCTGGATCATTTGGGTCGGTATAGAAGGTATAGACAACTCCGTCAATCGTTGGGCTGCTGATCAACCCGCCAGCAATGGCGAACGAACGAACCGCAGCGCCGGCTGCAGCGACCGCGCCATCGACGGTTGTCTGTTGAGAGGCGACTCTTGCCGCCTCTCGGCAGGCCGAATCGTTGATGAAACTGCCCAGACAGATAAAGCAAATATTGAGCGCCAAGAGCGCCACCGGAAGCAAAAGGATTATTCCGCATACAAGCTCTACAGTTGCACTGGCTGAAGGCGACCGGGCGGCTCGAACAAGATTGCTTTTGTGATTGTTCTTCATCTTCTGCCTGTCAGCGCAACGAGATACCACCGGCTCCACCAGACAACTTAGTTAACACGTTCCGCAATACCTTCTGGTTAGCCGCAGCGACATCATCTGGCGGCGGCAGAGTCGTTTTACAGTTGCCGACTTTGAAAGAATCGGCGAGGTAACCGCCCTTAGCCTTCAGCTTCAAGATGAACTTAGGTCCACCTGGACAAGCATACCCGCCTTCGAAGAATCCAATCGTCAACAGCTTTATACCCAACTGGCCGGCCAACTGCGCCTGTTTCCCGCTGCCTCCCTTAGTCGGGATACCATCTGTTAGCAAGATAAGAGTCCTTGGCCAGCCCGCAGTGTGGCCTGGTCCAGTGAGCTGTCTGATACCCTCCTCGAGACCACCTGGTGTATCAGTACCATAAGAAACAGTCGCCATATCAATCGCATCGAGTACTTGCTGAGCTTGGTCATCGCTTGAATCAGTGCTGAGCGGCACGAACGGAAAACGATAGCCACCGATATCAGAAAGGTCCAGAGTCGATCCTGGCGTCTGGGGAGCCGCGTCTTTTCCGTATCCGATCAGAGACCAGTGAATTTTATTCAGGTCTTTAGTCTTGTCGATAAAGTAGTGCAGAGCCTCAACTTCAGTATGGCGGGGCTGGCAAAGAGTAAGCGCAAGTCTTTGATACTCCGCCTGAAATCCGACGCTCGGCTGGAAGCCAGGAACGAGTTTTGTGGCAGAAGCATTCGCCTTCTCAGACGCATAAATCGCCGCACTTTCCAAATTGCCGCGTTTGCCTTCCGCCAAAAGCGCAACCATCACGTCCTGAACTGTATAGCGCTGCTGAGTGTGCGGGTTATATGGTGGTCTGACCAGCCCCTGGTAATGCTGTGCAAAGCCGTTGAGCGCGGCATAGAGCCGCGGTGTATTGGCAGGATCGATGCTGAGCTTCGGCGCCGATGTTACATCGAGCCTCGACCCATCTGATAGCAGCGGCGGATCCGGCACCGTCACCGGAGTGTAACCCGGCACAGGCGGGTCGGGAGAAAAGGCGATCCGGCCAGGGTCGGGGATACTACGATTTGTCGAGTTCCAGAGAGATTTGGCAATAAATGGTCGATCGCCCCCGGGGGGCGAAAGCGGCTCACCATACGAGACGTACTCGGGAGTAGTTGTAGTCGTGGTTGTAGTAAAAGTTGTTACATTAACTGTCGTCGCGTTGCCATCCGCATCGGGCGGGCCGGGTTCGGAGGTAGTACTGCTAGTAGTGGTGGTCGTGGTAGTACTGCCATTGGTGTTCTCGGTAACTGTCGGACCGCTTTCGGTCCCAGTTGAACTAGTGGACGTCGTTGTCGTCGACTGGCTTTCATGATATTTACGCGTGTAGCGAACAGTTTTCTTCTTGTCCGATGCATATGCCATCGACCCAGATAGATCTACGACCAGGCAGACATCACCTCTCAACTGTCCGGTGCCCGGTCCGGCGATTGCATTGGCATGCAATGCGAACGGTCCGAAGAATTTTAGCAGTGGCGGACGGAAGCCAAAGGCCGATTGAGCCGTGACGGTAGTGTTCGTCGGATTGTAGACAAGGTTGAAAAAGCTCTGTCCAACGTTGGGAGTCGCCGTGCTGGCATTCGAATTGAGTGTTGCGGTCGATAGACTGCTTTGATAAACCTGGTTTTTTTGAAAGTAATTCAATGCCACCTGTGTGGCGGTAACGCTGTCCGTGTTTCCTGGATCGCTCAAGTAAGCAGCGGCAGCTAAAGCAGACGCATCCGTCGCTGCCTGCAGTTGATTGAACTGCTCACGGGCCGAAAATAGATCGAAAGCCAGCAATCCAACTGGAAGCAAAATTCCTAAGAGCGCAGCAGCCAGACCGGTAAAACCGCCACGCTCGTTATGGGTCTTCCGGAGCCTTACAGCACCAAGGTGCAAAATTTCCAACGGTTGCCCCCTCGTCGCTCTCTCCATATCACACTATACTGCCTTGGCAGTGTCAAGACTTCGAGACAATTGGTGTAACTGAAAGTGGACCGGCTGGCTTCGGTCACTTCCGGCTTGCCTCTGCACTCATGAGACACAGATTGGCGACCTCGGCAACCAGCGCTCAAACAATTATCGGTCGCTGGCAACCATTGGGTTGAACTTTCGAATAGGCTCAGTTAGACGTTGCAGGAAGTCAGCAGAATTTCACAAGTCGGACCCAACTTAGCGCTATTTCTGACGCTCGTTGGACGCAGCTCGCTCGTATAGTTGCCGCCAACGAACGTCTCCGCGGCTGTGAGATGTTTGCATCTACAAAACGCTGGCGCACCATAGCCGAACGAACAAGTAAAACGGTGCATCCCAATAGTTTACCAGCGAACAAATCTCCTTTACCAAAGAGGTAACTTTTGATGGCACGGGCTAACTTCGACGGTCAACCGAACAATCTATTCGAGCGCAACGATGACACCACAGTCCAGCAAAACTTTCAGCTCTCAAGCCAAGTGAACTTCTCTAGCGCTTCCGACATTCTAAGATCTGAATCAGACAGAAAGTGGCGAGAGACCCAGAGCATTCTTCCTGCTGTCGCATTCCAGCTAGTGGATGCTACCAGAATTCCCGACAATCTAGCCCGGAACGCTGCCCCGCTGCCTGATCTGTTCGGCGAACAGCTGGAGCACGACCAACAAGAGCAGCTCTGGACGATCGCCAGCAATCCGGCCATTAGCCACGCATACCGACAAATAACAGAGATGCTCTCTTCATCGGATTCGCAAGCTGCAGGAAGCACCTTACTGTCAATGCTTGCCAGCATCAATCCGGAGGCTTGCCGCGACGGGCAGTTGCTTTTGAACATGCTCAATAACCCGCCTCAACATGAGACAGCAAGAAATATATTGGCCGCTTCCGGACCATTTAACGTGCAACCCCACCAGCTCCTCTCAGTTCTACATCAACCACGGCACAGAGAGGCCGCCGTTGAATTAGTAAAGCTAGTCAATAGCGGAAATTCGCCGCAAATGCAGTCTGCATACAACCTTGCAAAGCTTCTATCAACAGACGACCAGGTTGCTCAAGAGCTGGCGCAAAGTCTTTTGAGAATGCTAAATGATGGCAACCAACGCGAGACTGCAATCACCATGCTCAATGGACTTCGTGATAGCAAACAGATGCAAGTCTTGCTCAATATGCTGAACAATGGAGATCAGCGAGATTCTGCGAACGAATTGCTTAGCATGCTGAGGACTCCTGAGTCGGCAGACCACGCACGAGCTGTTCTTTACCTTGCCTCAAGCTCTAATTCAAGAAACCAATCCGACAGCCGCCACCTGCTCGCCATGCTTAACAGCCCCAATCAGTCAGATCGGCAAGCAGCCAAAGAAATACTATCGGCGACAAATGACCTCGAATTCAGGCACCAATTGCTAACGCTGTGGAACAATCCGGACACCAGGACCACCGCGCAGCAGCTGCTCGATTGGCGACAATCTTCTGACAGAGCCCAGGCAAACACTGCCACCGAATTTCTCAATCTCCTGAGCAGTCCCGCCCCAGAAGATCAAAGTCTTGCCAGCGGCTTGGTCCAACTCATGAAAGGCGGGGAGCAAAATCACACAGCCGTCCAGTCAGTTCTTACAAAACTGGACAACGATAGACATAAGCAATTGTTAGTAGCCTGGTTAAACAGCGGCACGAACAAGGAGGGCGCGCAGGCAGTCGCTAACATGCTGCAAGGCAATGCCCATCAACGAATGGCAGCCAACCACCTGCTTGAGATCGCAGACAGCAGTCCGGAAAATCAGGAGCTGTCCAACCGGCTCCTGGCAATGCTCGGCAACCAAAACTCCCGACCCGATGCAGTAATTCTGTTGTCCAGGCTGTCTGAAACCACGCAGATCGGCAAGATGTTAGAACTGCTTGCCACGCCAGAGTCAAACGGCGCGGCCAAGGAAGTTCTAAAAATGTTGTCGAGCAATGACTCCAGAGACCAGGCTGCGGCTGCTCGATTGCTGGAACTGCTCACTCCTGCTCGCCGCAGAGAAGTAACATTCGACGGCAGTGCCGGGCCGGTGCAAGAACAACGACAAGAGCGCAACGCGGAGCGAGTCGGACCGACAGCCGGAGCGGAGCTCTTGCGCATGCTTGGCAATAACGATCAACGTGAAGTCGCTAAATCAATCTTGGCTTTCGTGCCGGAAGAAAAGTCAGCAGCCACCATCTTAGAAGCGCTGCGCAATCCGCAATTGGCGGAGGCCACGCGCGAAATTGTAGGCATGCTAAACAACATCGACAATAGGCAAGCTGCTTTAGATATCCTATCAGCAGCGAGCAGCCCGGCAGCCTTGCCAGGCTTGCTCGAAATTTCAAAATCCAGCGAATTCAAAAGAGGCGCCGAGCAACTTCGCCAGATTCAAACTAGCAGCGGAAGTGTCAGCCAACTCCTGAGACTCCTGTCCAGTCAGGACAGGTCAACAAGAGCAGCCGGCACCAACCTACTTTCCATGCTTCAGACCCTACACGACCAGAGCGGCGACCAGACGCACAATGCTACTCTGGCCAGCAACATTCTTTCACTGCCGCTGACGTCCGAGCAAACAGCGGCATTACATGAAACAATTACAAATCGGCATACAGCCTCAGCCGGCGTGCAACTTCTCAACCTGCTCAGAAGTCAAAGCGATGCGGGCTCATCCGGCGCCAGCACCGTGCTTTCGATGCTGACCTCACAAGACGAATCCGAGCGCCACGCGGCAGCGAGCATGATTGATCTGCTCGGCAGCTCCGATCCGGAAACAGCCCAACAAGCGCTGTCCATGCTGAATGGGCTTAGTGATCGAGACCAATTGCGCAGAGTAATGACGGCTTTGAGCGATCAGACCGAGCGCGCTGGGGCTCTCCAGTTGTTGAAACTACTAGACTCTCCTCCAGATGACGGGCGGCAAAATGCAGGCAACAAAATTCTGGACTTGCTTACATCGGAGGATGAGCCAGATCGTCAGACCGGGCAGCGCTTGTTGCGAATGCTAGGCAATCCTGAGCAACGCCAGCTCGCGCAGAACTTAGTACAAACAGTGCCGGAGCCCCTCTCAATTGCAGAATTTCTCCGCCGGATGGACATGCCGCGTTCTTCCGCGGCTGACGAAGCGATATCTCGTGAACTGCTACAAATGATGAGTTCTCCGGCTCGTCAATCACAACTAGCCGCGCGGAATCTGCTACTACTGTCCGCGCAACAAGACCAAGACCTGATCGGAAAGATGCTGGTCAACCCTGCCGAACGGGGCAATGCCAGTACCATGCTGCAGCAACTCAGCAGCCCCAGGGAATGCAGCGCTCTGCTTAGAGCGCTCAACGACCAGAACACCGGCGCCGGTGCGCAAGCAGTTCTGGCGATGCTCAAATCTGGTGATTCAAATCAAATCGCCACCGCCCGAAGCATCATGTCTCTGCTTCCACCAGACAACCTAACAGATGGTGCGGACTATGCCACCTTGCCACTGGCAGCACTGGGCAGTCCGGACATCAGACAACTCGCCAGCGAATCTTTTCTGCTGGCAAGAACTCCGCAAGCGGCGTCGATAGTGCGAGGATTGCTGACTGCCCCAGGCGGTCGCGCCTACTTAGAGCAACTTCTACACATTGCAAGAGATCCTCAGCAGCCCCAGGCAGCCACCAACATCATCGAACGGTGCGATACTACAGATCAAGTTAGAGCAATTTTCGACCTCCTTAACACTCAGAGCTCACGGCATCAGGGTGAACTGTTAATTTCGATGCTGGGCGACTCCGATTCAACAGATAGCCAGGCAGCAACTGGAATCCTGAGATTGCTCAGCAGCACAGATCAACAGATAGGCAAAACAGGCAAAGAGCTACTTAGCATGTTAGCCGACCCTCAGCAGCGAGAACTCGCCCAACGTGCCCTGCTCAGCATAAAGACTCCCGAACTCATCAGCCAACTGCTGCGAATTGCGTTAGATAGTCGGAATCAGCATGCCATAGAAATCATAACCAATCTGCTGAAACCCAGCAACAATGACGATCTCGATGCTCTCTTGATTAGCTTCAACAATCGCAACGCGGTGAACGCCTTGCTCGCATCACTGGCAAGCCAGCGCACCGCTGAGCGCCAGGAAGGAGAGCGAATACTACAACTTCTCAATCAGCCTGAGCATGCCCAGACCGCAATCAGACTCTTGCAACAACTTTCGAAGGCTCCCCCTCGAACGAAATAGCAGTTAACTTTGGATCGAAGCGGCGTAGAGCAGTTGATAAATTATCTCGACGACAACAACAATAGTAACGCCCAAAATGTGCCGCAAAATGCTCCATTGGAACCTTTCATTGTATGACACGCCGATGCACTCCAGTCGTATTGCTAATTCCAAAGTAAAAATTCGGTAGCCGAGCTCGCAAAAAACCACGTACTTTCAAGAAGGAGAATATCAATGAATAGAGATTTAGAGCACTTCGACGTGCCGGCTGTAACGGATGTCGAGACTACCATGGCACAACCCAACCTTTACTCGGACGCCTATGCAAACATCGGTCCTCGCAGAGCGCTGGACGAAACGACTCTTAAACCAGAGCCAACCGAAAAAGAAGGAGAAATTAAGGACTTCGAGGAAAAGTCTGCCATCGCCGGCGACATAATCCAGAACGGCAAGCTGTCTGATCAACTCAGACGGGACTTCAAGGAGGTACTGCGAAAGGATCCCTCTTCACTTGGAAAGGCAATCAATGTCGCCGACTTGAATAAAGTCCTCGATAAGCTCGACTCCGATCTCAGACTGAAGCTGGTGCCAACAAAAGAGGGACTGAGCCTCGAGTTGATTAAGGACGGCGCAACAATAGATTCCGTCGCTTCGACCTCACCGGGAGCTAAATCCATCTCAGATCGAATGATGAAGCCGGAGTAACGCCACGTCGTTACCAGGCTAGACCTGAGTCGAACTTGAATGCTCCCGCGCAAACTACGCGCGGCGCATTCGAGCTAGCGACAAATTAGTCGGCACCAACTGCTTTAGTGAGCCGATTGCAACCATTTAGAGGTCCTGCCGCCGAAGAGCTGGCAAAGCAAGAAAAACTTCCGAAATAACGCACAACTGCCCGAGCTAGGCATCAGATTTTACGAAACGAAGCGCTAGGCTTCGTCCAAAGGTTTACTGACATGGCTCATCCCGCAAACTATACCGAAGAGCTTATTGGCTGGCTCGCGCCGTCCGGCAAACTCGAAGTGGACAGCAAGTTCTGTAGCACAATGGACCAGCACCTCCGCTCTGGGTGCAGAGCAACCTTCAAACCTTTCCATCGCAGTGCGGTAGTATTTCACTGCCAATCTCGGTCTTTTCTGGGTAAGCGCCGTATCAGCCAGCTCGAATAGAATGGCAATTGCTTCCGAAGAGCATTCACCCTTGATTTGGGAAAACCGCAGCAAGGCATTTCGATAGAGAATGAAAGCTCGCTTCATGAAACCCTTTCTTCGCTGCAATCGTGCCAAGCGAAGAGAGAGTTCTGCCACCTCAAAATCCCGGTCATCAACTTCGTGTAGCGTGCGCAATGCCTGTTGATAAATTCGCTGAGCTGACGCGAAGTTGGACAGAGTCACTGCTGACTCGGCGCTTGCAAGATAGGTCTGGTACGTCGTTCTGTGGGTACTCATCAACAATGCTCACCATCAATCAAGCCTGCTTCCTCAGCCATAGCTTGAATGAATCGCAGTATAGCTCTCTGTCGTTACAAAAATCTTTCCGCTCTGGGGCCGCACAAGCTATCTAGCCTTCTCCCAAGCAAGACTTTCGATCATTCGGTTGGGAATGATGGTTCTTGATGAACTAAAGAGAGTGACTTTCTATTGCTATACACAGAGAGTGTATAACACCAATGACTGATGCTTGGATGGGTATGCAATGAAATGAACATGACTATAGCATCACTCCTGCTGATAGCACGCAGTTCCAAGTGGATCAGGACATCTCTGTTTGTTTGCTGCGATGCGTGAACCAAACTGGATTAGACCACCCCCTATCTGTTCGCTGCGATGCGTGAATCCAACTGGATTAGACCACCTCCTGCCTGTTCGCTGCGATGCGTGAATCCAACTGGATTAGACTACCTCCTATCTGTTCGCTGCGATGCGTCAACCAAACTGGATTAGACCACCTCCTGCCTGTTCGCTGCGATGCGTGAATCCAACTGGATTAGACTACCTCCTATCTGTTCGCTGCGATGCGTGAATCCAACTGGATTAGACTACCTCCTATCTGTT
>JAGVKB010000118.1 GCA_020050835.1 Candidatus Obscuribacterales bacterium | reverse complement strand
GTCGCCGCCGCCGGCGGCGGTCAACAAGCTCGGGCCGCCCGGCACCGGGCTTGGCACGCTGGAAGATGCGCTGGCAGCGGTCGAGATCAAGATTTACGGACGCAAACAAGCTGACATGCCGGTGTTTAAACGGCTGGAAAAGCTCGAGATGGACTCGCTCGGTCAAGCCCGAACCGGCACTATCAAAGAGCGGATCGACTTCCTGCGCAAGAATTACGGCTTGTAAGCATCGATCATTCAATCCGGAGCTGGTCAGCTCTTAATCCAACCTGCACTCCCATCCTAACTCAGGCGAGCGCCGCAGCCAGGGGACCGGGCGCAGGAATCTGCTTGCGTTCTGTTTCCCGAACGGATTCCGCTTCAATCGCCCAAACATAGAGGCAGGTGTAGAAGGCAGCCCGTATATATATTGATAGCGCCGTCACTATAACCACGCAGGCCACCCAGGCAATCGTTCCCGCTACGAACAAGGGATGCGTCATCGCCAGTTTCATGTAATACATATAGCCGAAGAGGCTCATTCCAACTGAATAAACCAGATAACTGGTGAATCGGCAGATACCCTCCACACCCACTTCGCCGACTCCAATCGTCAGCAAGTTGGACTGGGCAATCTTGTCGGCGCGCTTCATGCCGCCCCAGAAAGACGTACCTTCAATCACAATCGCCGGCAAGATTAGATGACCGGCAAGTGTCCAGAAGACTTCTACGATGCTGGCCAGAAACTTGAAGCCCATCGACATGACACCGGCTTGATCTTTCTGTTTGCGCAACCAGCTGGCCACAGTCTTAGCCAAAAGCGTAACCAGGCCCAGAGCCACTATGGCTGGGAAGCTCGAAGCGACCGCCGCGCACGCTTCTCTGAATGTGCCAGTGCCGCGTCCTTCGGTCAGATGGCTATAGACTAACGCGGTTGTTACACCTTCCAGGAAGCGATTGGTCAACCACCAGATCGCCATGATGGCCACCACGCTCAACCAGGCATCAGTATTCATCAACCCCTGGAAAGAGCCAGTTCCACTGGGATCCATCGGAGCGTTCACGCCGATCTGGCCGACGACCTGACCGGCCATCTGACCCATTTGGCCCATTTGACCCGCCATCTGACCGGCAATCTGATTGACATCCGGAGCCGGTCCGCCCCGATGCCCAAAACCGTGTCCGTGACTGAACATAGACGTGTAAGAATGATGGGCCGGGTGCGGTCGAGCCGGCGGTGCGACTGGATTCGAATGCATCTTTTCGGACGCCAACCAGAGCAGGAAAAATCCGAAAAAGATATTGGTAAAAACGGTAACGACAGAGGGAAGAAGCAGGCGCTTGTCTTGCCAGCCCATCTTGACACTGGCGCCAATCATCTTTAAGCCCCGTCCAAAAGACTCTAACATGATTCAAATACCCTCAAGGGTTGCCGGCTTGGTAGTAAAAGGTGGTCTTCGTAAGGATTGTTCGGGCTGCCGGCCTGGAAACCCTGACCTTCAGACATATTGTATTTAGTTGCCAAGCGAAAGTAAAGCGTTTTTTACCTTCCAGTAGAATCTTCAAGCTCAAGGTCCTCAACTTCGTACAAACTGTCCAGAAGTTTCCTGTACTTTTCTGTAACGACCTTGCGCTTCACTTTTAGGGTGGGTGTCAATTCATTTCGCTCAACTGAAAATTCATGGTCGAGCACGAGAAATTTCTTGATCTGCTCGTAAGTCGCTAGCCGCTGGTTCTTCCGGCTAACGACAGCCTCCAATTCTTTGAGCACTTGCGGATGATGATTGAGCTC
The DNA here is from genome assembly GCA_020050835.1 of Candidatus Obscuribacterales bacterium. Lineage (GTDB taxonomy): Bacteria > Cyanobacteriota > Vampirovibrionia > Obscuribacterales > Obscuribacteraceae > JAGVKB01. The sequence goes on along the minus strand of JAGVKB010000118.1, from coordinate 85,227 downwards.
CTCGAGGCTGGAGTAGGTGATTGCATTACTACTGGCAAACGAGACCAGTCCGTCAGCGCTGAGTGTAATCAAGGCGGTAACGAACTTTCGCCTGTCCCCGTAGACCAGAATGTGGCTGATCAATGAATCTCCGACAAAGAGATTCTCCAGATACTGCGGAGCGATGTGCTTGCCGCCGGCGGTAATAATAATGTCCTTCTTGCGGTCCTTGATTCTCAAGAAGCCATCTTTGTCGATCTCGCCGATGTCGCCGGTGAGGAACCAACCATCGACAAATGCCTCTTTTGTAGCTAACTCGTTTTTGTAATAGCCGGCAAAGACATTGGGACCTTTGATCAAGATTTCGCCGTCATCAGCCACTTTTATCTTCACACCCGGCAACGGACGCCCGACCGTTCCTCGCCGATTGCCTTTGGGAGTATTGCAGCTCACCGGCGCAGCTGTCTCGGTCAGACCGTAACCCTCGATAATCGGTATGCCGATTGAATCGAAAAAGAGCTGCACATCGCTGGAAAGCGGAGCGGCTCCGGAGACCATGAATCGGACTCTTCCGCCGAAACGGCGCCGAATTTTCGAATAGACCAACCTTTCGGCAACTCGCAATTCGGCCCGATAAATCTTCTGGACTATCTCATCGACGCCATTTTGATCGCCAGTGGAGCGTAAGCGGTATTTAGCCGCCCGCTTACCGAGCGCCAAGGCCCAGCGGATCAGGTACTGCTGGGCTTGAGCCATGTGCCGGACTTCAGACTGAATGCGGTGATACACCTTTTCAAAAAAGCGCGGCACGCCATTCATGATGGTCGGTTTCACCTCCAGCATGTTCTGCGCAACAGTCTCCATCGACTCGGCATAGGCTGCTACCAGCCCTTCATAGATAGCCAAGAACTGACCGCCGATGCGCTCGAAGACATGCGAAAGCGGCAGGAAAGAGAGCGCGATATCATCGGGATGCAGACCGATCAATAGACTCATCGACTGGCAAACATGATAGATGTTGCTGTGCAAGAGCATGACCCCTTTCGGCACGCCAGTGGTGCCTGAGGTATAAACAATGGTGGCAAGGTCTTGCGGTTTGAGCGAGTTGATGCGCCCGGTGAGCACCTGTGGATGCCTGGGAAGATAGACTTCTCCATCCTTGAGCAGATCTTCCCATTTGAGCAATTTCCAATTGTGTTTCTTGAGCGGCGGCTCGCCGTCTATAAGCACTACGAAACGAAGCTGCTCCGGTAAAGCCGGGAGCGCAAGCAGCTTCTCCAGCTGCTTGTCATTTTCGACGAAGATGCCGACCGAATCGCTATGGCGCAGGAGATACTCGATCTCCGGCGAACCCAGCGTGGGATAAATCGGCACAGTGACCGCACCGACCGAAAGCACCGCGACGTCAGCCCAGGTCCAATGAGGACGGGTAGCGGACATGATGGAGACTTTCTCGCCAGGCTCCACACCCAAGTTGAGCAGACCTCCGGCCAGCAGCTCCACGACCCGTCCATGTTCTCGCCAGATCACCGGGCGATAGCTGCCGGCAACCTTGTGCAACAATGCCGGCCGCTCCGGATTGGCTTTCACCCTCTCCCAGAAAACATTGACTATGGTTTCACGTGCCAACGAATTCCACCTCTTTGAGTGACCCTACTTTCCCTGCCCGACCGATGAATTTAGCCACTCGAGATATGGTTTGTAACCATCCTCAACGGCCAAGCACAAAATCTCCGGCGTATCGTAAGTATGAAGCGCTTTTGTCCTAAGCTCGAGTGCGGACCATTCTGCTTGATTGCTCTTGATAACAAGCAGATGCTCTGACTCGGTCGACACTTTTCCCTGCCAGCGAAAGACTGAAGTCACTGCCGGCACGATATTGACGCAGGCCGCCAGCCGTTCGTCTACGAGGCAACGAGCGATTCGCTCGGACTCGGAAGCCGGACAGGTTACCAGAACGATCAGCTCGTGCGACATGACTTAAGAGGCGCTCCGCAGGAATTCGAGACCGGTCTCTTCAATAAATTCCTTGACAAGCGCGACGATCTGACCAAACGGCTCCGGCTGAAGTCTCGGCATGCGATACCGCTTGTGCATTCTAAGTGCCAGCACCGGCACGCCCAGTTCGTAGGCGATAAAGCGCAAAAGCGGCTCCGGCGCGCGCTCACTGCGGTCGCTTGTAATCGGCTCGAGCGCCGACAAGCGAAGCCTTAAGCGCGAAGCCAGCTCGTCACCCAAAACCTGATCGCTTGCCAGCGCCTCAACTTGCAAGCCAGAAGATTCGTGCCGCTGCGAGCCGAGGACTATCATGACAAGACCTACCTGTCCCGCTTTGACAATGTCGGCCAACGCTCTTACCATCGGCGTCTCAAGATATGTAAGCGGATCGGCCACACAGCAATAGTAGCTCATCAAGGCGTGGCAACGCGCTTGGCGGTGCAACAAAGCAGTCGCGGCGCCGCTGAAGGACTCGGCATTTTGAAACTCCCCTTCTCTGAAAAAGGCTGTTGCATGAGGAGCTAATACGAGCACGGGCAGATCTCCGCCTAAAAACTGATAGTCCGGCTCGCCGGCCGGTGGCAGCTGCTCGTAGCGCTCGGCCAAAACTCCCTCATAGCGGAGCGCCCAACTAATCAGGTCGAATTGCGGCGGCTCATCAATCAGGTAATCGAGCGCATGATTGATGTCCTGAAACCGGGCTTGCGAATGCGAGAGAACCCAAGGGCTGAAAGGAGTCTGCCCTACTACGGTCACCACCTTGCCCCGTCTGTGCGCGTAAAAGATCTCCATGGCCGTGCCGTAGCTCGGTCGCAGTAAATTAGCCAGGATGGCGTCGCTCTCATCGATCAACTCGAGCGCCCGGCGCACCTGCCGCTCCCCCCCCTCGTCCAATTCGCCGGCAGACCAGGTCAATTGCAAAGGATTGACGACTGTCAATCCGCTTCTTTGAAGCTTCGTCATCGCCAGTGAACGCCAATCTGGTTCAGCGATTGCAGCCACCGGATTGACCGCTTCAATGGTGCTGCCCGAAAGATAGATTGACGAAGCGATCATCGTAAACCAACAAACCTTGCCGTTAACCGCAGACCTAACTGTAGTTTATTATAAGCGCAAAGCGCTCTCAGTCTGACAGTTGGACGCCGATGGCGATTTCCAATCGCGTAATTAGGGGAAACCGCACCGCCGGGCTTCCCGAACCGAGAGAATTTGACCATAATACAGGCTAACTGCCTGGGATGCCCGATTTGAAAAGTGGACTACACCGCCTCTTAACAGCTCGCACGAGCGAATCGCGCCGGCGACTTCAACGCAATTTAGTGCGGACCGGCTTTGCCTGGCTGTTGCTCTTGCTGCCACTTTCTTCCTGCAGCTCGCAGAATATGTCCTCAGTAGACACAAGAGCATATCCCGGACAGTCCGAGGTTCTTGAAGCGCAACAACAAGGGTTGAAACGCGTCGAAGTCACTATCGATGCGCAGGTGTACAAGCTGCTCAGAGACGATACGGAAGGCCTGCCACATCAACGATTCTTGATCGGTCTTGCCAACGGCACTACCGTTTTGATCGCTCATGACACCAAAATGGCACCAAGAGTGCCGCTCAACAAAGGCGACTGGGTGCGCATACATGGTGAATATATCTGGACTGAAAAAGGCGGAGTAATCCACTGGACACACCACACCGATACACCCAGGCACGAGGGCGGCTGGATCGACTACAACGGATTGCGCTACCAATAGCAACCGGTCGAAGCGAGCAAAAGGCAACGGATCGGACTGCCTGCCGTCTCGATTGCCCAAAAGACGGCCGCTCACAGGCGATCGCTCAAACTGCAATCTCAAGCAGAGATGAACTAAACGGCCTGCAACTGCTTGGCTATCTTGGGGGTGATAAACCACTCGAGAGTGCCGGGCTGATTGGGCGGAACGCTCGTGATATCGACTCGGCAAACGGCCGCTTTCTTGAAGCTGATCTCCAGCTCAGGGCCGGCCCAAAGTAGCGTCGCTACAATTCTTCCCACGTCCGGCTCGTGCCCTACCATGAACACTTCGCTGGCGCGCTCGAAATCCTTGAGCACTTTGTAGATGTCATTGAGATTGCCGGCCGGAGCCAAGGCATCGACTACGCGCAAGCCGTTCTTCGACTGCAAGACATTGCCCAAAATCTCCGCGGTCTGATGGGCACGCACCAGTGGACTGGTCAAAATCACATCCGGTGCGATTCCAAGCTGCTTCAAGCCGGTGGCAACGGCGGTCGTCTCCGTCTTACCCTCGTCGGTGAGCGGGCGCTGCGCGTCGTATCTAATCGCTCCACCAATCTGGTCGGAGGCGATTCCGTGCCGAACAAGATACAGTTTCATGGGTGACTATTGTACAGCTTTGAGGTAGTAAGATCTTTCTATGACACAGAAACCTCGAATTATCGGTCTTGATATCGGAGACAAACGAATCGGCGTGGCCATCTCAGATCCGCTTGGTATCACGGCCGCCGGTCTGGAGACAATTGAAAGAAAGAACATGCGGGCCGATATCTACGCCGTCACTGAGATGGCCAGACGGCACGGAGCGGTAGAAATAGTTGTCGGTCTGCCCAAGAACATGGACGGCAGCATCGGGGAGCAGGCGCAAAAGGTTCAGGCGTTTTGCCGCAAACTGGCCCGCGCATCCGGCTTTCCAATTGTTTATGAAGATGAGCGATTGAGCACCGTCTCGGCGATCAGGACACTGACTTTGCAAGGTGTCAAAACCGGTCACAACAAAGATCTCGTCGATCGCCAATCGGCGGCGATCATTCTACAAAAGTTTCTAGACAGAGCCGAGCCGCAACCGACTGCTTAGCACCGCTCTGGCGATTTGAGCTCCGGGCGGCTTGGGCTTAGCCGTTCATTTCATGCCGGCTTGGTCTGCACCAGATTGTACTGAATCAAAAGCGCGGCGCCGCGCCACATCAAGTGGGTCGGCATCGACTGCTGCTCCAGCTGCTTGAAGATTTGAGTCAACTTGGTATTGCCGTCGGCTCGCTTGACCACCTCGGTCATCGCATTGAACTCATCGGGCGAAGGTGGATCTTCCAGCTGCCCTAGAGCGTTCCACTTATCATTGAACTCGTCCTGGGCAACGGAGCGGATGAAAATCTCGGTGGTGGAAACGATCGTCTTGGCGACATTGAAGTTGTCTACTGCCAGAGCCGAATTCATCAGACAGCTGTCCAATGGCCGAGTAACGTTGTAGCTAGGCTCCAGCATCGGCAACTTGGTGTCGCGGCCACCTTGGGCGCGCTCCTGAAAGTTGAAGCTGCCGTCTTCGAAGGTGACGAGGAACTCCGTGATGGCAGCATTGCCCATCTGCTTGCCGAGCCTGGCTTGAATCGGTTTGCCCATCTCCCAGAGCATCCACAAGTTCTTGCCGTCAATACTTTGAACGGTCAGCACGCCAGTCTTCTGGCTGGTAGCAATCGACTGCAGCAGCCCGGCCGCATCGAATACACCAAGCTCGCCTCCGATCGCCGCCGCTTTCTTTTTGGATTTGAATGCACGCGGAACCTGCTGAGTGTGACAGACTTTGTTTCGGCCGAGCTCTTCTTTCACGTAATAGAGGGCGGTATCGGCCTTCTCCATCAAGTCGTCCGCGCTCTTGCCGTCTACCGGATAGGTTGATACTCCCAAAGAGATAGTCCAGCGCGCAATTCCGCCTGGCCAATCGCTCTTGCTCTCCACTGCCTGCCTGATTCGTTCAGCCACGGCCATCGAGCGCTTAGAATCAGTACATTCCATCAGAACCACGAACTCTTCGCCGCCGTAGCGGATCAGATAATCACCAGGTGCCGCTGACTTTTCAGCCGTCTCGGCTGTGCGAACACAGGTTCTAATCGTCTTGGCGAGCTCCTGCAGCATCTGATCGCCGACCTGGTGCCCATAAGTGTCATTAACCGATTTGAAATGATCGCCGTCGATCATGATAATCGAAACCGGATTCTGTTCAGGATTCACTGCCGCCCGCTCAAAAATTTGCGGCATGATTTCGTAGAAAAACTTCTTGTTGCGCAGCCCGGTCATCGGGTCGGTGCGAGCAGCTTCGGTCTCCTCTTCGTAGAGTACGACTTGATAGAGCGATCGCGAGGCCAGGTCGACTACGTTACGCAAAACACGAAGACGCTCCTGGACCACCTGCCCTTCTTGCACGAAATAGAAGGCCAACATGCCTAGATTGCGATTCTGGAAACGCACGGGCAGGTAAGCGATGCTCCTGATCGAGTTGGTTTGCGCTATCTGTTGGAAGCCGAAGTCACGCATCGCTTGCGGCCCGATCATTTGAGGAGTGCCGGTGCTGAAGATCTGGCGGGAGATGCTCAAATGGTCCAACTTGCGCAGCGATTGAACCGAGCGCTCGTCAAATCCCAACCAAGCTTCGAGCGTTGATTCCAAACTCTTGTTGATCTTGTAGAATGCACCAAATATGATACTAGTTGGATACTTGTCGTTAAGCTTCTCGAGCACGCGATGATAGACCTGCTTGCTCGACTTGAGGTTGTCCAGCTCGCGGCTGAGCGCGTTGAGGAATTCTTCTTCGGCTTCCTTGGTGTGCAGCTCGGTCAGCTTCTCCTGAGTGGTGGCAAGCTGCTCCTCGTAGGATTTCGAGATGAAGCTCTTCTCCTCCTCATGCTCTGATTTCTGGCGCTTGAGCTCCTCTTCTTTCGCGGCACGAGCAGCCACCGCGTCATCGTACTGCCGGCGAATATCCCTCAACCCTTTGCTCACATTTTGCACTTCGGTAACGGCGCCTGGAACTTTCAGCCCGCCCCCGGTCAGATGGGAGTACGCTTCACGTGCGAGCAATAGTGAATAGCAAGCCCGAGACAGATGAGCAAGCGGTTTACTTACCCAGACCTGCAGCATGACTGCGGTGACGATCAACAGTCCGCCCGTGAACAGCAGCAGACAGCCCAGCGAGATCGGCACGTTAACAGCCAGCAATCCGGTGGTCAAACTTGGCAAGATTGTCGGCCCGGCATAAAAACCGATGTGCAGGATCTGATCGTCGGTAATATGCGAAACCGCTTCGTAATAGTGCTTACTCTTCCAGTCGATTTCGCGCGGAGTCGAATCATACTTCGTCAAATCGGGAGCATAAGGCTTGGTGGCAGCTACTACTTTGGCATCAGCGGTGGTGACATAAAACCAGGACAGGTTGTACTGGTTCATCAGTTGAATAATGCGGGCAGGCGTGGGTGGTTTCTTCTTGGAGTCTTCGGCAAGCTCGACTACTAAATGATTGGCAAATCCGGTCATAAGTTTCGGATAAACGAAATCGGAAGCCGTGGCCATCAACCCGGACCCTACCAGAAAAATGGCAATCAAGCGTATGGCAAGACAGTTGAAGAATCCGACTATGCCGCCTACCAACTTCTGAAGGAAAGGCTGCTGGGCCTCTTCAGAAAGACTAAGAGCTGCTTGGTATGTCACTGGTTTAAGGCCTCCACCTTGCTCAATTGAATCTTGAATGTGAGCGTCTCTCCCTTATACCAATCAGGAAGCGCCGCGAACTCGGTTGCTTCGACGGCCGCAAGCGCCTCCTTGTCAGCCTTCTTGCTGCCGGAGCTCTGGAAAATTTCACCGCCGACCAACTTCCCATCGTGATCGAGCGTAATTAGCACCGTCAGGTCCTCGTACGTCTTCTTCGGGTGCCAATTCTGGGCCAGGCGCATCAGCATATCCTTGCGATAAGGAGCGATATTACCCATCGCCCGGCCGACTGTAGCCGGCAAGCGCGTGGCGATCGGCACTCCACCGGCCGTGCCATCGCCGGTGCCGGCACCCAAGCCACCGGCTCCGGTGCCTGTGCCGCCCTGTCCCTGTCCGCCGGCGCCGGTACCGGCTTCCTGCCCGTTGGGCAGTCCGCCCTGAGTGTCGGTACCCGAAAGAGGTTGAGTCGCCGTCGGTCCCGCCACGGTCGGAACCGGAGGTGGAGCTGGAGCTTGTTTGGGAATCTGCTGCCCGATATCAGACTTGACGATATTGGTCGGCGTGACGGCGACCGGCGCCGCCAGAGTTGTTTTGCGCGAAGGCACCGGCTTGGCCGGCACCATCGTCGGTTGCTCAGTGACTTTCGGAGCCTTGACGGCAGGCATCGTCGGCTCTGGCGTCGCTACCGGCGATGGAGCAGCTTCAGAGCCGGGGTTGGGATTCTCGCCAGCAGTCAATGACAACGCTTTGGGCAGCTCAACCGGCTTGGGTGGCGGCTCGGGCGGCGGCGGCGTAAATTCGAAGCTGACGTCAACATCCCTGATAATGCGCGGATGCGCCACATCGTACTCCTGCAGCTTGATAAATGCGATTACCAGCATCATATGGAAGATAAAAACAAGAACTATCGAGTTTTGGAGCCGACCTTGACGCTCAATAGAGTCGGTGTCCCGGACGCCATAGAACCGGTCCGTTATCCTAACGGCTTCCTGCATCATCGACAAAGACATCGGTCGCTAGAGCTCCTCTTGAAAGCGTTTTCTAACCCGCCAATGCACCATTTTGAGCCAATTTGCCGGAAGCGCTTGATCGCGGGCGACGTGACAACCGGCAAAGCCCGCCGCCACCAATATGCCCGGCTCTTAACATCTTTTCACTCCGGCTCAAGAGAATTATTTCATTTTTTTCGCATCGAAGAAGAACTTTCTGCCAGCAAAATTTGACATACCAGGAGTCTGGGCTCTCGACGGGCAGACTGCTTGTGCCAGCGCCGGCAAAGGCGTAAGCAGTCTGCGCTGGGAGCGATTTGCCGGCGAGATGCTCGAGGCACCGAGCCAACCTTAACCGAGCTGACTAATTGCCAAGGAATAGTCGAACGACATCAGTTATAATGCCTGTCGAATCAAAAAATTTTTGTTCGCGCCAGCCTGTCGTAAGCGAGGAAGGGCATGCATACAGCCTACATCGTGTGTTTAGTCGCGGAAGCTCTATTGGCCATAATGCTGATCGGGATGATTCTCCTGCATGCTCCTAAAGGTGAGGGCATGGGCGGAATCGGCGGAACAGCAACGCTCTTTACCGGCAAACGTGGTGCCGAAGCGGGTCTCGATCGCCTTACTTGGACAATCGCCTTGCTTTTCCTGACGATTTGCGCCGTTTTGGGTTTCGGAATCATTAGGCCGTAATGACTTTCAGGCTTCCCACCAGCCAAGAGAAAAATAGCTACGTACATAATCAGTTTGAGCGGATAGCCGGCCGTTACGATCTGACCAATGACGTCATCAGCCTCGGCCTGCACCGGCGATGGAAAAGGGCAGCCGTAAAAGCTTTGGGCTTAAGACCAGCGGGCAGCTATCTGGACGTTTGCTGCGGCACCGGAGACCTCGCCTTGCAGATAGCATCCGAATTGGAGGCCGCCGGCAAGGTGACCGGACTGGATTTTTCAGGCAATATGTTGGCTGTCGCCTCTGCCCGCGGGCTCAAGGCTCAGGAATGCTCAACCATCGCCTCACGCCTGGAATGGGTACAAGGCGATGCGCAAGCATTGCCTTTTCCGGACAACAGTTTCGACGGCGCCATTATTAGTTTCGGCTTGCGAAATTTGACTGATTTGCAACGTGGGCTCTCTGAAATGGCGCGCGTTGTCAAGCCGGGTGGTCGGGTAATCAACCTGGATGTCGGACACCCGCGCCTGCCTCTCTTTACGCCGGCATTCAAATTTTATTTTGGTCGGATTGTCCCTTTGATTGGAGCGATAATTCAAAAGGACAAGCAGGCATACACGTACCTGCCGGAGTCGGCCAAAGCATTTGCTCGCCCGGAAGAGCTGATTTCCATGTTGGCCGAGGCTGGTTTGAAAGAGATTCAGCTGGCTCAATTAGCGCTCGGCTCGGTAGCGATGCAGGTCGGAACCAAGGCGTGAACGAAGCTTCCAACAGCGCTAGCGCCGATTCAAAGTCGCTATTCGTCTGTGTTGGCGACATTTCGGCAGATCGGCACACGGCTGCCGTGCTTTCCAGAATGAAAGCGCTCGCTCCGGAGTTGAAAGTCTGGGGAGTCGGCGGTCCCGGGATGGCCTCAGAGGGTGCCGAACTTTTGGCCAACTGTCACAAGTTTGCAACGCTGGGGATTATTGAGCCGATTAAGCTTTTGCCGTTCTTTGCCGGGCTGCGAGCGCGCATCATCCAGGAGATCAAGCAGAGAAAGCCTGCTGCCATCTTGCTAGTCGATTTCGGTGGATTCAACATCGGGCTGGCGCAGCTGCTTCGCCCGCTCTTTCCGGAGCTGCCGATCGTTTACTTCATCTCGCCGCAGGTCTGGGGCTCACGCCCGTGGCGGATCAATGTGCTCAAGCGCTGCATCTCCAAAATGCTTACTATCTTTCCTTTCGAAGAGTCGATTTACAAGAATCATGGAGTCGAAGCCAGATTCGTCGGCAACCCGATTACGATGACAGTGCCCGGAGCGACCGGTCCGGTCAACCGCGAACAATTCTGCCAGCAATTCGGTTTGGACCCGCTTAGGCCGATTATCGGCATTTTCCCCGGCAGCCGGAAGCGCGAGATTACGTCTTTGATGCCGGTGCTGCTTGACGCCGTAAGCTGGCTCAAAGCCGAGCGACCGGAGCTGCAGTTTGTCGTGTCGCGAGTCAACAGCGTCACTTCGGAAACTCTGGAGGCCATGCTTTCCCGCTGCCGGTCGAAGCAGAAGGGTATTACGCTTTTGCCACCCGGAGAAAACCTGAGCTTGATGTCGGCTTCAGACATACTCTGGACTAAGTCTGGAACGACCACCTTGGAAGCGGCCTTGTTTGGTAAACCGATGCTCATCTTTTATCGGGGTAACTGGATAAGTTACTGGCTGGTTTTGCTTTTCAAGCGGGTGAAGCGAATTGGCTGGCCAAATCTTCTAGCCGGAAAACTAGTCGTTCCTGAACTAATCCAACTGGATTGTCGAGCGGAACAGCTCGTAAGATATACCCGCGACTGGCTCGATGTTCCAGGCGCTCGGCAAGAGATAAGCGAGAGCCTCAAGCAGGTCAAGGGTCACCTCGGGCAGGGAGACTTCGCGGAAAACACTGCCCGCGAGGTGCTTAAAACAGTTGGTTATCGCACCGCTGAGGCAGGCAGCACCGAAAAGCTGCCGGAGTAAGGTATGAAAGCAAAATTTAAAGCATTCAAAGCCGATCAGCTCATGCACTTGAAGCTTTACCTGCGCTTGCTCAGCTACATAAAACCTTACTGGTTCCCTTTCCTGGCAGGACTGATAGCGGCCATCCCATCAGGAGGCATGGACGGCGCGATCGCCTGGATGGCCGGGCAGGGCCTGCAACGAATTTTCGTGGAGGGGCACCAAGATTTGATCTACCTGGTGCCGGTAGCAGTTTTGATGATCGCCCTTTTGCAAGGGGTGTTTCGCTTCCTCGAATCATTCTGCATACGCTTTGTCGGAGCGAGCGCCATTAAGGACTTGCGTAATCAGCTGTTCAATCATTTAGAAAGCCAATCGCTCCTTTACTTTCACGGTAACTCTTCCGGAGTGCTGATCGGTCGCTTGACAAATGACGTCGGTGTGATTGAAAACGCCATCGCGCAGACTTTCCAGTCGATGATTAGCCGCACGATTACGCTTTTGTCCCTGGTAGCAGTATTGCTCTTTCAGAGCTGGAAATTGAGCCTGATCGCCCTTTCGATTCTTTCCTTGATCGTCGTGCCGGTGTCGATTCTCGGCAGGAGAATCCGCAGGTCGAGCCGCAGCGGGCAGGAAGCCGTCGGAGACCTCGTTTCGGTGCTTTCCGAGTCGATTCAAGGAGCAAAGATCATTCAGTCTTTCAACCTCGAGCAATACCAGATTGGCCGCTTCCAAAAAACCAATCAAACCTTTTTTGACAACATGATGAAAGCGGTCAGGGCCGAAGCGATGATGTCGCCGATTCTGGCAATGATAGGCGCCGTTGGCATCGCTGCGGTAATCTGGTCCGCCGGTTATCAAGTAATTCACCATCACATGAATCTCGGCTCGTTGACCTCATTTGTGATAGCGCTTTTACTGCTCTACGCACCGATCAAGAACATCGGAAGAATTAACGGGGTGCTGCAGCCGGCACTGGCCGCCGCTTCAAGAGTATTCGAAGTGCTGGACGAAGAGCCGGCTCTCAAGGACGCGCCCGCTGCCAAGACACTTTCTCCCGGTCCGCACCACATACGGTTCAGTCACGTCTATTTCCGCTATCCGACCTCTACCGACATGGTGCTTTCCGAGATCAATCTCGACATTCCGGCCGGCCGGATGATTGCTCTGGTGGGTCTGTCGGGCTCCGGTAAATCAACGCTGGTCAATCTGGTGCCGCGCTTCTTCGACCCTACCGCCGGTACCATTTACATCGACGGAGAGCCGCTTCAGCACTATTCAATGGCTTCTTTGAGACATGAGATTGCGCTGGTCACCCAGGACAATTTCCTGTTCAACGCCACCGTCGAGGAGAACATCAGGCTGGGCAGGCTGGATGCAACTCGCGAAGAGATAGAATCAGCAGCGAAAGCCGCTTATGCATACGATTTCGTGCGCGATCTGCCGGAAGGCTTTGCCACCAAAATAGGCGAGCGCGGCGTCCGGCTTTCCGGCGGTCAACAGCAACGGCTGGCGATCGCCCGAGCATTTCTCAAAAACGCCCCGATCCTCATCCTCGATGAAGCGACCAGCGCGCTCGATAATGAATCGGAAGCGATGGTGCAAGCCGCCTTAAACGATCTGATGAAGAACCGCACTGTCATAGTAATCGCGCACCGCCTATCCACAGTCAGACACGCCGACGAGATTGCCGTCATGGAGAACGGCCGGATTGTAGAGTCCGGTGCTCATAGCAATCTGGTCAAAGCCAATTTAGTTTATGCACGACTTCTAAGTGCACAATTCGAGCGCCCGACCGCGCCAGCCTGACAGGCAGAACCGCATATCCGCTTAATCGCTTCTGCATGTCCAAAACGCTCACGCGTTGTCATCAGCCGGGCTCGATGAATGTTAGAAACTTCGGATCGGCAGCTTCCGTCTGAGCGGGTATATAGCGATTGCAGCCGCAGTACGATAAGATGCAGCTGGCAGCGCTAGCAACGCCAAGGAGCTGATAATGTCACAGTCCGATCAGACGGAATCCACCATCGAGGACAAAAAAGAGAATTCCGAAGCAAGCAGCTCGTTGTCGCAAGCGATGCTGTTGCAAGCACTGAAGATCTTTCAAGAATCCAAAATGCTAGGCAAGGACGAGAAGAAAGGCTCTGCATTAACTGACGGCATAATCGAACTTTAGGTCACAGTGCCGGCATTAATCTGGCAGGCATGGCTAAACCGATGGCGACCTCCTTCCATTCAGACAAGCGAAAGTGGCCCAAGCCTACCGGCGGCATTGAGCCTGCACTGGTTGCCAGCGTTGCCGGAGAGAGCTTACGCTCGGAGCTGAAAGACAACCTCCGCCAGTTTCATCACAAGTTCGTCATGTCCACGGTTTATCCTCTTACACGCAGGCAGCTCGGTGGTCAGTGGCGCGCTCTAGTCACCAGCTATCTTTCGGTGGAATTACCGCATTTGGAATCTTTCCAGAAATTCGGCAGCAGCCTTTCGCTGTTTCTGGCCGGCGATGGTGCCGGCCCGACAGCCAGCTATCCTCATCTGGCCGAACTGGCTGAATTCGAATGGACCTGCTTCGAAATCCAAAAGCGACAACTCGAGGTGAAGGCCAAAGGCTACACTTCGCCCAGAACCACAGCCGAACTAAACAGTCTCGGTCCGGCGGCAAATCCGGCAATGGCTCTGCGCAGCTATACATTTCCAATCCCGGCGATTGCAAATCGATTGAGAAGGAAGATCGGGCTTCCGGAGAAAGTAAGGCCGGAGACGACCCATCTTGTCATCTTCAAACATCCGGAAAACAGCCGTTTGGAAACACTCGAGCTAAGCGGCATTGTTGCCCGCATAGTCTCTTCAGTGCTGGACAAGCCAGTATCATACACGGGATTGATTGAAATGACGGCGCCGCTATGCAGGCAACCTGATACAGTGGAGGCGATCGTCTCCATTCTCGAACTGGTCGACAAGTTGCAAAACGTCCACGTTTTTGTCGGCTCGAAAGCCATCTCCAGCCCAGCGAGGTTGCCGAAGTGAGCACGACCAACATTTTATGAGCGCAGAAAGCACCCGGCAGCAGATCAGGTTGATCGACGCAACTGCTCAGTTGCTTTGTTTCTGCTGGGCGATTGTCGGTTTCGTACTCTGGTTCGGCACCATCTGGTTCATACACAAGTCAGACTCCCAATCACCGATTTTGTTCGCGGTTGCCGCGCTGGCATTTCTCAATGCCGTTCCCTTTTCGATTTATGGACTGCTCGTATTGTCGTCGCTCTTGAGATATCTGGGTTTGAAAGCGCTGTCAGCAAAAATACACACGACTGGCATGCTCAGGAAATTTAGTATCGTAATTCTGCTGCCTACCATACCGGCCCTTATCTACTGGACTGCCTGCGCCGGTTTACTCTTTGTCGCCGGCAATCAGTTGAATGCAAACGACGAGGCCGGATTTCGACTCACTATTTCAAATCTTGCCTCGCTGGAGCAAGCAATCGCCGGTCCAATCGCCGCCGGCTACCTTTTCAATCAAGAAGGAGACAAATACTTCGAGTTGAAGCATGCGGCCGCAGCTGAATGGTGTTGGAAGCAGAGTCTCGAGCGTTGGCTGAACAGCAGCGCCAAGACCGACTGCATGCCGGCGCTTACACTGGACAATCTCGGAGAGCTGGCGATGCTGCAAGGCGATCTGAGTAAGGCGAAAGGATACTTTGACAGAGCGCTTACAATCTCGAAAGGTTGGCCTGACGAGGAGTTGCTCAAAGTGCCACCGTCCACCCGTTTGCCTTACTTTCAAGCGCGCTGGCGAGCGCTGTTTGGATTGTCCCGAATCGCCGAGAGCAGAAACAATCTGCCCGAAGCCGCCCGACTTTATGAAAGTACATTGGCCACCGAGCAGTACATCGACGATTTGAACAGCGAGGTCGCCGCCGGCTCGCTCGGTATTCTCGCTTCTATCTACTTGCGGCTGGGAGACTGGCAAAATGCAGCGAAACTAAAAGACAGAACGCTCGAGTACCAACGAAGAGCGGTCGGGCTGCGCGCCGCCAAGGGGCTGCCCGGCAATTTTAGCGAAAGAGCTCAATCGGCGCTCCACTACTACGCCAGCCTCCTGGCGGCAAAGGGTAAGACCAAGCTGGCGAAAGAGCTCGACGAGAGCCTGGCAGCAATTCAGAAAGCCCGCCGACATGAGCTAAACCTCTCGCGAGCACAGCTGGATCACTTGGTGGAGTTCATCGCCGAGGCAACCCAAAAGCTGGTTGATATCAAATACGATACCAAGTCCGCCAGCGCCGAGCAGAAACTGCTGGAAAGTCAGGATTTCAGCGCTATCGCCAAAGTCGATCTCGAGACGTTAAGGCACAGTGCGGATTGGATACGGGCGGCCAGTTTCGGCGTAAGAACGCTAGCGACCAGAATAGATCAATTGAGCGTAAGCAACAAAGCTAAGGGCAGCACCATTCCGGTCGTGGCGATCGGCAAAGCGACTATTGAAGACAAGAACGGCAAATCAGCCGAAGTACGCTTTCGTTTCAAATACCTGATCGCCCCGGCTTCCGATCAGGCTGAACAACCCACCATAGTCAGCTTCGACGACAGCACGTCCTCGCTTGCTACGCTTGATGATTGAAAACGTCCGACCTAAACAGGCAACACCCCGTGTTTCTTCTTGAATGACGGGAGCTGCTTGGTCGAGTACGCATTGAAGCGATTGACCAGCTCCTGACGCAAGCTGGCTGGGCTGACGATGCCGTCGATGATCATTTGCGAGGCCAGGCGCGTGATATCGACATCCGCCCGGTACTCTGCACGCTTCTGCTCGATGAAAGCCGGCCGCTCCGCTTCTGGCAATTCCATGATCTTGTTGTAGTAGACAGCATTGATTGCCGCTTCCGGACCCATGACGGCGATACAGGCGGTCGGGAGTGCGATGCAAGCATCCGGCTCGAAGGCCGGACCGCACATCGCGTAAAGCCCTGCGCCGTAGGCCTTTCTCAGCACAACCGACACTTTCGGCACATCGGCCGACGACATGGCCGAAATCATCTTCGCACCCGATCTGATGATGCCGGCTCGCTCCACTTTGGTACCGATCATGAAGCCTGGCACGTCGGCCAGGAAGAGCAACGGAATATTGAAGGCATCGCACAACCAGATGAAGCGAGCCGCTTTGTCGGCTGAGTCGACGAAAAGGACACCACCTTTTACTTTCGGCTGATTGGCTACCACTCCGACCGCTTTCCCGCCGATTCTGGCCAGGCCGGTTACAATCTCCTGAGCAAAGAGCTTTTTGATCTCGACGAAACTGCCCACATCCACTAACCGTTGAATCACCTGATAGACATCGAACGGAATATTTTCTTTTTCCGGAATCAGTTGCTCGATAGTCACTTCCGACGCAGCAGGATCTGAGGCCGGTGCGAGCGGCGGAAGCTGCTCACAATTGGAGGGCATGAAGCGCAGATAGTCGCGGCAGAAACTAATCGCTTCCTCTTCAGAAGTTGCCAACACGTCACCGCAGCCGCTCACGCTGCAATGCATTTTGGCGCCACCCATCTCTTCGAGTGTGACCTTTTCACCGATCACCATCTCAGCCATGCGCGGAGAACCCAAGTACATCGAGGCTCGGCCTTCGACCATCACTACAATGTCACAAAAGGCAGGGATGTAAGCCCCACCGGCAGCAGAAGGACCGAAAAGCAAGCAAATCTGCGGGATGTAGCCGGAAAGCTGTACCTGGTTGTAGAAAATTTTGCCAGCGCCGCGGCGGCCTGGAAACATCTCGACTTGGTCTGTGATTCTGGCACCGGCCGAGTCGACCAGGTAAATCAAAGGCACCTTCAGCTTGGCAGCGGTCTCTTGAATCCGAATGATTTTCTCGACCGTGCGCCAGCCCCAAGATCCAGCCTTGACGGTCGAGTCGTTGGCCATGAAACAAACCGTTCGACCTTCGATTTGGCCGATACCCGTGACAACTCCATCGGCCGGCAAATCTGATTCAAGACAGTTGGCGAAGAGCGCATCTTCTATCTCAAAACCAGGATCCAGAAGCAAGCGCAGGCGATCGCGCGCAAACAACTTACCTTCCTCCTTCAACTTCTGGTGATACTTGGGAGCTCCGCCTTTCTTAATTTCGGCTACACGCTCCGCCAGTTTTGCCTTCTTGTCCTGCTGACCTGTCAACTCGCTTACCATCCTGTGTTCCATCCTACCGGCTCGATACCCGTATTACAGGCTCGTATTCTACAGCCAGAGCACCGACGATTGGATTTCACAGAGCTAATGAAGCACCGCTGCAAGCTCTACTTTACAAGCGTTTCAGCCCGCAGCGAAAGCCGCTCCCTTCAGTCGTCCGGCGTTTCGGACCGGCGCCCTTATCGCTGGCTCGGGGAGCTTGACCTGGTTATAATGACTCTCAGCAGCTGAAATCAGACGTTCAGGAGACTTTTATGTCAGCGCTAGATTCAAGCTCCAGGCGCGATTTTCTCAAGACGCTGGCATTTCTTTTCGCAACCGGGCTGGCAGGTTCATCGATTGTCGACTGCCAGGCGGCTCAACCAAACAATTACAAAATCGCCCCCTGGTTGGGAGACGATTTCGCCAACGGGCACAAGCTGAGGAACGGTGATCTCCCCACCTTAGCCAAGACACCGGAGAAGACAGTTGACTTTGTCATCGTCGGCGGTGGCATGGCCGGGCTCTCGGCCGCTTACTTCCTCAAAGACCATAACGTTCTGCTCCTCGAGCAGTATGGTGAATTGGGTGGACAATCCAGAGGTCGCAGCTATCGCGGCATCGACTTCTCGCTCGGAGCAGCCTACATGGGCTCGAAGGAAGGTGTGGCCGGAAGCCTTTTTTCCGAGCTCGGCTTAAATCCGGTAGAGATCCCCCCGACTAAGAACTCCTGGTACTGGGAGAAGAAATGGTTTCCGGGCATAAGCGGCGACTCACAAGCGAAGCTCTACCAGCAGTTCGACAGACTATTCAGCGAGGCAAAACCGATCTGGAACATTCTGCCACCATGGCAAGATCCCGTACCGCTCGAAAGTTCAGACTTGAAAAAATTGGACTCGACCAATTTTGCATCCTACCTTCAAGGTTTCGATCCTCAATTTATCTCGTTGATGGATAAGTTTTGCCTCTCGGCCTATTGCGGATCCGTGAGCTCAGTTTCGGCTTTGGCCGGTTTCTATCTTGCGCACGACCTGGTCAGCCCGAGCTACGTTTTCAAAGGAGGCAATCCCGCTGTCACCAAAGCGTTGGCACTGGCTCTGGAAAGTTCCGGAAAGGGCAGGCGCCTGACCAACACATTCGTTTGGAACCTCACTGCCGGCGACAAGTATGTTGATGTAGACTACGGCACCTCCGATGGTACTATGCACCGGGTACGTTGCCGGCAGGCGATCGTCACTGCACCGCCGATGGTAGCAGGCCGGATCGTACCGGATCTCGACGATCAACTGAAAGCTGCGCTATTGTGGCCCAAGTACGGCTCCTACCTCGTTTCCAACTTCTGCTTGCGCAAGAAGACTTTCGACGGCTCTTACGACAACTGGGCCGGCAGCCCGCTAACCTTCGCAGATTTCACAATCGCCGAGACTCCCTATCAGGCGCTCGGCCAGTACAAACCGGAGATGGGCTCCGTTCTGACAGTTTATCAGCCTTATCCGCCGAGCTCTTCCGGACGAGCGACCTTGATGGCCGGCAATCGCGAAGAGCTCGCCTCGCAGCTTGTAAATCAATTGGTCTGCCTCGTCCCTCAGTTTCAAGACAATCTCGAAGAGGTGGTCTTTAGCCGCTGGGGACATGCGATCGCCGTGCCAGTCCCGACCTTCTTCGCAAAGTTGAGCAAGCTAAAAGCGCTCAATAACGGTCCGATTGTTTTCGCACACAACAGTACGCAGGGGCTACCGTCAGCCGAGTCGGCGATGATGGCGGCACGCCGAGCCGCCAGCCTGGTACTGGGAATCAATCCAAAGCAGCGATAATGGGTAAATAAAGCTCGGTCGACGACTGCGTCTACCGCTTCACCCGGCGAAAGGCTTTGAGCGAGATGACCGAGCTGCCCACTGGCACCATTCTCGATGGACAATATGAGATCCTGGCTAAGCTCGGGGAGGGGCCAAACGGTTGCGTTTATAAAGCCAGGCATAGGCTGATGAAAAGAACTGTTGCCATAAAGATCTTCAACGCTACTTGCAACAAGGCAGCCGAAGACATTCAGCAAAGAGCCCGGGCGGTAAGTGCGATCACCCATCCAAATATCAATGCCATACACGACTTCGGAGTAAACGAGCGGCAGCAGCCGTTTGTCGTCATGGGCTATGTCGACGGGTCGAGCCTCGCTACGCTTCTTCAAACGGAAAGCAGCATCCACTGGCAACGCGCCGGCATGATCTTCCTGCAAGCCTGCAGAGCGCTCGCGCATGCACATCGCGCCGGCGTCATCCACGGCAATCTCAAGCCCAGCAATCTCTTGCTGGCACAATCTGGCACTCGCCCGGATTTCGTCAAACTTGTCGACTTCGGACTGCCCGGGCTCGATTCATCGGCCGGCGACAGCGCCACTACTGCCCCAAATGACAATTCCGGCGCAGCTGTCCACGCCAGCCCGGAGCAAAAGTCCGGACAGGAGGCGACTGAGCTTTCAGATATCTACGCGCTCGGCTGCATCATGTATGAATCGCTGACAGGTCAACCGGCCAACACCGGACAAAGGAGATTCGGCAGCAAGGCGGCAACGCCTTCTTTCGCTTGTGCTTCAATCGAACCGGAGCTAGCAGCGGCGCTAAAGGAGACTGTGCTGACTTGCCTGCATGATGATCCGGACTTGCGCTTCCAATCAATGGATAGCCTTCGCAAGAAGCTGGAGCAGCTCATACCAGCCAACGCCCAGAACTCGTGGCAGCCACTGCCAGGGAAGCTACCGGGCGCTCTCGTCCAGCCCGTCCAGCCGAAATCACGCCAGGGCCAGGCGCTGGCCTTTTTCTTGGGTTTGGCAGCAGTAGCCGGCTGCTGCTGGTTGTCTTTCTCACCAGCAGCAGCCTCAAGATTGTTGACTCTCCAGTTGCAATTTCAAGCTGACACCATGAAACCGGACGACCGACAGCTGCTGCCATGTTTAACCAAGCTGGCCAGTCTTTATGCACAGGCGGGAGATTTTCAGCGGGCTGCGGACACTTATCTAAAGGCCGAAGAGCTGCTGGTCAGGCAGCTCGACAAGAAATCACCCGAGTTAGCTGCTGCCAGACTGCAACTGTCGAAGTATTATCTGGCGGCCGGCGACACGGCGAAAGCCAAGAAATACATCGTGTTGTGCTGGGAGAGCTATTACGTTAGCAGCAACGATGCGCTCAACAAAGGAGAATACGACCGGTCCGGCGCACTGGCTGAGAACTGGCTTTCAGTGGGAAAGCCCGTTCTCGGCGCAGACAACTGGCGAGTGGGAGATTTCATGAATAGCGCCGCTAAGTGTCTGATCGCCCATGGCAAGATCGACGATGCTATTCAAGTCTATCTGTCCTATTTCAAGCTTGCCCGCAATAATCGCCGAGAAAGTGGGGAGCGCCGCGACCGGGTCCTGATGTGGACAGCAAATGGGCTGGCACAGTCGTTGTCTCTCCAAGGAAACTATAAGCAAGCAAATTACTATGCCGATCAACTGATGACCATGGCTAAGAATGAATTGTCTGACGATCATCGCGCCTTCGTGCCGTTCAATTATTTGACCGCTCACATCAAGATAGCGCTCGGCCAGCACAGCGAGGCCAAGCGCTATCTCGAGGAAGCGACGCGAGTGGCCGAGCTGCATGACGTAAGAGACGCCTACTATGCATTGTTTTTGCAGGCACAGGCCAACATGTTGTTGCGAGAAAATCGGGTGGCAGAAGCCGAGAATCTACTGGAAAAGGCGATTGCTAATCGCTTAAGAGCGAAGGCAAATTTAGAGTTAGCTGATGCCCTCCTGCACTGCGATCTGGCTGGCTGTAAGGTTCATGACAGAGAGTTCGACTCAGCCGAAGAAAACTATCGAAAGGCAATTGAAGAATTGAAGACATTGAATGCTTCAGCTGAGCTCACCCTACCACCAGTCAAGGCATATTTCGACTTGTTGACGAAAAGAGGCAAGGCCAAGCAGGCTGAAGCGCTCAAGCCGGAGATTGACAAACTCACTAAGCTTACGGCTGAAAGCAGTTGACCGAAGAATTTCAGGGAGCAACTATCTAATGCCTCTGATCCTGGCAAAAGACGGCGCCCGACTTCGCCGGCATCAAGAAGATTAGAGCCAATGCGCAAAAAGAATCGGTCTGAACCGAGCTCAAGACGATTTCTTTCCGGCTGCTCCATCGTTGCCCACCGGCTTGCCGGCGGTGTCGAAAAGCTCAACCGGCGCAAAGTACTCCAGTTCTTTTTTGATCTTCTTGCCGTCTCCGACGACGACAATCGCCATGTTTTCGAAATCGATATCCTTGCGCGCGGCCTTTCTCACGTCATCGAGCGACACTGCCATCAACTTGTCGGTGTAAGTCTCGAGATAGTCCTTGGGAAGCTCGTAGAGCTGCACTTCCAATAAGCGCTGTGCCAGTCCAGCCTGCGTCTCCAATCCCAAAGCGAAGGAGCCCGCGAGATATCTTTTGGCATCCTGGATCTCCTTGTCGGTAACCTTCAAGTTGCGCATCCTGTCGAGCTCATATAAGAACTCTTGCAGAGACGAACCGGTCACTTCAGTGCGCACTTCGGCCTCGGCAGCAAACGGGCCGGGCTCCTTTCGCGCAGCAAAGCTGCTGTAGGCACCATATGTGTAGCCCTTCTGCTCTCTGATATTGAGGAATAGTCTTGAGTGAGCGGCTCCACCCAGAACTTGATTGCCTACTAATAGCGGAAAATAATCCGAATCGCTCTTGCTGATCGCAACGTTGCCCAGTTTGATCGATGACTGAACCGAGCCCGGTCTGTCGACCAGGTAGATTCTCCGCCCGTGATACTGCGGCACAGCCGGGTACTTCAATTGAGCCAATTGTCCGGATTGCCAGTTGGCGCCCAGGTCCTTTTCAATCAACGCCTTCATCTTGTCGGGCTGGAAGTCGCCTACTACTACCAGCACGGACTCGTTTGGAACAAAGTATGTCTTATGAAAGTCCTGCAAGTCCTTCCGGGTAATTTTCTCGACATTCTCCGGACTGGGGGCTATTACTCCGTAAGGATGCTGCCCAAACAGGACGTTCATAAAGCGCTCATCCTGTAAGAAGTCTGGTTGGCTGCGTTTCATTACCAGCTCTTGAATCAAGTTGGTCTTTTTGAGTTTCAACTCGTCTTCCGGGAAAGACGGGTTTAGCACTACATCCGATACCACGTCCAGCAAGCGCTCAGCATATCCGGACAACGACGACCCCACGATCAATGTGAAGTCGAGGTCGGCGCCTCCTTTGAGCCCACCGCCAATGAAGTCCACCTCTTCGGCGATCTGCTTACTGCTCCGCTTGGCGGTGCCTTCGGTGATCATGTCGGCGGTGATGGCAGCCAGCCCTCGGACCTCGTCGCGCTCGCGCGACGAGCCCGCTTTGATGCCGAGATTAACCGTTATAAACGGTACACGATGGTCCTCGACCAGTTGAACGGTCAAGCCGTTGGCTAATTTGTAAGTAGTGAATGCCGGCAGCTTGAACGGTCTTGGCACCGGCAGCGTCGGCGGTGTCTTGCGCCATGATTCGGCCGTGGCTGCCTTAATGTTCTCCGATTTTGCTTCGACGGCCTCTGCCGGTGTAATAGCTGTCATGATGAAAGTCAATACTCCTAACAAAACAATCAGTGAAAAAAATACGGACACGCTCTCGACTCGACCGACACTGCCTGCGGTGCTCCGCCGGTACGGGTGCGACCAGACTGGCTCCGGCGCGTTGATCGTCGTCGACTGTCTCGGCTTGGCCGCTTCTGCAATTCCCATCACAAACCCTCCAGCTCCTTGAAGAATTCAGGCTTCGACAAACTACTTGTGCTGAAGCACCGGCGCTTCAGCTTCGGCCTCAGCCTTGGCCGGCACCGGTTGCACGTCGACAACCGTGATTCCCTCCCGGGTAAAGTACTTATTGGCGACGCGCTTAACGTCTTCGGCAGTCACTTTCAGATACGCATCGAGGTCCGCATCAACCAACTTGGGATCACCAAAGAAGAGAGTATACTCGGCCAACATCTCTGCCCGGCCCAGGCAACGCTGCAGGCTCGACGAGCTTCCGGCCGCAAACAATCCACGCAGTATCTGATTCTTCGCTTTTTCGATCTCCTTTTCGGAAACCGGCTCCTTCTTAACTTTGTCAATCTCTTCCCAGACGATATCGCGCACCTGTTCAGCCGAATGGCCCGGCTTATAAATAACGAACCCCTCAAATGCGGACGGTCCACGTCGCTCATCCAAACCAGCATCAGCTCTCAAGGCTACTTGATCGCCTTTGACCATCCTCTGATAAAGGCGGGAGGAATCACCGGACGACAAAATCTTCTCGAGAATTCCCATCGCGTAAGAGTCAGGCTCTCGGCGGCCTGGTCCCTTCCAGCCAAACCAGAATGCCGGTAATTGAGCGTGATGATCTTCTACCTTCTCGTATTTCGGCTTGGTCTGCAACGGTTCATCAACGCTCGGCAGAGGCGGTCTGGATTGTTTGGGAATCGAAGCAAAATACTTCTCGACCAGTCCGTGCATCTGCTTGGCGTCAAAATCACCGACAATCGCCATCACGGCATTGTCAGGCGCATAATAAGTCTTGAAAAACTTGCGCACATCTTCGACGGAGGAAGCCTCGAGATCTTCGAAAGAGCCGATCACCGGATGAGCGTTCGACCAGTTGTCAAAGAGTAGCTCTTCAAATCTCAGGGCCGCGGGCGTATAGGGTTGATTGTCTATGCGCGAGCGCTTCTCTTCTTTGACCGTCTCAAGCTGATTCTTGAAATTCTCTTCGGTCACCTTGAGAGACCGCATCCGGTCCGATTCGAGCCACAAAGCAAGCTCGATCTGATTGGAGGGAAGCTTTTCATAATAGTTAGTGAAATCATTGTGGGTAGAAGCATTGAGAGAACCGCCGGCGCTTTCCACATAACTGAAATGCTCAGTCTTGCCGACATTCTCCGATCCTTCGAACATCATGTGCTCGAACAGATGAGCGAATCCCGACCTTCCCTTTTCTTCATTGCGCGACCCGACATCATAGACAATCGCCAAGGCGGCAACCGGCACTGAATGATCCTCCGAAAGAACTACCCTCAGGCCGTTAGGCAGAGTGAAGTCTTCAGTTACCGGTATCAATGGTTTTTTCCAATCGGCGGCGTTCGCGCTCATAACAACTCCCAAGCTCAAAATAAGTGAAACTAGAAAACTCCGCTTTTTATTCTTCGTCTTCATCATCGGCTCCAAGCTGCACGGCCGACCAAAAAATGCCGACCACTAGAACAGATAGAATTGCTGCACCCATACACATTCGGTATGGTACTCCAAACCTGTTTAGCACAGCATACACGGAGATCGCCAGCACGAGGCCAAGAAGCGCGACGATCTGATGGATTGTAATGGATCTAATTATTAGCACTTGCGGCGCATATACTCACTTTGCAACAAAGTAACGTCGGAAGTAGCTCGCACTTGACTTTAAGTTTAACCGAAGCGCGCTCCCGCCAGCGCTTTACTGCAGCTGCAAACCTGTCGCTCGTTCGGAAGCAGGGCAAGCAGTTTGACAAGCATGCCTTGCAATTTAGTGATGTTCTCTCCGAATACCTTCACAACCTCGGCGTGAGAGACCGGTTCGACGTCGCCCACGAGCCCGGAATCGTAGTCGGTGATCAGCGAGATATTTAGGCAGCACATCTCCAGCTCGCGTGCCAGATGGGCTTCCGGATATTGAGTCATGTTAATGACTTCCCAGCCCATGGCGGTAAACCATTTTGATTCGGACTTGGTGGAGAATCTCGGTCCCTGGATGACCACAACCGTCCCCTGCTTGTGAATCTTGATCCCTGAAAGTTCGCCGGCTTCAACGGCGAACTTTCGCAGCTCGGGGCAGTACGGATCGGCCGCTGAGACATGAGTAGTGATCGGACCATCGTAAAATGTATCGCAGCGCGCGCTCGTCCGGTCTACATACTGGTCGCAGACTACGAAATCTCCAGGCTTGACGTGTTTCTGCAAACTGCCTGCAGCGCATGGAGAGATGATTCGCGTCACCCCGAGCGACTTCATCGCCCAGAGATTCGCTCTAAAGTTGATCTTGTGCGGAGGAAGTTGGTGCTGCGCACCATGCCTGGGCAGAAAGGCCACGCGCTTGCCGCCAAACTCTCCCACAACCAGCTTGTCGCTCGGGGCGCCGTATGGTGTTTCAACCGCTCGCTCTTCTGCCGCCTCGAGCAATTTGTAAAATCCGGAGCCGCCAAAGATGCCGATATCTGCCACCGGTTTATCCACTGCCTGGTTACTCCACGGGAAAGATCAGGAAAAATCACCTACCAAACATGAGGTCCGGCCGGTTATTAATACTATCATTTCAGCGCGCGCTCACTGACCGTGCGGAGCCGGCGCAAAGGACCGATCTTTCTGCGAAGAGTCTAACTCTAACAGCTCTCCTCTCGAAAGTCCGCCGGCCGGACCGGTCATGCCCGCAGCGCTTATATTCACAAGGGTTTGGGTACAATGCTTGAGTCATGATTAGCGAAGATTCGGCAAGTTATCGCTCAAGTTGTTATCATGTCAATTTGCGGGATTGTTATACCTAGTCCCAGGATTACTCGCAGGCACCGAAAGTTGACGAAGGAACAAAGACTCAAAAGTTCTGGTCATCCTCCCCAGCAGGCACCTCAAACTTAGAAATGGCAAGCAAAATGTGGTGGAAAATTCTTCTGGCAGTCCCGTTCGTTCTAGCCGCTTCCATGGGCGGAACAAACCTGGTTAACAACCCCAACTTACTGGCCTTCAAAGGCGCCGACTCTCGCATCACTCAACGTATTTTCTCGACTAATCCGATCGACCCGGATGGTTTGTATCGGCGCGTCTGGCAGTTGATTCGCGAAGACTATTACGATCAGACCTACAATAATCAAGCCTGGAACCGGTGGGAGCATAAGTACGACGGCAAATTGAAAACGCTCGACGATTCGCACAAGGCGATCGAGACGATGCTAGCCAGCCTGGGCGATCGTTACACTAGATTCCTGGACCGCGATGCATTTGACGACGAGAAACAACAGATCGATGCGCACTTGTACGGAATAGGCGTACAGATCGGGCTCGATAAAGCTCAAAAAATAGTAGTGATCGCTCCGATTGAAGGCACACCGGCTTCCAAGGCCGGATTGATGCCGGGTGACGAAATTGCCGAGATCAACGGCAAATCAACCAAGGGCATCTCAGTCGAGGAAGCGGCCAAGCAAATCAAAGGACCGATCAATACCGAAGTCAAATTGACCTTAGTCCGCAGCAAGCAGAAAATTTCTGTTGCAATTACCCGCGCCGAGATTCCGATTAGAGCGGTGCAAACCTCAAAGATCATTGACGGTGACGTCGGTTACATCAGGTTGAGTAGCTTCATCTCGCAACAAGCCAACAAAGAGATGCGCGACGCTCTTTCACAAGTGGCCAAGGCCAAGGGGCTCATTCTCGATCTCCGAGACAATCCAGGCGGCTTGCTGACTAACGCAATTGACATATCCAATATGTTCCTGGAAGGCGGCAATATTGTCTCCACAGTAGATCGCGATGGCTACAAAACTCCGGCCATGTCGGATGCTCATCCAATTACGAATCAGCCGATGGTGATCCTGATCAATCAAGGCAGCGCCAGCGCCTCCGAGATCACCTCCGGGGCGCTCCGCGACAACGGCAGAGCGCAACTAGTCGGGCAACGTACATTCGGCAAAGGGCTGGTGCAAGGCATCAATCGCCTGGAAGACGGCTCAGGAGTCAACATAACGATCGCTCGGTATCTGACACCAAACGACACTGACATACACAAGAAGGGCATTACCCCTGATGTCACGGTGGACCTTACCGAAAAGGATTATCGCGACGGCAAAGGGCAGTGGTGGCTAGATCCGGACGGACCGACCGCCAAGCGCAGCCCGGAGGATATGAAGGATATTCAACTCCTGAAAGCAATTGAGGTCCTCAAGAAGAGGCTGGGCGGTCCCTCCGTCGCAGTCGGTGTGAAGAGTTAGTATTAGTCAGGACATGTTAGTATTGTCCAGCGTTTTGACTATTCAAGTAGCAGGAAGTACAGCGCCGTGGGCAGCAGCAGAAAGTCCGGATTGCTCGTCGCCGGTTGCGAGTCTGGCTGCGGCAAGACTGTCGTTTTAACCGGACTGGCCGGCACTCTGCGCGAGCAAGGATTTCCAGTCAGAGCGATAAAGCCTGTCAGCTTCGGCTCGCGTAAATCGGCCGAAGCCGAACTGGCCTTCATCAGCTCGATCAGCCATACACCGTTAGATTATCCGGTCAGGTTTGTCAACCACTGCGAATCTTTGAGCAGCTTTCATTGGACCGAAGCCGCCCGTATTGCCAGCGCAGGCACCGAGACGGTCTTGGTAGAGCTGCCCGGCTCTTGCTCTCACCCGCTTCGGCTGGAAGGCCGGCAAGGTCGCTGGGTCGATGTTTGCGACTTAGCTCGAGAGCTTGACCTGCCGGCCATCATTGTAGCCAGAGAAGGCCCGGCGGCTGTCGAGCAATTGATCCTCAACTCTACTTATTTAATTGCAGCCGGACTGATTAACGTTGTCGGATTAGTGACAGTCGAGACGACTGCCCCGGCAGTCGGGCAGCCAGAACCGGGCTCAAGCCGCTTAAATCAACCAGATTTTACACTGGAAGAGAAGGCTCTCGCCTTGCACGAGCGAACTGGCGTGCCGTACCTTGGCTGTGTGCGATACAGCCGCTCGATCAGCGTAGCGGAAGTCAATCAGGGTAATTTGATCAAGACTACTTCTTCCGGTCTGGACCTTTTGCCGATTATCAAAACACTGAATCTCAGGATCTCCGTCTAACAACCTCTCATATATTTCCGGCGGAAATGTGTTACACAGAGGGCTGAAAGCCGCAGCTACGATCGCAGGCGGATGATGCAGGACGTACTGGACGGATTGGTTTCGCACGTGGATGCCAGGTTACCGGTCGACGGTAGTCAACTGATTATTTTCACTTTGTCCGACTCCAGCGGAGAAACGGCTGAGGCAGTTGCGCGAGCAGCGCTGGTACAATTTCCACCCGGGTTGGCAAGTATCTATCGCCTGCCTCAGATTCGCAGCAGCCAGCAGATCATAAATCTGGTGCGCGAGCTCGCCAATGGCCGCTCGGTAATTGCTTATACGCTCGTTCTGCCAGAATTCAAGCAAGCGCTCGAATCGGAAGCGACCCGTTATCAGATTCCCATTATCGATCTGCTCGGTCCGCTCATGTCGAGGGTGTCCGACTTAACCTGCTCTCAGCCGCTGTCACAGCCGGGACGGTTGCACCTGCTCGATGAAACATACTTTCGCCGGATCGCCGCCGTCGATTTCGCCATTCGATATGATGACGGCAAGAATACCGATGGAATCATGCAAGCCGACGTAGTGATGATCGGCGTTTCGCGCACCAGCAAAACTCCCAATTGTATGTACCTGGCGCACCATTATGGGTTGAAAGCGGCCAATGTGCCGATTGTGATGGGGGTGGACCCGCCGTTGCAGCTCTTTGAAATATCGGCCAAGAAAATCATCGGACTGACGATTGATCCGTATCTTCTGCAAGACATTCGCTCAACCCGCGCTCAGGTACTGGGAATGCCGGCCGGCACCGACTATGTAGACCCAGATAATATTCGGCATGAGGTGCGTCACGCCAAGCGCGTGATGCGCGATTTGAAGTGTCATTGCATAGATGTCTCCGCAAAAGCGATTGAAGAGACATCCAGCGAAATTTTCCTATATCTCCGCCAGCAGGCGGAATCCGGCGCTATAAGTTAACCCTTACCTTCATTAATTAGAGGATAGCTAGAATGCTCAGCACTAAAGGTTCGGATCAGAAGGCACAAACCGCAGGACTGGCCAGAGTCTACCTGTTTGCTGAAGCCTATCGAGTCTTCGCCGGCGACCGCACCATCATGCGCGAGCGGCTTGGCGGTAAGGGAGCCGGGCTGGCCGAGATGATCTCGGCGGGAGTCAATGTTCCGCCTGGAATGACTATTTTGACCGATTGCTGCCGTCAATATTACGAAGCAGGCAAACAGGTTCCGTCCGGATTGTTCGAAGAAGTCTGGGCAAAATTGAAGGAGATCGAGTCGACGCTCGGTTGCCGGCTGGGCGATCCGAAAAGACCGTTACTGCTGAGCGTGCGGTCCGGTGCGAAGTTCTCCATGCCCGGAATGATGGACACCATCTTGAACCTCGGCTTGAATGCCAGCACGGTCGAAGCTCTGGCTAAGCTGACCGGCAATGCTCGCTTCGCCTGGGACAGCTACCGGCGCTTTATTCAGATGTACGGCAATGTGGTGCTCGACATAAACAAGGACTGCTTTGAAGATCTTCTGGAAGACATGAAAGACGAGCTTGGTATCAAGCTCGATACCGAGCTGACCGCTGAGCACCTGATGGAGCTTGTCGAGAAGTATAAAAAACTAGTGCTGGAACGAGCACATGTCCAATTTCCCGAAGACACAAGCGATCAACTGAAAGGAGCGATCGAGGCAGTGTTTAGATCTTGGAACAACAGCCGAGCGATCTACTACCGCAATCTCAATCAAATCGATCACAATCTCGGCACGGCAGTCACCGTGCAGGCGATGGTGTTCGGCAACATGAACAACGAATCGGCCACCGGCGTCTGTTTCACTCGCAACCCGAGCACCGGCGAAAAGATGCTCTATGGGGAATACCTGGTCAACGCTCAAGGCGAAGACGTGGTAGCCGGGATTAGAACTCCCAATAAGATCGCCAAGCTGGCAAGCGAGATGCCGAAAGTTTACGACGAGTTGTTAGCGACCACCGAGCGACTCGAAATGCACTATCGAGATCTGCAAGACTGCGAATTTACAGTCGAGTCAGGCAAATTGTATCTGCTGCAGACTCGAACCGGCAAACGAACCGCAGCCGCTGCCGTCAAGACGGCGGTCGACATGTCAAATGAAGGCATCATCTCGCGTCCGGAGGCGCTCAATCGAGTCGAGCCAATCCAGCTCAATCAGCTGCTCTTGCCAAGCTTCGACAGCGACGATAAGGCCAAGGCTCGAAAGGAAGGGAGGCTGCTGGCCACCGGACTTAACGCCTCTCCCGGAGCGGCTATCGGCGAGATCGTCTTCAATCCGGATGATGCTGAAAGGCTTGCCGCCGACGGTAAGAAAGTTATATTGGTGCGGATCGAGACTTGTCCAGACGATATTCACGGCATCGTGCCCGCGCAAGGGGTGGTCACCAGCCGCGGTGGCATGACCAGTCACGCGGCGGTAGTGGCCCGCGGCATGGGCAAGCCATGCGTAGCCGGCTGCGAAGTACTCAAGATTGACCTCGAGCGTCAGACGCTGACCGTTGACGGTCGCACGCTCAAAAAGGGCGAAATCCTCTCGATCGACGGATCGACCGGGGAAATTTTCGCCGGCGCGATCAACCGATTGGACCCGGAGCTCGGTCAAGAGTTCCGAACGCTTTTGTCGTGGGCCGACGAAGAGAGGCAACTGGGAGTTCGCGCTAATGCCGACACACCGGAAGACGCCAGAGTAGCCCTGGACTTTGGCGCGCAAGGGATCGGACTGTGCCGCACCGAGCATATGTTCATGAGCCAGGATCGCTTGCCGGTCATGCAAGCGATGATCTTGGCAGCTACTACTGCTGAGCGCCAGGCGGCGCTCGCCAAGTTATTGCCGATGCAACGGGAAGATTTCAAAGGAATCTTCAAGGTAATGCAGGGGCTTCCTGTCACTATCCGTCTGCTCGATCCGCCGTTGCACGAATTCCTGCCTAAGCTCGAAGAGTTGACCGAACAGGTCGCTACTTTCAAAGCGAAAGGAATCACAGGTACCGAGCTGAAAGATAAAGAGACGCTGCTGCGCAAAGTCAAAGAGCTCCACGAAGCCAATCCGATGATGGGGCTGCGCGGCTGCCGGCTCGGTTTGCTCTATCCGGAGATCAGCGCCATGCAAGTGCGGGCTATCTTCGAGGCAGCGATTGCGCTCAAGAAAGACGGGATAAACGTTTTGCCCGAAATCATGATTCCGCTGATCGGACACGTCAACGAACTGAAGATCGCCCGCGCCCAGCTCGAGGACGTCGCGAAGGCAACCATGGCGAAAGAACAAGTCTCGATCGACTATAAATTCGGCACCATGATCGAGATTCCCAGAGCAGCGCTCACCGCCGATGAAATCGCCGAGCATGCGGAATTCTTCAGCTTCGGCACCAACGATCTCACGCAGATGACCTTCGGTTACAGCCGCGACGACGCCGAAGGTAAGTTCCTGCAGCGCTACCTGGAAGGAATAGACTACCAGGAGACAAAATTGAAGGTCTTGACGCAGAATCCATTCGAAGTGCTCGACCGCGAAGGTGTAGGCAAACTGATGAAGATTGCCGTGGAGTACGGTCTTCAAGCCAAACCCAACCTCAAGTTAGGAATCTGCGGAGAGCATGGCGGCGAGCCATCATCAATCGCTTTCGCGCATCAGATCGGGCTGACTTACGTCAGCTGTTCGCCCTATCGCGTGCCGATCGCCAGATTAGCAGCCGCACAAGCCAATCTGAAAGCCGAAGAGCGCGACAAGTAAGAGCCGGCTTTCATCAATCGGCGCGAATCGGCATCGCCAGGATGAAGAGCGCGCCCTCACCAGGCTTGCTTTCACAAGTCAGGCTGCCGCCTTGGGCCTGTACCAGCAACCGGCAAAGATAGAGGCCGAATCCGGTAGAGGTAGGATTCACGCTAAATTTCGCCGCGACTTGCGATTGCTCGAAGAGTTTGGATAAATGCTCCGCCGAAATCCCCGGACCGCAATCCTTAACCTTTACAACAACATGGGTCGGGTTGCTGGTCAGACTCAATTCCACCACCCCACCGGCGGGGCTGGCATGAATCGCGTTCTGCAGCAGATTATGCAGCACCTGCCGCAATGAGGAGCTTATCCCTTTGATAGTTGGGAGACTGTCCGTTTTGACTAGCTGGATGCTTACGCCGCGCTTAGAAGCTTCAATCTGATTCAAAGCCAAGGCTGCTTCCAGCAACTTGCCGATATCCACATCAGCACGGCTGGACTCGACCACGAAAAGATCCGTCCGGTAAAGCTCCAGCAAGGTGCTGGCTATCTCCAGATAACGTTGATTGCTGTCTCTCAGCTCTGACAGCAATTTGAGATCGTCTCCGACCAGCCTGTCGGCGAAGTCCTCTTTCAGCATCTCCAGAAAGGCACATTCCGATACCAAATGATTCTTGAGATCGTGCGTAATCAGCGTCGCCAAAGAATCGCGCTGTGTTTGTAAGCGCCGCCGCTCGGTAATGTCCTGCAAGACGGTGACTACCCCGAGAATCTCGCCTTGATCGTCGATGATCGGCGCGGCATTGGCCCGAATCCACAGACCTTGGACAGGAAGATGCTCGCCAGTGACAAAACCTTCTATCTGCACGCATCTGCGTTCTCGCAGCGCCACCGCATATGGCTCTTCGTCGGCCGGCAGCAGCGTCTTTCCTTCATCCTTGTAAAACTTATAACGCCGGACGAACTCGCTTCTGTCCATCTCCTCCATATTCCAGCCTCCCAGCCGGACCGCCTCGCGGTTGACCAGCAGGATCTTTTCATGCTTATCCACGACTATCAGCGCATCGCCAACCGAATCGAGGATCGTCGAGAGCAGATGAGCGTGCCCGACAGCAGCTTCCTGGGAAGCGAACAACCCTTCGACATATCTTTTAGTGAGCGCTTCTAACTTCTGCCTCGCATAAAACAGATCATCATGGAATTTTGCACTAGTTGTAGATTCTGACTCGCTCACAGATAACGGCTCCGGTCTTGCTGGACTGCTCGAGCCGGCTTGTCCGACCCTTAACTTTCTAGAGTAATTCTACCCACCAGCCTGGTCTCTCCTTGCTTGCCTCCTCGAACACGCCGGTTGAACTTTACGACCGGTCGCTTAACCCGGTTTACGCAGCGGCTCCTGCCCAGCTCTGGCGGCAGTATGTGGTATCTTCTTGAGCGAAATGGGTGAGATAGTTGTTCAGATTTCGAATCTAAAGAAAGAATTCGATGGCACGGTCGCTGTCGCCGGCATCTCCTTTGCGGTCGAGCGGGGAGAGACGGTCGGGATTTTAGGTCCAAACGGAGCCGGCAAGACCAGTACGATTCAAATGCTGCTCGGACTGCTCAGCCCTACCAGCGGCACCGTGTCCATCTTCGGGCAAGATCTCGATTCCAAGCGGGTCCAGATCCTCAAGCGATGCAACTTTTCATCGGCTTATATCAATCTGCCCTACAACCTTAAGGTCTGGGAGAATCTACTCATCTTTGCCGAGCTCTATCAAGTTAAGGAGCCCCGCAAGAAAGCTGCCGAACTGCTCGAAATGTTTGAGATTGCCCACTTGAAAGACAAGATCACCGGACAGCTTTCATCCGGTGAAGCGACCAGAGTCAATCTTTGCAAAGCGCTTTTGAACGACCCGGAGCTGCTTTTGTTAGACGAGCCGACGGCCAGCCTCGATCCCGATATTGCCGACAAGGTTAGGAAACTGCTCAGACAGATTCAGCGAGAGAAAAGAATCACTCTCATCAACACCTCGCACAACATGAAAGACGTGCAGGAAGTTTGCGATCGAATATTGTTTCTTTACAAAGGAAAGATACTGGCAGAAGGTACACCAGACGAGATTTTGCACCGATTTGAAGAGACTTCTCTCGAAGAAGTATTCATCCGGATCGCACGCTCGGGAGATCTGCTCAGCCAGGAGGCGAAATGAACGCTCGCATCATCGCCGCATTAGTCAGGCGACACACCATTCTTTACTCGCGCAATGCACCGCGGGTAGTGGAGCTCTTCTTCTGGCCGACGATGGACCTATTGGTCTGGGGATTCGTCACCACCTATCTGCTGAAAGTCAGAACCGGAGCGCCGCCGGCTATTACCTTCTTACTGGGAGCGATGATCTTTTGGGACATTCTCTACCGTGCTCAGCAAGGCGTAACAATCTCCTACCTCGAGGAAGTCTGGTCGCGCAATCTGTTGAACATTTTTGTAGCGCCGGTGAAACTAAGCGAGTTCATTGCTGCTACTTACGTAGTCGGGATGATTAAGGTTCTGGTAATCGTGAGCGTCCTTACCGGCATGGCGTTCTGCTTTTATTCGTTCAATCTGCTTTCGCTGGGGCTGGCCCTTATCCCCTTGTTTGCGAATCTTCTCTTGCTCGGCTGGTCGATGGGACTGATGACAACCGCACTGCTCTTGCGCTGGGGACAAGCGGCAGAAGCGCTGGCATGGGCGATTCCATTTGCGATTCAGCCTATTTCGGCGGTATTCTATCCGGTCAGCATACTGCCACCCTGGATTCAGCCGCTGGCCCTTTTGCTTCCGTCCACCCACGTGTTTGAGGGGATGAGACAAGTCTTGAAGGGAGAAGGTTTGAGCACTGAGCATCTTTGCTGGGCTTTCGGACTGAACATTTTCTACGCTCTCTTAGCAGCCTGGCTCTTTCAGACGATGTTTCAAGAAGCTCGCAAGAAAGGCCGACTGACGCGCATGCTTTCCTGAGCTCGATTCGAGCCAAGCATGCCTAGCCTTGAGTTACTTCGACCGCCAACCTTGCGTCTGTCTGTATTCTTCATACTTCATGCATTGTTGCGGAGATAAAAGGCGACGGATCTCCAATCGCATGAGACTGTACTGGGTAATGATTACACCGTAGAGATTGTTCAGCTCAACCTGCCTGGCCATTATTACTTCGGCCGGCTTGCCAGTAATAATGAAATCGATGAACTCCCGGCTCTTCTGCCGGTACTCAACGCGCATCGGCTCTAGTTTTGGACGGTACTGCTCGACGATAACGGTAATCTGCTTGCGCTGAGAGTCCGATGCTCCGATTTTCGAAAGAATCGGCTGGAGATGATAACCGTAAGGCTTATCAAATCCCTTTGCAGGTACCGATGCAGTGACAACCGTCTGTCCCTGTTGAGCTTCAATTTGATTGGACTTCGTACTCCTGCTTGTGGAGCTGCTAGCCTTGCTGGTGCTCTGGACGACGACATTAACGGTACCTGCCTCTGGTCCGGCTGAGGCGGGCAAAACAGATGTCAACCCGGATGCAGCAATGAAGAGCGGCAAAAGGGATGATGGCATGCTACGAAATATGTTTGTGACCCCCATATGGGACTCGTACACTCCGAACAAAGGATCACTGCTCATTTACTTTATACTAGCAGCTTTCTCAAAGACCTAACCACAGCGCCGATACCAGGCTATGAGACGGATAAAGCAACCATCCGTTGAGCCCCGGACAGGGCTTCTCAAGAGTCTTGCGCGGCTCTACTTTCCTCCTCTTGAATCGACAACTCGCTCATCAAAGCTTGAATGGACTGATAGCGTTGCTTGGTGTCAATGGCGGTGGCACTAGCGACAATCTTATCCAGCCTGGCAGTAATATCGTCTCGCTTCAAAATTGGATGCGACTGGCTTATGGGCTCGGGATCTTCGGCAGTCAGCAGATAGAACAAAGTAGCGCCAAGCGCATAGATGTCGCTTTGAGGAGTCGGTTTGCCTCGGAATTGCTCCGGTGGAATGTAAGCATGCTTGCCCACGACCGTGCCGGTTGTCGTAAACTCGGTTTGCTGAGCGACATTGAAATCTACCAACTTGAGCTTGCCCCGCGAATTCAAGATTAAATTGTCGGGAGTAAAATCACGATGCACTACTGGTGGTGCCAACTCGTGCAGGTAGGAGAGGATTTCACACATCTGCACGGCGAGCCCATGGACCGCCTCTTCGGACAAGCAGCCCTGACCGGAGACGAGCTGCCTGAGGGACATTCCGTCGATGTGCTCGAGGACAAGATAGCTGCGATGATCCTCCACAAAGTAATCACGCAACTTGACGATTTGGGGATGATCCAATTTGCTCAGCATGAGCGCTTCGTTCTGGAATCGCTCCAAGGCCTCGCGCCGCACATTCACATCGACATAAACCGGCAAGATCGATTCCTTCAAAACAATCCTGCTGTCCGGCCCGGTGCTTCCGGCACTGTCTGACGCCGCTTGCCTGTCGACTCGGCATTCAGGACTTTCGCCTGCGGTCTTTGCGTCGCGATCAAGCGCGAGATAAGCGGTGCCCTGACCGCCCACTCCCAGCTGTCCCAACACTTCGAATCTACCTTCCTTCAGCCGCACTCCCTCTAAGAGCGGTGTCAGTCGCTCTCGTTTCGGCGGTGCGCTCAAAGCCTTAAGCCACAGCTCAGTGTAACTGTGATCGTGAGCCGGTGTTAGAAGCTCAACCAAGTCAGAGTCCCTGGTCTTATCGGCCGCGAACTTGTCTATTGCGTTCAACAGCTCAGCGCGCTCATCAGTCTTGGCAATCGCCCCCAGTTTTAACTTCATAAGCGGACCAGCAGCAGAATTGAAGCAGACCAACCAATCTTGCGGCGAAGTCTTTCCCGGCGGTCGGAGCAACTGAATATGTTTTACCTTCTGCCACTCGACAAGCGGTCCCACTAAATTGACGAACTTGCGCTTCAAGAGATGCCGGATTCCGTATCTGGAGATTCCGATATGGGTCGGCTGCGCGTAATAGGCACAGGCGGTCAGCGCCAACAGACCACCGAATCCGGCAAAGAAATAGTAGAGTACGGCTTGACTGGCAACAGCGATCGCCGCAGCGGTACCGGCTTCACCTTGCCCGAGGTGCTCAGCCAACCAGACGGCCAGCCATGCCACCAATTTACCAGGACCACCCATGAAAACGAACACGGCGATCAAGGTCATAACGAACCAGGCTTTTGCTTCGCTCCAGGCCGAGAATCTGTATTTGAGCCATTTCTCCGCACCGGCAAACGGTCTGTAAGCGATCTCAATCTCTTCGTCGACATCGATCAATATTGCTACTGCGTCATGATTCGGACTGTCGGCAGCAGTCGGCGTCGTGGACTCCGGCAAGAGCAGCGCTTCGTCGGCTTCATCTACAGCCACAATGTTTTCAGCGGTCATATCGCTTGTCCTTCCACGCTGCTCATCTCCCGCCTCGCTGACTCGACTAACTTAAGACACGGCTGATACCGGTTGTGACGGCATGATCTGCGAAAGCAGATCGTGTATCTCGCGAGCGGTCGAAGGACGCTTATCCGCCTCGAGCGCCGTGCATCGCTCGATCAATTGATTGAGCTCGAACGGCACCGAAACTCCGGCTTCAACGGGGCAGGAGACGGAGAGCGCCTCGGGATCCTTTCCAGAAAGCAAGAAGAAAAGCGTACAACCGAAGGCGTAGATGTCGCTTTGAGTAACAGCCTTGCCTCGAAACTGTTCCGGCGAGATGTAAGACTGCTTACCAACTAATGTGCCGGTAGCAGTGCCGACGAATTCATTAGCGGCTCCGAAGTCAATCAGTGTGAGCGTGCCGTCTTCCTTCAAGACAAGATTGTCCGGGGTCAGGTCGCGGTGAATCACCGGCGGTGTTTGACCGTGTAGATAGGTGAGAATTTCAGCGATCTGGCAAGCCCAGTCGATAACCTTTTCGACCGGCTGTGAACCGTTTTGTTTGACCAGCTGCCTTAGATCTTGCCCGTTAATGTACTCAAGCACCAGATAATTGCGACCGTCCTGCGCAAAATGGTCGAGCACCCGGGCGATCTGCCGGTGGTCCATCTTAGTCAATAACATCGCCTCTCGTTTGAACAGCTCATATGCTTTCTCCCGGGACTGCACGTCAGCGTTGGCTGGAATCACAGCTTCCTTGACGACGACTAAGTCCAGATTGTTTCGTTGCGCCAGGTAAATCGCCGAAAGTCCCCCGAAGGCCAGTTGCCTGACTACTTTCAAATGTCCGGCCGCCAGCTCATGCCCGGGCTCGAGCGGAACAAATGACGTCGCGCTGAAGCGCCGGCGCAGCTCCTCCTCCCACATCTGCGTGTAACTGAGGCTGGCGATGCCTTTGCTTTCGTTCTGCAAGGTATTTTGAAAGTCAATCAATTCTGGCGGACGGCAGCCTTCGCCCGACCAGACCTCGACTGCCAGCAAGAGCTGCTCGAGATCTGCTTTAGAGACTTGTGATAGCCCGACTTTGACCGTACCGCCCGACTTGAAAAACAAAGTCAGATAATCGTTGGCGCCAAATTCGACGGTAGAGCTCCAGGAAACGCCCACATGTTGAAGATCGGACCAGAGCCGCTCCCTTCGAAAGGACAGCCCGGGCAGATAACGCAAAGGAAATGCCAGACCTTCCTTACTGACCAGAATGCGATCATCTTCGCAGATAGCGCTCAGCAGAACGGCCATTAGCGGTATCGACGAGAGCAAGGCCATGACGGCGATGCACAACCAGGGATTGAGAGCCAACTGGGGATTGAGGAGAACCAGCTGAATAAACTGACCCAGCAAGAATGGAATGAAGAGCGCCCAAAAAGGCATGAGCGCACCCATTGCAGTTAGCCCGACCTGGGCCGGAACGGACTTGCACTTGATCGAAATCTCCAGTTCAGCCACTGGCTATATTCTGCTCCCTGGAATCTGCCGGCAGTTCACCTGGCTAAAGCCTGATCTGCACACATTAGCTCGAACAGCAGCTCAGGATTGGCGAGGAGCGATTGCACCCTCTATCACTGATACCCAAAAGCAGCGCCGGCTTAACGGATTGACCGGCGCAATCGGCTATACTCTGGACCTCCGCTCCCGGCAAGGAGAGCCCATATGGCTTCACCGCTCAAGAAAGTGCGCATTCTGGACTTCACCCACTTGCTACCGGGCGAACTCTGCTCAACTATCCTTGCCGACTTGGGCTGCGAAATAATCCGAGTCGAGTCGATGAAACCAGGACTCGGGCAATCCCTTCCTCCGATCGTCAAGGGCGAGAGCCTCTATTACTGGAGCATCCATCGCCATAAGAGGCGGCTGCGACTTGATTTGAAGGCGCCCGAAGGTCTGGCAGTAGCGCAAAACTTGAGCCGGCAGGTCGACATCGTCCTGGAGAACTTTCGGCCAGGGGTAATGACCCGCCTCGGTTTGGGTTTTAAGCAGCTTAAGAAGCTGAACAACCGTTTGATCTACTGCTCGATTTCAGGCTACGGTCAAGGCTCAACCTGGAGCCAGCGTCCGGGGCACGACTTGAATTTCGTCGCCGAATCCGGCATTCTCAACTACAATCGGCAGCCGGACGGCACTCCGGTCTTGCCTGGAGCTTTGATCTCGGACTATCTGTCAGCTGTCTACGCAGCATTGGGCGTAACCAGCGCCCTCCATGAGCGAAATGCGAGCGGCAAGGGGAAACACGTTGACATAAGCATGTTCGAATGTGCACTTTCGACGATGAATGTCTTAAGCACAGCGATGTTGTACACCGGGCAGCCGCCGGAGTCAGGTAACTACACTTATCAAACCGAGCTGCCCAATTACAACATTTATGAATGCTCCGACCGGCGCTACATCGCCGTCGCGGCTCTCGAGCCGCAGTTCTGGCAGATTTTTTGCCAGACGGTAGGTCGCCCGGAGTTGGTAAAGACGTACACCGGAGGCGCAAACGCCAAGCTTAGAGACGAATTGGCCGCCATCTTTGCGAAGAGACCTCTGGCTGAGTGGCAAGCGTTGTTTGACGGCACCAACTGTTGTGTATCGCCGGTTCAAACTTTGGCCGAAGCGCTCGACTCTTTGCCGGCACGCGAGCGTTTCGTTCTGGCCAACCTCATGCATCCAACTTTGGGGCTGATTCCGCAGCTGGCGACTCCAATTACGACACGGACCGCAAAAAATGGTGCCGGCGCCGATAAAAAAAATGTCGAGCCAAGTTCAGGTCAGTCGCACGGTCCTATTGAAATCCTCAAATCAGCCGGTTATTCCAGACGCCAATGCGAGCGGCTGATTAAAGCTGGAGTCCTTTCGCAGTCATAGCAAGACCAGCTGTCTCTCGCTACCAACTCTTCAAGCTTTCACCGGCGCAACTGGTTGATTCCTTTCTATAACTAAGCTAGCTCATTTTGCTGACCGTTACGGCTCAACCAATTCAAAGCTGGACACGGGCAGTTCTAAACAGGCTGAAACGAGGTCGACCGGTAGAGACATAACTCGTGCTGCCGCCGGTTCGACGCCCAGTTCGTCAGTAAGAAAGTTTCACGACTCTTTCACAAAAAGTTGCGAGGCTAACCACGTGAAATACGAAAGACGAATTTGAAACAGCCGGATTCCTTAGTATCCAGACGGACCTCGCTCAGACCGACGAAAGCAAAACCGAAGCACCATCAAGCGCAACAGCTCGTTGCGTCGATTGTTGGTTGCAACTACCCTCCTTCAAGTCATGCCAAAAGACGATATTCCACCACCAGATACGACCCAGGCCAAGGACAGCAGTCCGGTCACTGATGCTGCAAGCAGTAGTGGCGCCAATGTCGAGACGATGGCCCGGATTAGCCAGGACGTCAGTCGCGAAAGAGAAGACCGGGCCAAATCAGATACTCGCGACGACAAAGAGAAGGGCAAGCAAGAAAGGGAGAAGCTCTGGGACAAAGATCCCAAAACCGGAGAATTCAAAGCGTTAAATGTCGATCCACCGCCGGCTCAACTATACGCAGCTGCCCAGAAGAGGCTGATGCCGGAAGGACCAGGGTCCGAGCAACCAAATGGCGCCGGCAAGTCGCCTGGCGGCGCGCAAAAGGCTGCAGTCAACGCGGCGATTGAAGGAGCTGTCAAAGCAGCAGCGGGAGGAGCGCCAGGCGAAGGTACCGCCCAGAACTTTGCCGCCGCGGCCGCCGAGGGAGCTGCCATCAAAGCGGCCGAGCAGCCGCCCGCCACCAAAGACAAAGCGCAGCCAGCAAGCGATCAGGCCAAGGACAAGACCAAAGAAGGAGATGTCCCGCTGGATGCCGCCTCTCAACAGGCAAAGGATAAGTTCCTGGAGCAGATGAAGGGACGGCTCAACGAAGGCGATTATAAGGAGCTTGAGAAGCGCTTGGGTGAGATGGACAAGCGCATCCTCAACAACAAAGTAGAAGGCCGAGACGGAAAGGTAAACCAGCAGCAGGAGCTGAAGAAGACTTACGACGCGCTCAGCCAACTAGCCGACGGCAAGGCCGAAGGTAAAGACGGTCTCAAACACAACGGCGAAAACATCTACAACAAGGACGATGTTAACAAGATAATCACCGACACTGTGTCAAAACTGGCTGACCCCGAGCACAATTTTAACCAGGGCATGCATAACACCTGCGCGCTTCAATCAATTGCCAGACAAGAAGCGGCGATATCGCCGAGCACCTATGCACAACGCCAGGCGGACATCGCTAGAACCGGTCAATTTCAAGCAGATGGAAAGACAGTCAAATTGGATACAGCGAGCCTGCGGCTGGATGGCGAGGCTAGAAACAACGGGCTCTGGCCGAAAGGAGACGCGCGCGGCGCGAGCGGACACAACAATGACATTGCGATGGCGCAATTGAATTTGAATCAAAAGTACGGCAGCGACAGCCAGGGCAACGGCAATCGCATTTACAAGCAAAACCCCAATGCGACAGGACATGGCGACACAGGCGAAAGTGTGGTTGACAGAGCGACCGGAAAGGTGGTCGGAGATTCGCCCGAGATTAGCGCCAGCGGAGTGAGCAGCACAAAACAGGCGGCATTCGGTCAACGCTTCGGAGACGATTTCGGCAAAGCAACAACTTTCGTCAACGCCGCCGCTTTCGGTCAAATCAGCAATGTCTCCAGCTTCACAAATGGAGCAGATATGAAGAATCAGCTCAAAGCCAACGAGGCTAAAGGCTGGCAGTACTCGACGATCGGCATGCATACTGGTCATTGGAGCGGATCAGAAGGGCAAGGTGGCGCAGGTGGATGGCACGCGGTATCGGTTTCGATGGCGGCCGGCGATAAGGTAAATGTGATCAACAACTGGGGCGGCAAGTTCAACTTCACCGACAGCAACGGCAAAGCACAAGACGCAGACAAAGTGCTGGGTTGGATGAACGACACCCAAAACACTCCGGGGTCGGGATACAAGCCCGGCGATCACAACTTCGATCCAGACAGCAAGTCGAGAGTCGATCAGGACAAAGACAAAGATAAAGAGAAAGAGCCTGAGAAGGAAAAGAAGGAGCCCGATTCCAAGAAGCCGGAGGAGGGCAAGAAGAAATTCGAGAAGAAGGACGTGCTCGACTCCGGTCAAGCTCAGCAATTGCTCAGCGCGCTGGCCGAGGCGGCGCAAGTGCAGTCCCAACTGGACCAGCTGCCCCAGGGGGACGCTCGTCGCTCTCAACTGCAAGCCGATAAGGTGATGGCCGAAAGATCGGCCGTGACAGCTTCCGGCAGTTTGACCAGAACTGTGGAAATCGACGCTTAGAATCTTAACCAATGAGGACTGAAATGGTAGACTCTGCACAACTTGCCGGCAATACATGGCAGAAAATGATAGAAGTCACAAATCATCGGCAGATCAAATTCATGCGAGTTCCGGCCGGCTGGACTGAGCTATCTTCAACTGCCGGCGGAGTCGGCTTTCAATCGCGACGCTCGTTTGGACCGGCCAATAATTCTGAGGTAAAGCTCTGCCTCGCTTACCGTGGATTGCCGATCAGCGAGCAAAGTAGCGCCGCGTTTCGCCGCATCTTGCACGATCATGGCAACATTGTTTTTATTAACACCGGTGCCACACCAAGCGAATCAGAGATCGCTTTAATTGGCAGCTTGAGCGAGGTATTAGGCACAGCCAGCAACAACCAGGTACTCAACCGAGAAACCGGCTGGCGCGGTGCTTGTTTTCAACTTAATCGAGCTGAGGTTCTGCAGTGGAACGGCAAGGCACTACTGTCGGTGCAGGGCTGGTATCAAGATCCCGAAACCGCCACGGCATTAAATGAGTTCTTCGGATTCTTCTATGATGGAGATCCGCAAGCACCGCTTTGTCCAGCTGAAGAGATCTTCTTCCAGGCACCGGACTCAAAAGCATACACCCACTATCTTCCAGAA
The DNA here is from genome assembly GCA_020050835.1 of Candidatus Obscuribacterales bacterium. Classification (GTDB taxonomy): domain Bacteria; phylum Cyanobacteriota; class Vampirovibrionia; order Obscuribacterales; family Obscuribacteraceae; genus JAGVKB01. Next base: position 42,048 of record JAGVKB010000118.1, on the reverse strand, counting down.
TTAAAGAGAGCGTTGCACTCCATTGTGTGGAACTGATTGAGGCCCACGCGGGTCTCTATCCACAATCAACGTAAGAGCTCCACCCCGCATGGTGGTCTAACCATTCTGAGGCATTCGCTGTGTCCGCATGTACAGCCGCGTTGTTCGTTGGCATCGGCCTCGGCACAGACTACGCAGCAGAAGTCTTTGGCATTCTCCACCACACAGCCGCATGTTACAAATGCGCATCGAAACGCCGGTATAGACTCCTCTTCCTCTTTAAGCTCACATTCAGCTAGCGCTGATTTAACAGTCGTCATCCATTTCCTCCTTGACTGCAAGCCCGAGCGGGGATGACAAAAGCAACTAAAATCTGTCATCAATCGCTCGCGTCCGGCGCAATCGGCTCGACCGGAGGCAGAGCAGTGGGTCGCCTGAATACGAGACAAGGCCAGAGGAATGAATCCTCGAAAGCACCGCAGACCTCCCAGCCATTTTCATTGCGCTTATTGATCAAGTCCTCCAACGATCGGCATTGATTGCCAAATAAGCCTGCATTTGCATGGTCGGTCAGGTATTGATAGTTGGTATCGGGCTCTTTCGAAACGAGCACCAGAATCAGATACAAGCCGCCGTGTATAACGCATTGCAGCGCCAGATTTCTGCTTATCTGTTGGTCCAACAACTCGAAAACCAAGGAGTTGGTTTTCATCGGAAAGATTTCCGGCGCTACTGCCACCAACTGTATTTGCACCTTGTCCAGCGGTTCCAAACTTCGCCTAAAAACCGCCAGCGGCTGGCTGACCGGGCTATTAAGAACACAGACAGGAAGCCATCCTTGATCGTGCATGTCCCAGAGGTAATTCGCTACCGTCTGAATCTCTTCTTGTCCTTTCACCGCGGGTACCTCTTTAGCGAGATACTGCGGTGCAGGCTCTCCGACAGGTATGCGGCGGAACACGAAAACCGGTCTTAAAATCTCATCACCGCAGGTCTCAATCAATTCCCAACCCTTGAATGCGTGATCATTGACGATTCTCTGTACCGCTTCCACTTCGGATTCATTCTGCCGCTTGTGAAACGGTTCTGTCTTATGCTCTTGAATCACGAAGTTATGCGCTGATACTGTTTGCATCTCTCTTTCTCCTATCGAAACTTGCAAGCCGCGTTATTCAATCCGGCTGTGAAGTTTTGCGCTGCCGGACGCGGTCAATCGCGGATCTGTCCGGTTGATTTCAATTTTCTTCGGCTCATCAGAAGTCGCCTTCTGGCACGACACCTGCCCGTCTTCAGCCGTTTTGCAAAGTAGCGGTTTTTCGGCCTCTACCACAAGCGGACCGGCTCCAAATGCAGCCAGAATGAACAAGCCGCCCATCGTCGCTAGATTTTGCAGCAATAGGATCATTTGCACAGTAGTCATATAGGTCGAAATGGTCAAACCGTTGACTAGCATGTAGCTGACCGGAATCAGGTAGAAAATCAACAACACTGCGGCCTGCCGAGCGGCGATACCAGTCAACAACGCCAGAGCACCAATCAGTTCAATCACTATTGACGCGGCATAGAGATATGGAATGAAAGGAACGCCCAGTTCGGACATCATAGACATGGTCGCTGACGGGTCGATTATCTTCGCTATTGCGCTGACAAAAAATAGAGAACTGATGAGAATTCGTCCGAGCATGGCCACCAGCCCCTGCATCTCGCTCAATGGCATCTCGTATTTCTGAACTGTCTTCATGAGTACCTCCGGATTTCTCATAAATGAAGTTTGTGAAGAGAGTTAAGAGCTCTAAAGTTCGGAAGCCGCGTTAGTGCAGCCGATCGACTGCTTTCGCCCAGCCTGATTTCACATCCTGCCAGGCGGTGCGCAATCCGCACCTTAACTCAGACCAGGCCAGCTTTATCCGTTGCCGGCCTGATCGTAACGACTGACAGCGGGTCTTAAGTCTTTGGTTCAAACCGGTAAGAGATATATACGCGCGCTCAAGGACCTTAACTTTGAGCTCTACAACTCGCCCGATACATCTATCTACTTTTGCACCAAACCTGGCCAAACTATCTTCTACACAATGTTTCCGACAACCGCTTACAGGCTGCACAGAGCGCTCAAAAGACTCAGGTTGCTGGAATGTTTTATTTTTAGTGCCGTACATTGGGTGTCCTCCTGGTCGAGTTGATCAGCCAACACTCCTTGGTTCAGCCCAGTTGATGACGGCTCACATCCAGCGATTGTTCCGAACAGTCTCTATCAATGCCGATCCAGCTTAACATCGGCTTGGTCGCATAATGACAAAAGTGCAATTCGAGCCGATTTTGAACGTACCGGTTTCTACAGCTTGCGCTGCTCGAAACATTGACTAGTGAATGCTTCGAGTCGAAAAAATGCGAGCAGGGCAAGTTGATTACTTGGCGTCCGGCGAAATCATAATCTTGGAGTTGGGACTGCTCTGCTGAATCTGTTGCATCACCTTGAACACTGACTTTCGAATCGCTTCCAAGCGGGTGGTGTCGTCAAAGAGCTTGACTGCAACCTTTTGAATCTCCTGATTGTTGTGAGGAGCATCATCGAAAAGCGGCACCAGTTGATCGAGATGGCTGTTCATCTCTTGTACATCTTTGGACCATCTGTCCCAGAGCGGATCGAACTCCTTTTCAAGCGGTGCTGGAATGACGATCTGACTGACTCCAGCTTGCAAATCTTTGACCTGTTTCGTCAGGTCTCGAATGACAGGCTCCATTGTGGCGAGAAAAAAGACCAGCCATTCGCGGCGAGCAGGCAGGAAGTCGACGTCATCACCCTTAACCGGAATCGAAGCAATCACTGGAACATCGGCAGTATCCTCTGGCTTGACCGGCTTTCGGGCCGCCTCCTCGTATACGTTGATAGACTGCTGCTTGATATGACGCAGCAAAATACCGACATCTTGAATGTCGTTTAGACTCAGCTCCTCGAGCTGCTGCTTGCCACCATTGCTCGAGCTGTCAGCTTTTTCTGGCTCGGCAAAAGCCGGTATCATCGCAATTACCATGAGAGCCAGCGCCGCAAACGCTGAGCTCTTTAGACTGCGCCTCCAATTGTGCGCAGCCGGTCCTGTCCTAGTAGTGTCGACGTAAACTTTCATTTTCTCTCCTCGTTAGAGCTGGAAAAGATCGTCGGACAGTCCGGCGTTTCGATTCATATTCTTGAAACTGGCAGAACTGGCAAGCTTGCCATTAACATAGGCATCGATTCGAAGGGGAATCTTGAGATTCGAGTCGACAAAAACACGGCGAGTAAGGTTGGCTGGAGAATGAGCTGGCTCATAAATTTCCAGGACGTAAACTTTGGTCTCACCCGACTGGTCTTGCACAGGAAGAGCGCTTACACGGCTGGTGCATCCCCGTCGCAGCATCTCCTTAAATTCAGTGACGAGATCCGGCAGGTTTGTCCTCATTACATTGGTGCCATTCTGCAAAACGAGCATGCGCGAATCAGGATCGAGGTTCATTTCAATACCGCCCAGCATCCAGCCGCCCTTGGCGCGGATGGTGCCGTCTCGGCGGCGGACCACTACCGAGCCATCCCGGTATCCGCCACCGACCACTTCTATTCGCATCTGTTTGTCTTTATAAAAGACCTTGCAACCGGACTTGGAAGTCTTATCAGTCTTGAAAATCTCCAGATGCGATTCGCAAGTGTAACTGTTCCACTGACCGGCGGCTCTATCCATTGCGGACAGGAATTCGGCGCCATCACCCATCTTTTCAGGCTCCACCATGGCAACCAGAGCAGTCGAGACTAGCGGAGCAGCCAAGCTGCTATAGACGCAGCCAGTCGCAAGGGCTGCCAAGATCGAAACCGCAACCCCAGCAATTGCTACAGACTTTTGCCGACGAATCATGCTTGATTCGGTCTTATCGATTGAGGCCAAGTTGGAGCAGTTCCTTCATGAACACCAATTCTTTCGGTAACCTGTCTTTGAGTTTTTCGAAAAGCTCGCTCTGCAATTCGAGCTCGGCTTGCCATTGTTGGGAATCCACCTTCATCAGCGCTTCGAACTGTTCTCTCGTCACCGAATCCAATCCGGACCAGTCGATATCCGCATAACGCGGAATCCATCCAAGCTCGGTCTGCTGGGCACCTGATTCACCAGCAACTCGTTTGAACATCCATTGCAAGATGCGCATGTTTTCGCCGAAACCGGGCCAAAGGAATTTGCCTTTTTCGTCGAGACGGAACCAGTTGACGCAGAATATGTGCGGTGGCGAGCTCACCGCTCTGCCCATTTGCAGCCAGTGATCGAAGTAATCGCCCATATGGTATCCGCAGAAAGGCAGCATAGCCATCGGATCACGACGTACTTCACCGACCTTGCCGGCAGCAGCAGCAGTAGTTTCAGAGCCCATGGTGGCTGCCATATAAACTCCGTTGTTCCAGTTAAATGCTTCGGTGACTAACGGAATAGTTGTTGCTCGACGGCCACCGAAAACAAACGCGCTGATCGGCACTCCTTTCGGATCGTCCCATTGCGGATCGAGCGAAGGGCACTGGTTAGCCGGGACAGTAAAGCGGGCATTCGGATGGGCTGCGGGTCTGCCACAGCCTGGCGTCCAGGAGTTCCCCTGCCAGTCGGTCAGCTGCGCTGGCTGGCTGTCGGTAGCCCCCTCCCACCAAACATCACCATCGGGGGTGAGCGCCACATTGGTGAATATGCAATTCTCGCGCATGGTTGCCATCGCGTTCGGATTCGTCTTATCTGACGTTCCAGGAGCCACTCCGAAATAACCAGCTTCCGGATTAATTGCGTAAAGTCGTCCATCGGCGCCGGGCTTAATCCAAGCGATATCGTCACCAATAGTGGTGACTTTCCAGCCCTTCAAGGCAGCCGGCGGAACCAGCATTGCCAGATTGGTCTTGCCGCAGGCACTGGGGAATGCGGCAGCAATGTACTTCTTGTCGCCCTCAGGTGATTCTATCCCGAGGATGAGCATATGCTCTGCCAGCCAGCCTTCTTCGCGAGCCATGTTGGAGGCGATGCGAAGGGCAAAACACTTCTTGCCCAAAAGAGCGTTGCCGCCGTATCCGGAGCCGAACGACCAGATCTCTCGAGTTTCAGGGAAGTGGCAAATATATTTGTGGTCCCGGTTGCACGGCCACGAAACATCTGTCGCGCCAGGAGCCAACGGGCTGCCGACCGAGTGCAGGCAAGGCACGAAATCGCCGTCCGCTCCCAGGCTCTCTACAACCGCTTTGCCCATGCGAGTCATAATTTTCATGCTCGCTGCAACATAAGGCGAATCGCTAACTTCGACCCCGATGTGAGAAATCTTCGATCCCAGAGGACCCATGCTGAATGGGATTACATACATAGTGCGCCCGCGCATGCAGCCGCTAAACAGCCCCGTCAGAGTTTGTTTGGCCTCGGTCGGGCTCATCCAGTTATTGTTCGGACCAGCATCCTCTTCGTTTCTGGAACAGATGAAAGTCCGGTCTTCAACTCTGGCTACGTCTGAGATGTCCGAACGAGCCAGAAAACTGTTGGGGCGCTTTTCGGAATTGAGCTTGATGAGCGTACCGGCGCTGACCATTTCGCCGCAGAGCCGCTCGAACTCTTCCTGCGAACCGTCGCACCAGTAAACTTTATCGGGTTGACAAAGAGCCTTTAGCTCGTTGACCCACTCTTTAAGTTTTCGATTCGCTACCGGATAACTCGACTCTGCATCAATAACAAGGCTGGAACTCATAGTTTTCATCACTTGACAAATCTCTGACGGAACGCACCTAATACTGTCCTGCATTTTACGCCGATCCAACCAACTTTTTGCTCATTCATCCGGTTTAATCCCAAAGGCTTAACGGTCGTAACAACGAAGCAAACACTGCGTCCAACCCACTTTATAGCTTGCAAAGCCAACCGAGATGACGATACAAAGCAGCTGGTAAAACTCGATTAATCCAGAATCAATCGAATCTGGATTGCAAGCTCAACCATTGTCCCGCTTCGACTCTTAGCGATTGCAAGCGCTCGAATCCGGACGGTTGAGCGATTCGCCTTTCCACTTTCGCTGGCGATCGAATATATGGCCCGTACCCACTCGATAGTCCGCTGAATTATTTGAGCGATATGACACCATATTCAGTATCAGCCCGGGCAACAGCTCCCCTCCGGTCTCAATCAGTCGGCAAACCTTTGCCTCCAAGAGCATTCCAGAAAAAATTGCTGCCATCTCGAAGAGCGGCCAGTTCAACGGACACGAAAACCCTGTCAATCTTTTCACCTTGATAGTTTCTTGATATAATCTTTACAATTAATTGACAATCTAGCGTTCTGACAATGAAGGAAACGACGAAAAGTGGACAAGGAAAGAGTTATAGTCGCCCTACACGATCAATTCACAGGAACCAGCCTGCAGGATTTCATCGTCAGGCACGACTGGAAGCTCAGCACCGAATTCCACGTGGCCCATGTGATAGAAGCTTCGGCCGCGCCGCGGCGCGGCGACCCCCACTGGGATATTGAATTGCAAAAGGCGCGAGAAACAGCCTCATACTTGGTCGGCGAGTTCGCCCAAGCGATCAGGCAACACTCGCCGCAGACGCGCGTTGCTGAGCATATCCTGGAAGGCCGTGCTGTTGACGAACTGGTCAGACTCGCCCAGAGCCAAACGGCATCGTTAATCATCATGGGATGCCGTGGGCGCCGGGGGCTGAAAAGGTTAATACTGGGAAGCGTTTCGGGCGAAGTAGCACATAAGGCCCCCTGCTCAGTTGTAATTTTGAAGAAGAATCACCTTGCTTTTGCTCAAGCAAGGTAACCCATGTAGTAAGCTTCCCTCTTTGAAGCGCTAAGATAGTGTCAAGAATGAACTCAGGGGACATGGTGTGGCGGTAGCTGAACGCCGAGCTCAAACAGTACACAACCGATTTCGTAGATGGTTTTTCGAAGGCATCGGACTTCATCATAAGGCCGCACCTACTCACCAGGATGCCTGGTGGAAAGTGATGTGCCTAACCGGCGTCGATTATTTCTCAACGATGGGATATCAGCCCGGTATCGCCTTCCTGGCAGCTGGTCTGCTTTCTCCGATTGCGACGTCGATTGTAGTCCTCATGACCTTGTTTGGATTGGTGCCGCTTTACTTCAAAGTGGCTCGCGAAAGCCCGCACGGACAAGGCAGTATCTCAATGCTGGAACACCTCGTGCCAGGCTGGCGAGGTAAAACGCTCGTATTGATTTTGCTTGGATTTGCTGCGACCGGCTTCGTAATAACAATCACCCTTTCGGCAGCTGACGCCACCGCTCACATTGTCGAGAATCCGCTCTGCCCTGCCTGGATGAGCAACCGGATTGCCACTACTTTGTTTATGCTCGCCCTCCTAGGCGCCGTGTTCATCAAAGGTTTCCGGGAGGCGATCGGGTTTTCGCTGGGCATTGTGCTTTTCTATCTGGTCAGCAACCTGGTGGTCATTGCAGTAGCAACCATGCAGGTGGTTGCACACCCCGAGCTGTTAGTTGACTGGCAGAATAATCTATTCAAGCAGTATCACTCCATCCCAGAGATGATTGGGCTGTCGCTCATACTATTTCCAAAGCTGGCACTGGGCATGTCGGGCTTCGAAACTGGCGTGGCCGTCATGCCGCTGGTAAAAGGCGATCCCACCGACACGATCGACCATCCGGAAGGGCGGATTAAAAATGCCAGAAAGCTTCTGCTGACAGCTGCGCTCATTATGGCGGTATTTCTCCTGTTCGGCGGTGTCCTGACGACTCTGCTCATTCCAGCGCCGCTGTTTGCCGATGGCGGAGCTGCCAACGGACGAGCGCTCGCCTACCTGGCGCACCTGTACATGGGCGAAGGGTGGGGAACAGTCTACGATGCCAGCACTATCTTGATCTTATGGTTTGCAGGCGCTTCGGCGATCGCCGGATTGCTCAACCTCGTACCCAAATATCTTCCTCGCTACGGCATGGCTCCCAATTGGGCTCGCGCACAGCGTCCGCTCGTCCTTTTCTTTACGTTAATCACCTTTGCAGTCACCATCATCTTCCGGGCTGACGTCGACGCCCAGGCCGGCGCGTACGCTACCGGCGTGCTGGTGCTGTTTACATCAGCTGCATTCGCCGTGTTTCTCTCCACCTGGAAGCGAGGCATACTAAACCGATTGGCTTTCTCGACCATTCTCTTGGTTTTCGTCTACACATCGATCGCCAACATGATCGAGCGACCGGAAGGTCTGCAGATCGCTTCATTTTTCATTGCGACCATTCTGGTGACATCGCTGTTCTCAAGAGCGATGCGCTCGCTCGAGCTGCGCATCCAATCGGTTGAATTGGATGCCGAGGCAAATCACTTAATCGACTTGATGCTCAAGGAATCCGGACAGATCTGCCTCTTGGCTCATCGCCCTGACGGCGCTGACTATTCAAATAAGGAGTCGGAAACACGAGCGATTCACAAATTGACGAAGGAGGAAGCTTCCTTCGTCTTCCTGGAAGTCAGCTTGACAGATCCCTCCGAGTTCAGCGGAGATTGCTTACACGTGCGCGGTCATTCCATAGACGGTTTTGCTGTATTGCGCTGTGCGAGCCCAGCGATCCCTAATGCGATCGCAGCCATTTTGCTGCACCTGCGAAATCGCACCGGAACCATTCCACACGCCTACTTCGGTTGGACCGAAGGCCACCCGTTGAGCTATGTCGTGAAATACATTTTCCTGGGCGAAGGCGAAACAGCACCGGTTACCCGCGAGATATTGCGCGAAGTCGAACCAAATCCGATTCAACGTCCAAAGATAATCGTCGGCTAAGCTGCCCCGGCAAGAGTCAGCAGCGCCCTAACCTGTGTCATTCGCCTGAATCGCCCGGCTTCATGCGTCACTCTTACGGCTCAAGCGGACCAGCTGCTCGTCCGGTCCTTGACTCGCCAGATAAATCCGTCCAGAACATAATGAGTGGATTGAGGAAGCGACAACAGCGGGATCAAGATAGCCAGGAGAGCCGGATCCGAGATACTAGGCAGATGAGTGAACAGCGGAAAGAAACTTAAGTGCTCGCGCCAGATCAAACCGTCCCACAGTCCTTCCTCTAAATACGCCAGAGCTGCCAAAAACAATAGAAAGGCCGGGACATAGGCAATGGCGAAATCCTTGAGCAGACTCAGCTTCCGCTTAAATACACCACCGCTGACTTCATTTTCCGGCAAAGCGGCACTTCTGTGATGATAAAGCCAGATCAAAGCCATGTAAGGAATGCCGTGACTGACGACATTAGTCATGGTAAATGCTAAATCCGAATTCAGAGCTACTATGCCAACCCACCAGCTCAAGGCGGTACCGGCAATCAGAAGATTTCTAGGCAGGTTGAGAAATCCACAGCGGGCAAAAACCACCGACTCCTTTGCCAGATAGAGGACCAGCACGGCCAGATAGACCGCCAGACCAATCTCCACCATAAAAGCGGGCACACACTCGACGAAGTCTCCGCTGACGAACCAGTTGAAGTTGCGAGGCAGATGCGCGTGCCAGTAAAGGAGAGGATAGACGGTAGCCGCATATACACAAAGACTGTCCAGCCACTTAAACTTGCGCAGCTCCGGCGGATCGCCTTTCGAGTAGAGCACGACAAAACCAAACTGCTGGCGGATAAAGTGAAAGACCGCCAGATAAGCAAGACACTGCCAGAACAGCAGTCCGTCAATTGCATACAAGAGGCTGCCTGCAATCCAGCAAGCGGCCGGCACCACCAGCAATAACGTCTTGTTCTTCGCAAAGGCATTCTTGTCTAAATAAGTTCGGAACAAAGTGGCATAGACATGAGCGACGTCAATCAGAAGCACAAGACCGACCCAGGCCCAGAGCGGCAGATTGTCGCTATTTTCCAGGTGTCCCTTGAAAGCCAGTGCTATCAACGCTGTTATAAACGCCGGCGCCAGAATCAGAGAACAATCGAAGCGTGCCGAAGACAACCACGGTTGAGACCAGGCTCTGGTTGCTTGAGGCTCGATCAGGGAATTTGTCATGAGCGCCTCAACTGGTCGAGCACGCCTTGAGCAGCCTTAATCCCATGATATTGCGCTTCTTCGAAGTTCGAGATACCGCTCATATCGGAATGCGCGAAGAACACCTTGCCCTGGCTCTCTTTCATTTTACGGCGAGTATCTCCCCAAATGAATCCGACCGAAGGGCGTATCATCCCGTGCCCCCACGGCCAAAGCTCGATGGCGATAATATCTTTGCTGATCTCCGGATGCATCTGCTCCAGGTCTGCGACAATCACTTTCGACCAGTGCTCGCTCGAAGTGGACAGAAGCTCATGGCGTGCAACATTGGGATCGCTGCCTGACAGCGGCAGATAATAGGTAACGACCGTCTCGCCCGCTCTTGTCGTGATGTTTTGATGGGTAGCAACAACGTAGCCGAGCGATCGGCTGTAATAGCTCACATTGTCCCAGGCTAGCGCAGTGCCTCGAGCCCGAGGCACTGTCCGGAGCGTAATGTTTGCCACCAACCATGGTGCATAACTGAGCGCCTCGAAGTCGACCTGAGATTTAGCAAGATCGCCCTTCAACAAGAATTTCGAGATAAACCTCGGTGCCGCAAAGATTACTCGCTCAGATTTGGTGGACAGACACTCTCCTGTTTCACTGCGCACAAAGACCGTGTCAACAGCACTGCCTGAATCACTAACTGCAATCACGGGCGCACCGGAGATAATCTGATCTTTTAAGCCCTGCTTGAGTTTGTCGACCAGAAAACCATTGCCTTCCGGCCAGGTTACAATTGAGTTGTTTTCGGCATTGGCTGCATTGCCCCGCCTACCGGCGAAGTAATGCAAGCCGGCCCAGGCCGAAACATGCTCGAGCGCAGAGCCATAATCATCCCGGCAGCAGTAATTCACATACCACAAAAGCGGCTTTGAGTCGAAACCATTATCTTGCAGCCATTGCGACATCGAAAGCTTGTCGAGCGAAACAATTGCTTGATCGGTCGAGCTCAAGTCGAGCGGAATAGCAAAAGCCGGTTTGCCGTCTGAGCCCACTGTGTCCCGAAAGCGCTTGACTGTTTCAAAAAATTTGGCGATCTGTCGACTGTCCGATTTCTGCAACCCTCGCTTGGGCACCAGCCCTTCCTGAAAGGATCCATCTTTAAACAGGCGCTCCTGCGGTTCGTGGCAGAGAAACAACTCGTTGTAAATCGGTCGCTCTGTGCTGTCATATCCGGCGATAATGCCGAGCTCTTCGAAGAGCATCCTTACATATTGGGACTCTTGATTGGCCAATGGCACATAATGTGCCCCCCAGGGGTAAGCGCTAACCCGATTGCTACCGCTGGCGGAATTGCCACCGACATGGCTTTCCAGTTCAAGAATTCTGAAGTCGGTCATACCTTGTCGCTTGAGCCACCAAGCTGCCGATAAGCCGGATATGCCGGCGCCGATGATGGTTACTTTGCATTCTTCCGGCGGCTGCTCAGACTTTCGTCCGAGTGTCGCACCGTCACGAAGCTTGTGCCCGATCGACATAGACGGTCCAAGCATCTTACAAGGTATGCTTGCCTTCGCTTGCATCCAGTCGTACCAAAGCTTTCCGACCGTCGCGCCGGCCGTCAGCCCGACCAGACCTTTCAGGAAAAGCGATCGGCTAATGGGTCTCGGCATACTCGCCCCACTCCGACTCGAATAGATGAACGAGGGACTGATTGTTCAGCTTGTTGACCGAATTGATGGTAGGTAGCATGTCTTTGGGAAACGAGAACAACTGATTGACCGTATCAGCCGACACATAACGCAATCCGTCCGGATAGCTCGCTGCGAGTTGAAATGGCGATTTCGCACCAATTACATAGCCCCAATCGCCGAATGATGGAACATAGGCGTGATACGGAACGGTCTGGAATCCAACCGAACTCAAAGTGCTGACTACGCACCAAAATGAGTTTTTGGCAAAGTAGGGAGATGTGCTCTGTACGACTACCAACCCTTGTGGACCAAGCACTTTCTTGACGGCCCGATAAAAGGTGTCGGTGTAAAGCTTCCCGAGCGAAAAATTGCTGGGATCAGGAAAGTCAACAATAGCAATATCAAAAGTATTGTGACATCGCTTCAGCCAGGTAAAAGCATCTTGATTGATGATTGAGACTCGTTTGTCCTTTAGGGCATCGCCGTTAAGTTGAGAGAATAGCGGTTGATCCCGAAAGAGACTTACCATTTCGCTGTCGAGATCGACTAATGTCACCGAGGCGACGGAGGGATATTTGAGAATTTCTCTGACCGCCATTCCGTCTCCGCCACCGAGGACAAGCACATCCCGGGGATGCTTCAGGCTGGCCATGGCCGGATGAATGAGCGCCTCATGATAGCGATATTCATCGCGCGAGCTAAACTGCAGGTTGTTGTTTAAAAAGAGCTTGACGTCCTTGCCACCACCGGTAATTACGATCCGCTGATAGGGTGTCGACGTCGAGTAGATAATCGGATCTTGAAAGGTCGAAGACTCCGCGAAAGCCATCAGCTTGTCCGAGTAAGCAAAACCTCCGACCAGGGCGATCACCAGCACGACTGCCATCGCTCTTAAGCTGCGCAGCCACGGCAGCTCGGCTTTGAACAGGTAGATAGTCCAGATTGCCACCAAGACATTTAGAAGACCAAACAAGAAGGACGCTCTAATCAAACCCAGGTAAGGAACCAAGATCAATGGAAAGATAAGAGATGCAAGCAAAGCGCCCACATAATCGAAGGTGAAAACCTGTGATACCAACTCCTTGAACTCCAGCCGGTCCTTTAGAATTCGCATGAGAAGGGGAATTTCCAGCCCGATTAATATGCCGATGATCGCCACCAATCCGTAAAGCAGGATGCGAAAACTCTCAACGCGCTCGAAAAGAATGAATAAGAGAGTCGCAGAAGATCCACCGACCAGACCGACAAGCAATTCGACCTGAACGAAGGTAAGAACGATGTTCTTGTTGACATATCTGGACAGGAAAGATCCAATGCCCATGAAGAAGAGATAGACACCGATCACGGTCGAAAACTGCGTCACCGAATCGCCCAGCAGGTAGCTGGCTACCGTACCAGCGATCAGTTCATAGACCAAGCCACAGGTCGATATGGCAAAGGCAGTAAGGAGCAGCGGATATGTCACTTGTTTAGCCGTGTATGGCCGAAGCGATGATATTTCCGACAGCGAGCATCATCGAACCGAGAGCGACTGCAAGCGGCAGATTCTTTTCTTGCACGATGTCCTTCCAGAGATCGCCCGGTGTCATCTTGTCAAAGATCACCATCGACAGAAGCAAAATCATGATGCCGACCCCTGAATAAACAACGGCCGCCACCACATACTTGAGCGCAAATACTTGTTCCAAAGTCTTTCCTCCTCACCTATTTGTGAAACTGACCCGGTCCCCTCGGCTTGGAGGGGGAATTGGCTCCCGCGCCAATCAAAACGATCCCAGACTGTGATGCGTACAAAAACACCAAGCAAACGATCGCTGACGAAATGACATAAAATCGAACCATCGAATGCGACTCTCCTCAATCGGAATCGGACGAAGACGGATACGGCGTATAATCGCTGTCAGACCAGCGAGCGACCTCGAAACTTCGGCTGCTCCACCAATACATGCAAGGAAGGACTGAGAGGAAGAACAGACTCAAGAAGTAATTGACGTAAGTCGGCACATCACGCCGCACAGTAAGCAGCAATGTGCGTGGATTGCTGTCCTTGAAGGACCCGCTCTCCATATCTAAGTTCAAGTAGTACTGACCGCCTGGTATCCCAGAAAACAACAGCTGAGACTCCAGACTGCCCTCGCTCCAGGAGCCGTCGCTGTCGTAACCATGATAGTATTCGATGCTGCGCTCGAAAGGATACGTTTCGCCGGTCTTGTTATTTACCAGCTCCCCGGACACGTAGTACCAGCTATTGTCCACCTGAGTTTTAAATGACAGGGACAGATTGGCCTTCTCCTTGAACGCCGTAAAGACCGGAGTAGTGATATCTGCGCTTTTGGTATTCGGAACATAGGTGTAATTGAAGTCCAACAGCTCCTTGCTGGCCGAACCGGCGACATGGACGATTTCAATTCCGGTGCAGATCACCAGGAACATCATCCATAGCCACTTCATGGTTTTCCATGCCGATGCCGCCTTGTTGGGTTGATTAGGAGCGATACCGAGCGGCAATCGCTTCAAGGACGGATCGTCAGATTTAAAGGCCTCGCGAATCACGGCAGGCTCGACATACTCCGAGACACTCCAATTGATCTCCTTCTCATCCGCCTCTGATGACAGCATTTTAGGCGGGCAGATGTAGTCTTCCATCGCTACCGCGCTGTTAGCCTTTACACGCCAATAAAACTCGCCCAGCACAAATAAGACAGAGGCCTGCCCGCGGTAGTACAGACGGTAGTTGAGGTCGTCTAGAATGGCGCACTCAGGGGAATTGAACTTGTAGGATTGGCTGGTTTGAGGCTTCTTCTTAATCGGCGTGACAAAGTTAAAATGCCCTTTGGTATGCGTCAGCCAGCGATATCCGTAATAAGGGTTGAAGAGCAAATATTCATCCCACGAAAAACCGCTCGCCACATCTTCCCGCACCATATATCCGATTACTTCCCAGGGCCGACCAAATAACTTCCCCCTCGCTCCGAGCGCTAAAAGCGGACTGTATCCGGATGTCTCCGCCCCATATTTAGAAAGTATCTGGTAATTGCGATGCGTCACATCCAGAACCGAGTGGCAGGATTCGCATGCAACGGACATAGCTTGCCCGGGATATCGAATCGTTACTGAAGCACCACAGTTGGTGCACGAAAATGTCTTGGCGCTCGGTTTGGCACCAGACGGTCCACCTGTGGAATCAGGAGTCTGAGACTTACCAGCCATCGATCGTCCTCAGATTCCGAAAATTAAACGTGTCAAAATCCTGATAGCTGCCGATGTAGATTCGGTCTGAATTTTCGGCGTACTCGACAGTTGCCATCTGGTCTTTTGGCCCGGCCAGATCAACGCTGAAAGACTCCCGCCCCTGAGCGGCGTTGATCGGAAGCTCGCCTTCACTGTATATGCAAAACACATCGCGCGCATCTTCTACCAGAAATGTACCGGCTGGCTCCAAATCGATCGTCAAACCCGGCTTTATTCTTTTGGCCGGCGGTAGATAGAGTCCAGGTGTCTCAAGCTGAAAGCAAACGGCGTAGAAGCCTTGAGCTTCAGCCAACCAGCCGGTTTCCTCGCCGCCAAACAGCGTGTACCACTCGTTCCAGTACCCGTCGCTGTAGGCGATCTTGAGCCTGCCGATCAGCTCGAACTGCCGTCCATCATATTGCCCTTGCGTACCTAACTGCAACGGAGTTAAATCATCCTGCAGATCAGACATCTTGCCCAAGACATCAAGATTCATGTCTTGCCTGACAAGAGTCGATTTGCAGAAGCTGCAAACCGCAAAGACAGAAGCCTTTGATTGAAATTTAACTTCGGCGCCGCAACTTGGGCAGGCGAGCTTAATCATCAGGAAATTCTCTTGAGAATCTCCACTTTCTTAGCATCAAACTCTTCTTGCGAAATCACACCTTTTTTGAGCAGCCCTTGCAGTTTCTCCAGAAGCTCGAATGGATCTTCCATCGCCGCTGCTTGCCCTCCGGATTGGCTGTCATTGCCCTGCATCGCCTGGGCAAAGGTTTGCCCGATTACTGCTCCGGCCCCCATCGCGACACCAGCCGAAGCCAATCCTCCGCCATTTTGCGCGGCGGCCGAAATACTGTCGGCCGCTTGAAACTGAGCATATCGCTTCAAGTCGCCGACTAGATTCATCGACGATTGCTTGTCCAGATAAGCCTGCAATTCTTCCGGCAGCGTAACGCTTTGCACCAGGAAGGTGGCCAGCTTCAAACCATAGCTAAAAAACGGTTGATCGAGCTCTTTCTTCAGCTGCTCGGAGAAATCCTGCTGATTGGCAGCCATGTCTAGAAACGGCGTCTCCCCTTTGCCAAGCTTTGTAGCAATTGACGTGACAATGGCTGATCGCAACTGCCCATCGAGCTCACTGACAGTGTACATCTCACGCGAGCCACTGATTTTCTGGTAGAACGTAGATGGCTCCTCAATCTGGTATGAATAAGTGCCGAATGCCCGCAAGCGAATCGCACCGAACTCTTTGTCTCTAAAGGTAATGGGTGCTTGCGTTCCCCAGCGTTGATCGATCTGCTCGCGGGTCGAGAAGAAGTAAACATCAGATTTAAACGGCGACTTGAACGCCTTATCCCAATTCATCAGGGTGGTTAAGATCGGCAGAGTTTTGGTGCTGAGCTCATAACGCCCCGGGCTGAAGATATCGGCGATGTTGCCTTCGTTGACGAACACGGCCATTTGCGAATCGCGAACGGTCAGCTGTGCACCATTCTTGATCTCCTGGTCCATGGTGGGAAAGCGATAAGCCAGAACACCATTTTGATCTTCCGTCCACTCGATAACTTCTATGAACTGCTTCTTGAAAAGGTCAAACATATTCCACCCCTCGGCTGCCAAGCTGACAGCATTCGGACACCGCGGCCCCTAGGTACAGAGTATCAATAATAAATAACAACCAGTCGATAGACACTCCTTAGCAACATAAATCGGGTTTATTAACCATGCCCACTTTCAAAGTAGAAATACATTCATTTAACATACGTTCGCAATCTAATTAATGCTCGACCGAACTTTCAGCCATCTGGTATTACCAGCGTTAATTTTTCTGGCAAAGAGCGTCCACCGATTGCCTTGAATGGCACGCTGAACATCCGGTAAGACTGGCGATAGAGAGGCAGATGAGCACAATAACCACAGAAGATGCTCTTGCGGAGCCGGCTAACCGTGGCAAAACGGTTCAAGTTCTCACTCCGGGGACTCTGGCGGACTCAAATCACCCCAATGTCGCTACCCAAAATTTGCAGCAAGAGAGCTCGAAGCCCTGGCACGTTCTCCTGGCAACCTGGGCGGGCGGAGTGTTCGACGGGATGGATTCTTCCATCTTTGCAATGGTGCTTTATCCTGCCCTTTCCGAGCTCTTGGGCACCAAGTCGCATGCAATAGTCGGTCTTCATGGCTCATACATCATCGCCTTGTTTATGGTCGGATGGGCAATCGGCTCAATGGCTTTTGGCGTCCTTGCCGATTACATCGGGCGGGCCCGAACTCTAACCATCACAATCCTTCTGTATGCGCTGTGCACCGGCTTGTGCGCTACCGCTCACAATTGGATGGAGCTGGGCTTCTATCGATTTCTGGTAGGGGCAGGAATAGGTGGAGAACTAGGAATCGGGGCGGTGCTTCTGTCTGAGTACTGGCCGAATAAATCGCGCATTTATGCGATAAGCGTTATGGCGAGCTCGCTCGGGTTTGGTTATATGCTGACAGCTCTGCTCAATCTCTGGCTTGGGCACTGCGGATGGCGCTGGTTGTTCCTGGCTGGAATCAGTCCAGCTTTGCTGACGGTTTACATCCGTTCGAAACTGAAAGAGCCGGAAAGCTTTCGCGAGCTGAGCGACAAACGCAAAGCATCAAAGGCTAAGGCGGAGCAGGAGCGCACCGAAGAAGAGCGGATGTTGTTGCGCTTTACGTTGTGGGATCTCTTCAATCGGGACTATCTTCGAAAGACGATGGTGGCAATCATCGTCACCAGTGTGGCGATCATCCCGTGGTGGGCGGTTGTTGCCTGGATACCCGCTTGGGTGAATCAGTTGACCTCATCACTGGCGGTCGAACAGCGCAGTTTTGCCATGTTCGCAAAAGATACCGGCATGATCCTGTCCGGTCTAGTCGGCTGCTTTCTGATCAAGCGGCTCGGGTATGCTCGCTCCATCGGCATCAGTTTCCTGATGGCATTCATGCTGGCAGTAGGCATGTTCCTGACAGTTAAGAGCTACAGCATAATCTTGCTTGCCTGGATAATCTGTCTGGGATTCTTCGCGCACCTGCCGTTCGTAATTCTCTATGCCTATCTGCCTGAGCTGTTTGAGCAAAAAATTCGCAGTACAGCCTTTGGCTTTACTTACAATATCGGTCGATTCGCCGCAGCTGGAGCAGCTGTGGGCAGCGGCGCGCTGATTTCGCATTTCGGCGGCTCATATGCGTTGGCAGCCGCAACCGTGGCAAGCATTTACCTGGTTGGCGTGGTCGCCTCCTTCTTCATGCCGAAAGCTGGCGAACAAAGCCTCGCGATAAAGTAAGCAACGATTCGTATCCAGAGACGGACAATCGATTTGTGGGAATAGTGTCGCTGTAGTGTCGACAAGGAATGTCCATTGGAGCACCTGGAGACTGGAGCCGTCTTAGATGAGCGTTACAAGATCCTCTCCTCGATTGGGCAGGGATCGATGGGCGTCGTGTACAAAGCACAGCATCAACTGATGGGCAGAACCGTTGCCATCAAAATGCTTCCTAAGCAGTTCGCCAGCGATCCGCTCAAGCTAGAACGATTTACGAGAGAAGCGAAGGCGGTCAGCGCGCTTTCTCACCCAAACATCGTGGACATACATGATTTTGGTACGCTAGCCGGCGGCGAACCGTTTCTCGTAATGGACTACATCGAGGGCAAGAGCTTGTTCGAAGCCATCTCCGACCGTGGAGCTTTCGACCTTGCCAGTTCGCTAGTTGTATTCAAACAGACCGCATCAGCGTTGGCACACGCTCACCGCTGCGGAGTGGTGCATCGCGATATCAAGACTAGCAATATCATGTTGGTGGCAACAACGGATCGGATGTTGACCGCAAAACTGGTTGATTTCGGCATTGCCAGAGTGTACGGACCGGAAGAGCAGCAATCGCAACGATTAACAGGCGCCGGCGAGATATTCGGAAGCCCAGTCTACATGAGCCCAGAACAGCTGATCGGGCGAGAGGTAGATGCTCGCTCTGATATTTACTCCTTAGGCTGTTTGATGTACGAAACCTTATCAGGCAAACCGCCATTTGCCGGTGCGACGCCGGTAGAGATTGCTTCGAAGCATCTCTCCGAAAAGCCGCCAGCATTTATTCACTGCTGCCCCAGCGTTCAGGTGCCTGCTTGGCTGGAAGCAATCATTTTCAAGGCGATGGAAAAGACTCCAGAGAAGCGACAACAATCGATGGAAGAGATTCTCGAGTCGCTCGACCGCGGTATCGCAACGCTGCCTGCCGAGTTAAGGGAAAAGATAAAGCAAACCGCAACGCAATCTGTTAGCTCATCGGGAAAGGGCCGATTCAAGCACAGCTCGACTAAGACATTTCTGTCAGTCGCAATTGCAGCTGCCATTGGTGCATCGCTATTTGTTTGTCGCGCCGAGTTCAATAGTTTCGCGGCCTATGCTCAGAACCGGCTCTCACTTTTCCTCCAGGAGCAGAACTTGCGACCGGAGGATCCAGCTTTACTGCCGCAAATGCGCTCCCTGGCGAAGCTGTGCCGGCAGCAAAGACGATACGAAGAAGCGATCGCGCTTTGCTTAAAGATGATTCCAATTGTCGAGCACGAAAATGGTATTGATGCACCCCAGGTAGAAGAGCTGAAACTAGAACTTGGTTCTCTCTATGAGCTTGAAGGCAGCGACGATAAGGCCAGGAAGACTTACAGCGAGCTTTTGAAACAGCTGGAGGTAAAAGCCAATAATCAGTTCGATCGAGAGGTCAAGACGAAGGTGAGCAAATCCTTCCTGGACAAGGAGCTGGTAATAGTTAAGCTCCAGTATAAAATCAATCCTCATGCAGAAGAACTAGTTGAATCGCTCAGGCGAGTAGCAATGACCTATGCGCAACTCGGACAATATGATCCTGCAACCAAATACTACGAGCAGGCCTACAGTCTGCTTTCCTTAAACAAGAATTTTAAGAACAGAGATCTGGCATGGGTCATCCCGAGCCTCGGCGATCTCTATCTAGAACAAGGACAGTATAAGGAGGCCGGAGCGCTATATAAACAGGCGATCGAGGTTTTTCAAAAGCGCTTCGGTCCCGAACATTCCTTTGTAATGTTCAGCCATGCCACGCTCGGAAGGTACTATCTCAAAATGCAGCAATATGATTTAGCCAAGGCCGAAAATGAAATCTGCTCAAAAATGGTTGAGCCAGCCTATATCGAACAACTGAGAACTTGCCATATCAGGTGTGCCGACGGGTTTGCCAATCATCGGGAATTCAGGCAAGCCGCCATTCTCTGCAATGAAGCGGTCTTACTTGAAGAGAAGTACGAGCGGCAAGCACGCCCGGAGACTTTAGTTCATTTAGCTGGTTTGTACTTTTCCGCAGGACTGACCGATCAGGCAATAACCACAACTAAGAAAGCGATCGCTATTCAAGAAAAACACAAGGGCGAGAGCGATCCCGATACGCAGGAGCTGTTGGCCAATCTTCTAGTCTGCCGGTCGAAAGCTGGTTGCGCTGAGGCGATTCAAATCTACAAGCGTTTGCTTGCACGGTCAGAGCAAGATACTGCAAACAATAAGACCAGTACGGCACGACTTAACTATGAATTGGCAAATGCCTTTGCACAGTCCGGTGAGCGGGACAACGCCATTCTTTACTTCAAAAGGACGATCGATTGCTTAAAAGAACAACCCAAGGACGATTTGAAAACTTTCGTGGCAAGTCTTATCGGTCTCGGCAACTGCCTGACCGAGCTGAAGCACTGGTCAGAAGCCGAGACGTGCTTCAATCAGGCAGCGCTGTCGGCGAATACGGAGCCGGCTCCCAATGTCGATCTGGTCACGATCTGGGATAACCAAACCGCGCTCTACATTAACCAGGAGCGCTATGAGGAGGCCGAGAGATTGATCAAGCGTGCGCTCAAACTTTGCCAGCAATCAAACTTTCCCGATAAACAGAAGCACATATCGGTCCTAATGCGCTATGCATCGCTCTTGAGTCAGACCGGCAGGCAGCAAGCGGCATCGCTAACAACAAACAAGGCTTCCGAACTCAAAGCAAACCAACCTGCATCTCAATAGCAAAAGCAAGTCGCTAACCTTTGAGATTGCACTCGAATCCGACACAAGGCTTCTTGAGAGTCTGCTCGTGCAGCTGATCTTCATAGACAGGCACCTTTTGCAGACAGAACGGCATCTCATCGATCACGGGCCAGTAAACAGTGGAATGGAAGATAGCACCACGCACAAAATGCGCCAGATATGGCAAGAAACCATCGGCACCGGACTCGATGCTCCAGGTGAGCTCGCCGTCCGTACATTCGCCGTTTTCATACACACGCATCGAGGTGAGCAGATGCGACTCCGCTTCTCCCGTCAAATGCGTAAACACCAGGACTTGCCCGCAAGCCTCCGCCCGGGGGGCCTGCAGCCGATGGTCGCTGGCTATCCCCTGCGCCATTGCAAATACGAGATTACGGCCACCGCCCGATACTTGCACCATCGTCTCGGAAATTTTGGTAGTAATAACGGGGCCTTTGTCGCTCGCGCCTTCTCTGCATACAGCGACCAGCCTGACCGCCGCTTCGCCTACCACCGCCAGCGCCTTAACAACCAGAGAACCGAGCTTCTCTTCCAGTTCGACCTGTTGTCCAAATGCAGCAGCTTTTTTTATGAATTGATCGCGGTCGAAGGTTTTGTCTGACATGGTAGTCCTCCGTCTAACTTTAGGCGCGGTCAGCGGGATATCGCTTAGCAGCCGCATGCACCAGCGATGGGCACAAGCCGGCCGCCCGCTCCATAATGACACCAGGGGCGGTGAGCACGATCTCGCGACCGCCGCCGCGTTCGCAAGCTCGCACAATGTCAGCAGCGGCCGTCTCCGAACTTACGCTCAGACAATTGCGCATCAGCCAGCCAATGAGATCCTTGCGTTGAGCGATGACAGTTGGATTTCTCTTGTCGGGCATTTTTACGTTCGTGAAGAACTCAGAACGCACCCAGCCGGGACAGACTGTGATGACATCGATGCCTTGCGACTGCAGCTCGGCAGCCATTCCTTCCGACATACCGGTCAAGGCAAACTTGCTGGCGGCATAACAAACACTGCCTGGAAAGGAGATCTTTCCGGCCACCGAAGATATATTGACAATCTTGCCGCTCTTTTGAGCCAGCAGATGTGGAAGAGCCGCGTATGTCAAGTAGAGCGGTCCGAAGAAATTGACATTGAAAACATAATGCCAATCCTCGGGAGTAAGGTCTTTTACAGGGCCGGGTTTGGCTAAGCCGGCGTTATTTACCAGCAGTTTCAATCCGCCGAAACTCGAGAGACATGTCTCCACAAGCCTGGTAGACAGCTCACGCTCAGAGATATCGCCGGCAACACAGACAGCTTTGCCGCCGGCCCTTTCGATTTCGGCTGCAGTCTCTTGCAATAGCTGAGCATTGCGAGCATTGATCACGAGTTTGGCTTTGTATTGCTCGGCCAGCCGAACAGCCAGCGCCTTGCCGATGCCCGAAGATGCCCCGGTTACAATTCCGGCCAACCCATCTTCTAATGAGTAGCTACTTGACATGACTGGAAATGAAACACTCCAATTGAAAACGACCTAGATTATAGCAAGGACGGGATGACAACTCGATTTCGCCTCTGCTGATAGTCAATTTTCGCGCCAGCGCAGGCGCAGAAGCAATTCCGTTCAAGTTTGTTAACACTATTGGCTACAAATTTCAAGCCTCGTTACATAGAGTAGTCGGAATACACTTCTGCTGGTTTACAGCAACACGGTCTTCTGCTTCGATGGTTTTATGCGCGTCTTCTAAGTTGCACAATTTTTTGCGCTGACATTATTGCGGTAGCCAGGCATCCCATTATTGGCAATGAGCATTGAGTGCCGACGGCACTCAAGATTGATTCGTGTGCTCGATTAAGTGAGCGGAGACCGTGGCAATCATGCTTTCTGGTTTCCCTATAAACTACCGTTAACGCATACATAGGCGGAGTGCCCCTTGCAGGAGACGTTGTCTCCATCACCGCATATGATGCTTCACTAACTGGAACGACTCCCCAGGGTCAAGAAACCGCCAGCTACACCGTGCAATCCGGTGACACATCAGCGGATATTGCTTAAGCTCTCGCATCGGACATTGGCACCACCATGAGCAATGTAAACGTAACTGCGTCATCCACGAGTGCGGTCATATCTATCAGCACCTCCGCCAACAATGCAACATCCTTTACCGCGAAAGTAACTGGCGGTGGAGCAACCGATACCATCTCCTTGAGTGCAAGCACTCCGACACATCCGTTGCACAATTCCCCTTATGCCGAGCTCGGCATAAGGGGAATTGGTACCGAGCAGTCATGTCTTTGAGGCAGAAAACAGTCCGGGACTATCTGGTCTTTCTCATGCTGTCAGGATTGAGAAGAAATGAAGCTGCTACTCTCCGTTGGTCTGATATGGATTTTGAGGGAAAGGCACTGACAGTCAGAGCGGAGGGCTCCAAAAATTAAATTGAGCACTGCCTCCCACTCAGTGACTTTCTGTATGCGCTGCTCACCAATCGGAAAGTTAAGGTCGGAGACACACCGTATGTTGTGGTGAACGTCGCACGACTGCGGGTTTACATGGCAAAGATTTCTGAGCATTTACTGAAGCTTCTCGGAGCTGATATCATTGACTTGATGGAACCTGTGAATTCAGAGCACATGGAGTAATCACCAATGAACCTTTCTCTGGACCCCAAATTACAAAAGCTCATAGAAGAACGGGTGAAATCGGGTCGGTATGCAACTGCTGAAGATGTCGTGGCCGCCGCTTTGCTGACTCTCGATCAACAGGAACGATTTGGAGACTTTGTTCCGGGAGAGTTGGACGAACTTCTGGCTGAGGGCGAGCAGAGCATTAAGGAAGACAGAACATTAGACGGGGAAGAGGCCTTTCGCCTTAGAAAGACGCGTCGCGCTTCCAAGAAGAATTCATGACCTATCGCATCTCTCACCGCGCTAACGCGGATGTTGAAGCGATCTGTGACTACATCGCGAAAGACGATCCGACTGCTGCTAGCCGCCTCGATGAGTTGATCCATAGCACTATCCAACTGCTAGCGCAATTTCCCGGCATGGGTCATGGACGGCTAGATGTGCAAGATAAGCGATATCTATTTTGGACGGTTAGCAGTTATGTCATCGCGTACAGGATGCAAGGGAAGCAGTTGTTAGCAGTACGAGTGCTACACGGTGCGCGTAACTTCAGAAACGTTTTTCGAAGCAGCGACAAATCTTGAGCGACTGCCGCGGGAGAATGCCGCAGATATCTGAGCATTTGTTGAAGTTCCTCGGTCCTGATATCATTGATTTGAAGTAACATGAGATGTCTTTTCGTTTCTCAAAGCTATCGATAAACTCTAGTGTGATATCACATATGGTGATGCTGTCACAACAAAGAAATTGTCCCAATGCCTACACTGGGCATACACGGAAGAGGCATAGAATTTTCAGGTTCGGAAATACTCTCCGCAAGCCGCACAGCATCAGGCATTACAGAAGAGGACAGAAAAGCCATTTGCGTGATCGAATAGAGATCACTTATCCCGGAAGTGAGAACAGCCCTCTGTCTTTCAACTCCTAAAACGACGCTATGAAAAACAACCGAGAAACATCAAGTTTGTATTTCCTGGTCGTGGTAGTAATAGGCACATGGTCGATTCAACGCATGTGATTGCACAGATTCCGCATAAGAGGACACGTACGGCTTTGCACCAACTTATCTTTGGCTAACAGGGCAAATGCGATCCGAGTTGGTATTACTCTTTACTCCGGAGACATGTAGAGCCGGTCGAAAAGATCTCCGCGAACCAGTGAGCCTTTCAGGATGCAACACGGCGGATCAGTCGCTCCCCGGCGATTTATGGGATACTTTACTAGATTGACTGCCCGGTAATGTCGAACTTGTATATCGATTTAAAGAGTGTCAGCTGGTGTGATCAAGCGAGGAAATTGAATTATGGGCAAGAAAGCAGCGCCGGCCGGAAAGAAAGACAAATCTTCGCGGGAAGGCATAACTAAGCAGACATCAGGAGTTAAGACTTCAAAGAGCAAAAGAGATCCGGTAGCAATCATTGAGCAGACGAACGCAGGGCGTGACCAGCAACTCATTCCGATCAGGCATAGTCGCATGTTGGTTTCACCATTCACGTTTTATCGCGGAGCCGCTGCAATTATGGCTAACGACCTAGCGGTAGAGGAAGATTCCGGTATTACAGTCCAGTGTTGTGGTGACTGCCACATACTTAACTTCGGGGCATTTGCAACACCGGAGCGAAATATTATTGTCGACTTCAATGATTTTGATGAAACTCACCCGGCTCCTTTCGAATGGGATCTGAAACGCCTGGCAGCCAGTTTGGTGATCGCCGCAAACTCGGTAGCATTGTCTGCCAAAGCGGGCGAGAAAGCTGCCTTTGAGTTGGCGCGCTCGTACCAACGGGAAATGGCAATCCACGCCAAGCAAAGGCTGATGGATGTGTGGTTCTCGAAGCTCGATTTCCAGACCTACATCGACAGCGCTTCAAAGAAGGAGGATCGTGAAAGAGGCAAAAAACTTCTTGCTAAGGAGCTAATCAAATCTTCTCCAGAAGTATTGCATCAGAAGCTGACAGAGAAAAAGGCTGGGAGCTGGCAGTTTAAGGAGATGCCGCCATTGCTCTACCATGTGCAAGATATCGAAATGAAGAATGTACGCAAGTCCTTTGACCTTTACCTTCAGACGCTTTCAGCAGATAGAGCAGGACTTCTGCGGCACTTCGAGATTGCAGACATTGCCCGAAAAGTCGTAGGTACAGGGAGTGTAGGTACTTACTGTGGTGTTCTCTTGCTTGTTGGTAAGAATGACGATTTGCTCATTCTTCAGGTGAAAGAGTCGCGGCAATCCGTATTTGAGCGCTATCTTGGTGCAAGTGAATTCGAGAATCACGGACAGCGTGTGGTAATTGGGCAAAGAATAATGCAATCAGCAAGTGACATGTTTCTCGGCTGGACCGAAGGAAAGCAAGGACGGCAATTCTATCTTCGCCAGCTCCGGGATGTGAAGATGTCACCGAATCCTGCAATGTGGAGTAAATCGACGATATCGGATATAGCAAGAGTTGCAGGAAAAGTATTGGCCAGGGCGCATGCTAAATCCGGAGCAGCTTCAGCGGTCTCGGAGTATCTGGGCACCAGCGAAAAATTTGCAACATCGTTGACAAAGTACGCGCAGTTGTATGCAGAGCAAACACACACGGATTATCAGCTATTTGCGGAAGCGTGTCGGTCTGGAAGAATTCCAACAGAAGCCTCTACTGTTGGCTAATAGGTGTTCGCTGATTGTCATCGCGACAAGCTCGCAATCCGGCTCTGCGTTCTAAATCTCTCAAGCTCGGCTTTCCGAGCCAATCCGATTGCGTTACCGTTGGCTATCTCCAAGTCCTGCCTGCGCGTGACGCAGTCGGATTGGCGTGCAAGTACTAGACTACTTTTGTTCGGAAAAGTGTCTCAAAGTCATTGACAGATTCCGCTAGGCTTTTCTATCGCTAGTGGCACTAATTCAATGTTCAGTGCATGCATGGTGTCATAGCGGCTGGTGCCTGAGTCGCCGAGGAGAATCTCAAGCTAACAACCAGAGCGTCTCGATGCCATAGAGGGCAAGCAGCTCGGAAAACTCCGGATCATAGCCTGGTGTGGACAGCAATGTCTTGAACGATTCCAGCGGGCTTACATCCGAGAGCCGGTGCCGCTCCTTCTTAATCACCTCTGCACCCAGGCGGCTGGTCAGCGGTCTCTTTTCGAGCTTGTCAGCCGCGCCAAACATGCCGATCACGAAAAACGAATTGCCGGTGAGCAATAGTATTGCCACAGCACTTTGAGCCGGAGCGACGCCGAGTCCGAATTGAATCGCCAGACACTCGAGCAGCAGAACCACCAGCAGCAAGAGTGTAAGTAGTGACCAGACAGTCACCGAAAGCAGCCTTACCAGCAACTTCAAAACTCGAACCCGCCAGCCACCACGTCTGAGATGCGCAAAGATGTCGCGCAATTCTCCGTAGACAGGCAGAAGCTCTTTGAGAAACAAAAAAATCCCAGCCAGAAAGGCGTTGACCGCGCCAAACAGCATGCATGCCACCGCAAATCGTTGATCGGGCAAAGTCTGATAGGCAACCAAGAGCGTAGTTAAAAGGGCGGCCGCAGCTGCCACCTTGTATCTAAGCGACCACTGCCGTCGTCTTTCTGCTGTTACCAGCAAGCCTCTACTGAGCAGGTCGGCCGATAGCTCCTGTTGAATGACTTGCTGATAACCGGCGCTGGCTAGGTCAGAGGCGAATCTGGCAACGCCAGCAAAGGAGATGTAGCGTTTTAACCTTTTGGGGTCCGCGATTACCTCCGCGGCGAAGCTGCGCGCCGTGCCGGTAGCAAACTTATAGATCTTCGAAACCTTACCTGTGGCCTGTGCCAAGCTTTCGCGGGAAAAGTCGGGTACGACTTTATCGATCTGGCTTTCGGTCCATCCCTTTACATATTCCTTTGCACGCTGCCAGGCATTGCGCTCATAATCAGCCAGCTCGACCGGCTCATTGCCGGTTAATCGTGATTTAGCCGCTCTGTGCAACAAGTCAAAGCAGAGCACAATCGCCACGTTTGACATATCACCGGTCCGCAGCAAGTAGGACAGCTCGGCCGGGCGAAGCCTTTCATTTGCGACCGCGGCCGCTCCCTTCTGCCCGGCAGCAGCGCGTTCGAGCATAAACCGGACAACCACCATCGTCGCTGTCAAAGACAGGCTTGCCCAGGAAAAGCTAATCAGGTCGACCGGTACGGACACAAGCGGCTCCATTTCCAATTGAGTTGTTGGAATTGTCCTTCTTAGTATAGGACTGCGCGACAGTCGCCACGAGGACAAAATATGAGTGCCGTTGAAATGATTGCCGATACAGTCGCGGATATGAGGTTTGGAAATCCAGAGCGATTCCAGACTGATGAGCCGGAAACGGCAGAAGCGCTTATCCAAGCGCTCAACCGCAGCCTGGCTACCAGACTGAAAATAAAGAGCCGGTCCGCAGCGCTACCGGCTAAGATAACGGCCAGCTCCGGTTCTGTCTATGAAATCTTGAAAGTTTTGGGTCGAGGCGGTATGGGAACAGTGTTTTTGGCCAGACGGCAACACGACAATCAACTGGTTGCGCTCAAAGTGTCTCGCTGGGAAGAAGATCTGGCTGCCCAAGATGTCATAAGACGAGAAGCAGAGATACTTGCTCGCATTAATCACAGCTCAATTGTCAAATTAGTGGAAGCTGGCGAGACCGCAACCGGCTATCCGTTCTTAGCTATGGAGTATGCCAGCGGTGAATCATTGCAACAAATCCTGAGGCGGTCCGGTCCGCTGCCGTTCGACCAAGTTAAGGAGATCTGCCTGCAAGTGGCACGAGCAATTGGAGCATTGCATATGCTCGGTATCTTTCATCGCGATCTGAAACCAGCCAATATCATCGTATCGACTGCCAGCGACGAATTGAAAGTGACACTGATAGATTTCGGAATTTCCGAGTTCAACACCGAAGAGCCGCCAATCAAGAGTGATCGTACCAGCGGCAGCTTGTTCTATCTTTCGCCCGAACAGCTGCATGACGATCTCTTCTCCTGCCGGTCTGAAATTTATCAGCTCGCCTTGATCATGTTCGAATGCCTCACTGGTCGCCTTCCGTTTAATCCATCCATCGGCGATGCTATCCTTTATCGCCTCAGTGGTAACGTATTTCCTGCAGACCGGAATGCTGCCAGCTATCTGTTTCCATCTGTTTGCGCCTTTCTCCGGAAAGCTCTCGCACGCAATCAAGACAGCCGGCACGCAAGCATGGCAGAATTTGAGATGGCTCTAAAGGCTATCAATCACGATTTATCCCTTGCCGCCTGACGAAGGAGGAATTTCAAGATACGCTGACTTATTAATCTGTGATCCAGGCGTAGTTTTGGGGCATAAATGGGTTTGGGATAGCTCTCGCCAACGCCTGATTTAATCGATGTATCGACAGTGAGTTGGTTCGGTCCCAGGGGGCTACAAATGAACAGCAGGGTTATTGCCGCACTGGCAGCCTTTTGCATCTCAATAAGCTCTGCAAGGGCAGCAGCACCTTTGGTGACCGCCGACGCAAGCGCCAAACTGACTGAAGCGCACGGCACTATTTTCAAGCGAGACTTTGTCGATTGGACGAAGGAGCTCTGGCGTGACCCGGAGCCGGCCCTAGTTGGCGATATTTTGAAAGAAGGTATGCAACTGGGTACAGGCAATAAATCCTGGGCCCAGGTCTCTTGGCCGAATGTAGCCACTAGAGCTTGGTCTAATACTGTTCTCGCCATTGCTCCCAATCAAAAACTGGTCTACTTATTGGGTGGCGAGATGCTTTTTCAGTTGGACAAGCATCGCAAGGAGAAAAAGGATTACGTCGTCTGGACAAAAGTACTTCAAGCGAGAATTCGTGGCACTACCGTACTGGTTCAATCGACGCCGGAAGTCTCTCGCGTCACCGTTCTGGAAGGCTGCGTCGAGGTGATGAATCGAATCGATCACAGCCTGGTAAGAATCAATCCCGGCGTCGTCTATGAAGTGCGCTTAAATCCCACTGCTACGCCAGATTCTCAACGCTCCGAACTACCGACGGTGGATAAAGATCCAATCAATCAAAACAAAGGACTTGAATCGAAATCGCGCCATAACTTGAAACCACTCGCACATCTACCCGGCTCGTTTCAAAATCTTTCCGGAGACGATCGAAACAGATTTGGTCGCTCGCCTCTGTTGAGACATCTCTCCGCGATGAGCTCAGCGCCAGGACCGAATGGATTGCCTACCTTAGCGCCGGCAGCCACTGACCCGAGTCGGCTGCTCGCCGGCAACTTGCTGTCGCCGCTGCTTTCGGCCTCCAACCACAAAGCACTTGCCGTTGGCAACTCGGTCGGCGGCGCCGTCACTTCAGTTGGTGAGGAGTCGACCGGAATCGCGATGCAGGCTCGTCCGGTCCTGGATGTTTTTGAAACGAGAAGAACGCTCACTTCGCTGGCAATTGTCGACAGCGATAAGCTGCGCAATCATCCTCTTCTGCAAGAATTCGGCGAACCGATTAACAGCCTGTCCTTGATTGAATCTTCACTCGAAAGATTGCCACCGGTTTGTCGTGAGGTAAAAGCTCAGCCACCAGCCGAATTACTTTCTCCGCAGACTTCAACGCTCGGATTGCCCGAACTCAAGGGGCAGGACAGGGTGCTGGTTGACAATGCCAAGATTTTGCGAGTTCCAACTACTGAGAGCTACAAAATCGGCCAGCTGGTCGGACGAGATATGCCGGTTCCACCTCATTCAATCTCCTTGTTTACACCGGTTGGAGTAATCGGTCAAAACCAAAATGCAATCGATAGTACAAACACTGTTGCCATACAGCCACTTGGCGCAACTGATAGTGAAGACCGAAATCGGTATACACAGCATGGCAGAGTCAAGCAGCCGCAGTACAGCAACCAGGGCTTCAATCAGCCTGTAGTGTCCGAATCTAGCGCGCGCAGCAAAGACGCAACCTTGAGACCGGTCAATAGCGCATTCAATGTTCTGGCACCACAAAGCGGTGGTCAGGCACCGCATTTGATACCAGTCGGGTTGACTGGCATCTTTCCAGGTGGCATGAGCGGCAGCCAACCCGGCGCAGGTAATCTGCCTGCTAATTTGCCTGCTAATTTGCCTGCTAATTTGCCGATTCATCTGCCGGTCAACCTGCCAGTCAATCTGCCTGGGAATCTGCCTGGGAATCTGCCCGGTAACTTGCCTGGCAACCTTCCGGTCAATCTGCCGGGCAGGTTACCCGGCAATCTTCCCGCCAACCTGCCTGGGAATTTGCCGGGCTACCTGCCCGCCCCCCTGCCCGGTGGCAACCCTGGCGGTGGCGGCGTGAATCTTCCGCTGCCGCAAGTTCATATCGGTCTCTGAGAATATCCGGATTCGCATTGAGGGTTAGATCGGCAAGATTGCAGGAGAGTAACCTATCAGCGAAACATCGACAACAAAACCACCTTCAGCGCTGAGCCTCTGGTTAGTCTTTAGCCTCGTAGCGCTCTTCTCCGGTGCAGTACTGGAAAGTTCGCACCTGCTGGTAAGACAAGAGCTGCAGACTATCAATCGGCGTTTCGAGGCTCGCAGCTGGTTGGTCTGGTCGGAGTCAGCGTGGCAACGTCTAAACTTGCCTCTGTTGTGGCAGTATCATCAAGCACACGAAATTCCTCGTCAGTGGTGGGCTTGGGACTACACGCTTTCCTGGCTGATTGAAAACAATCATCAGCCGGTCAAACACAAGATAGTCATCTTCAATCATCAGCTTGAAGACGAGCCACCAGTCGAGGCTGTGGCTGAACATCCCTGGCTGACTCCGCTTCTGCAACACCCTCTTTCACGCGCCACTATGGCCGATATCATAGATTTCCTCGGAAAGAGCGGCGTTGGCCTAATCCTGCTCGACAATGACTTTCCCCAATATACAGCCGGCGATTCGAAACTGGCTCAAGCGATTGCAGACTGCGCTTCCGGAAAGCTTTGTGGACATCCAGTGCCAATCTTAATGGCCCGAACTGTCAATCGGCGCAGCAATTCCACCTCTGTTCAACTGGAAGTGCCCTCCAAGCCAAGTGGAATCCTGGACGGATTGACAGAGTTGGAGCCCGGAGTCGATCTACTCGAAAAGTACGTCGGGATTACAGGCATTCTGCCGGACGAAGATCAAGTAGTCCGCCGCATCGCACTTACGCTGCCCGGATTGAACGGACAAGATCACGACTCAATCGTGGTCAAGGCAGTAAAGGCTCTGCACGAGCAGTTGCCTGAGAATCTGCCGGACACGATGGACATTGATTTTTCAGCACCACCCAACTCTGAACTTTACCCGGTTCGCCCGCTCTCGTATCTGCTGGATCCAAGCCGGAGAAAGGAGATGACTTCACCCAGCCCTGGCTCCACCGATGTAACTCTTTGCGACGCGGTCGTGGTGCTTGGCGATGGCGTCGTTGACATTTTCAATACGCCCTACACCAATGTCGGTATGAATCAGATGAGCGGTTCGGAAGTGCTGGTGCACGCGCTTGAAACAGTCAGCCGACGAAGCTGGCCAATCAGGGTGGAGGGTTGGAGCGCACTTGCATACACAGCGCTGATCTCTCTGGCCGGTAGCATCTCCTGGCTCATCTGGAAACGCATTCAGCACGCGACGATGGGGTTTGTAAAGGCGACGGTGGTATCACGCATCTTGAGAATCGGTGCAGACCTCTTTTGCTTCGTCTTCATGCTGGCGGGTGTTTTCATCCTGTCCTGCTTGCTCTTCGCTTACACGCGTCTGTTGGTGCCGGTATTCGTTCCCAGTGCCGCGCTTGGATTAGGAGCCTTTGCGGCGATGATCTGGGAGCGTGAGCGCGAACGCGAAGAAACATTCAAAGTCAAGCTGTCGGCAGCACAGGAGAAATTGACTCTGGCTCGAGATCGCTATGAAGCTGACTTGAAAAGACAGCAAGCCGAAGCAGAGAATCGCGAGATCTTAATGGACCGTCAACGCCGGCATGAATTCGTAAGAAGAATCAATCATGATCTAAACGCACCGGTGAGCGTCTTGAACTGGACTTTAGCTGAGCTTCAAGAGGAGCTATTGGACGCGGAGTCCAGACGTGAACGAATCTCCAGGCTAGTTAAAAACTCAGATAAACTTTGCGAGTTGATCGATCAACTGGTTCAAACTTACGATTTCGAGGATAGCACCGAGCAGAATTCTACTTTGCCCGGAACATGCAATCTAAACAAAGTTCTGGAAGACTGCCTCGACTTACAGAAGCCGCTGGCCGAAATGCACTCATGCCAGGTTAACCTGGTTATGCCTCCTGGCAGCTTGTGGGTGCGAGCAAATGCACTAGAGATTTCTCGGGTAGTCGATAACCTGGTGCGTAATGCAATCAAGCACAATCCGCAAGGAACAGGGGTGACGGTAACTTTGAAATCCAACGGCTCCTTTCACCATATCCTCGTCTCGGACAACGGTAAAGGAATAGCCACCGAACACTTGAACCACATTTTCGAGCCGGGCTATCGCATCGACTCGTCCAGAAAAGATAGTCAAGGTTTGGGGCTGGACATCGTAAAATCATTAATAGATCGCATGGGTGGCAATGTGACAGTCGAAAGCTCGCTTGGCAAGGGCACCAGCTTCTGCATCCAGCTAGCCATCTGTTCACCGCCGGCAACTGGGTGCAACGGGGACCACGCCGAAGAGACAGGGGAACCAGCATGACGGCAATACTGATCATTGAAGACGATGAAGATTTCGCCGTTATCTTGAAACGGGCGCTCGAACAGGATCCCGATTTGTCCGTTGTAGGCGTAATTACTACCGAGGAGCAGGCATTCTCAAGGATACGGTCGACTAAGCTTGCTGATTGCAACTGCGTTCTGCTCGATCTCCAGCTGCCGAAATCAGATGGTGACAGAACGGTAAACTCGATGGCTGGTCTGAGAATTCTAGAAGAGCTCAGGCACCGCCAGCGCTACTACGGAACGATTATCGTGCTGACCAACTCACGCGCGCCGGCTGACGGACAAAGAGCGCTTTCTGCCGGCTGCGACGGCTATCTGTGCAAACGCGCCCGCATCTCCGAAATCCCAGAAATGCTAAATGAACTCAAACTGGCCATTAGAGGAGACGTGATTCTGGTGTCACGTCCGATGCGCCATGTTTTCATAAGAGAGGATATCTCAGCTAAAGAAGCGAGGTTACTCGATCTTCTAAATGAAGGAAAAGGTTGGGCGGAGATTGCCAGAGAGCTCAGTTACAAAACTCCCAAAGCCGCTGCTAACATCGGCGACCGTATATTTGACAAGCTGCTAACTCCCGAAGATCAGCAAATCGTCGCAAACACGGGCGGCAAAAAGCGGCTGGCTGCTCTGCAGATCTGGCAATCGAGAAGACCTGGCTCCCAACCGGCAAACTAGCAACAAAGCCGTGCCATTAAGTATTACTTGACAGAAGTCTGAGCGGTACAACCTGATCTGTTTGTTGCCTAAAGCGTGCGCGTTGCCGCGAACCGGCACCAGAAGTTTCCAATTGAATTGTTGGAAACTGGCGAGACAAGATAGTTGTACCTGGAGGCAAGAGTTCCCCCCGGACTACTCCTCCAGGACACCCAAGTCGCCCCGGAGTAAGTTGGCATGCTTCAAGCCGCATTGGAAAGATTGCAGAAACTCCTTCGGGGCGAACGCGGGAAAGGCTCAGATGCGCCACTCGGAGAAGATTCCCACAATCGAATTGAGGAACTAAAACGGCTAAGAGATAGTAGTTTGTCTACAAAATCCGGAAGGCAGAACTTACTAACCAGAACAAGAACCGGTGGAAACTCACTTCTCAAAAGGAGAAAGTCCGAACAGAGAGCAAGAATGCACTGGCTAGATGGTGACCAAGCTTATTCGTCGCAAGGCATGGTTCAGAGCATAGACGCCAATCAACAATTTCAAAGAACCGTGGGACAGCAGACCGCCGTGTGGATAGAGTTCAACAAAATCTTGATCAGGCGGCCGATTGTCTAGCTTAAGAAAGGATTTTCCTCGCCCGATGTCCGAAGTCAGGCAGCGGTATTACCGTTGCCTGACTTTGTCTTGAGAGCATTACTGCCAGGTTAGCCGGCTTTGGCGTGTGCCACGAGCGGAGCTTTTATTGCCTGTCTTCTTCGCTTTAATGCAGCAAGGATAGCATCGCGCAGATCTCCCAGGGTGGACTCCGTTCCCAGACAGCCATCCGATTCATTGGTGAGCGGTCCTTTCAACTCTTCTGAGGTCCCTTGATAAAGGAGCAGGACAGCGGGAGTATCGCTTACGGACTTAATCTCACGCAGCTGCGGAATATCTTCCGGCCCAGGAGTAGCGATGTCGAGCAAGACTATATCGGGTTTCAAATCAGCGATCTGCGTCTTAATGGAGCCGGCATCGACAGCTGTTCCAAGCACGTCGAACTCGGGAAACTGATCTAGCCAGAGCATCAGCGTGATGAGATTGACACAATCGTACTCAACAATGAATATCTTGATCCGCTCGTTCATGACCAGCACTCCTTGTGCGGATTCCACATATAAACCTGCAGGGAATGAATCCCTGCCTGCCCTCAAACAATGTAAAGGAATTATTAAAGAGCAACAGAAGTTTACTTGGTCGACCGCCAAAAAGAAATCCCCGTCATCAGCGCTGATGTATCTGATCAGCAATTCCCAATGCCCTTGGGAGATGCGATTCCAACGATTCCAGAGCAACCAGCGGGCGGAAAGGTTAAATTATCTTATGACCTTTTCGGCGCCTCTCCACTTGATTGACTGTAGACATTCGGCTACAGCATTTTTGTGCGTATCGTACGCCTTGTTAGGAGCCTCAAACCAGATGATCTCAATTGTTCCCTTGTTAGCATCCGGATTGGCAAAAACAACCAGACTGCGCTTATCTTGATCGTTGAACTTCAACTCGGCAACCATGACATTCTTCCCGCCAATATCTTGCGTTTGGAACGACACCTGCTCGAAATTACCGTTGTAAGCCCAGCGACCGGGGGCCATGCAAGGAATCATCTGCATAATCTCTTCTTGATCGAGTTTATGTGGAGCCTTGCACAGCACTGACTCGATTTCTTGAACATCGGAAGGAGACGCAAAAAATTCTCGACTCCAATAGCAGAACTTGGTTGCAGCCGAACCACCGTCGCTAAACTCGAAATAGCCGTTGTCAGGCTCTTCCTTTCCCTTAGCAAATCCGTTCGGCAAGCTCATCGATGCGATGCTGCCCTGGTTTTCAAGCTTCACTTCACTGCTCATGAGTATTTGCTCCCATCTGGTTGGTGGATTGCATAGGTCTACATTATCACGGTAAGGTACTCAATCACCGGAACCTAAATTTACCAGCCAAAACGGCGCCGCAAGCGCGGGAAGAAGCGAATCCAGGGACGAGGTCTCCACTGGCGCGGTCTGAAACCATCGCCGTCTGGACAGTCAGGATTCGAGTCGTCAGGGTTGTAAGGATTGGGATTGTCCGGACCGTTTGGACGCACCGGCCCAACCGGTGAGTCTTCGTGGACTCTGACACCGGGAGTCTCCGGTTTAAATGAATCGACGGTCGGATGCACCGTCCAATTACGCAGATCCGAGACTTTGCCGATCACCCGATCGTTGCCCGGTCCCCACTGGTTGTCCCAAACAACCTGCCACTCGCCGTTGTTCTTCACGAGTTTCTGCGAGAACATGTGACCTGGTCCGACTACAATCAAGGCACCTTTTTCGAGCAAGGCCTGCCTATGTTGCGCACTTAAGATACGATTGGCATCCCAACGGTTTGCCTGGTTGCTGGAGATGTTGACTACCGGCACCGAATCGCCGGTAATGAGCTTTAAGGCTCTGTTGCATCCTTGCGGGCTGCCACCATGGGTGCCACCATCCATCCGGCCATCAGACAGCCATGAAGCCACGTGATCGAAGACCTGCCCGACCGCGCTGCGCGTATATGTACCGCGAGGCTGCTGGGCATTCTCGACAGTCCACTGCTGAGCCTCGCGATCGAAGTTGAGCAGCCGTTTGGGAATAGTCCTGGTTTGCCCGTCGGTAGTCTGGAAGGTGCCGTTGAGCGAAACTTCCCTCAACATGCGAGCCATTGCATCGGGGTGATTGACACAACCGACAGAATTGTTGCCGGCTTCGATCCAGCAAGTTCCATGATTGCCCTGATTCATGAGCGACGGCTCCATGAACAGGTACATGGCATTTTCCACCATCTTCACCCGAGTGACTTGATCGTAGACAGGCGAGCCGGCACCTTCACCTCTGACCATTGCTGCCAAATGATCGTAAGTCCTGGCAAGCTTCTGTTCCCACTCTTGCTGCGCTTTGTCCTTATCAATTCCGGCTGCCACCATCGCTTCGACTCTGTCTCCGGCCCGCTTCTCGAACTGCTTCATAAAGGCATCGAGACGAGTACGCCGTGACTGATCGAGATGCGCCTCCATGGTTTCTCTTAAACGATCGCGAGCATCATCGACGGTATCGGAGAATGCGCCTGAATCGTCCGAGCGACCGACCTTCGCAAGACGTTCTTTGCCGTCCGGGCTCGTGTATTTGTAGTCACCATCCTGGAGAACTTCCAGCCCATCTCTGACCCGCTCCTGACCACCGGCAGTAATGGATACGAACTGACTGCCGACGCTTCCGTCGGAGTTCCGGCGGCGATTCCATACTTCCCTTCGCTCACCTTCGCTGGTGGTGCGAGTATCGCTGATTCTGACCAGCTCTTTCTTGTCCTTTACTGTTTCAAACTCGAACGTTCTGTCCTTGCCATCCTTGGTAGAGACCCGAGTGATGTCGCCATCTTTATCTATCTCGACTGTCGAAAAATTGCCTTTCTTAATGACTGCGGATCCGTCCGGACGTGAGTATGCGACATCACCATTTGGATAGATCTTTGCCGGACCTTCCGGTCTCCAGGTGCTGGTGCCCTTGGCAGTGGTATCAATCACTTCACTTAGCTTTCCGCTCGAATCGTATCGATACTCCCGCGACTCTTTCCCGCGCGTAATTCTACGTACTCGCTCCTCTCCGCTTTCCGTTCTTTCCGAATCAATCTGAGCCTTGTCAGGATAAATGCGCGTGATGTTTCGACCGTCGTAGCTCACCTTCTCGATGTAGCGATCAAATCCCGGCGTCGTCACTTGCCACTGACCTGATTCCTTATCCTTCAAGTCCTGTTGCATGAAGTTGCCTTCGGCGGACAGCTTCATGTCACCCTGCCAGACACCGCCATCAGTACCATCAGCCTTTGACACTCGCCACTGACCGTCTGCTATTTTTGCGCGAGTTTGTTGCAACCTTCCGTTGCCGTCGTATACCTCGACTCTGCTTAGATTGTCATTGCCATCATACTGAAATTTGAAAGCACGATTGGAGCCGGCGCCGTAAGTGATCGACTCGATGCGACCGCTGGCGTCGAAAGTGAATTTGGATCCGCCCGGACCTTCATTTAGCTTGGAGCCATCGGCGCCGATTACGTGCTTGAATCCCCTTAAATCAGTGGCTATTGTCAAGCCTTGTCCATTGATATCAATATCTTTGCGCTGCTCAGAAGGCTTGCCATCGGAAGCCCAACTCCCGTCGGTATCTCTCTTTTGACTTTGGGACACCCAGGTGCCGCTGTCATTTTTTACCCAGACGGTACGCTGAGTCTCATCCTTATTGGTATCAACAATCAAACGCTTTTGACCATCAGCATAACCGATTTGAACTGTCGAGCCATCCTTGCGCGAAAGGATCGAAACAGAGTTATCGTCGTTGAGCCGCAATCTGGTGCCGTTCGAGTTAACCTGCTCGTGAATTACCGTTCCGTCCAATTGCTGTATGTCGTAGCGATCCCGGTCAACCGAGACGAAGTCACCATTCTTTAAAAGTTGGAAGTCGCCGCCCACACTGACATTTTTCAGACCGGCTCGCATGTGCCAGTTGCCGCTTGGATCCTTGAAGTAACTTCTCTTGCCATCAGCATCTTGTTCTGTAAACTTGATGAGCTTGTTGCTCTTGTCGACAGTAAGCGTGCGGAAGCCCTTACCCTCCGGATACTGAATCTCGACTGTCTTGGTACCATCTTGATTGGCGGTCACCTTCGGTTCGATCCGCTCGGAGCCATCACCGTTGAGTACGTGCTTGTACTGCAGCTTGTCTTCATAGCTGTATCGGCCGTCTACAGCCAATTGCAGATTTCGGCGCTCGCCGGAGGAGGCACCGCTGTCTGTCCACTTACCGTCTTTTTCCTTTGATTCGCTTTTACTATGCCAGACTCCATCGGCGTCTTTGGCCCAAGTCGTACGATGCTTTCCGGTCTCGTCGGTTTCGACCACCTTACTTAGCTTATCTTTGTCGTAGTCGCATTCGACTTTGGTGCCGTCTTTTCGATTGAGTACGACCGCTTTGTTTCCGCTATCATCGAGCGTAACCGTTGAGCCATCTGCCAATACGCGTCCTTTGGAGATGGCACCGTCATTTTTGTGGACGTGCATCTCTCCGTTGGGTTTCTTGTAGACCAGCTCGTTGTCGCGCGAAAGTTCGAATTTGCCGTTTACGATCGACTCAACCCCGAACCTGTCCGTCTTTATCCAGCGGCCGAGCTCATCGCGGTGAAAGTTCATCTCACCATCTTTGTCTGTCAGGGTAAACTCGCACAAGTTGCCATCTTGATCGCGCTTTGCTCTGAGCTCACCTTTGCCGTTTGAATACTTTGTGTTAACTTCACGCGGAAGCTCAATCTTTGTTTCGGCTTTCGCTTCGACTCGCCCTTTTTCGCCTTTCCCTTCAGTCGTTGTCGCCAGTCCGGCAAAGATGTCGGTATCATCACCCTGCCGATTGGTTCTTGCGATTAATTCCGGCTCTGGTTGGATCTGGCTATGAGAGTCACCAACTTTAGAAAAGAGCGCCGGAAATTGAATGATGACATTGCGCTCAGTCGAGC
Source organism: Candidatus Obscuribacterales bacterium (assembly GCA_020050835.1). GTDB lineage: Bacteria > Cyanobacteriota > Vampirovibrionia > Obscuribacterales > Obscuribacteraceae > JAGVKB01. Next base: position 2,643 of record JAGVKB010000118.1, on the reverse strand, counting down.
GATCTGACTTTTGGTCTTCGCCTGTATTTTGAAGTTCGCTCAGCAACTCTGAAAGCAATCTTTCATTGACAGGCGATAGCTGCCTGCGCTCGACTACACGGTTTGCCGGTGTGACATTCTGCTGCAAAGCGAGAGACTCAGCCGTGAACTGTCGAGCTCCTTTCGCGAGACTCTCGAATCGCCGATCCTGTAGTGCGAGGTTTCCATTCGTGCTGGCAAAGCCGCCTTGTGCCGAATAGCGGCCAAAGATTGCCGGTGCATTCGACTCGAATGTTTCGGATATTCTGCCAAGATAGTTGGGCTCGATTGCCGTGAGGCGAACGCGCGACTCAGCGCCGGAGAATTCCATGTTGCCGAATGAGTTTGTTTCCATTTAGTTAGATTGCAATCGAAAGGATTAGGGATAGCAATGCACAATTGGCGGCAAAAGGCTCCGCCTTCTGCTTGGTTGGTAAGAACCGGTTCGATTCCGAGCGAACCGTCATTTAAGTGCAGGTCCGCATTGTATGTGTGATTTGTGAAATATTCGTGGCAGCTGAGTTACCCGGAAGTGGTTACCTCCAGGGCGAATTAAACAGCTGTCTAGTGAACTCTTCGTAGCAACGGTTCCAAAAACCGCCCGCGCGGTCGTTCTTTTCGTGCTCCCGGACAGCTACCAGAGCTGCCCTTCCAGGAATTTGGCTAAGATTATATGATCGAGCCTGGCAGCTCCCTGAACCTCCCTTCTCCGACGACAACTTGTAGAAATTGCTGTCGGTATCTTTCAACTTCCTTGCCGGTTCCTTCCAGCCAAACATATCCACAGCCGCCCGGTCCCGGCACTATCGGCATGACGACGCAAACCTGTCTATTCTTGTGCGGCTTGCCATCGGGACTCATAAATCGCAGATTGCCGACAATCACCGTCCGGGCCGATGCGTCCGCTCCAACCCGATGCGTCTCCCATGTGCTTCTGTCCTCATCGAGCCGGCAACCACCGCGCACGATGTAGCCGCCGAACACGAAGCTCTGGCAAATTGCGAAATAGGCGTTCGAATCAGCTTCATTCGACGCTACTCCGTTAGCATCGTAACTAAAATCGAGCTGCCTTGATGGATTCTTTTCACTAAGCACTTCATCGAACAGAGCTTTCAACGCTTCACAATCCAATTCAGACAGCCCCATCTCCGACTGTTCATAGCAGATGCGAGCCGTGGTACCCGGCACCTTGTATTCGAAATACTCATTTTCCATCTCTTCGGCCGAGAGCGGCATGACCTCGAAGCCTTCCAGCAAAGACATGCTGTCAATCGAGCCATGATCGCTTACAACTGCTTTCCGTTCGCTCACTGCGGCTCCAGATCTTTCTTTGTCCTGCATAGTAAATGACCTCAATTACTAATTTACACTTCCGACCGTCTGTTTACGGTTAGCGATATCGAAACCGGCGAGTCTGCCATCGGCCCGGCGACCAGTTAGGCTGGTTTGAATTGACTGCGCTGCCGATATCGCCCGGGCTGCCCGGATCGTCGTCGTCACGGAAGCGATTGCGATTGCGCGGTCGGTTTGGACCAGGAGACGGTCCATTCGGCCCAACCGGCTTATCAGTTACACTCGGGAAGTTCGGGATATCCGGCTTGTACTGTTTGCGGCCCCCGCCGGTGACGTTCCAGGCTTTGAGATCGCTCACGACTCCGTTGACATGACGGCCCTGGTCGCCGTGTTGCAAGCTGGAAGTGACTTGCCACTGACCGTTGTTCTTCTCGAGCGTTCCCAGGTACATGTGACCAGGTGAGAACAGAATGACACCACCCTTGAGCAAGAGATCTTGCTTGTATTGGGCCGAAGTCATCTGCTGCTGGTTGGTCCCTCGCCAGGTATCGCCGGTGATCAACTTCATGGCATGCATGCAACCTTCCATCGTGCCACCGCTGGCCCCGCGGTCCATCCGACGCCCGTCTTGCGAGAGGTTGGCGGCGACGCTGGTCAAGATTTCTGAGACCGGGCTGCGTCTGCCGTTGCCGCAATTGCCGATTGTCCAGTTGCCACCTTGATCGGTAAACGACAGCAATCTCTTGTCAGGCGTCCAGGTCTTACCATTGGTGTCCGTAAAGGTTCCACTGGTCGACAACTCGGACAGCATCTTGGACATCTTATCGGGGTGTTGAATCATGCCCAGATAGACCCCGGAGATCATCCAGCAACACCCCCAATTGCCCTGATCGTTGGCTTTGACCGGCCAGGCCATGGCGTACACCATGTTTTCAACGAGCTTAGAGCGTGTGGCAAGATCGTAAGTAGCATTCGGTGCATCCGACTTGAGCATATTGGTCAGATGATCGAATGTCTTGGCGACCTTCTGATCCCATTCTTGTTGAGCTTGTTCGGACGACATGCCACCGGCTGTCTGAGCTTCCACCCGCTCTTTCGAACGCTGCTCAAAGCGTGCGACCATCTGCTGGAATCTTGCTCGGCGGCCTTCATCGAGATGACCCTCCATCGCTTCCATCAAGCGTTCGCGGGCTTCATCGACGTTATCGGAGAAGCCACCTTGATCGTCGCTCTTGCCGACCTTGGCGATGCGATCCTTGCCATCGCTGCCTTTGTACTTATAGTCTCCATCTTGAAGAACTTCTACACCGGTGCGAACTTTCTCCTTGCCGC
>JAGVKB010000055.1 GCA_020050835.1 Candidatus Obscuribacterales bacterium | reverse complement strand
TGTTTTTCGCAGGTATTTGGACAGCATAGATATTGGACCGGAAAGCATGTGTAGACTTCCTCCTGTCCGTCAAGCGGAGACTTTGTGGTTCGGATGTTGATACCGTTTTTTGTCAGAACAGAACGCCTGAAAGACGGTGCTGTGGCTGCTTGTAGGGGCGGCTCTGGCAGACGCCTTGTGCCGGCCAAATCCTGACAGCGCAAGACTGTTCTTCTATATCTCATAATATACTTACGGTCAGAAGAAGGCGCTCAGCCCGGTCAGCTTTGAAGCTTGCCGGACTGAGCGTTTTCAGTTGGTGCAACAGTTGGCTTACCGCCAGTCGTTGGCCAGCTCGACCACCATCGCCTTCAGACCGGACACAGCCCGGGTGAGCTTGTCGAAGTCCAACTTGTCGGGTGTGTCTTGCGGCGTGTGAACGTGCGGATAGCGGAAGTTGGAGGTATCGGTGATCATCAAACCGGGATAGCCGAACTGCCAGAACGCCCAATGATCGGAACGATTGATATCCCGAAAACGGCTGGGAGCCGCCACGCCCTCCGACGGCACCTGCGCGTATTTACGGAAGGACGCCAGCGCGCTCTTCACCCATTTGCGCGAACCGTAGTCGCCGACGAAGGCCAGAAAGTCGCCCTTGGTCGGATAAAACAGATTGAACGGAAACGGGTAGACTTGGCTGCCCTCAGCCTCCGAGTAATAGCCGAGCATCTCGAGCGAGAGCATGCCGACTATCTTCTCGCCGCGCAACTTGCAGCGTTCGGCATAGGCATAGCTGCCCATCATCTCCCAGGGGTTGTTCTGATTTTCTTCGTTGGCGAAAGCCACAAAGCGCACGGTGCGCTCCGGCTGCAACTCCTTGAACAGCCGCGCCAGCTCGAGCAGAGCAGCTATGCCGCTGGCATTATCGTCAGCGCCGGCGCAACCGAATACGGTATCATAGTGCGCGCCAATGACGATGATCTCATCAGGACGTGACCGGCCGCGCACTTCGGCCTCGATGTTTTTCATCGTGGCGCTGCCGACGGTGAAATCCTGATGCCGCGCCTCGTAGCCCAGCCCCCAGAAGATGTTTTCGATGTAGCGAGCAGCCTTCTGCAAGTTCTCGTATTGCTTGATGTTGCGCTCGCCGATATCCTCGGCAAGCTGCCTGACGTACCATTCCACCCGTTCGCGAATCTCGCGCTCACTTTCGGTCAGCGGAGAGATCTTCCCGCTGTGGCTGCGTCCGGGCATGCTGATGAACTTTCGGAAGAAGGGATAGAGGATCAGTTTGAGCAGCTTGGACCAGGGCTTCATGACGGAACTCCCGGGTTATTGGGAAACAGGGAAATGCAGCGATGCACCGTCCAATTGTAGAACCGGACGGTGCATCGCGCAGCCTCGAAGATTTAGAACAGCCCGCGCGCCTTGAGCAAGCTCTCGACGGCGGCGGAAAGCACGCCGCGAGACTTGCCAGCGGTGGAGCGCTCCACTTCCTCGAGTTCGTTGGCAAGAGCCAAGGCAGAGTCCATCTCCGTCTGACCGGGAATGCCGGAAGCTTCGAGCCTCCGGACGGTGGCGATGAAGCCGGAGATCACTGCGCGCCACTTCAGGTCGCGGGCCAGGCTGAACTGAAAGGCGTGGAAGCCGGTGACCCGGGGCTTGATCAGAACCAGCCCATCCTTCTCCTCCGGGTGCTTGCCCTCGATGTTTCCGCAGCTACCGCCGCAGAAAATGTTCCAGAGCAACCGCAACCAGCGCGACTGCTTGATGTCCTCTTCGCCGACATCGAAAGCGATCACGCTGGACAGAGGCGCACCGAAGTGACGCTTCACCACTTCAACCGGGCACTGACCGTCCTCGCTCAGCGCTCCATCGAAGAGGTGCTCGCCACCGTACGGCACGGCATCAATGATACCGGGCACGGCGCAGGTAGCGCAGATAGCCAGACCGACCGAGAGCGGAGCGTTGGAGATCGCCTGGCGCACGCCGGCTTCGTACTTGACGACACCGTCGGCGGTGAAGATTACCTGCCCGTGCTTGCAGATGGCCATCGTCCAGAAGTTGTCCGGCCACTTGGGCGAAGTGGAGTCGACAAGCTCCTGCAGATGGCGCCAGCCGTAAGCACCTTCAGGCGGCAGCGTCTTTTCATAGCGAAACTTCATGAGCAGAGACAGCAAGCGTCCAAGCCTGCCGGTGTTGGGCGTCAGCTTGGCAGCGAAATCGGTGTCGATCACCAGCCGCAACACGTCCTTCGAACTCTGACCGCTGGCCAGCAACATCGCCGGCAGCGATCCACCACTGGCGCCGCCGACAGTGCGAAACTTCTTCATACCCAGAACATGAAAGGCCAAGACAGAACCGGCACCGCCGAGAATGGCTCGCGAACCACCGGCGCTGAAAACGACGTGAAGCTCGGAGGCTGCCTTCGGCGGCGAGCCGGCAGCGTGGTTGTTGTGCATAGCACTGTTCCTCATAACTGGGGAGCCGCTTGAATCGACAAGCTCCGGCGTTATCAAAGGGAAGGTAAGCAGGACGAAGGGCATCCCCCACATAAGAGAGATGAGCGCCTGCTTCAGAAAGAAAAGTTGCTTACTTCAGGTGTTTTGACTTGGAATAAGAGGTAGTTGGATAAGAACGACCGCATCCTATGCTTTACGACGCTCAAATCGTATGCTTTCAGGGCTTTTCAAGAGCCGGCGATCGGCCGTCACAGTTGAGTCAGTTTTGCTAGCGGTCTAGAAAGCAGTGTTTAAGCCACTTTTGATTAAGCAGCAGCTAATCAGGTCGAGGCGATCCCAGCTTAGGTATTACTAATCGAATCACAGCCGGTCTCTTCAAAACGGCTGTAGCCGTCGCCTTCTAGAGAGAGCTTAAGGTTCAATCATTTTCGCGCTTCTTGATTTCACGTTCGTTTAACACCTAGTTTCTACATAGAAACACTTATTTCTGATCGAATACAGCCCCTTCAATTACCGGCAGCAAGCCTCAGCTAGCAACCAGCTCCTTTCACTCCAGCCGCAGCGCGGCCCGTTCGAGTGTCTTTAGTTACCGGGACCACATTGCTGTCCCGCCGTCAGTTCACAGCCAAACAACTCTTTTCGCCGGAATCAGACACAGCACATTGAGACTCGCAATCCGGAGTCGAACAGTGGTGGTCCAGACCGGAAAGGTAAACCTGCATGGAATCAATGATCAGTGCCCTTCCGATCATCTTTTCGCTGGTGATCATGGAAGTTCTTCTATCTGTTGACAATGCCTTAGTTCTGGCCGCGATGGTCTCGCACCTCAAAGGACGGGAACAAACGCTGGCGCTCCGCGCCGGAATGATCGGCGCTTACGTGCTCAGAGGCGTAGCTCTGGTCTTCGCCAGCGTTCTGATCGCCAATACCTGGCTGCGCTTGTTCGGCGCGGCCTATCTTTTCTACCTGATGAGCAAGAAACTGGCCGACGATCACGACCAAGAGCAGGCTGGCAAGACTGAGCTGGCCAACCGTTCATTCTGGTACACCGTCTTGATGGTCGAGCTAGCCGACCTCAGCTTTTCGATTGACAACGTGATCACCGCCGTTGCGCTCAGCCCGAAGCTTTGGGTGATCATTGCCGGCACCTTCATCGGCATCGCCGCCATGCGTTTTGTCGCCGGCTACTTTGCCCAGTTGATGAAAGACTATCCCGCACTCGAGCTGGCATCCTACCTCCTGGTCGGCTATGTCGGACTCCAGCTGCTCGCTCATGAGCTCTTGCACTTTGAAGTCGCAGCTGTTGCCAAACTTGGGATCATTTTGTCGATCGTCGCGATGACCTTGATCTACGACCGCAGCGCCGCCCTGAAACTGCTGTTTGGCCCGTTTTTCAAGCAAGCTCGCTTCGTCCTTACCCTCTTTGCGAGGGCGGTCGATCTCCTGTTCATGCCGTTCAAGTGGTTTCTGTCTCGAGTGCTGTCGCTCTGGAAGCGATAGAGCACAAGAAAACAGACTTACCAAGAGCTCTGCGTGGCTTCATCCGTGGTGTAATACAGAATCGACACCACTGACTAAATCGGAGGTGAAATTGAAGACAGGTGCGAACATGCAAAAGCTTGCTGAATATGCTCTGGAGGTCGCCAACGAATCAGGCGCCAGCTACGCCGACGTGCGAATCATCCATCAAGAGTCTCAGGTAATCGAAACGAAAGATCTCGCCGTCGCCGGCGTCAACATCGGCGAAAGCAGCGGTGTCGGCATCCGCGTTCTTTGTGGTGGAGGCTGGGGCTTCGCCTCCACGCAGGACATTACCCGCAAGGGGCTGGCTAAGGCGATAAAAACCGCCATTGAGACCGCCAAAGCCAGCGCCTCTTGCCTCGAACATCCGGTTACACTGGCTCCAGAATCGGCTTACAACGCCGTCTGGGTCTCTCCTTACACGAAAGACCCGTTCGCCATCAGTCTCGAGACCAAAGTCGGCGTGCTGCTGGCGGCAGCCAAGATCATGAAGGCGGTCAAGGGAGTCACACTCGCCCAGGGCGAAATGACCTTCATTCGTGAAAAGAAGTACTTCGCCAACAGCGAAGGCTCTCGGATCGATCAAACTTTTATCCGCTCGAGCTGCGGGATAGTCGCCCACGCAACCGGCAAGGACGACCGGCAGACGCGGTCCTGGCCAAACTCGTTCGGCGGACAACACGAGCTGGCCGGCTGGGAGATGGTCGAGAAATGGGATCTGACCGGCAACGCTCAAAGAATCGCCGAGGAAGCGGTCGCCCTCTTGTCGGCGGACCCCTGCCCGCAAGGAGTCCGCGACATCATCATCGGCTCCTCCCAGCTCGGCCTTCAAATCCATGAGAGCTGCGGCCACCCCAGCGAGCTCGACCGGGCCCTCGGTCAAGAGATCAACATGGCCGGAGCATCGTTCTTGACTCCGGACAAACTGGGCAACCTCAAGTACGGTTCATCGCTGGTCAACCTGGTCGCCGACGCCACCGCACGCGGTGCACTCGGATCATTCGGGTTCGACGACGAAGGCGTGCTGGCACAGAAAGTTTACCTGGTGAAGAACGGCATCTTCACTGGATATCTGAGCTCCCGTGACACGGCGCACATGATCGACCTTAAGCGCTCAGGCGGTGCCATGCGATCGGAATCCTGGAACAAGGTGCCGATCATTCGCATGACGAACATTTCGCTAGAACCAGGTAACGCCGGGACTCTCGAAGATCTGATCGCCGACACCAAAGACGGCATCTTGTTCGAAAGCAACAAATCCTGGTCAATCGACAACCTGCGCTACAACTTCCAGTTCTCCACCGAAATCGCCTGGGAGATCAAGAACGGCAAGCGCGTGCGATTGCTGAAAAACGCCAGCTATGGAGGGATTACTCCGGAGTTCTGGGGCTCCTGCGATGCCATCTGCGGACCTTCAGACTACGTGGAATGGGGGCTGCCTAACTGCGGAAAGGGTCAACCTATGCAAACGATGTGGACCGGTCACGGCGCTTCGCCGGCTCGCTTCCGCAACGTTCAGGTTGGCATGGCGCACGCGGTCAAAGGAGACGAATAAATGATCACCCGACAACAATGCAAGAAGATCATCGACCTCGCTCTGGCATACGCGCGCGGCAAGGCGGACGGCATCGAGGTGATGGTGTCTGCCTCGGATGTAGCGACATCTCGATTCGCCAACAATGAGATGACCCAGAACCAAGCACCCTACTCCGTAGGCATCTCCGTCAGGGTACAGAAGAACGGTCGTCAGGCCCGCGTCTCTTCCGACGACAGATCTCCTGCCGGCATTCGCAAGCTCGTGGACAACGCGCTCGTTGCCGCCGGATTTCTGGAGAAGGACGAGGATATGCTACCGCTCTACCAACCGTCGGGCAAGAACGGGGCAGCCGCTACCAACCGATCTGACGCCAAGACAGCTAAGCTCGGTCCCAAAGATCGAGCGCTGGCGGTCAAGGAGATCATTGCGGTCGCAAAAGCAAACGGCTTAAATGCCTCCGGCGTCTACTCCGCCGGTCAGAGCGTTCATGCGATCGGAAACTCGCAAGGGTTGTTTGAGTTCCATCAGGAGACCGAAGCGGAATGCTCGATCACAATGACCGGGGGCAATTCGTCGGGCTGGTCCAAATCGCACCAAACGCAAGCAGACCGTCTAAATCCGAAACGACTGGCGGAATTGGCTGCCCAAAAGGCACTGGCCAGCGCCAATCCGATCGAGCTGCCGGCCGGTCACTATACCGTCATTCTGGAACCATCGGCGGTGCTGGATCTGCTCGGTTTTCTCTGGTACGACTTCGCCGGCACCAGCCACACGGATAAGCTGTCCTGCCTTCTGGGCAAAGTCGGCAAGAAAGTGCTGGGCGACAACATCACGATTGAAGACAACTGCAAACACTCGATGCAAGCGGGATCTTCTTTCGATGGTGAAGGCGTCGCTCGCCGCACGCTTACGCTCGTCGAAAACGGCGTGATTAAGAACCTTGTTCATGGTCGCCGCAGCGCGCGCGATTTCAAAACCGAGCCGACCGGTCATGGCGTGACCGAACCCAGTTCGATGGGGGAATACCCGGTCAATCTGGTTGTCGCCGGCGGCGATACCACAGTCGAGGAGATGATCCGCACCACAAAGAAGGGGATTTTGCTCACGCGCGTCTGGTATGTTCGCGAAGTCGACCCGACAGCCAAGATTGTGACCGGCATGACTCGCGACGGGACATTTTACGTCGAAGACGGCAAGATTTCGGCCGGCACATTCAACTTCCGGTTCAACGTCAGCCTGATTGACCTGCTCAACCGGGTAGTCGCGCTGGGACCGTCCGAGCGCACCGCCGGCGAAGAGACTTTCCCGGCAGTCGTGCCGGCGATGAAGGTGACCGACTTCAACATGTCGTCGACGACCCGCTTCTAATCACACATCAACGGACGCTCGAGCAGGTCGCTCAGCTGGTCACCGGCGAGTAACCGGCAAGCGCCAGCTCGAGTATCAATTCCAGGTCCGGCTGCGGTTTCCGCCCGCAGCCGGACCTGACCCAATCGGTCTTCCTTTCGATGCCGCTTACGGCGACAGCCTGGCCCGCATCGAATAGCGCGATTGAATGTAGTGCGATTGAATGGCGCAGTCGATGCGCCTGCCTGCAATTACCAGAGCGCCAGGGATTGTCCCTGGCGCTCACATTTGTGTCGGCTCAGCGCCGATCAGACCTGGGGATTCCCAAGGGCTCCGTAGTGGAGGTCCCTAAAATGGGCAAAGCAAAAACTGCCGTTCCTACCATTCAGGACGGCAAAGTCGATATCGTTCTCGGCGGCGGCGGCATCAAGGGGTATGCGCACGTCGGTTTCCTGAAGGCGGTTGAAGCGCGCAGCATCCCGATTGGCGATATCATCGGCGTGTCGATCGGCTCGGTGGTTGCCACCTTCTACGCCAACGGCTACAGTCCTGACCGGATCGATCAGATCCTCTCGGCCGTTCTTCAGCGCCTCGATCCGGACATGCTCGCGCGCGCTCTGCGCTCACTGGGCAAACCGCGCCGGCTTCTAAAAGGCGGTGCCGACCTGAGCAGCCTCTTTCGAGAGCTGTGCACCACATACAAGTTGGAACCGAAGGACAACCTCAAGATCGTCGCCTTCAACGTTCGCAAGCGAAAGCCGGTGGTCTTCCAGGGCAGCAACTACGATCTGCCGTCTGCGCTCACTGCTTCTTGCTCGGTGCCTGGGGTAATGCGTCCCGTCTGGTACGAGCATGATGATTCGGTCAGCAAAGAGCACGGCAAGCATCACCTGGTCGATGGTGGCGTTTACCACCCGCATCCGACCGAGTTTTGCGGACGGCGAGCGGTAGTCAGCCGACTCGGTCACGCGCGCCGGCTGCCGAAGGAGAAGGTGGCGGCGGCAGACATGATTTACCATCTGCTCGAGATGGCGGCGACGGTAATCACCGACCGCTTCTTCGGCAAGGTGGGCGAAGGTCACCTCGTGATCCGCACCGGACTGCCCTGCGTGGCCAGTCTCAACTTCCACCCGAGCGAAAAGACTTGCCGCAAGATGGTCGAATACGGCTACAAGAAAGCCTGCGAAGGCCTGGACTCGGCGATCGAAAGCGGCTTCATCCCCGGCACCAAACCGCCGGACCCCGCAGCCGACTCTGCACCACAAGCGGTACCACCAGCCGAGCGCGGTCAGACCGCCTCTTAACAAAGCTGGACAACCCGATAGTCCACAACTGACGGCCGGAGCCACGCCCAGCTTATGCCTGGCTCCGGCCAATCTTTCCCTACTAATACATTTCAACCCCCGACTCAAAGCTCGGGGCAACCAAGGACGGTTGTTCTCATGCGAGACAACAAACGCAAGCGGACCGCTCGCAAGGCTCGTTCGATCGAGCTCGTATTGGGCGGCGGAGGCATCAAAGGATTCGGACACATCGGATTGCTGAAGGCGCTGGCAGAACGCGAAGTAGCGCTGTCAAAGATTACCGGCGTGTCGATCGGGTCAATCATCGCCACTCTCTACACCAACGGCTACACGCCCGAACAGATCAATCAGATCTTCATCTCAGAGCTGGAAAGCCTCGAGCCGGACGGACTCAAGGAAAAACTCCGACTTCCCAGCGCAAGACGACTGATCAAAGGCGGCTTCGTCGATCTTCGCGACCTCTTCAAGAAGCTCGTCGAAAAGTACAAGCTCAAACCGCAGCCCAATCTGCGCATCCTGGCTTACGACGTAGTTGCCGGTCAGCCGGTAATTTTCGAAGGCAGCGCTTACGATCTCGCCGAAGCGATCGCCGCCTCCTGCGCGATTCCTTTCATCATGCGCCCGGTCTGGCACGGACGCCATTCCCAGCCGAACGAGGATGCTGGTCACGCCGAGACTGCCTGCTGCGAAGGCGGGCACGGCGGCTCCATTCTGGTGGACGGCGGCATGCACCACCCGAATCCGGGAGAGTTCGCCAGCGGCAGCGCAATCATCAGCAAACTCGGATTCGCCTCCAAGCTGCCGACCGAACAGCTCCCCTGGCTCGATCTCGGCTTGCACGTAGTGGAGATGTTCTGGTCGGTAGCGCTCGGCTGGTACTATCCGGACCCGGAGAATCACCTGGTGATCGCCACCGGCTCCCCCGACGTCGCCTGCCTGACCTTCGGCATCTCGAGGCAGAAAAGCAAGGAGATGATCGACTACGGTTACCAACAGTCCTGCCTGATGCTCGATGCCGGCATCAAGGGAGGCAAAGTGCCTGTGAAAAGGCGGTCTTAGCCGTTAAGGCTTCGCCGTCCAAGTGAGGAGAGGAGTTGCCACCGCTGCGGCTCCTCTCCCATTCCAAAATTCCACACCGGAGGTAGTGTAATCTGCACTGCCGGAAAGGACTGTCATGTTACGTCGCATGCTCAAAGGTGCATCCACACTGGCATTCTTTGGATTGGCCGCACTTACGTTTCGCTGGTTGACCGGCAGCGTCGACTGGAGCCTGGCCGCCGGAGCCGCCATTTTAAGCGGCTTCTGGCTGCTGTTGACCGCCGCGCAGACCGGTCAGTTTCTGCGCACATACTTCGACATTTTCTCGCGTCTGCAGGTACTTTTGCCGCTTTCGCTCGGACTCATACTGTCAACGGTAGCGCTGGTGGCTTTCGATTCGGTGCCGCTAAAATTGGTGGCAGCTGTCGAATTCTGCGGCTGGTCGGCGATTTATCATCTCTACCGGCGCAACCGCGAAAATTTCATTCGCCAAGGACACGGTCCGCTTCCGAAAGATTGCCTGGTCAATCCGCCGATCGAATTGATCGAACCACTCGATCTCATCCTCACTTCCGGACGGATCGCCAGCCGCCTGGACGAGACCGTCGGTCACGGCGAGCTGGCCATTCGGCTCGAGGACGGACGTCTGGGCGCGCTCAGCTCCTATATGGAGAAGGGCGTGGTGATAAACGATCTGGAGCGGCTGATTGCAGCCTGGCTGCGCAAGGGCGAGCACTACATCGTGCTCAAGCTCAAGCAACCAGCTTCGGCCGAGCAGATCGAGCAAGCCACCAAACATGCCCGTCAAATGTTGGCTGAAAACATCGACTGGCGAGACCGCACGAATGGCAGACGCGCCCGCATCATCAACCTGCTTCCGCTGCCAACCTCCTGGCGAGAACGGTTGGTGAAGCGCACCAGAGCGACCGGCTACGACTGGATAGGACTTTTGGTCGGCACACTGGCCAGCCAGCGCTGGACCTGCATCGGCTCCTGCCTGGAAGCTTATCGGCGGCTGGGCATCAAGACCCGCCGCTATGGCACCGGCATGCTGGGACTGGGCACCGGTCTGCTCGACCCGATCATGCCGGTGCGTTTTCTGGATGACCCGCAGTTTAATCTGGTGTCAGTCGATGCGAAACCAGCAGGCATCAAGAACGAGCTGATAACGCCGGCGTAACCTGAGCCGCAAGATGCGAGTCTCCGAGCGCGCAAAACCATCCCAACTGCGCTCGGAGACTCGCTCTTGAGATTTTTGATCAGGCTTACGCCTTCATATAGTTAGCCTCTTCAAACGCTAAAGCACTAGAACAGTTGCAGCGACTCGACCGAAGCGCCGGTAGATCGCCCGAAAAGAGCGGCGGCAAGCTGTCGACGCTTCCTAGCTCAGGATGTACAGCAGCACCGGAAGCTGCCGAAAAATGGCGCCTCGGTGCTGCTTGCCAGTTGTATCTCAGATGCACGGCCGAAGGTTGAGTAAATCGACTGGCTGGCTCGTACGTCTATAACTGACGGTCAATGCGGCTAACTAGGCGATGTCTATTGCTTTTCACCTGGCTCCATTCAACCGCAGTAGGCGAACGCCGGAAGTAGCGTTGCCATGACAGCTCAACAGGCAATCGAGATCGTGTATGCAATCCTGAACCAACACCAAGGCCTTTCCTCTGACTGCCGATCCGCGCAACAACATTAGCTGAGCCTGTTGGAGATAACATTCTGCATGACTCACGAAAGGCGAGTCCGGTTTGACCGAGCGCAACTGTTCGATCTTGTTCTTCATCTGCGCGATTCTTTCGGCGGAAGAACTATCGTTCAGCAAATTCTCAATATCACAGGACAACTCGTGCATGTGCTTATGCGCTTCGATCAACTCGCTCAGCTGCGGCGGGAACTTTGCACTGCGCTTAAAGCCATAGTTCAGCGCCGATAAGGCGCTCTCTACTTCTCCCATAAACGGAAAGTCATCGTCCCACCTCAACTGTCGCGCCCGCGGTTTGATTCGCTCATGCTCAGCCAGTCCCTGACGATACAGTACAACAGCACGCCGATAGCACAGCGCAAAAAAGACCGACATCGCCAACAACAACGATAAGGTTGCCAGCACTAAGACGAAAACTGCCGATTGAGCGGTCATAAATAGACTCCCTGATGTTTCGGAGCCGGTTTTCTGACCGGCTTCCATTAAACTGGCCGGAGGCAACGGTGCCACCGGATACACTGCCCAAATCAACCAGACAAAGCGGTCTTCCACACAACACACCAGTGTCGGCGCCATTGCTGCATTAATGTGTGAAACTCTACGCGATAGCTAATCCGAATGATTGACGGCCGCGAAAATTAGATCGCCTTTACTCTGAATGGCAGCGATACTTTCTGCAAGCTGAAATAACTGTCCAGCGGACGTCGCTCAAAATGTCCAACAGCTTTGATTCTCGCCTGCCGATTCAAGCATTTGGCGGTTAGAATCGAGCAGCCGAAAGAACACGCGAACCAGGAGATTCACCACAGTTAGAGCGCGCCGATTAATGTAAACAGGCGTCATTGATTAGCTTAACACCCGATTTATTCATACATATAGTATGTCAAGCGAGGACTGGCGCGAAATGGGCATTCCAAGCGATTTGTTTTGGTTAACGTACAGGCAAATTTTG
>JAGVKB010000124.1 GCA_020050835.1 Candidatus Obscuribacterales bacterium | reverse complement strand
GTCATGCGTGGCAACTGGCAGCCGGCAGGATGCTTGCCAAGTCCCGTCAAATTTAATCCTTGAGCGTTTGTCAATGGAACAAGGGCGCCGGAGTTTCGTCTTCAACGACAATGAGTTGCGGGTGGATTATGAAAGATCGCTGGATAACCGTTTGCCTGATTCTTACTGTGAGCCTAGTGTCAGCTTTACAGCCTGCTTTCGCCGACGGTGGTTCGACTTTGTTCAATGTATTGACTGATGTGGCTAAGCGCTATGTGAACAGCCAGTCAAATGGCAATTACGCTGGTGACTCGTCGGCAAGGCAGTACAACAATTCTTCAGGCGATTCAAATTCGTCCAATTACAATCGCCCCCCGTCCTCTTCGCTCGTCGATCCATCGGCATTTTCGGCCGGAGGCCGGAATGTCAATTCGTCAAGCGTGCAGCTTTCTCCGCAGTCCGGCGCTCAAGGGATGGGCGCTGCTGCTTCCAGCTTCGTGGTAGCCCTTTCGCGAGCCGATCTTGCGCTTCTTGGCGCGCATAACATAGTTGTAATGGTGGACAAGTCCGGCTCGATGGGCACCGTGGACTGCCCGGCTTTTGGTCCTGCTCCATCCGGTTTGGGGTCATTGTTCCGCCAGGTTACAGCCTTTACTGGTTCGGAGATCTCTCGTTGGGATTGGTGCCGCGAGCAAGCGCTCAATTTCAGCCGGCAAACGGCGCAGGTATTTGGACAAGGAATTACAGTCGTTCCCTTTTCGTCCGACTGGAGAGAATACCGCAATTCAGACATCAATCAGGTGGCTCGCGTTTTCTCTGAAAACAGACCGGATGGCGGCACTAATTTAGGCCCGGCTCTCGATCATCAGCTCGACTCTTACTTTCGAATGCGAGGTCAGTCTTTCGGCGGCAGTAAGCCGCTGGTGGTGGCGATTATATCCGATGGCGCACCCAGTGGCACTCATGCTGTTGCCAAGGCGATCATCGAGGCGACTAAGAAAATGCGAAATCCAGCCGAAGTTACTGTCGTATTTCTCCAGATTGGTTTTGATTCGGACGGAATCAAATTTCTGCAAGATGTTTCGGGTGGATTGCTGGATCGGGGCGCGCACTATCGGATCGTAAGAATTCAAGGATTCGATCACCTTCGTCAGGTCGGGCTCGGCCGGGCGCTGGTAGAAGCCGTATCGAGCGCGCCACGCGCGCTCTAGTACCGACTTGCAATGAAAAACGCGGAGGGGAGATGCATGGCATCTCCTGCCGGCTGGGCGTGGCCCAGCCCCTACGGACTTACGTGAATTTAGGCAGGTCAGTACTAACGGGAGCTGAGCTTATCGAAAAGTTCTGGGGCAAACGCCTTGATCGACTTGATCGTGATCGCGCCGCCAAAGTTCGGCAACTCGCCACCTTGATCCGACAGAGCGCGCACTGCCACCACTCCCAGTACCTTGCCGCGATGGCTGATCACTGGACCGCCGCTGTTGCCCTTAGTGATCGGCGCGTCCACTTGCAAAATATGCGGAGCGATGCGGCTGATTCTTCCGGTGTTGAAGGTCGGCGAATAGTATCTCGATGCATCGACGTCTATCTGTTCGGAGGCTGCTGGGTAGCCGATTACCTGGATCTCTTGCCCCTCGGTGGGAGGGACTGCATCAAATTCCAGCGGGAAAGTGCGCAGCCCGCTCACGGTCAATAACGCGAGATCTGGTTCGCCGTCAGCCTTTGCGACTTTGAATGGCAGTGCTTGCAGGGCCGGCAGCGTGACCGGCCCGGGAGCGTGCAGGAAATAGCCGATCTCCGTGTCCACCCCAACCAGTGAAAGATACTTCGGAAACAGAATCCGGCCAGGATCGGCCTTGACTGAGAGGTAGGTTTCGTATGTGTCCCAGATTGCATCAACCGTAGCCTGATAGGTGGCCTTTTCCGCGCCGGACATCTCTTTTTTGCCGGCAAGGTTTACGATCGACTGCAACTCGCGAAAGCGCCGATCGCCATCGCTGGTGGTGGCGGTCTGCTCGGCGTAGAGTCGCATGGCGGCAAAGAAGCGTTCACATTCTTTGATAATTGGTTCGCTGCTGTCGACGACATGCCGGTTGGTTATAAAGTAGGTTCTTTCGTTGCGCAAGGCTTTGATCGGAAAGGCAGTACCGAAACCCACTACGCGAAAGCCTTTGTCGTCGGCGGTGGTGCTGAAAACCGGGTAGCGATACTTGGGAGAGAGATCCGACAACTGAGCCCAGCCGCCATTTTTCAAGCGCAGTTTCAAGCCCACGTTAATTTGATAAATCTGTCCCTTGAGCCGTTTGTCCAGCTTCTCCCAGGACTCTGATGCTGCCGATTGCACGGCCGAAATAGTCAGCACGGCGAAAAGCGCGAGCAGTCCGGCCAATTGACTAGTCCGGCTGGGCTCGTGCCCTAACCTGGACCTTCTGTGGGACTGAAAAGTGGATTGTCTCAAATCGCCACCGGATACATTGGGCTGTTGTCCGCTCACTTCATAGGAGATTATAAGGCGACTTCGATCTCAAAAGTTCTTTGCCACGGGTGTCTCAGCTCGAGCCTGGTCGGTAGATAGCCGAGCGAATCCGAGATGTCCTTGAGGTAGGAAGCCAATCCAGCCTGCAATTGTTGATTGTCTGCCGGGCCGTTGAGGGTGCTGCGGGAGACTGCCTGGTAGGCCCAGTCATCTGCAAACCGCACAAACAGGCAACGTTTGAGGGACTGAGCGATCGAGTTTTGACTGGCGTCCGGTTGCTGTCCGGCAAACCAGCGCGCAACGCCGGTGGCCAGAGCAGAGCCGACCGTGTTGCCGGTTGTATTCCAGCCGGCATAAGCCCAGAGTTTCGCCGAGAGCTCCGGGCTCTTCAAGAGAGCCGGCACTAAAAGCGGGTCGGCACCGTTGGCGTAAGCGACATCACAGAGCACAACCGGACTTTCGCTCGTTTTAAGAGTTGAAATGGTCTGTGCGACCTCGACGCTCGTGTCCAGGCTCCGGGCGTCGGCTTCTCCGGGTAGCAGGATGTGATCGCCTTGCTGTCCGGCCCGACCGTGCACCAATACAATGAAGTCCTGATCGGCTTCTACGCTGTCAATTGAGCAGGCTTGAAGCTGGGCGGAAACGGTTTGTTTGACTGACTGACCTTCATAACGGCTGTTGCAGTCAGCGGTAGGAGCTGGGCTGTATATGACTCGAGCGCGCGGTTTGCGCAAAGACTTCGCAATGAGCCAGCGCGCAAAGAGAGCAAGCAGCACTTCATCTGCTCCGGCGTAGGTCTGTATCTTTGACTGCGCGATTAGTGCTTCGGCTTCCAATGCTAGCCTGTCTTTCTCGAGCACGTTCAGCCCGCTTGCCCCGCTGTCGTCGAGGCTGAAAGCCAAAAAGTCGAGATCTCCACTCTTGACATGCTCGATTAGTTGGCGATTCACCTGGAAGTTGCGGCCGCGGCCAGCCAGGTAATCTTTTCGGACTTCTGCTGGGATTTTTGCCTCAGTACTGGCCAAAACGCCGGACGGAAGCTTTTCCCCGCGCTGTAGACGGTGTAAGTAGGTAGACCAAGTGAAGATGTCCTTGCCGTAGCGGGCCCAATACGGTTTTTCCTCTGTTGCATCATAGTTGTCCGAAATGCGCATGATGCTGGATTGCCCGTAAATGGGTGTGGCCGGACCGGTTTTCTTACGCCAGCGCACAAGTGAGTGGCAGCGTTCAAGAACCTGTTTCAATGAGGTATCGCACCGCCTGGAGTTTACCAGCCCGCCATAAAGCAGGCTGTCCAGGCAGAGCAGGATGCCGCTTACTGATTGGGCCGATAGCGCGTTATCTATCCAGCCGATCAACGTAGCTGCATCGGCTGGATTGGTTAACGAACCCAGCATTTTGCGGGGCGGCGCGATGACAGCGGTACCGGACAGGGCTGCAACCAGCTGCGGATAGATGCAGGTAACCGGTCTGTCGTCGATCGGAAGCAAGAGTGTTGTCACGGTCGTCCAGAGCCTACTCCAAAGCTGGATTCAAGTATCTTTTGAGTGGGCATCGTTGAATCTGGAACGAATCTAATTCCCCTTTTCTGCTCCGATTCGGCCGAGACTAGAACGCCGTTCTTAACTCCGATCTGTCCTTCCGAGTTTACCGGTGTTGCAATCTCGAGATCGCTGAAATCCGGGCGCTGCCATATGGCCGCCTCGAAGAAAAGATTTTGCCCGATCAAGTCACCTTCAATCGGGGTTTCAATCACAAGCTGAAGAACTCCTTCGCTCGGAATGTCGCCTAATGAGACCAATTTGCGGTCCGGGCCCAGTCTGAGTGCGTGTCCATAAATTGGTTTTGCGCCCGCGTCTTTGTCAGCCATGGCTAGAGCGGCATGATAGCCAGGACGCCCTTTGATAGTGAACTCTGCCGGTCTGCCCAGCACCATTCTCCCCGGCAAGTACAGTCGGGACTGGACCAGGCGGTCGGACAGGCTTCGGCGCGGCAGGACGGCCGTTCTTGCTGCGGATGCAATTGGGTTGGCGTCCAGGCTGGACTGCTCGGAGAATTCCCAGGTGCCGCCGACGTTTGGCGCTGCTGCTCCAAATGGAGTCGGCGTAGTCTTAAGTAGATTTACAGGACCATAAATCTCGTCCGTCCAGCCGGGGTTAGCCAGGCTAAAGTGAGCTGCCAGCAGGAGCAGACAAAATCCGGTAGCGCCATTGCGATAGAATTTCATGTTCGTTGTATGTTAAGAGTAGTCCAAATAGTACCAGACACGAAGAGTCCGGAAGTGAACTTACCTGCCACTGAAGCGGAAAAGCTGAGTGATGACGCGCTTTATTCGGTCGTCGCGTTAAGAAAGTTTGTTCTTACAACTGTTGTGGATAATATTCCGCTTTTCGAGGCATTTTGTCTGGCCAGTACGTTTCATGTTCTGCTCTTACCGGTCATCTGGTGCATGGGTTGGGCGTTGCCCTGGCCTAAGAGTCCGGTGATTACTTCGGTTATTGAGATAGACCTCCAGAACTGGCCCAACGTCGGCAAGGCGAAGAAATTGTATGAGTTCAGAGACCCGAAGCTAAATGACTGAACCGTTTCTGACTGCGGAATGGTCGAATCTTTGCATTGTTACTTATGCGGTCGAGCCGGGGTTTATCGGCAGAGTTATCCCTTCCTGGCTGGAGCCTGACACGCGTGACGGCCATGCATTTGTCAGTCTGGTTGCCTTCCAATTTCTGAAAACGAAAGTCTTAGGCATCTCTTGGCCGGGATTTCGCAGTTTCCCTGAGCTCAATCTGCGAGTGTATGTAAAACATGGTGACAAGCGCGGAGTCTACTTCATTCGGGAGTTCGTGCCGCAACCGCTGGTGGCTTGGTTGGCGAAATCGCTTTACAACGAACCTTACCTCGCGGCACCGCTAACCGATGCCGTGACCCGGTTCGACGAAAAGATTGAAGCGCGGTATCAACTTGCCTATGGCGGCAGACTCAACACCATCGCTGTGAGAGGAAGTAAGCAATCGTATCGACCAGCCGAAGATGGTCCCGAGCATTTCTTCAAAGAGCACAGCTGGGGATTTGGGCAAACGCGGACCGGCCGCCCGCTACTTTATGAGGTGACTCATCCGGTCTGGGATATCTATCCGCTCGAATCGTTGGCGGTTGATCTGGACTGGTCGGTGGTGTATGGACCGGAGTGGAACTTCCTTCAAGCTGCCAGCACCTATTCGGTTGTCTTTGCGAAGGGCTCTGGGATCTCCGTGTTTCCGGCCGTTCCGCTTGTCGTGAATATCTAGTGTCTATGTGTTGCTGTGCTGTCAGGACATTGAACTTTTCGAATTGATTGAGCGTCAAAGAGATAGCGAGCGGAAATGCATAGGAGCTGGATTGCGATCTGGTCTTGCACAGCGCTGGAGATCCATTTTTAATGAGGTATTCGCGGTGACTTCCAGTATGCTAGCCGGAGATCGCGAAGTCGTATCGCAAATAGTCGAGTGACATCGCTGCTGGTGACAGCTGGTCGACATATCAAGTCGCCCAAAAGTATATTTAGCCGGCTTTGAGTTGTGGGGCAGGAGTAGCCGTGTCGATATCAATAAGCGGTAAAGAGTGGAGATTCCCTCCGGAGATACAAGTTGACGAGAAGTTGCTGGCTGTTGCCGATGACTCGCCTTTGCTGAGCAAGCTCTTGATCCGGCGTGGCATTCGTACCGCAGCCGAGGCTGAAGTTTTTCTCAATCCGGAGCGTTACACTCCTTCAAATCCGATGGATTTGCCGGATATGGCAAAGGCGATTGTGCGGATCAGCCAGGCGATCGCCCAGAAAGAACATATCACCATATATGGTGACTACGACGTCGATGGAGTTACAGGTACGTCGGTGCTGGTCTCGGTTTTGGCCAAGTTGGGCGCCGATGTTGATTACTATATTCCAAATCGAGCCGGTGAGGGTTACGGACTTAACTTGAAGGCGGTTAGCATTATCGCCAGTAAGAGAAGGACGAAACTAATCATCACTTGTGACTGCGGTGTCTCCAATTTTGCCGAAATTAATTTCGCTCGCTCGCTCGGCGTCGACACCATTGTGACCGATCATCATACGATGCCGGAATTGCTACCGCCAGCAGTGGCAATCCTTCATCCGAAGTTGTTGGCTGAGGAGCATCCTCTCTTCCATCTGCCTGGAGTCGGGGTGGCCTACAAGCTTTGCGAAGCGCTGCTGCAGGACGGAGGCATGCCTGACGAAGTAGAGGAGCTCCTCGATTTCGTGACCTTGGGGATGATCGCCGATCTTGTACCGCTGGTTAGAGAGAATCGCTATCTGGTTCAGATCGGGCTGCCGAAGCTGGTGGCTTCCCGTCGGCCTGGTCTTAAGGCTTTGCTTGCGCAAGTCAAGACGAATGGCGGTACCGATGTCGTGGGATTCGGACTGGCTCCCAGAATCAATGCAGTCGGGCGCCTTTCTGATGCAAACCTGGCTGTTGAGCTGATGACCACCGAAGATCCGAGCGTGGCCGAGAAGATTGCCAATCAATTGCAAAATGAAAATGCCAAGCGACAGGAGCTCTGTGATCAGATATTGCTGGATGCAGAAAGAATGCTTTCTGAGAAAGTTGATTTTGCCAGCGACCGGGCGATTGCGATTTATAAAGAAGGTTGGCATCACGGAGTAGTGGGAATAGTCGCTTCCAGGTTGGTAGACAAGTATCACCGGCCGGTCTTTATCGGAGAACTGGATCCAGACGAACAGATAGTGAAAGGATCTGCCCGCGGAGTTGAGGGAATTGACCTTTACGAAGCGTTGAAAGTAAATGAAAATTTGCTGTCGCGCTGGGGTGGGCATAAGATGGCCGCCGGCTTTGCCGTCGAAGCTGACAAGGCGGAAGCATTTTGCCGGGCTATCACCGACACTTGCAATCGGATGCTGGCCGAGAAAAGCATGAAACCAGTTCTGGAGATAGATGCAGTCGTCGCTCCGGCGCAAGTATCAATCGACCTGGTGAACCGGCTGGCTCGGCTGGCGCCCTTTGGAATGTCAAACAAGAAGCCGTTGCTAGCCATGAGTAAGTTGCTCTGTGCCGGCAGCCGGTCGTTGGGAAAGGAAGGCAAGCATAGTCGAATCATGCTTAAGGACCCGGAATCCGGTGCTCTGTTTGAGAGCGTCTTGTGGAACAGCAAAGGTCGTGTGCCGGTGGACAATCAGCTGCTCGATGCCGCGTTCAATGCGGAGATCAACAGTTATAACGGGCAGAATCGGTTGCAATTGGTGCTCTCTGACTGGATAGACCTCACCGCCGGCGGGACCGGACGCAATCAGTCCGGATCGGAGGCTTCCGCGCCGGATGCTCGGCGGGCGGCAGAGTTGACTGCACCGGGCGCGGCAGGCGCAAGGAGCGGCCGTTTGCCAGCTCGGGCTCAAGTGCCGGCGTTAAATGATAGTGCCGGCAAGTCGCCCGACGGCAAGACCGTCGAGTCTCCGGCAACGAATCAAACAGACACCGAGCAGAACTTTCTCACAGAAACGACTGCCGAGCAGCCGGAGCTGTCCGTTGCCAGGCTCAATCAGCCGGTGCCACCGAATGCAGTGCGGGGCGGAGCGCTCGCTGCGGTCAATCTTTCTTGGAAGGATTTGCGCGAGCACGGCACGGCGGTAGATCTGCTTAATGCGGCTAGCCGCAAGCTTGGTGGGAAGCTCTTGGTATTCAGCGAAACACTGCCGAAAGTGCCGGCGGTTAGCTTCGTCGATCGGACTACTATTGTCAATCAAGGGCATCTCTTGCTCTGGCAATATCCGCCGTCGGTGCAAGTCTTTAAGAACCTGCTTCTGAAGTCAGGCGCGAATCACGTTTATCTTTTGAAGTCTGCGTTGCTTCCGCCTGAAGAGCCGTCTTCATTTCTCAAAAAGTTGATCGGCCTGGTGCGTTTCGCGGTTAATCAGCGGGAAGGCAAAGCCGAGAGTGAAAAGCTCGAGGCGGCTTTAGGAAGCACCAAGATCTGCATCGCTCTGGGATTGACCATTCTGCGCAAGCTCAATGTCGTTGATTGGTTTGCAGAGGACGGTTTCCTTTATTTGGACCTCTTTGAACAAACGGCCGGTTCGCCGGAAAGCCTGCCGGAATTTCGTCAACTCTCCGATGCTCTTAACGAAATCCATCAGTTCCGTACCTGGTGCGCCGAAGGCAGTCTTAAAGAGATACAATCAGCGGTTACGCCGAATCAGATAGACTTGAAGACTCTGCAAGGTGCAACCGGGAGGACCGATGAGTTCGACGAATTCCAAGGCGCAGACAGCATCGGACCGGAAGACGCGGTCGGCGCAGCTGCCGCTCACTCAGACTGACATCGATTGGCTGAAGAGCACGATCCGGGATGTGCCTGACTTTCCCAAGCCCGGCATAATGTTCAAGGATCTGACAACCTTGCTGAGCAATGCCGAAGCGTTTGCTTATGTGATCGATATTTTGTCTGAAAAATACAGATCATTAGAGCCGGCTTATGTTGCTGGTATTGAAGCGAGAGGTTTTATATTGGGAGCGGCCGTTGCCTACAAGCTAGGTATAGGCTTCATTCCAATTAGGAAGAAAGGAAAGCTGCCCTACAAGGTCGAACGCCAGACTTACGATCTCGAGTATGGTACCGATTCGGTCGAAGTGCACGTAGATGCGGTGGAGCGGGGCGCGAAAGTAGTATTGATTGACGATCTTTTAGCAACCGGTGGCACTGCATCGGCAGCCTGCCAGTTGTTGCGCACAGTCGGCGCCGACGTGGTCGGCCTTGGATTCGTGACAGAACTGGGCTTCTTGCCAGGTCGGCAGCGGCTTCCGAAAGATGTTGAGGCATTTTCGATGCTGACATTTTAGGGATCCGGTTCTTAATCTTGCCTTTATGATCGGCTCGGACAGACGCTCTTCTGTGATTAGAAGTGTCAAACGCCGGGGCGTCCGACTGATGCTAAACTTGGCCCGCTGTGCGGACAGCACCTGTAGCCCAGTTAATCGAGAGGACCTTATGAGAAAACAGTTTGCGCTTATCGGCATCCTAGCGGCATCGCTGTGTTCATTTTCGTCTGCGTTAGCAGAGGATTCGGCAAAGGACTCTTGCTCAACTGGACAGAATCTGGCTCCAATCAAGGAAGTTGGAATGTACCTCGATGGATATCATACATACAAGCACGAGGAAAAACTGGCCGGAGAACAGCAGAAGCAAGTAAGAACTGCCCATTATTGCAAGCAGGTCAATCCGGACATGTTCCAATGCCTGATCTACGATGGCAACAGCGCCAACGCAAAATGTATCGGTGTCGAATACGTAATCACTGATAAGTTGTTCAATACACTGTCTGCTGCCGAGCAAAAATTGTGGCACCCACATGACAGCGAAGTTGACTCTGGATTGCTCATTCTGCCTGGACTGCCGGAAGAGAAGCAAAAGGAGATTTTGGGAGTCTTGCGCTTAACTCACGGCAAGACCTGGCAGGTTTGGCCAAACTTGGCCGACGAAGTTCCGCTCGGGGAGCCAACTCTTATGTGGAACGTAGACCCGGACAAGATCAGCTCCACTACCAAAAAGAGCGTAGCTGCACGCAAGGTTGATCCCACCTACTAAAAATTGAAAGCTTGGATCTGCAGAGAGAGGAAGCCGCCGGCTTTCTCTCTCTGGCTTTGCCTGAGGTGTCGATTTGTCGTACTTCTGTTTCCAAGCAACGACAGCTCGAAGAGGCTCTTGGTGAACAGGGAAGACTAACGAGTATGACTGCTTGGAATCTTGGCTTCTAAGGCAGAGTCTTTCTGCCGGCTCTTGAAGCGTCGCTCTAGCCATGATTGAAAATCATCGACATACGAGAATACGACTGGAACGACAACTAGAGTAAGTACCGTTGAAGTAAGCAAACCACCAATAACGGCGACCGCCATCGGCGCTCGCGCTTCCGAGCCTGCGCCGAGACCGAGCGCGATCGGAAACATCCCGGCGATCATGGCTACGGTCGTCATCAAGATCGGCGGCATGCGGGCCTCGCCTGCGCTCATAATCGCTTGCCAGCGAGGTACTCCAGACTTCATCGCCATGATCGAATACTCGACCAGCAAAATGGCATTCTTGGTCACCAGTCCCATCAACATTACGATTCCAATCAGCGCATACATCCCCAAGGACTTTCCGGTAACGAAGAGTCCGATTAAGGCACCGCCTAAAGCAAGTGGCAGTGACAGCATGATCGTCATCGGCTGGAGGAAGCCCTCGAAAAGCAAGACCAATACCGCATAAATCAATAGAACGGCTGCTCCAATTGCTCCGCCAAAGCCATCGAACACATCGCGCTGAATCTCCGCATCACCTGATGGCTGTTCGCTTACCCCGTGTGGAAGATGCTTGTACGCAGGCAGTTTGTGCACCTGCTCCATCGCTTGTCCTAAGGTCATACTGCCTTCCAGGCTTGATTCAATTGCGACTTGTCGGGAACGATCGAAGCGATCAATTTGGGCTGCGCCGCTTCCCATCTCCACTTCAGCCACATTGCGCAGGGGAATCAACCGGCCGTCTTTTCCCGAAACCTTCATATTCCTGATGATGTCAATTTCATTGCGATAACTCGGATCGATCTGAACGCGAATGTTTATCTGGCGGTCTTTTAGATTGAATTTTGCCAGGTTGTAGTCGGTATCACCCAGAGTGCCAATCAGTGCTGTTCGGGCGATCGCTTGAACTGACACTCCTTGTTCTGCTGCGCGCGTGAAGTCTGGCTTGACCAAAATCTCCGGCCTGAGCAGAGAAGCGCTGGAAGTAACGTCTGACAGCCCGTGGAGCTTGCGCATCTCATCAGTGAGAGTCTCTGCGGCTTTGCTCAGCACTTCCGAATCATTACCGGTAAGCAGCAAGCGGAGCGGTTTTCCTGGCATGCCGGCTGCTCTTGAAAAACCGAGTCGAGCGCCCGGCACCTTTAACAACTCCGGACGTATGCTGTCTTCAAACTGTTTCTGAGAAAGACGCCGTTCGGCTCGAGGCTTCAGTGAAATGTAAAGCCTAGCGGCGTTTACTCCGCTCTTTCCGGTTGTGCCGGCTCCCCCGATCATGGCAAAAACCGTGTCGACCTCTGAGCGAGCTTTGATGATACCGGTCAGCCGATCTGTGACTTTGCGTGTATCTCTGATCGTCGAACCGGGCTGCAAGTCTACTTCCAGAAGTACCTTGCCGCGATCCACATCACCGATCAAGGATGTGTGCAACAAAAGAATTGGAAAAAGGCTCAAAATGAAAATTCCGAGTGCTATGGCAATTGTTTTTACTCGATGCCGAAGCGCCCATGCTAAAACCTGACCGTAAAGAGTACTTAGTTTGCTGGCATGCTCTTGCCCTGCCATCGGCTTCATCCAATAGGCGGCAAACATCGGTGTAACCATTCGGGCTACCACCAGCGAGAAAAATACTGCCACAGCAACGGTCAAGCCAAATTGCTTGAAAAATTGTCCGGGGATTCCGCCCATGAATGCTACCGGTACGAAAGTAACCAGGATAGTCATGGTGGTAGCGATCACCGCCAGACCGATCTCGTCTGAAGCATCAACTGCGGCTTGATAAGGAGTCTTACCCATCCTGATGTGCCTGACGATATTTTCAATTTCGACAATTGCATCGTCTACCAGTATTCCGATCACAAGTGCCAGTCCCAGCAAGGACATATTGTTGAGGGTAAATCCGGACCATTTCATGACGGCGAAAGTCGGTATTGCCGATAGTGGCATTGCCATGGCCGAGATGAGCGTAGCTCTCCAATCGCGAAGGAATGCCCAAATTACTATCACTGCCAGCACTGCGCCAAGCACCAGTGCATCCATCGAAGCGTGATACGACTCGCGCACGAACTCAGCAGTGGTGAATATCTTCTTGAGTTTCAAGTCCGGGTGCAGAGTCTTCTTCATCTGCTGGAGCTTCTCATCGACAGCCTTTTCGACGTCGGCCAAATTGCTGCCGGTACTGCGTACCACCGAAAAGGATACAACCGGTTTGCCGTCGACCGTAGCCATTTGCCTCTGGTCGGAGGTTCCATCTGTTATTTCTCCAAGCGTATCAAGTCGCGCATAATTACCGTTGGGAAGATAGATCCGCGTAGCAGCCAAATCGGCTACGGTCAACGCGCTTCCCAGTGTTCGTACCGATTCTTCGCCTGTGCCTACTTCCATTCTGCCGCCGGGCAGGTTGATGTTTAGCGCTCTAATTTGAGAGTTCACCATATCGGCGGTGATACCGATTGCCTCGAGCGCTGTCGGGTGTAGATTGACTCTTACTTCCCGGTCGACTCCACCGGCTCTCAAGACTTGACCGACGCCTGGCACCGACAAAAGCGAACGCGAGATATCATTGTCGATCAGCCAACTGAGCTCGGCTTCAGTCAGTGAATCAGACGATATGGTAAACGTGACGAATGGACCCCCGACGAAATCCAGTCGCTCGATCACCGGTTCCTCGATCCCTTGTGGTAACTTTTGGCGGATCTTTGAGATAGCATTTCTGACGTCATTGACAGCCCGGTCCGTATTGGTTCCCAGTACGAATTCGATTTCGGTCGCTGAGCTTCCCTCATTGACGGCTGAAGTTATGTGCTTAATGTTTCCAATCGAGGCGATTGCGTCTTCGATCTTTCGAGTTACTTCGGTTTCAAGCTCAGCCGGCGCTGCGCCGACTTGTGTGACTGTAACAGAGACGATTGGAACGTCGATGTTCGGGTTCTCGTCGATGCCGAGTTTGATAAACGAGATGATGCCCATCACGTTCAACACGAGGAATAAGACAATGGTTGGAATCGGATTGCGGATGGACCAGGCTGAAATGTTCCAGCGTCCTTGATGTTGTTGATCTTGCATCAAGCACCTACTGACTGACGCGAACGTAGTCGCCGTCCTTCAAAAAACCGCCGCCGTTCGAGATGACGACATCGTCGGCCTTGAGCCCGGATACAATCTCGACTGCATCGGAAGTGTATGTGCCGGTCTGGACGGTTCGTCTCCTGGCTTGCTTCCCGGAAAGGGTAAAGACAAAGACCTGACCATCTCGATTGAATACGGCAGTCGATGGCACCGTAATTGCTGGCCGCTTGCCCAGATCGACCATGCCGCGCAAGAACATGCCCGGTCTGATCTTTGAGTCGGATGGAACATCGATTCGTACCGTACCAAGCCTGCTTTCGGCATCTACGATCGGACTGATCTCGCGAATGACACCGATTATCTCCAGAGCCGAATCAGCATACGATGCGAGCTTGACTTTCTGTCCGGCGCTCAAGTGGACGAGATCTGCCTCCGGCACTTGTGCGCGTAGCTCCAGGCGATTGTTGCGCATTAAGGTGAACAACGGCTTGCCGGCCGAGGTGATATCGCCGATATGACCGTCTCTCTTGATTACCAGCGCATCAGCCGGAGCGCGAATAATTGTTTGATCCACTTGAGCTTGCAACTGTCTTACAGTAGCCAGGTTTTCGGCGACTGATGCTTTCGAGATATCTATATCTTCAGTTCGACCGCCGATCTCCGCCATCGAGAGCTTTTCTTGTGCTTGTCGCCAGCCGAAGTGTGCAGAGCGGATCGATTCCTTCATATGATTAACTTCCGCCTGAGCAGTTTTGGCGGTAGTCTGACGGGCGTCATAGTCTGCCTGGCTGACTGCCCCCTGGGATACCAAACCGGCAAAGCGACCTTCGTTGCGCTCGGCATTGGCAAGATTGGCCTCGGCCTGCGCAAGCATCGCTTCCTGTTGAGCGATATTAGCTTTGGATTGAGAAAGCGCTGCCTTAAGTGACTGAATATCTTCGAAGCGGTTCGGTTGAATCGCCTTTTTGAGGTGATTCTGGCTGGAAAGCAAACGCGCCTGCGCTTGCTCCAGCTGTGCTCGAAGCACCGCAGAGTTTAGGGTGGCGAGAACTTGACCTTTGCTGACACGGTCCCCCTCTTCAACATTGATTGTCTCGATCTTTAGTCCGTTTGCCTCAGAGCCGATTGAAAGAGGATCCCAGGCCGATACAGAGCCTGTGACCTCCAGGCTGTGATTGACTGGTGAGAGACCCACGGTTGATGTGGAGACTGTCACCACAGGAGGTGGCTCGCTGGCAGCAATCTCTGCGCCGTGAAAGAAACTGTTCCTGAAGACAACAGCTGTGCCGGCAGCGACCACTAGAATGGCCAGCAGTGATAGAACCACTGGTCTTGAAGCTAACGCTTTCACGGATTTCAGACCACCAGATTTACTGGATGCATCACGAGTCTTGTTGCTTCCAGCCGTCTCCGCTGACACGGAACTCGGACTGAAATCTACTTCGAACTTCATAACTACCCACCAGGATGCCTGTACAGAATCAAAGCGCCAGCCGATCCAACGGCTTCAGGTCATTTTAACACGAGTTGTCAATCGACAAGCTTGACCTGCCTGTATCTACAGGACTGTCTAACTAAGCATATGTTCCGTCAGAATTTCTAATCGTAATCTCTCCGGCGTGCAGCGTCACCCGTCCCTGGGTGGCAGTTTCGATTATCAATCCGCCACCTTGGTCTATGTCGACCGCCAGACCTTCGATCTCAGTAGTTCCGGAGACGGCGCTTACGTGCTTCCCCAGAGTTACTGAATGCAGCCGCCAGGCGTCTAGCACCTCGGCAGGGTGCCCCGATGCAAGAAGATCGAGAGTCTGCTCCAGGTGCCGGGATATGGATGAGACCAAAAGGTTGGGGTCAACTGGTTGCCCAGCGAGATTCTCGAGTGAATCGACGCGATCTTTCAGCTCTTCGGGAAGCTCCGACAAGTCCAACTGCATGTTAATGCCAATGCCAAGCACAAGCGGAATCGAGGCAGTCGGTCCGGCTGCCCTTCCGTCCTGTGAGCTGGGAATCTCTGCCAGAATGCCACCGACTTTCTTGCCGGATACGACCAGATCGTTAACCCACTTCAGTCCGACTTCGAGTCCGGCGCACTCCCAGATGGCCTTTACACAAGCTACGCCGCAGGCCAGAGTGTGCAGAGGAAGGTCAGTTCTGTCTTTACTTGGTCTGAGCAGAAAGCTCATGTAGACACCAGCGTCAGGCGGTGAGATCCAGGTGCGACCCTGCCTGCCGCGTCCGGCGGTTTGTTGACGTGCCAAGATAAGCACGCCTTCCGGGGCTCCTTGCGTAAAGAGCTCGGCAGCGCGGTTGTTCGTGGAATCAATACAATCCCATAGCTCGTTGTCCCAGGCTGGTGCTCTGCCCAGTCGGTTGGTGGATAGCATGGAGCGCAGCACCGGCAGGTCCAGCCGCCCGAAGCTGCCGGTGTTGCTCAGCTTATCCATTTTTTAAGGTGGTCACCACTTCCTTAGAGCCAGTCAAGAGTTTGTGAATCGGGCATTTGTCCGCGACCGCTCGCAAACCGTCTATCTGCTCGGCGGTTAGCTCGCCCTTGACCGCTATCTCGCGGGTGATCTTGGACATCTGCTTGCCTGGCTGAGCAGGGTCATCGACCTTCTCTTCTCCCAGCTCAATGGACACTTCTTGCAAGTCCCAACCACGCCTCTTGGCGAACATCTGCATGGTGATCGACGTGCAGGCACCCAGTGAGCTGAGTAATAAATCATGCGGATCGGGCGCCAGGTCGCTACCACCTACTTCCGCTGGTGCATCGGCGAGCAAAGTAAACTTTCCGACCTTAATCTCTTGCTTGTATTGCTGCTCTGGCTGTGACTTAACGACGACCTTGCTCATCTCGGGAAATCCTCCGAACCAACTCTTGGGCGATCTGAAATAGACTCGCATGAGATCATAGACCAGAATGTCAGTCCGATTGGGCTCATGTAACGAGGGAAAGGCCTCTTAACGATCATTCATTTGAGTAGTGATCAGAGGGTGCAAGGGCAAGAGAAAGTATGGAAAGCTACATAAAGATAGAGACCCCGCGGTTAACTTTGCGGGATTTTGTTATGGATGATTGGGTTTCGTCCCATGTATATGCTTGCGATCCGGAAGTTGTTCGCTTCATGGTTTGGGGGCCTAATAGCAAGCAAGATACCCAAAATTTTGTGAGGCAATTGTTGGAATGGCAACAGGAACCGCAGCGCAAAGTTTTTGATTTTGCAGTGATCGCTAAATCAGATGGACAGTTGATTGGCAGCTGTGGCTTCCATATTACTCATACTGTGTCGGAAGGCTCGTCGCAATCGGTCGGCTTGGCCACTGCCGGCGATTACAATGTCGATCCTTATTCGCATACACGCGATCAGAATGCAGCAGTCGGCTATTGCTTCGGAAAAGCCGCCTGGGGCAAAGGCTATGCCACTGAAGCCGCAACCGCGGTAATTAAGTTTGGATTCGAGCAGTTGAGCCTGCACAAGATTTTTGCCACTTGTGATGTGGAGAACAAAGGGTCGGCCCGCGTTCTGGAGAAGTCCGGAATGAAACGAGAAGGTCACCTGATTGAAGACATTAAGGTCAAAGGGCGATGGCGAGATTCATATCTGTATTCAATCCTCAAACAGGATTGGAAGCCTGAAGAGTAATGAAGAATAACGAGAGTGTGGTCGAACGGCTGCGGTCTGCGCAAAAGGTTGTAGCTTTGACTGGAGCCGGCGTTTCCAAGGAAAGCGGCATTCCGACATTTCGAGATGCGCAGACTGGTTTGTGGAAAGATTATGATCCCGAGCGTTTGGCGACCCCGGAAGGATTTCTTGCCGATCCACCGCTGGTTTGGCAGTGGTATGACATGCGCCGCGAGAAAATTGCCGATGTCCAACCAAATCCCGGTCATTATGCTCTGGCCGAGCTGGAGAAGATGATACCGGTAGTGGTGATAGTGACGCAAAACATCGATGGTTTACATGCCAAAGCCGGATCGCGCGATATCATCGAATTGCATGGCAATATCACGAGACACATCTGCTTTGACAATCGGCATCAACAGGAAAAAGTCCCGCTAAAATTGAAGCAGCCGCCTTGCTGCCGATGCGGATCTTTAATTCGTCCAGATGTAGTATGGTTCGGCGAGGCGTTGCCGCCAGACTCATTAGAGAAAGCGTTTGCTGAAGTACGCTCGGCCGACTTTATTTTCGTAGTTGGTACTTCCGGACTTGTTCAACCAGCAGCTTCGCTGCCGTATATCGGCAAGCAAGCAGGCGCCTACATTGTAGAAGTGAATCCGGAGGAAACTCCGATTACAGATATCGCCGACTGTTTCTTGCAGGGGCCGTCTGGTCGGATTCTTTCGAACTTGATCGAGCAGTTACGCGCAATTGCTGTTGAGGAATCCGGTTAGTCTGTTTGCTGTTGGCAAAATTCTCGGCGCGTGGCTGGCCTGCG
Source organism: Candidatus Obscuribacterales bacterium (assembly GCA_020050835.1). GTDB lineage: Bacteria > Cyanobacteriota > Vampirovibrionia > Obscuribacterales > Obscuribacteraceae > JAGVKB01. The sequence continues at coordinate 16,397 of JAGVKB010000124.1, read as the reverse complement.
GTGGATTGGAAAGGGGCAGGGAGCTGCCCGGGCTGCACGTTTGGGATGGGTAGTTGTGCAGCTCCTAGCAATGCTCCCTGATTGGTTTACGCATTGAGAACGAAGTTTAGGGAGGTTGAAGATTAACTTCGATCAGGACTGGGGGATCAACCAATCTGCTCCGGCTTGTGCAAAGGCTCCACGAAGTGCACATCGCCATCCTTCATATTCTGCCGTTCGGTCCTGCGATGGCTTAAACGTCCCGTTATTTTGCCAGCCCTCTTGAATGGAATCAATTCCATCGATTAACTCGGATTTGAGTCCGGCCAAGGCAGCGACGCCCCAGGCGGTTGATTCAATTTGAGAAGAACGAGTAACCGGAATTCCTAAAAGGTCGGACTGGAATTGCATAACAAACTGATTACGAGTTGCCCCACCATCTACGCGTAGCTCCTCGAGCTTGATCCCCTGGCTCTCAATATCCTTCGCGACGTCGGCGACTTGATAGGCCATCGCTTCGAGAGCAGCTCTTACCAGATGAGCTCTGCTGCTTCCTCTGGTCAACCCGGTTATTGTTCCGCGCACATCCGAATTCCACCAGGGCGAGCCGAGACCAACTAGAGCGGGAACGAAGTAAACTCCCTCGTTGGACGCAATGGAAGTCGCTAGTTGCTCAGTTTCGGCGCTCGACTCGATGATGTTCAGACCATCGCGCAACCATTGAACTGCCGCGCCGGTAATGAAGATCGCGCCCTCGAATGCATAGACTGCCGGTTGGTTGCCGAGCTTCCAGCCTACCGTTGTGAGCATACCGGCAGCCTGGCGCGGAGTGCTGCCGATATTCGCCAGTAGAAAATTGCCGGTGCCGTAAGTGCATTTTGCCATCCCTTGCTCGAAGCAAGCTTGACCGAAAAGGGCTGACTGCTGATCTCCCAAATTGGCGAGAATCGGTGCTTCGAATCCTACCAATTCGCGTTTTGTGGTTCCGAAGTTTGAGTCGGAGGATACCACCTGTGGCATCATTGCGCGTGGAATGGAGAGTCGTGCAAGCAGCTGGTCATCCCAATCGAGCGTGTGCAGGTTGTAGACCATCGTTCGCGAGGCATTGCTTGGCTCGGTAAGATGGCTCTTGCCGCCGGTTAGATTCCAAATCAGCCAGGTGTCGATTGTGCCGAAGGCGAGGCGCCCGTCTTTGGCCAATTTCATTGCATCCGGAACGTTTTCGAGAAGCCAGGTAATCTTCGGACCGGAAAAATATGCATCCGGTACGAGTCCGGTTTTCTTGCGAAACTCATCCGATTCTCGCTTCAGCTGCTCGGCTAACGGTTGCGTTCTGCGGCATTGCCAAACAATCGCTCTGTGAATCGGCTTGCCTGTCTCTCTATCCCAGACAACCGTGGTTTCGCGTTGATTGGTGATGCCCACGCAAGCTACTTCATCCGGAGATGCGCCGGCTTGCTTGAGGCAGTCGGCAATACAACCTAGCTGCACGGACAGAATCTCCATCGCATCGTGCTCCACCCAACCTGGTTGTGGAAAATGTTGAGTAAATTCGCGTTGTCCAACGCCGAGGGTCTTGCCGTCCTTATCAAAAAGGATAGCCCGGCTGCTCGTAGTACCCTGGTCCAGGCTAAGTATGTAGCGTTTCATGCGCCCCTCTTTTGTAAAACCATCAGCAGAGCTACGATCTTAGCAGTCTTATTTCGCTGAGAGGCTCTGTGCATGCAAGGTTCAGGCGAGAGATTTTTTAGATGAAGCGACGTCTCTTGAAAAGGCGTGACATCAGGCTGGTCAAGGAGCAATGCCGGTTGCTTGCGCGGCAACGAGTTGTACCCAACACAGCTCAGGCTGGGCTTCCCGGGAGCGCCGGCTGCCAGCCGGCTCCTGTGCGGGACTTGCTCTACCCGAAGCTGACAGGCTGGCGGCGCTCCCGGACAACGACCAGCTGCAGAGGAAACGGTATTGGGTCTAGGAGTTGCCCTTGATGAGCATCAAGACTCCGGACATAAGTATGATCGCCGAAACTACCTTGCGGAACAAATGCTCAGGGATTCGTCGAAGGACAGTTGCGCCGGTAAGTGTTCCGACTATAACTGCTAGGCAGCACACGGTGATGACGCTCCAAGCTTGGCTGTAATCGACTCTCGAAACAAAGATGTAAATCGGCAATCTTGCAGCGTCAACTAACAGACCGATTGCGGTTGCCGTGGCAACGAATGATTCTTTGGGAACCTCAAAGGCCAGCATGGCAGCAGATCTGATTCCTCCTTGATTCCCAACCAGTCCACCCAGCGCACCGGATGTAAATCCGGCTATCCATGAAGCTTTGCGTCCCAGGCGGAACGACTCTGTGAAGCCAGTCAAGCCGCCCGCTCCGGCTAAGATCAAGAGAACTCCCAGCAAGATTGAAAGAGCATTGTTTGAAGCAGCTGCATGAATTCCGGCACCGCAAAGACTGCCCGCTATACTGCTTAGTCCGAAGTTGAGCAATAATCTGCGGTCGACTTGTGCTCTTAAAATCCATAATCGGTAGCTAGAAGCAAGTGCATGCGGGATCGCCGTGACAGCAACGGCGGTCTTCATGCCCAGTGCTAGTGCCAGAATCGGTGTGAGAACTGCGCCGATGCCAAAACCTGCTACTGAAGCGATTGCGGCAGCGAAGTAGGCGGCAATGCCAACGACGATTAGAAATGTCATTTAATCTTGCCCCGACTACAAACCTTCGAGCAGCGCCGTGCGTGTTTTTAGCTCGTCGCTGAGCCAAGTGCAGGCAAAGTCACCAATCTCTGCCAGTGCTGCGGAATAGAGGGCGATAACTGCTTCCGTCTGTTCTTGTGTCAACTCGCTTGCTTTGCCGCTCCCGCCCTCTTCGCCTGCTCCATAGTATTCCGGCAGCGGCAGGTGCACGAATAAAGAGACATGCGGGTGACCCCTGAGCTCACCGCTCAGAAGGCTTTGGTAGTAAATTTCATTACAAAGGAAGGTGCCGGCGTGGTTGGAGACAGCGCAGTGGTAGCCGCAGTTATTCAGATGTTGTGAAATCCGGGGCAATGGCAGGCGCGTTCGCAGCCCTTCCGGCCCCCCGGCGGCGATCTGCTCGTCCTGCGGCTGATTGCCCGAATTGTCAGGAATTCGAAAGTCTCTAATGTTGAGAGCAAAACGCTCGAGGCAGATCCGGTCTCGAGTTCCAGCAAGCCCGGTAAGGATTACAACTGTTGGAGAGCCCTCAGTTTGCTTCAAAACTGAAGACAATTCTTTCCAGGGATCTTGGCTGTTTCCCTTGAAAACCAGCTTGTTTACCCTTACTAAGTCGTCTCCGTTGGCCAGTGATATCTCGTCCGGAAGCATCTCAACTGCCAACTGGCTTGGGTTGTAAGTAAAGTCGGCGAACCTTTCAAAACCTGTAACGATCAATCGCATCAAAAACTTCAAGCCTGTACTGGGGTTCCCTAATCATAGTGTAGAATGTCTGTTACCTAGTAAGCCGAAGTGGCGAAATGGCAGACGCAGCTGACTCAAAATCAGCCGGGCTCAACACCCGTGTCGGTTCGACTCCGACCTTCGGCAGAGACTTTCAAACGATTCATATCGCGATTTCTGGGGTAGCAAGGTACTCTGTGTGTGACCGCAGATTTGTCCCATTTACGTCGATTGCCGATCCTTAATCTGCATGCACAAAGCTGCATGATTAGCTGACTGGCTTAGAGTCTATCAAAGCAAGAACTGGGAGCTCCGCCATCAAATATGGGACCAGCCACGTCGGCTGGACGCTGCCCGTGGACTTTTTGAACCGACTGGACAAACCAGTCCATACTGAGGTTCTTTGGCAATGTTCTCTGCGATTTAAGTGATTGTCTCACTCTTTCCTTGTGCGTCCAGTCCATGGTTGAGCCAGAGGCGCTACTCTTGAAGTATTGGGGACGCTAAGTCGGTCTCAGATCTACGAACCATGAGTCCGGAGGTTCGAGTCTTCCCGGGCAGGCTCTTTTACAGACCTGCCACATGGGCCGTCCACATGCCATCCACATGTTTCGCTCATGCACTTTCCGTTTTCAGATAAAGGCTTAAATAACAGTCGACTGCTCGATTGACAGTCTTGGCCGGGGTTGGTCAAAAGGTATAACGAAGGCATGGGCTATGACGTCGCATTAATCTGTGAGAAAGGGCATGTAATCAATGATTCCATGCGTGAATTTCCTGAAGCCAATAAAGACTATTGCCCCGAATGTGGTGCACAAACAATAAGCTCGTGCAAAAAATGCAATGCCTCAATCACTGGGGCGTATGTCGCGCCCGGAGTCATTGGCGGTTTCGACTACAATCGACCTGCACATTGTCATAAGTGCGGTTTAGCTTATCCGTGGACGGCAATCCCAAACACCGAAGGAGGTAAAGATAATAAGCAAAGTCTGTTTGACCAAGCACCGGAGGGAAGAATGTTGCGGCAAAGCACACGGAAGAAGTATCAAGTGTTCGTTAGTTCCACGCAACGAGATTTACAAAAGGAACGAAATGCCGTTATCGAAGCGATCTACCGCTTAAATCATATTCCGGTCGCAATGGAGATGTTCAACGCTGGAAACACAGATCAATGGAATTTGATAACGCGTAAGTTGGACGAGTGCGACTATTTCCTTGTAATCATTGCGCACAATTACGGCTCGATTCATCCAGAGAAAGTAGTTAGTTACACGCAGCTCGAATACGAGTATGCAATCGAGAAGAATATTCCACTTGCGGCATTTGTCATTGATGAAAATGCAAGCTGGCCCACAACCTTGATAGACAAAACCAACTCAAAAAAACTCGACGAGTTTAAGAGTCCCTGCCGTCGTTTTTGAACAATCCCCTGTTCCGCCAGCACGGACAAGTGCTTACTGACGTTCGCCTGGCTCATGCCGCTCAACTCACACAATTCCTGTACCGAATGCTATTCCTTAAAGAGGTATTGCAGTATTTGCAATCTGGAAGCGTCGGATAGAGCCCGGAAACGGGCAGCAACGATTTCGAGAGCCGGTCGTGACAGTAATTCGTTTTTGTCTTTCATGTTGGAAAGCCTGGTATCCACTAATTCCAGCCTACAACCGTAAGATTGTTTCTTCAATCAATCTTGCGGTTGAGTCGCCATATAACCAAACGGTGATATAGTGAATTTAATTCCAAGTGAGGGCTTGTCTGTGCCAGAACTGTCTAATTCCAGTGTTTGCCAGCAAATAGCACCTGTCGACCTGGCAGCAAATGCTGGAGAGTCCGTGCTTCTCGACGTTCGCAGCCCAATCGAATTTGAGACGGAACACATAGCTAATTCCGTAAATGTGCCTCTCAACGAGCTTGAAGCGCGCTGTGAAGAAGTGCCCCGGCAAGGACAGCTCGTCGTCATATGTAGATCTGGCAAAAGAGCAGAGCGAGGCGCCTATGCCCTTTTAGGCAAAGGTTTTCAGCCCAAGGTCCTGGAGGGAGGGCTAGTTGCGTGGCGCAAAGCCGGGCTGCCAGTCAAGGAAGGCAAGAAGATGCTTCCAATAGAACGCCAGATTCAGCTCATTGTTGGCATTGGCGTTTTGACGGGCGTTCTCCTCGGCGTCTTCATTAGTCCATGGTTTCTCGTCATTCCTGGATTTTTCGGAGCGGGGCTAACCTTTGCAGGTCTGTCTGGAGCTTGCGCTCTGGGTCTTCTGTTAATGAAAGCACCCTGGAATCAACTACCAGTCACGAACACAGCCGAAAGCACCGGCAATGCAAAATCGAAAGGGAGTTGCTGCAAATAGACGGAACTACGCTGAGTTTGACCCGTCGAGCACAACAACAACAATAGTTTTGAGAGGAGACCGATCATGAAAGAGAATGGTTCCGACGTTCCAGCAAGGAAAATTGTCATCGTCGGTGGTGTCGCAGGTGGAATGAGTGCGGCTGCCAGAGCTAGACGCCTCTCTGAGGATTCAGAAATTATCGTCCTTGAACGAAGCGGATACGTCTCCTATGCCAATTGCGGATTACCATATTTTCTAGGCGGAGAGATTCAATCGCAAGAACAATTGATAGTGGTAACTCCTGACGCCTTGAAGAACAAGCTGAATCTCGATGTTCGCGTTCATCATGAAGTCATTGAGATCGACGCGAAAGCGAAGATGGTATCGGTCAGAGAGACAACCACTGAAAGGATCTATCAGGAGAGTTATGACGATCTGATTCTGTCTGTGGGAGCAGCTCCCATCAGACCAAGAGTACCTGGCATCGACCTGCCAGGCCTGTTTACACTGCGCAGTATTGAAGATGTCGAATCAATTCAATCGTGGTTCGAAATTCAGAGGCCGCGCACAGCAGTAGTGGCAGGTGGTGGCTTCATTGGTCTGGAGATGGCGGAACAGCTAGTTCACAGAGGACTTGATGTCACACTCATTGACGGCAAAGATCAGGTGCTGGCACCGCTTGATATTGAAATGGCAGAACTTGTGCATAAGGAATTGAGCAAGCATGACATTAAGCTCGTGCTTGGTAGTTCGATTGAAGGCTTCCGTGCACCGGGCGAAATTGCGGGAGCTGCCGAAGATGCTCCAAAATCCTGCTGGGTTCTAGCCCGTGAACATGAGCCAATGCCAGCGGATCTTGTAATCCTGGGACTAGGAATCAGACCAGAAGTAACGTTAGCGCGCACAACCGGACTAACCATCGGAGAGCGGGGCGGTATTCGGGTAGATGAACATCTGCAAACCAGTTCACCTAACATATGGGCTGTAGGCGATGCAATTGAGGTGCGTAATCCAGTAAACGGAGAGTGGACACTCATTGCATTGGGCGGTCCGGCCAATCGACAGGGACGCATTGCGGCGAACAACATCTTCGGCGCAAAACAAAGCTACGACGGCACCATAGGCACAGCCATCCTTCGGGTGTTCGATCTGACTGTGGTATCGGTAGGTCTCAACGAAGTGCAATTGAAATCAAGCTCCATTCCTTACGAAGCGATCTTCGTTCATCCTAGCCATCACGCAAGCTATTATCCAGGCGCAGAGCGTCTTGACATGAAGGTGCTCTTCCATAAGGAAACAGGGACGTTGCTGGGCGCACAGGTAATCGGTAAAGAAGGCGTCGATAAGCGAATAGACGTACTCGCGACTGCAATCAAGGCACGCATGACCATACGCGATCTGTCCGAACTGGAACTAGCATATGCACCGCCTTTTGGCTCAGCAAAAGATCCAATCAATTTGGCGGGAATGGCCGGCACGAACGTACTAGATGGTTTGACCGAGCAAGTGCAATGGCATCAGGTCCTTGCTTTGGCTAAAGGCGGAGCCGTAATAATCGATGTTCGCTCTCGCGGCGAGCGTGCTAAGGGCTTCATTGATGGCAGTCTTCATATTCCGCTTCCAGAGCTGAGAAAACGACTGTCAGAGGTACCAGTTGGAAAGGAAATAGTCACATATTGTCAAAGTGGTCAGCGTTCCTACAACGCATCCCGATTCCTCAAGCAGAACGGATTCAGTGTCAAGAACTTGTCTGGTGGATACCTAACATGGAACTCGATGCAGCTTGGCAAGAAGGAAGAACTGGATCATCAGAGCGCACCACCAGCGGTGCTAGCTAAATAGAAGGTTGGCAAAAAGCGAGTGTTGGAATGAACGACTCTATAATAGTATCAAAGGGAAAAGGAGGGCAAAGCCCCATGGACAGTACGATTTGGTTCGTTGGATTTATAGTGTTCTACTTCGCGATGCAGCTGTGGATACTACCGAAACTCGGCATACCTACTTGAATGTCGCGGAGCTGCTCGGTCGAGCAGCAGAAGACAACAACTATTCAGCAAGAGAAGCAAGAACCTATTAAGCATGGCGAACCAGGCAAAAGCGATTAGATCAATCTGTTTGACACTGTTGTGCTTACTGATTGCATTGAACTTCAGCAGCGCTGCGTGGTCCGAAGAGTGCCCGACGAATGGTGCTCCAATCTCATCACCTGTTGGTGCGCGTTGTACGGAAGATCCCTCATGCGTTATTGTCGGCGAAACGCACATGCTGGAGTGGAAGAGTCAGGCACCGGCCAAAATAATTGTCGTGTGCATCCACGGACTGGGGCTGTGCGCGAGGGCCTACAAACCATTAGCTAAGGAATTTTCTGCCGCAGGCATCGATGGATACGGTGTGAACGTGCGCGGCTTTGGTCCAGACAGAGACAAACCCGATCGCGCGAAGTTGAATTGCGTAGAGACGGTCGGCGACGTGAGCAAACTGCTTACCAACATTCGTAAAGAACAGCCTGACTACAAGGTCTTCCTCATTGGTGAATCAATGGGTGGCGCACTAGCCATAAGAATTGCCGCTGAGAATCCAGCGCTCGTCGATGGTGTCGTCTGCTCTGCTCCTGCATGGAAGTTACTCAAGATGCGGCAAACTGCTATAAAAGGCGTCTTTGAATTGTTCTTGTTTCCCGGAAGTCATCCCGGTCCTGCTGGGCGAGCTATGATGCATCAAGCAACGACTGACCCTGAGCTAACAGAGCACTGGCTGACAGATCCATCGCATAAGTTGAAACTATCTTTTAAAGAAGCAACTTCTCTCTTGCGCTTCATCTCGAAGACAGAGTCCTACGCCAAACAACTGGCAAAGCCAGTCTTGGTGGTTCAAGGACTCGATGACCATCTGGTATCACCTAAAGCCGTTGCCAAACTCGTCAGAGACATCCCTTCTGACAACAAGACGTTTCTCATTGATGGGAAGGGTGAGCATCTTGTTCTTGAAGAGGGAAAATTCTCGCCACCGCTCGTTGAGAAACTTATCGACTGGATGAAGACTGAGTCCGCCGATCAATCACGACCGGCATTTATCACCGAAGTGGTAAATGATCAGGCACTTTCGCCCAAGGAAATACGCAGATTGAAGACATTACGGCGACTGTCCAGCAAGACAAACTGACGAGTCAGAACCAGCAACCATGATAGTTTAGACCAGATCTTGAATGCGATGATGAGGTTCAGTAAATGCAAAAAGCAAAGTATTTGAAAAACACGGTCCGTGTCGTAATTCTCGCCGGACTGACTTTCTGGGGTGCAATGATTGGGTTCTCAACAGAATCGTGTCTCGCTCAGAATCAGAGTAATAAGTTGCTGGTGTCACCCATCAAAGCTTCCCTCAGCAGTGAGACACAGCTGATCGTGCCTGGTAAACCCTTCAAGCTTTTTGTCTCCTACGATATGGAGCCCGGCTGGCACATCTATTACAAAGACCCTGGACAAAGCGGGATGCCGACGCAAGTAGATTTGATGTTGCCTAAAGGCTTCACGGCACAGGCGCTAAGCTGGCCGCCGGCGGAAACTTACAAGGAAGCTGGCATCGTTACATATGGCTATTCAAAAAAGGTGCGCCTTTCAACGATGGTCACACCTTCTAAAGGTTTGAAATCCGGGGAGTCGGTGAGCATCAAAGCGGCAGCAAAATGGCTTGCCTGCAAGCATAGCTGCGTTCCTGGAAACAGCAAAATTTCTCTCGATTTGAAAGTCGAGACAAAATAGCGCAAACGGCATTCGCTAGTCGATTTCAATTAGGCGTGTTCTATCGGAGCTATTTCTTCCGGGCATTCACCAGCTGCAAACTGACATGGGCAAACGCCCTTCTCTTCTACGAAATCGATTGTTTCCGACAGCCGCTTCAGAACGCCAGCATTGTCTGTTTCCCTGATGTCGACTGCGATGAACTTCTTAGGATCGAAGCCAGACTCCCGCAAGACTCTTTTAAACAGCTTCTTTTGCGCGTCTGGGGCACATGCGCCAGAGACGATGTAGGTATCGGGATCTGCTGTTTTCATGGCATCGCGTAATACCTTGTTTCCACCCGCTCCGCAAAGCTGGGGATTCATGGCGACATAATCAATTGACAGATCTGATTCACATTCAAAAGGCAACGTGTTCATGTTCACGTCCTTGAAGGAAGGGCAGAGCCCTTTGCAATTGCACAAAAGTAGCTTGATTTTCTTAGGCATGTTCCAAGACCTCACCAGATCTGCGCCAAGTTTCTTGACCTTTGTATCATTGCAGCTCCATCGGCGAAAAACCTGAGCACGCGGGCTGATTGATAAATCATCCAAGTGGATGATTTACCTCCAGTACCATTGCATTTGTTAGAGGGTTCTATCGCACCATGCTTTTCAATTGAGTTTTGCCTCCAAGCAATTTGTCCAAGCCGGACGAATGTGTTGGTGCTTCAAGTAACCACGGAACGATGGCAACGCGATTGGCAAGTTGCTTCACTTCGTCCATATATAGTTTTTCGTTTTGCTGGCGTGCGACCAAAACCGCATTTCTTGTCTGTACCGGAGAGAGCGATTGATTGATAATCCAAGCAAATGGGTGAATATCTGCTCTGGCGAGGTCCTCCTGGAGGCGCTTCGCCTCATGAACTGGAGTGGCTTCGGGCAAAGTTACAATCAGTATGCGAGTAAATTCGGGGTCTCTCAGTCGCGGCAATAAGTTGATGACCGCATCAGGCATATTGCTGGATTGGCGCAGGACCTCTTTGTGGTATGCCTGAGCAGCATCCAGCAAGAGGATTGTGTGTCCGGTCGGTGCCGTATCCAGTACCACAAAACCGGCTTGTCCTTTTGCCATCACATTTGCAAAACTTCTAAAGACTGCGACTTCCTCTGTGCAAGGGGAACGGAGATCTTCGTCAAGCAGTGCGCGCCCCTCTTCATCAAGGTTGCTGCCTGCAGTTTGCATAACTTCGTCTTGATATGCCTTGGTCTCTTCGGAAGGATCGATGCGACTAATCGTCAGGAGGGGAAGCGGATTATCAACAACCCAGGAGATGTGCGCGGCTGGATCTGTGGTACTCAAATGAACTGGATGACCGCGACGAGCGAGTTCTACGGCTATTGCTGCAGCTATGCTGGTCTTGCCGACGCCACCTTTGCCCATGGTCATAATCACGCCTTTACCGGACTTCTCCAACTCGTCAACAATATTCAAAAGAGGCGGTGGAAGTTCATCAGTTGTTGAGTGTTGATCGTGAGCAGTCACTGAAAGCTCTGACTTGAACATGTTGCGCAATGCTTCAACACCAATTAGCGCTCGTGCACTGAGAAGTATTTCCTGGGTCGGAAGCTTTGTCAATTCTTTCGGCATGGATTGCACAGCGGACTGTCCTCGAGTTGCAAAGGCAGATCCGATGGCATCGCCGGTAGTAGCACCATTCAACACTCCGTTCAACACGAGGCATTGATTGGCAACGCCGATCTCCCGTAACTCCGCGCTCGTATTTGCGGCTTCTCTTAGTGCTGTTTGCTCTGGACGAGAGACGAGCACAAGAGTTGTTCGGGCACCATCCATCAGCGTTCGAACGGATGAAGCGTAGGTGTCCTGCTGCTGCTGGAGACCGGCAAGTGGACCGAGGCAAGAAGTGCCCGTCGTATTGCCTTCGATAAATGTAGTCCATGACTTTGGCAAAGACAGAAGGCGCATCGTGTGGCCGGTCGGGGCAGTATCGAAAATGACGTGGTCATAATTGGCAGTCTTATCGGCGTCGCCGAGCAGACGAGCAAATTCATCGAAAGCCGCAATTTCTGTAGTGCACGAGCCAGATAGTTGTTCTTCCATGCTCTTCAAACTTGCCTCAGGCAAGAGACCGCGATATGGCGTAATCAGTCTCTCCCGGTACTCCCGTGCAGCGGCTTCAGGATCTATATTAAGAGCGTCGAGACCGACAACACCTGGCACCGACGTGGGAGTAGAACTTAGTGCGACATGAAGCACTTCATCCAGATTTGAGGCAGGATCGGTGCTGACTAGCAGTACTCGTTTGCCAGTGTCAGCAAGTGCTATCGCTATCGCGCATGATACCGAGGTTTTCCCGACACCGCCCTTGCCGGTAAAAAACATGTACTTTGTAGCTTGATCAACGAGATTCATTGGATGCTCCTTTTAATTCGCAATATTGAAACGCCGTAGTGGCATCCATTACAGATATATGAGTGTAGAACACGAGATTAACAACAAGTGGATTTCTTGTCTGACTTCTCATCGGATTCCTCACAACATGCTTCGTCTTTCGCAGCCGGAGCGCAGCAACCAGAGCCGACAGAGGCTGGCTGTTCAACCGTAAACTTGAGCGAACTCTTGGGCGCAGTCTCAGTAACCTTAATTCCCGTTACTTCCGCAAGCTTTTCCCGTGTCGGATAAGCACCTTGCAGAATGATTTTCCCGTCGAGAAGTACGATGGGAAGACAATCGTTGCCGCCTTTTTTGAGCGCATCGCTAACAGTTGTGTTGCTTATGAAAGCTTGCGTCTGCTGGGAAAGATTATATCGTTCTATCTCAACGCCCTGCCGTTTTAACCAATCGAGATCAGCTGTGAACGCTACAAGAGCCGGATCTACGCCTGGTCCACAAATGCCTGTCGAGCAGCACATCGGTGGATCGAAAATCTGAAGTTTCATGCTTAGCCTCCCTAAGTTCTAACTAAAGGACTCATCAGTCCGTTACTGGTTCCATCCAATTAACTATTAAATTGACTTCTTCTGAATACCTCTTTCGTACCAAACCTTACTATTGTTGACGATTTTGACGACAACAAGCATCACAGGGACTTCGATCAGGACACCAACTACGGTGGCAAGAGCTGCGCCTGAATTGAATCCAAACAAACTAATTGCGGTAGCCACTGCAAGCTCAAAAAAGTTACTGGCACCGATGAGCGCTGAGGGACCAGCGACGCAATGAGCAACACCCAACTTCTTATTAAGTAAGTATGCAAGCGACGAATTGAAAAACACCTGAATTAGAATTGGCACCGCCAGCATAGCGATCACGAGGGGCTGTTTGAGAATTGCTTCGCCTTGAAACGCAAACAGCAACACAAGTGTAGTGAGCAAAGCCGAAAGTGAAACGGGATGGAGAAACGCGAGCGTTTTATCAAATGCGCTCTGACCCTGCTTTAGCAATACACTTCTCCACGCCTGTGCAATCAATACCGGTATCACAATGTACAGACCAACCGACATTAGTAGCGTATCCCACGGGACAGTAATAGAGGATAAACCCAACAAGAGCCCGACGATAGGCGCAAAGGCAAAGATCATGATCAGGTCGTTAACGGCAACTTGCGATAGCGTGAAATAGGGATCGCCTTTGGTCAACTGGCTCCAGACGAACACCATTGCCGTGCACGGAGCAGCCGCAAGCAGAATCAATCCCGCTACATAACTATCGAGCTGATCGTGCGGCAGATACGGAGCGAAAACAACGCGAATGAAGATGTAAGCCAGAAGAGCCATGGAGAACGGCTTGACCGCCCAGTTTATGAGCAGTGTCACTGCGATGCCTTTCCAGTGTTGCTTTACTTGTCCCAGCGCTCCGAAGTCAATCTTCAAAAGCATCGGCACAATCATAAGCCAAATCAAGATTCCAACTGGAATATTTACTCTGGCAATTTCAAGCGAACCGATGAATTTGACCGGACCCGGCAAGAGCTGACCGAGCGCAATTCCTACGCCAATGCAGAGAAAAACCCACACTGTTAGCCAACGCTCGAAGAACCCTAAAGATGCCTGGGTTGCTCCGCTGTCTGCCACTTCTGCTACCTGAGTGCTCATTTACTATCCATGGCGACATTGGCCTTGGCGAGTTCTTCTACCTTGGCTTTGATCTGATCACGCACACGCCGAAACTCTTCGATGGGTTGTCCCATTGGGTCGTCGATATTCCAATTCGCCTGGGTGCCTATGAATGTGGATGGGCAGAAATCAGCGGTTGTGACTGAGCACATAGAAATAACCGCGTCATAGTCGGCGAGTTTCTCGTTGTCGATGGCTTTGGAGAATTGCTTAGATATGTCGATACCTGCTTCTTCCATGACCTTCACCGCGTCTGGATTGACGCCACTGCCGGCCTTAACACCGGCGCTGTCGGCCTCAAGACCTAGCTGGCGGCCAAAACCTTCGGCTATCTGGCTGCGACAACTATTCTCTATACAGATAAACAAGACCTTCACTTGCAGCACTCCTTCTTTTCGATTTGTACTGGCACTAGCTCTGGTGCGCAGCAAGCTGCTTTGCTCTCGCGCTGCAATTGCACCTCTTCACCATAAGTGGTCGCTTCGCCGATTGTATGGAACGATTCCCAGGCAATGCCTTGCGGATCATGCACCCAAGCTTTGTCACCTTGTGCATAGCAGCAGGTAGTTTTCTCTTGTTCTAGGATCTGTTGTTTTGCTTCCTTTAAACGAACAGATATTTCCTTGAGAGATTCCGCGTCTTCGACTTGAATGCCCAGGTGATCGAGACCGGGTTGAGTGCCGCGTTTCGAAATTGCAAAGTTGATGCGGGGATCATCGAGCATCCATTTCGCGTAGTCCTCTTTTTTCACAGAGGGTTGTGTGTTGAAGAACGTTGTATAGAACTGAATAGATTGCTCCAAGTCAGCTACTGCAACGTGTACATGAAATCTTTTCATTAGCATTTGCCTCCATTGTCCGCACAGCAATTTTCAAGCAAGAAATTGATCAGCTCTTGCATATGCGCAAAATCCGCTGAATATATAATTGACCGGCTCTCGCGTTTGGACGTAATCAATCCGGCATTTGAGAGTTCCTTTAGATGGAAGGACATCGTCGCCGGTGGAAGTCCGAGCTTTTCGCTCAGCTCACCTGCTGCTAATCCGCTTGGACCCTTACGGACCAGCAGTCTGAATACTTCCAAACGTGATTCTTGCGCCAGAGCCGAAAGTGCCCTGACCGCGTCTTTGTTTTTCATAGTTCCAGTATTATCGAAATATCGATGGAATGTCAACGGTCTCTCCGAAGATTTCGGTGGAAAGTCCCGATTATGCTCTGGCGCCTTCATTGACGGAGGCAATTGTATACTGTAATCATTCCAGAGCTGACGAAGGACTGTGAGGTGCTCAGGACTGATTCATATCAGTCTTGCGGCCGATTGAGTGATCTGTAGTAGCAAGTTTTGCTGCATTCAAAGTAAAGGAAATATCCACACTATCGGCGTGGGGCTCAAGTAGTTCGTTTACGATAAGCACGCTTGGGCGGGATTCGAGCTGACAGTGTTCCGGTTGTGTCTCGCACCTGCACAAAAGATGGCAGCTGGACACGTTCTTCCCAGATGATCAGGTTTGAATAATCGTGTCCTTGTGCTGAAGGATATCGCATGGCTTGAATGTTGCCATGGGCGTAGACTGCATTTGCAAGTACATGCGTTGGGCAGAAGATCTTTTTGATCATTTGTTTTCGCCAAGGACCGGTGAGTTCATCGACAGAAGTATTGATCCTGTCAAAGTCGCGAAATCAACTATTCGATAACAGGGCGCGCTGTAGTTTCCCAGGGGCAATGCGTTGATAATTGCGGGCAGATCGGCTTCTGGTCGCATTAGCTCGGATGCCCTAATAGTGCGTCTTCAACCATTGCTGCAACATCCTCCACATGTCCGTCCTTGATGTAATCGATTGGCAGCTCATTGTCCAGTTCAACATTCGGTGCATTCAACCAAATGCGCATGCCACGAATAGAACCTGTTAGTTTAAGCAATCCCCATGCGATGCGCTCAAAATCAATCAATTTGGTTTGCACTGAACGAGCGTCAGGCGTCTTGTACAGCGCTGGTTCACCAACCACAATTATTTTTGCTAGAGCAGGAATTGACATGTCGAACATTTCTGCAACTTTCTTCGCGTCGATGCGGCCGCTCTCGGCGCGCAATTCGTCGACGACCATGTTCGGTAAGCGAAAACTTCGCGACGTTTCATCTAGCGAAAGACCGTGTAATAATCTCGATATTCGTTGAATGACTTCCCGAGGATCAATCGGGCTTCTAACGATTTCTATGAATGGATCACCTTCTAAAATTGACCAATCAGGGTTAGCTGAGAGCAGGAGAATTGGAACACTAGGATTTGCTGCACGCAGCCGTTTAGTCAGTTCTAACCCCGAGATTCCAGGCATTTCGAAGTCAAGAAGTATGATGTCGGGCTCATCAGTAGCAACTGATCTAAGTAAATCCGCTGCTGAGGCAGAGGGGACCAAAGTTAGCTCAACTGGTCCTGTTGCCTTGTCCAGTTGTGAAAGGCAAGCGTCTGGGTCCAATATGGCGACATTTAGGCGTTCATTCATGGCATAAGTTCCGCGGTTTATACCATTATTATACCAAATTTATACCATTCTGCAACATTTTATGCAAAACGCCCTAGAATTCGACGGTTTTGCTGATTTCTCGTGCTGAATCGAGTTCGATGACATTGGTTTCCTTTTTCTCTGGCTTTTCGAACATCTTCTTATGTGCAACTTCGCGGGCGGTGCGTTCGGTAAAAGCATTCTTCGATCACTTTCCATGTCTTGCAATGATCGATGGCGTACCCATGAAGATACTCTTTGAAGAGATCGCCGAGAGTGATACCATCCTTTTTCTTTCTGGCAGCAAGCGGATTGTT
>JAGVKB010000006.1 GCA_020050835.1 Candidatus Obscuribacterales bacterium | reverse complement strand
CGCGCAACAAGAGGGTGGCGGGCGGGCATGGCCGGAGCGAGCCGAAGGCAGCGGAGCCCGACGTTGAGGGTACCCGTGAGCCCCTGAAAGGGGCGAAAAAGGGTGCCCGTGAACGGAGGCAGGATAAAGGGCCGTAGAGGGAATGCCGGGAAGTCAGTCCTGGCAACGCTTTAGCCCCTATATCAAAAGCATATTCACTTGATATACGCTTATACCAAAGCTTAGAAGTATATAATAGTATAGCTTTAACTCTTCTACAAGAGTATCAGCTCCTTATACCAGCAGATATACCAATGCCGACAAAAAAAACACAAGCCAAGGAGAAAGCCAAGCGGAAATACAAGCCAATTCCGACGGCATTATCTCAGACCCAACTTGATGACATCGATGTTATTGCCAAGGCCGAGGGGCTAACTCGGTCCGAGGTAATACGCCGAGCGGTGGAAGCATTCGCCTCGAACTACAAGACGGACCAGCTAGACCAGCGGCAAATTCAGCTCGAAAAACGAATGAAAACCATGGAGACGGCCCTGCGGGCTCTGCTGGTCAAATCCATCCGGCTGAATGGACAGGTCCTATATTTTGCAGTCCTGCCCTACACTCACGGGCTGCCAAAACAGAAGTTGAGTGCCAAGGGTTTCCAGATGCTCTATGAGAAGAGCGCCCATTTTGCCTCCCAATTTCTAGAATCCAAAGCTACCGGCAAGCTTCCGAAAGACCTGGACTTTGCTGAACAGGACGGTGCCGCAGGCGAACAAGCGAGTGAAAAGAGTGAATGAGCCCAGGTGAAACAGCTTCAATTTTCGCTGCGCTCTACGAATGGGACCGCAAAAACGGTGGCGGGGGCGGCGGCGGTAAACCAAAAATGCAGGTCCAGGCACAGGGCCGTGGGCTCAAACTGCACGGAGTTAAGGGAGGCGCCCGTCGATTTCATGCAGGCCATCGCCTGTCCGGACAGCACATAAACAACATCGTCAAGGTCAAGTTCGTCCGCAATAACTGGGACGCGACCCGACATATCATCCAACACATCGACTATATAGAGAAGAGGGAGCGCGACGTAAACGAGCCCGAACGTCAATTTTATAGTCGAGACGGCACGCGCACCCGAGACGAAGTCATCGACACGGTCATGAGAAACCGCGGCGATGATGCCGCGATGTTCAAGATAATCCTGAGCCCGAAGCAAAATGAACTCAACCATGTTGAGTACACACGGGAGATCATGCGCAGGTTCGAGGAGAAAACCGGCATCGTGACCGACTGGTCCTTCGTCGAACACAAGAATACCGAGCACCATCACGTCCATATCGTCATGCCGGGAAGAGACGTGAACTGGTACTCGTTCCGTCTGGAAAAGGAGCACCTGGAGATACTGCGCGAGCTGGCCAACGAGTACCAGTACGAGTTACAAGACCTTGTTTATGAGCGCGAGAAGCAAATCGAGCAAGAGTTCGGCTTGACCCGAGACGAAGCCAACATGCTCATTGAGTCACGCCGCGACTTCAGAGAGATGAAGGACCTGGGCGTTTACCGCCCGGAAGTCGACAAGCTAGTGCGAGAAGAGCTGCTCACACCGACCAATTTCGATGACATCTACTTCTGCCAGCAGTTGCAGAGAGAGATTATGAATGGCGCAGCGCAGGACTTCAAACAGCTCGAGGCCGAGCTGCAGGAAGCGATGATGGTCCAGCATCCCGAGCTATACGCTGGCTTCAAGAGAGAATTACAGGGTACTCTCATCAACAACAGCTACTTCCAAAAGCTAAAGGAAGTTGACCCACTGGAGTATCAGCGATACCTGTCTGACACCAACCTGGACAGGAGCCAGCTTGTTTCTCATCTCAAGCAGACGTTCCCTGAGTGGTATGACGTTATCGTCCATGACCTGAAGGAGCGCCAGCCAGAGCTGTTCGCCGACTATCAAAAGCCGGCACAGACAGATCGCGAAATCATGCACAATCTGGCGAAAACCAACCCGGAGCTATTCCCCGAGCTTTCAAGACAGATTCAAGACAATCAAAAAAACCTTGCGGCGATGGCGTATCTGGCTCACAACAACCCGGAGCTTTTCAACAAAATCAACGACGAGCCGGACAGAAACAAGCAGCATCAGATGCTGGCAGAGGCCCAAAAAGACTTTCCGGACATGCTGCAACAAATGCAGGAAAAGCTGGCAGAAAAGTTTCCAGATATCTACAAGGCTGGCGAAAGGACGCCATCGCACACGGAAATCATGATTGACCTGGTCAAATCCGACCCGGATTTGTTTCCGCAGGCGACCGCTCAACTGCAGCGCCTGGAGGTTGATACCGCTCTTTACAAGCGCTTTCGGCAGGAATACCCCGAAGCGGCCGAAAAGTTTGAGCACGATCCGAACGCCCACGGCATCATTACCAACCTTATGAGAGCTAACCGGCCTGACTTGCTAGAGGAGGCAACCAAGCAAGTCCGCGAAGAACAGCCAGAATTGTTCAAGTACGAGCATTCGCAGCCGACACAAACCGAGATGCTGCAAGCTCTTCTGAATGAAAAGGCAGAGCTGTTTCCGCAAGCCATGAATGCACTAAAGAACCAGGAGATCGACAAGGCTTACTTCGATAAAGCTAAGGAAACCATGCCCGATGGTCTGCAATCGTATGTCGATAACCCTGAGCTGGACCGCACCGAGCTTCATAAGATCTTGAGAAATACTTTCCCTGAATGGCGCTCCGGAATCGAAGCTGACCTGAAAGAGAAGACACCCCAACTCTTTGCATACGAGTCCCCGCGTAGCAACCAAGAGATCTTGGATGAGCTTCGCAAAACAAATCCCGAACTGTTTCCAGGTCTAAAAACCGAACCTCCGGACAAGGAAATTGACCCAAAGCAAGCCAAGCTCGACGAGATCAAAGAGCGTTTGATCGATGAGGGATACTTCGCCCGCGGGCGCGAAAACATGTCTGACGGGCTCATTGCCTATCTCGAAGACTCTGACTTGGACCGCAAATACATCATCGACGGGCTGCGCCAGACCTATCCAGAATGGGCAAAAGAGATCGAGCATCAACTAAAGGAGCTACATCCGTACCTGTTCAAGCCGCCGGACAAAGAGCGACAGCAAGTGGACAAAGCT